>CAZDAG010000003.1:0-145215 GCA_964503655.1 uncultured Clostridia bacterium | reverse complement strand
TTTAACTTTTTTTAATTACATTAATAAAAAAATGCTTGCGGTACGACAAGCATAGTTTTAAAAATGCTTTAACTTTTTTTAATTACTTTAACAAAAATATGCTTGCGGTACGACAAGCATAGTTTTAAAATTTTTTCATCTTTTTTATTATAAAACACACGGCGGAACAAAAAGTCCGCCGTGTGTAATTTGTTTTACCGGACTGCCGTAGCGTCCTTATACGCTTTGAGTTTTTCGTTATAATCAATCATGCCTTTTGCATAATTTTTGACTGCTTTTTTATAATTAGCGCAATCCCAGATATAATTCTGATACTTTTTGGACGCATCAAAATACTCTTCCTGTTCGCTTATAATTGCCTCACCGATTTCTTCGTTTCCGTAAATCCATTCTTTCAGTCTGACAATTTCTACTAAACCGTAAATGAATATAGGAAGAAAAACAGGAATTGCCAGTGAAAAAATCAAACCCGTAATGCTCCACGCCATTGCGCTTTCAAGTTTAATTTCGCCAATCTCTTTAAATCGTTCTTCGACGATAAAAATACAGGGCAGCGACAGCAGAACCAAAAACCACAATAAAGCAGGCGCCAGCAGGTAGGTCAAAGACCCCAGGGTAAACGCCATTAAGAGCGTAACGCCGATAATAAACGGAATTTCAAGCGTAAAGCACATCATTGCGCGCTTTACTTTCATAAAATCGTAAACTCTTTTAAAACGGTCCCCCGGAACGGGCTTATTGACGGCGGCAACGGACTTGGGCAAAGCGGGTTCAGGGCGTATGATTAAAACGGTTTTGCCTGCAACCACGTCCTCTTTACCTTTAAATTCAATTTGCGCCGTATCCCATCTTACGATATTCAAAACGTGCCAGAAACCGTAAATATACAACGTCAATCCCGTGAGTAAACCCCACAATACATTCTTAAAGAAAAGCTCTTTGCCCGCGCCTTTAAAATCAAGGTTATTTCCGTCTATATACGTGCGCCAGCAAAGCCATTCCTGATAGGCACAGTGAATCCAGGCACCGCCTATAGACAACGTAACAGTCATCGTCAGCGCGCATAACATCCGCGCGCCTAAAAGGTGATACCACTTTGCGTCAAAATATGATTTCTGCCCTTCCCTGCCTTCAATGTGAGTGTTTTCAATTTGCCACTTTAAAATATCATAATTTAATTTCAAGATACCGTAAATGCCGACGGTTAAAATACAAAGAGTCAACCAAACTATAAATTTTTTAAACAACGCCGAAGCCTTGCCTGTAAATTGCATTTTTAAACCGTTTATATATGTGTGATTTGCCTTCCACCTCCAATAGCCGCAAGCCATGACAGGATAGCAAAGCCCGAGCGTTAATCCCGAAACGAGCCACACTGCAAGCTTGTAAAAGCTTAAAGTAACACCACCCGTGAATTTAGACTCCACAATATTTCCCTCCTCGATAAACTACCATTTTGGTAGTTTTGTGTTAATTATATTACCAAATTGGTAATATGTCAAGTATAAAAGGATAATAAAAATGAAAATTATTCTCGGGGAAAGATTGAAGGAACTGCGTGACGAGCGCGGACTTACGCAGCGCGAGCTTGCCAAGCTCCTTGACATCAACAGCGTAACTTATCTGCATTATGAAAAGGGACAGCGTGAACCGCCGCTTGCATTGCTTGCGGAGTTTGCGGCGTTTTACGGTGTTTCGGTGGACTACTTGCTTGGTTTAAAAGATTTATAAAATGACGCGGGGCGGTTAATTGCACATTAACCGCCCCGCAACTTTATATTTAAAATCATTTATCTGAAAGCCGCTTTAAATTTTCAACATCCACCCCTGACGCAAAGTCATCAGCATTTTATATTGTTTACGAATAATGCTTTTTGCACCAGTCATTTGTCTTACACTCGGGGCATTTTAATTTTGCATATTTCGAGCCGCTGCCGCCGAAATCAAAAAGGCCTAAAATGCCGTTTGTGAAAAAGACTTTATACGGATTTGCTTTAAATATTTTTCCGCATTTCGGACATTCGTACGTCGTACCGTGATAATATACCGGAATACAAATAAGACTTAACACAATTACAGAAGCCAGACTGATTGAAAAACCGATCCAATATTTTCCGTAGCCGTATATGATACAAAATGCGATGCCAAGCCCTATCAACACGATTAAGATAATAGTAACGGCTAATTCAAACTTTTTCTTTTTTGATAACTTGCGTTTTTTCATTAATTATATAAGCTCTTTGATATATTCAAAAGCTTGTGCGGTATCGCTTTGCGTTTCGACTAAAACCGCGCCGGTATAGCCGAGTTTTTTCAAGTCCGCGATTATCTCTTCGCAGCCCTCGCTGCCGTCAAGACGGACTTCGGCAAGATGCACGCCCGTTTCTACAAGATATGCCTGATAGGGATAGCATGACTTTTTCGCTTTGGCGTAATTGAAAACCGCGGCAATACTTTGACACCTGTTTTTAAGCTCTTTAAAAATTCCGGGGTGACAGTAAACCCCTTTCGGGTCGTTTTCAAGACAGAGAGTAACACCGTAGCGCGAGCAAAAGTCGGCAATCTCGCGCAAATGTTCTGCAACTTTATCGTAATCAGCCGATTGCGGCGCGCCGCGGAAAACATAGTACTTTGCGCCGAAAAGCTGCGCCGAACGGGCGACCTGGTCAAGCCAGTAAAAGCCGTCGCCGCGGATTCTGCGGCTCTCGCTGAAAAGCTGCGCCTCGAAATTGAGCGGCGAAACGCTTACCGAGTTCACTTCCGCTCCTTCCGCATTCGAAGCAAATTTCCTGGCGAACTCGGGGCGGTACTCGTAAAAAGTACGAAGGTCAACTCCGCAGACTTCCGCGCCCGCTTCCTTTAATAGTGAAAGCGCGCCCTCGGTTTCGCAATTTATTAAACTACCCGTGGCAATTCCTGTCTTCATAAGTAAATTGTATCATACCCGTGTTCAAAAATCAATACAAACTTTTGCGCCGCGTACCCGAAGGCGCGCGGCGCGGTAACATTTAATCTTTACTTTCAAGCTTGTCTAAAAGCTTATTGCCGGCGGCTGAAAGTTTTGGATAGCACTTGTCTATCGCCGCTTTCAGAAGCCAGCCCACCGTCTGCTTATACGCCGCCGCCAGTGCCACCGCTACGACGAAAGTTACGATAACAAGCAGCACGCACCAGCCGACGAGATATTGATATGTAAAGGTCTTATAAATCCAGTCGAAAATCTGCGGACGGACCAAATCTCTGAAAAGCTTGTTTTCGTGAATCATATACACAATGAGCGACAGCGACGAAATATAGTTGACTACCCTGCTCTGCAATTTTATCTTGCTGAACAGCGCGAAAGATGAAATCGCTATGCCGATCATGAACGGGTTGTTTATCTCGTCCCAGTGATTGATTTTATCGGACATAAAGTCTATCTTCGTTCCCAGAAACTCGGTCAACGCAATTAAGCCCGTCAGACACACGAAGCAAACGACGAGAATGACCGCCTGCAATTTCGTTTTGTTCATAAAGTTCTGCATATGTACTTTCACGTAGCCGGCGAAGAAGTACATACAGATAAAGCCGACCAGATGCGTATAGTAATACATATTCAGAAGCTCTCCGCCGACAAACTCCAAAACGCAGTACAAAACGAAAATGAAGATATTGAACAGCAACAGATATCTCTTTTGCGTACCGTGAATTATCTTGTTCAGCAGCGGATGGACCGCGTACATAATGAGATAGCAGCCGATAAACCAGTTAAAGCGCGAAGTTATTGGGATAAGCTGCAAAAGAATTGTTCCAACCGAAAGCTTGTAACCGCCTGCGAGGAATCCGCATAAAAAGATTACGGAAATTACAAAAGTATCGAAGAGGATATAGAGAATTTTTTTGCCTTTAACCGTTTTGCTGTCCACCAGGAAATACGCCGAGCAGAATACGAAAATAGCGTTGCCTACCTGCCCGAAGTATCTGAAATAGCTCATCACCGCGTACTGGAAATTAGGCGCCACCAGATTTATATCGAAATAATAATCCGCCGACGCGTCCCCGTAGTAGGGTACGCTGTGCGAGAAAATAATCAGTATTAAAGCTATTACCTTCAAAAGCTCTATATTTGAAAGACGGACCTTTTTCGTTTCCATAACTTGTCCTTGGGCCGCGCGGCCGTATTTTATTTTAAAACGATTATACCGCCGCAGCAGGTTCAAGTCAAGCAAAGGCAAATAAAAGGGTTGAAAAATTGCCCGTCAGATGTTATACTTTTATAAATGGAGAAAACTTATGAGAAACGCCAGTAGAAAATCGGGCATCGAGCTTATAAAAATTTTTGCCGTAGTACTCATCGTCATTTGTCACGCCGTACCGCAAAACCCGTTTACTCTTGCAGACGGGTCGACTTTTATCGACGGTACCGCAACGGGCAATCCGCAGTTTATTGCGGTAAATTTTTTGGGCGGCGCGGGGCTTGTGGGCGACGTTATTTTTATAGTTTGCTCCTCATACTTCCTCGTGGACAGCAAAAAAATAAGCATAAGCAAAATCGCGACCATGATTTTAAACGTGCTTATAATTTCGCTTATCTTTATGTCCGTGATACTTGCGCTCGGCTATAAGCTTTCGCCCATGACCATAGTCAGGCAGGTATTCCCCACAATTTTTCAGAACAACTGGTTTATAAGCTATTACATAGTTTTTTATCTATTGCATCCGCTGTTCAATCTGATTATCAACAAGTTGGACAAGCTTACGCTGGGCATTGCCGCGGCGCTGCTGTTCTTTCACTGCAGTATTTTGCTGTACGCCCTGGGCGCGGCTCCCTCCACGAACAAATTTCTGTGCTTTATCAATATTTATTTCGTAGTAGCGTACTTTAAAAAATACGGACAGAATTTCTGCAACTCCAAAAAGATAAACGTTATTCTCTGCGTGGTTTCCGCCGTGGCGTACATAGCTTTAAGACTGGGACTTAACTACCTCGGTCTGAAAGTGGAGTTTTTCCGCGACAGAATGCTGGGCTACGTTCATATCCACTGTCCGGTAATTATCGTGTTCTCCCTCGCTATTTTCAATCTTGCGAACATGAGCGATATGCGCAGCAAATCCGTAAACTATCTTTCTTCACTGTCGCTGCTTATCTATATAATTCACCACAATAACCTTTTTGCGGAGTATATCCAGTCGAAGTGGTACGACTTCTTTTTAGCGCGGTGCGGCGATAATTACTTTATTTTAAGTATTCTGACCCTTGCGGCGATTTACTTTGCAGGCAGCGTTATCCTTGCCACTGCGTACAGATTCAGTATTGAAATCGGGGTTAAAAAATTGAGCGGCAAAATAGAATGCGGCGTTATGAAAATAGTTGAAAAAATCAAACTGTCACGGAAAAAGCCGCAGCCGACCGAAGAATAATTAAGCCTGCGCTATGTACTTTGAAAGGGAATAGGTTATATCCCTGTCGGCAATTTCCGAAATAGGCGCAAGCGGAAAACCTCCTTCGGAGGTGTCGTATTTTTGGTTTACCGTATTGCCGACCGGCTGCCCGCCGTTATCACTGCCACCGCCCGTAAAGGCGTTCACTGCCGAAAGAACCTGCGAAATTTCGTCCGCGCTCTTTAACGCTTCCTGCATCTCCGAGCCGCCGAAGCTTTCAAGCATGGGGCGGACTTCCTGCAAAAGATTTTGCGCGCCGCGCTTGCCGCCGAAAAGCAACAGGGCGAGTATTATAAAAAGTTGCATAATTCAGACTCCTTGCATAAATTGTTATTAACATTATATGCGGAGCCGACTATGAAAGATTTTAAAAGCTACACCCCCGAAGACGACAAAAACACGAACGACGCGCCGAAATCGCAGGATATGAACGACACCGTACAGCTTGCGAAAGCGGTTTCAAAGGCGATGAACGGCAAAAGCCAGGGTCAGTTATTGAGTACTATAATTGCCGAAGCCGAGCGCGGCAAGCGCAACGGCACGCTGACAAACGCCGACCTTGACAATTTTTACAACGCGCTCGCTCCACTCGTGGACGGGTTCAAGCGCAAAAAACTGAAAGAAGTCATAACCCAACTAAAAAACATTTAACTGAAAATTCCGCTTGAAAACAAGCGGAATTTTTTTATGAGAACAGTTTGGTTGATATGTATCTTTCGCCGCCGTCGGGAAAAATTACGACTATATTTTTGCCGGCGTTTTCTTCCAAAGCGGCAAGGCGGCTTGCCGCCCAGAGCGCCGCGCCCGAAGAAATGCCGACCAGTATCCCCTCCGTACGCGCAAGCTCCTTTGCCGCGGCAAAAGCGTCCGCGTTTTCGACTGCGATTACGCCGTCGTAAATTTCCCTGTCCAGAACTTCCGGCAAAAACCCTGCGCCTATGCCCTGAATTTTATGCGGACCTGATACTCCCTTCGAAAGCAGGGGCGAGTCGGCAGGCTCCACCGCGATTACTTTTATATCCGGATTTTTACTCTTTAAAAATCTTCCCGCGCCGGTCAGCGTTCCGCCCGTTCCGACGCCTGCGATAAAAATATCGACGTTGCCGCCCGTGTCCGCCCATATTTCGGGACCGGTAGTTTGAAAGTGCGCGGCAGGGTTCGCCGGATTTTCAAACTGACCCAGTATCACGCCGCCGCGCTCCCTCGCAAGCTCTCCGGCTTTTTTCACTGCGCCGGACATACCCTTCGCCGCTTCGGTCAGAACAATTTCCGCGCCGTAAGCTTTTAAAAGGTCGCGCCGCTCGGCGCTCATACTTTCGGGCATGGGCAGAACGACTTTATATCCCCTGGCGCAGCCTATCGCGGCGAGCGCGATTCCGGTATTGCCCGAAGTCGGTTCAATCAGGGTTGCGCCCTCTTTTAAAAGACCTTTTCTTTCGGCGTCCTCTATCATAGCCTTTGCAACCCTGTCCTTAACCGAACCCGCCGGATTGAAAAATTCGAGTTTGGCGAAAATTTCAGCCTTGAAAGCGCGGCGTTTTTTGAGCGCGCAAAGCTTCATTAAAGGCGTGCCGCCTATGAGTTCGCAAAGGGAATTGAAAATCATTCAGCCCTCCGCGGCAAGTTTTTTAATCGCCTGCAAAAACTGCGAGCATTCGTTTACGCTGTTAAAGCCGCAAATCGACGCGCGTATAAGACCGTCGGAATTCAATGCGGCGTGCATCAGCGGCGCGCAGTGCAGACCGCCGCGCACGCAGATTGCAAACTCTTCGGAAAGTCTGTACGCCGCAATTTCGGACTGCATATTGCTTAAATTGAGCGCGACTATGCCGTACGGGTTGGGCTGCGAATAGACCTTAACTCCCTTTATTTTTTCAAGCCCGTCAATCAGATACTCGGTCATCGAAAGCACCTTTTGCGACGCGGCTTTCATATTCTGCTGTAAGTATAAAATACCCTCGCCCAAAGACACAATCGCAGGATAGGAAAGCGTTCCGCTTTCCAGCCTGTCGGGGTAAAAATCGGGCATATTCAGATTGAACGACTCGCTGCCCGTTCCGCCGTAAAGCACCGGCATAGGGTCGACCCTTTCGGAAAACAGCAGCGCGCCGCTGCCCTGAATACCCAGCGTTCCCTTATGACCGGCTACCGCCAGAGCGTCTATTCCGTTGGTTTTCATATCGATAGCGACGTGTCCGCAAGCCTGCGCACCGTCGCAAATCAGGAGCGTTTCGGCAGGAATTTTTTTGCGTACCAATGATATATCAGGCGAAGTTCCCGTCACGTTAGAAGCGAGGGTTATAATCACCGCGCGCGTGTCCGCCGTTACCATACGGAAAAGGGCTTCGAGGTCTATTTCGCCCTCTTCGGTGAGCGGCGCGTACTCCACTTTAACGCCGCGGCTCTTCAGAATTTCCAGCGGACGCAGAACCGAATTATGTTCGGCGACGGTAGTGACTACTTTATCGCCCTCTTTCAGAACGCCGCAGAGCGCTATATTCAAAGCCTCCGTACAGTTTTTTGTGAACGCCACTCGGTCGTAGCTGTATCCGCCGAAAAACGAGCATAAAAGCTTTCTGCACGCGTACACCCGTTCCAGACAGGCGAGCGAAAGTTTATGTCCGCTGCGCCCGGGATTTGCGCCGAATTTCATCGCCGCGGCGGCAGCCGTTATAACGCTGTCGGGCTTGAAACCGCCCGTTGCTGCGTTGTCAAAATATATCATAAATTCCTCCTTCCAAAAAGCGTGGTTTTTGGCGGCACCGTTATTTATATATGCCGTACCCGTAAAATTTATCATTAATTATATCAGTTTCATAGAATATTAATATATTCTATTTATACGAGGGATAAATTTATGACAGAGATACTTGCGGTTTTCCGCTCGCGTTCGCAGGCGATTGACTGCAACGCAAGATTAAGGGCGGCAGGCATACCCGCAGGGCTTATAAACACGCCCAAAGAGGCAAACGTCGGCTGCGGGCTTTCAATTAAATTTCCGCACGGCATGCTTGAAAGAGCTAAAGCCGTCGTTCGTTCGGGCGGTTATTCCGTCTTTTACGGTTTTTTTAAAATTTATTCGAGCTACGGCAAGACGATTATCGGAAAAATAGGTTGATTTCAAAGGCGCGCTTATGGTAAAATTACCGTATGGACCAAGGAAAAAACACAAAAATTCTGCAGGGACTTGCAGTCCTTTACCCCGACGCAAAGCCCGAGCTTAAATACTCCTCGTCGTACGAATTGCTGGTCGCGGTTATACTTTCCGCGCAATGCACTGACGCGCGCGTGAACAAGGTCACGGAAGTACTCTTCCGCGAATATAATACGCCCGAAAAGATGCTGCGTCTTTCGCAGACCGAACTGGAAAAATATATTTTTGCCTGCGGTTTTTACAGAAACAAGGCGGCGCACATACTCTCCGCCTCGCGCGATATAATTGACAAATATCAGGGCAAAGTCCCTTCGACTTTGGAAGAGCTGCAAACTCTTGCCGGCGTCGGAAGAAAGACTGCAAACGTCGTTTACGCGGTAGCGTTCGGCGGCGACGCGATTGCGGTGGACACACACGTTTTCCGCGTTTCAAACAGACTGGGACTTTCAAAGGGCAATACGCCCGAAAAGGTCGAGCAGGGGCTTATGCAGGCTATCCCCAAAAGCGAATGGTCCAAAGCCCACCACTATCTGATTTACCACGGCAGGCGGGTCTGCCACTCGCAGCGCCCCGACTGCGAAAACTGCGCTTTAAACAACTTATGCGATTATTTCGCTCAAAAATAAAATAACCGCCCAAACCTTACGTTTGACGGCGTATCTTAATTGCGTAAGCAGAAAAAATCGCCTTACTCCAATCAAACTAAAGCCTCGCTCGCTTTGCGAGCGGGGCAATTTTAATCAAAGACAATATTAACAAAAAAAACGGGTTTAAAAACCCGTTTTTTTGTTAATTAAAACTAGACGATAAGTTGTGCAATCGTGCTGTAAATGTCAGGAGGATTGTTCTGAAATTCGTTACAAGCTTTAAAAATACCGGCGCCGCAGCTACCGCAAGCTGCAAGGCAGATAACTAAAGTTACAAGGAAGATTGCGCCGATTACGATACCCGCAATAGCAATGCCCCTGCCGCTGCCGTTGTACTCTTCGGATTTAGATTTCTGAAGACCTACGATACTCAAAATCAAGCCGATGAGCGAAGTCCAAAACAAAATCGAAAGTACGAGTCCTGCAATTGCCAAACCGTTCGTTTTGTTACCGGTCACTACAGGCTGCTGCTGTTGCTACGCGTTAGCGGTAGGAACGCCGCAATGTATGCAAACCGTAGCTTTGTCATCAATTTCTTTGCCGCAATTTTTACAAAACATTCTTTTTTCCATATCCTTTAAATTATTTGTACAAAATTCATAAGTACTGTTAATATCTTAACTCGTTTGAGTTAAAATGTCAACTATTTTGTGTTATCAAATTAACTCTTTTTGGTTATACAATAGCGTAAAGGAAACTATTATGACTATTCTTGAAAAAATTGACAAACTGCGCGGGGAACGGGGCTGGTCGGTAAATAATCTTGCTATGGAAGCTATGCTTACGCAATCGACTTTGAATAATCTGTATACGCGCAATACCGAGCCGAAAATTTCTACCCTGCGCGCTATCTGCGGCGCTTTTAATATGACCCTTGCGGAATTTTTTGCGGATGAAAATCTTGACGTTGCCGCATCGCCCGATTATGAGAACGAATTACATTCGCGGTATTCAAGACTTACCGAAGCGCAAAAAAAAGCGGTCATCTCGCTTTTGCGCTCAATGACGTAACAAGAGATAAAGAAACCGCTCTTGTAAAGGGTGTAATATTACAGGAACTTTTTTGTAGACAAATAAATAGCCCGCTATCTTCGCAAGCGAAGTATAGCGGGCTATACTTTTTCAGAGTTGACATCATAGCATAAAGCAAGCTAAAAGCACTAAAGAAAAATCATATAGTCCGTGCGCAATGATGACAGACAGCAGCGTGCAGTCTTTTATAAAGTATTTGCAATACCCCCACACGCAACCGATAACGGTAGTGAGCAGCACCTGAAACAGACTTCCGTTAATTATATGCCAAAGTCCGAACAACGCGGCGGCAATCAGCGGCGCAAGCCATTTGCATTTTTTCAACCAAATTTCAAACTGATTCTGTACGTAACCGCGGAATACGATTTCCTCTCCCACTCCTACAAAAAGAATATCCTGCACAGCGGAAATTGCCAAATTTCCTGCGGACGGTTCCATATGCGAGCCGATGAGGCTTACGCCGCATAAAATCGGTACGATTCCGAATAACAGGCACAGCGCGGCGGCAATCGCAACTCCGATAAGAATTTGTAGCCACAATCTGCGTTTAGTGGGTAACAGCCGGTTTTCCTGCGCTGTTAGTTTCATTGCGACAACGGCAACGGCTGCATATGCGGCGGTCACGAGCAATATGAGGCATAATCTTACCGCATACGTACCGATTAGCGTTATCCCCCATAGCGAAAACGTCAGTCCGACAATCAACGTCAATGCAATGAGAAATATTATGACAGCAGCTTTGCTATCGGCATTTACGGGGAATATCGGTTTTTTCTTATCGTCCATAGTCTTTCTCTGTTAAATATTTTTTATAGTAATTTCATTATAGCAATACAAAAATAAAAAAGCAAGGATAGATGTCTTCTCCTTGCCTTTAATCTCTATGAAATGCGCCTGAACGGGCGGTTTATTTAATTAATATCCCGAACCCGAACCGAGTATCGGAAGAGTTAACGATAAACCAACGGCTAAAATTATAACAAGAACAGTTATAAAAATCGAAGCGGCGCTGATAGAAATTCCGGCAATAGCGAAGCCTTTGCCAGAGCCGCAGGTTTTAGACTTAACAAGACCTATAATGCTGAAAACCAAGCCCAGTATGGCAAATATGCCGTAAGTGTACGTGCCTGAAAAAATTCCGACCAGTGACAAAACAAAACCCGCAATAGCGAAGCCGTTGCCCGTTTTACGCGATACTGCCGGTTGGGCGTTAACCGCCGGAGACGCATCCGTCATTGCGCCGCAATGCACGCATATTACCGCCTCGTCAGGAATTTCTTTACCGCAATTACTGCAAAACATAACTCTCTCTCCGTATTTCTTCTGTTTTATTATATTATTTTAATTTCAAAATGTCAACGGTCTGCGCTCTTCCATCTTTTGTAAAAATAATTACCGACGCGCTGCAATGCACGCATATAACCGCTTTATCCGAAATCTCTTTACCGCACTTTGTACAGAACATTTTATTATTCCTCCGAAAAGTTTTGGTATAATTATTAACAAAAAAGGCGGGTTTAAAAACCCGTCTTTTTTATTAGTTGTTTTTAAATTAAACGATAATCTGTGCAATCGCGCTGTAAAGGTCGGGATTGTTCTGAACTTCGTTGCAAGCCGAAATGCAAGCAACGCCGCAAGTTCCGAACCAGATACCCAAAACTGCTACGAGAATAGCGCCGATTACGATACCTGCAATAGCAACGCTTCTGCCGCTGCCGTTATATTCTTCGGTTTTAGACTTCTGCAGACCTACGATACTCAAGATCAAGCCGATGAGCGACGTGAACCAGAGAATCGAAAGTACGAGTCCCGCGATTGCGATGCCGTTTGTTTTGTTGCCGGTCACTACAGGCTGCTGCTGTTGCTGCGCATTAGCGGTAGGAACACCGCAGTGGATGCAAACCGTAGCTTTATCGTCGATTTCTTTGCCACAATTCTTACAAAACATCTTATTTTCTCCTTTATTCTCTAATTTGTACATTATATGCACTCGTAGAGTCATTATATAATATTACTGAAAATTTCAATAACCAAAAAGAGTTAATTAGATAACGCAATATTGTAAGCAAGAAATTATGCACAGTAAAAAAATAAAAGCGCCCGTAAAGGGCGCTTTGTATTTGTTTTTGATTAGCCGAGAATCTTAACTACGGTACCCGAACCAACCGTTCTGCCGCCTTCGCGGATAGCGAAACGCAGCTTTTCTTCTACCGCTACGGGCTTGATAAGCTCAACGGTGATTTCTACGTTATCGCCGGGCATAACCATTTCGGTGCCTGCGGGAAGGTCGATAGAACCGGTAACGTCGGTAGTTCTGATGAAGAACTGGGGACGATAGTGGTTGAAGAAAGGAGTGTGACGGCCGCCTTCCTCTGCTTTAAGAACGTAAACCTGAGCGGTGAACTTGGTAGCAGTCTTAACGGTGCCGGGCTTTGCAAGAACCTGTCCTTTTTCAATGCCCTTTCTGTCGATGCCGCGGAGAAGCGCGCCGATGTTGAAGCCTGCGATAGCTTCGTCAACGCTCTTGTGGAACATTTCAAGACCGGTAATAACGGTTGCAACGGGCTTGTCGATAAGTCCTACGATTTCAGCGGGATCGCCTACGTGAGCGGTACCTCTTTCTACTCTACCGGTTGCAACGGTGCCGCGGCCGGAGATAGTGAATACGTCTTCCACGGGAAGAAGGAAGGGTTTATCGGTTTCACGCTGGGGCGTGGGGATATACGCGTCGATGGTGTCCATAAGCTGAAGAATGCACTGGCATTCGGGAGCCGCAAGAACTTCTGCGTCGGGAGCGCCGGAAGAAGCTTTTTCCAAAGCCTTCAGAGCCGAACCCTTAACGATGGGGCAGCCCTTGAAGCCGTAGCTTTCAAGAGTATCGGTAATTTCCATTTCAACGAGTTCGAGAAGTTCGGGGTCGTCCATCTGGTCGCACTTGTTGAGGAATACTACGATGTAGGGAACGCCTACCTGACGGGAAAGAAGGATATGCTCCTTGGTCTGGGGCATGGGACCGTCGGTAGCTGCAACTACGAGGATAGCGCCGTCCATCTGCGCTGCGCCCGTAATCATGTTCTTGACGTAGTCTGCGTGTCCCGGGCAGTCAACGTGAGCGTAGTGACGCTTGTCGGTCTGATACTCTACGTGAGCGGTGTTTATTGTTATACCGCGCGCCTTCTCTTCGGGAGCCTTATCGATCTCGTCGTATTTCATTTTTGCTGCCTGACCTTTGCACGCCATTACCATAGTGATAGCTGCGGTCAGAGTGGTCTTGCCGTGGTCAACGTGGCCGATGGTGCCGATGTTAACGTGGGGCTTGCTGTTGTCGTACTTAGCCTTTGCCATTTTTTTAATCTCCTAAATTATATTTTTTATAAAAATGATAACTTCCGCTTAAAAGATAAGCGTCGCAGCTATCTATCATTATTGCTGCTGTTTTGCGCTTCGTTTCAGCGTCTTTAACATTATATATTAAAATAATTAAAAACACAAATAAATAAAGCGGCTTATTTTAAATTTTTTATAGGTGGTGTAAAGCTTGATATTGAGTGTATAAAACGCAGAGATGCGTTTTAGTTTCTCTTTGCTCTTTCGCCGATAACCTTTTCGGCGACACTTCTGGGAACTTCGGCGTAGTGGTCAAACTGCATGGTGAACTGACCTCTGCCCTGCGTTCTCGAACGCAAATCGGTTGCGTAGCCGAACATTTCCGAAAGGGGAACTTCCGCGTCCACTACCTTTGCGCCCGCTCTGTCGTCGGTGGAAATAATCGTACCGCGGCGCGCGGTAACGTTACCCATAATATCGCCGAAATAGTCGTCGGGGGTGATAACTTCAACCTTCATAATGGGTTCCAGAAGGACGGGGTTAGCTTTGGTCATACCGTCTTTAAAGCCCATAGAGCCTGCAATCTGGAAAGCCATTTCGGAAGAGTCGACTTCGTGGTAGCTTCCGTCGTAAACCTGAATTTTGAAGTCAACGACTTCGTAGCCTGCGAGGAATCCGTTTTTAGCCGCGCCCTGAATACCCTTGTCGATAGCGGGAATGTATTCCTTGGGAATAGAGCCGCCGACCGTCAGGTCTTCGAAGGTGTAGCCCGAACCGGGTTCGCCGGGAATCATGTGAAGTTTGCAGTGACCGTACTGACCTTTACCGCCGGACTGACGCTTGTACATACCTTCGCAGTCAACGGCTTTTCTGATGGTCTCGCGGTAAGCAACCTGCGGAGCGCCTACGTTTGCTTCAACCTTGAATTCGCGCAGAAGTCTGTCGACGATAATGTCAAGGTGCAACTCGCCCATACCTGCGATAATGGTCTGACCGGTTTCCTGATCGGTATAGGTCTTGAAGGTGGGGTCTTCTTCGGCGAGCTTGATAAGCGCCATAGTCATCTTTTCCTGTCCCGCCTTGGTCTTGGGTTCAATCGAAAGCTGAATAACGGGATCGGAGAAAGTCATTTGTTCAAGGACGATAGGATGCTTTTCGTCGCAAAGGGTATCGCCCGTGGTGGTATCTTTAAGTCCTACTATCGCGCAGATATCGCCCGAGTAAACTCTGGGGATTTCCGTACGGGTATTAGCGTGCATCTGAACGAGACGTCCGACTCTTTCCTTTTTGCCCTTGGTCGAGTTGTAGCAGTACGAACCCGATTCAAGAACGCCGGAGTACGCTCTGAAATAAGCAAGACGGCCTACGAAGGGGTCGGTTGCAATTTTGAACGCAAGTCCCGCGAAAGGAGCGTCGTCCGAAGTCTGTCTCTCTTCCTCTGCGCCGGTGTCGGGGTTTACGCCCTTAACGTGCGCAACGTCTACAGGCGAGGGCAGGTAGTCGATAACCGCGTCGAGCAGCATCTGAACGCCCTTGTTTTTATAGGACGAACCGCAGAGAACGGGGGTACACTTCATATCGATAGTAGCTTTACGGAGTCCCTTTCTGATTTCGTCGGGGGTAAGTTCCATAGTTTCAAGGAACTTTTCCATAAGCTCGTCGTCGCCTTCTGCCGCCGCTTCCATAACAGCCATGTGCGCCTCTTCCGCCGCGTCTTTCAGATCTGCGGGAATTTCGTCCCTGTGATACTGTTTGCCGTCGTCCGAGTCGTAGATTTCCGCGTTCATTTCGATGAGGTCTACGATACCGCGGAAGGTTTCTTCCTTACCGATGGGAAGTTCGATGGGAACGGGGTTAGCGTTAAGTCTTTCGCGCATCATCTGAACCGCGCGCGCAAAGTTTGCGCCGTTGATGTCCATTTTGTTGACGTACGCGATACGGGGAACCTTGTACTTATCGGCCTGACGCCAGACCGTTTCGGACTGAGGTTCAACGCCGCCCTTCGCGCAGAAGGTTGCGACCGCGCCGTCGAGAACGCGCAGCGAACGCTCAACTTCTACGGTGAAGTCAACGTGTCCCGGGGTGTCGATAATGTTTATACGGCACTCGTCCTTTTTGGTAAGACCCGATCTCGTCCAGTGGCAGGTTGTTGCCGCGGAAGTAATGGTTATACCTCTCTCCTGCTCCTGAACCATCCAGTCCATCGTTGCGGTACCGTCGTGGGTCTCGCCTATTTTGTGGTTGATACCGGTATAGTACAAAATACGCTCTGTCGTCGTAGTTTTGCCGGCGTCAATGTGCGCCATTATACCTATATTTCTGGTATGCAATAAATCGTATTCTCTTGCCATAACCTACCTCTTAAAAACGGAAGTGCGCGAATGCCTTGTTTGCCTCTGCCATTCTGTGCGTGTCTTCCTTTTTCTTGACTGCGCCGCCTGCGTTGTTATATGCGTCCATAAGTTCCGCCGCAAGCTTTTGCGACATTTCGCGCTCGCTTCTCTTGCGGGTAGAGATGACCAACCAGCGGATAGCAAGGGTCTGACGCCTTTCGGGTCTGATTTCGATGGGAACCTGATAGTTCGCGCCGCCGACGCGCCTTGCCTTAACTTCCAATACGGGCATAACGTTATTCATTGCCTGGTTGAAAATTTCCATGGGGTCTTGTCCCAATTTTTCACTCATAATTTTAAAAGCGTCGTATACGATGTTCTGTGCCGTACCGCGCTTACCGTCGTACATAATCTGGTTGATGAGCTTGGTCACAACCTTGCTGCCGTACACGGGATCGGGTAATACGTCCCTCTTGGGAACGCCGCCTCTTCTGGGCATAGTATCCTCCTTTTTCGTTGCAATCTCGCGCGCGATATTGCAACGAGATTGCTGCGGTCGTGAAAACGCTTAACGTGCGAAATGAATCCGCGCTTGCGTTTTCCGACGCAATTTATTTTATTTTTTAAATTTTGTTTTAAGGGTTTACCTTAAATAAGCTATTACATACTTTATAATAAATATAAAGTTGCAAACCTTCTCCGCCTTGCGGCGAATACTGCCTACTTTTATCGGTAAGGGTAAAATATATTCCGAAACAAGTAGGGCAACGTTACGTTGCTTTTAGGTTCACAAAAATTTGCTTTGCAAATTTTTCGTGAGATTGTTTAGGTCGTAAAACGGCTTAACGGTTGAAATGAATTCAACCTTGCCGTTTTTCGGCATTAGTTATTATTTAGGCTTCTTCGCGCCGTACAGAGAACGCGACTGCATTCTCTTTGAAACGCCTGCCGTATCCAGCGCGCCGCGGATAATGTGGTAACGTACGCCGGGCAGGTCCTTAACTCTTCCGCCTCTGATAAGCACGGACGAGTGTTCCTGCAAGTTGTGACCTTCGCCGGGAATATAAACGGTACCTTCCTGCTTGTTGGTCAGTCTTACTCTTGCAATCTTTCTTATAGCCGAGTTAGGCTTTTTAGGCGTGGTCGTGGTGACCGAAAGGCAAACGCCGCGTTTCTGGGGACAATTATCCAGAATAGGCGACTTTGATTTGTCAATCTGTCTTTCTCTGCCTTTTCTTATAAGCTGATTGATTGTGGGCATTACTATCCTCCTTGTTTTACTCGGCCCCGAACGGGGTCTGTGGAATATATTTCCTCTCACCGCATACCCTTAAAATGCGGAGGGAAAAAGCAAAATTTAATAAAACGGTATAGCACGCCTATAATAAGCGTGCTAAACGATTTTAACAAATATTTACATTATTGTCAAACGAATTTAAGAAATTTGCTTAAATTTTAATATAACCGGTCGAGCCACTGCGCGAACAGCCCCGAGCAATGGCAGATTTTATAAACGTTGATTCTTTTGCCCCGTACTTTAAAGCTAATTTCCTTGTCGTAATACTGCAAATTCCGCACCTCTGCGGCAGTAAAGGTATAGGGCTTTGAAAATGCGGGTGTAACTTTCGCCACGCCGCAGGTCACTTCTATCTTTCTGCGGATATAAATATAAACGTATAAAAGGCTTGTCAGGGCGAGCGCAATCATGCCGATATTCAGAAATACTTTGGTAAACATATTGACGGACGGGTTGTTGATTACCTGACGGTTAAAAAATACCGTAATAGTAGTAAAGGCTATAAAGCACGCCATAAGCGAAATTATAAATATCACCGGCAGTTTAACGGTAAAGCGGTCAGGGTCCGCCTTACCCTCTTTTTTAAGCCGCGAACGCTCGACAAGTCCCAGAACGAGCGAGCCTAAAAGCTGTACCGTACCCGGCACGACTACGTATTCTATCCACTGCATAGCGGTATCGCTCATAAAAACCTCTTAATTTAATATAACGTCTTTCAGACTTTCGTATTTCTGCGCCGCGATAGCGGTTAGCTGCCGCACGTCGCATATTCCCGAAAACGCCTCGTCCGAAAGCTTTTTGGCGGTAAACACTACCGACACGGGAAAACGCAGTTTGTTGATTTCGCTCAAAATTCTGCCGCTCTGGCGGGTACCCATAAAGTCGCCGCCGCCGCGCAGTTTAAGGTCGGCTTCGGCTATTTCAAAGCCGTCCGAACTCCTCTTTATAACCGAAAGTCTTGCCGCCGCCTCTTCGGTATCCGCGCCGGGCAGAAGGAAACAGTAACTCTTTTTATCCCCTCTACCGACCCTGCCGCGAAGCTGGTGCAGCTGCGAAAGTCCGAACCTTTCGGCGTTGTAAATTATCATTGTTGTCGCGTCGGGGACGTCCACGCCGACCTCTATTACCGTGGTCGAAACGAGGCAATCATACTCCTTCGCCTTAAACGCCGCCATTACCTCGTTTTTGACCTTGTCCTTCATCTTGCCGTGCAGAAGGGCTATTTTTAATTCGGGCAGCTTGCTTTTAAGCTCCTCGTAAAGCTCGGTGACCGACATAACGGTGCCTTCGTCGTCGCCCTCAATCTTGGGGCAAACGAAATAGGTCTGTTCGCCCTGTTTTGCGCAGCCGGCGACGTAGCGGTACATATCGCCGTACTTATGCGGAAGAATAATAGAGGTGGTAATCTCCTGCCTCGACGCAGGTTTATCTTTAATAGTGGTAATATCCAGATCGCCGTAAAAGATGAGCGACAGCGTGCGCGGAATGGGGGTCGCGGACATAATCAGAACGTCGCACCCCTCGCCCTTACCCGAAAGCGAAGAGCGCTGCGCCACGCCGAAGCGGTGCTGTTCGTCGCAGACGACGAAGGCGAGCTTTCTGAACGTGACGTCGTCCTGAATTACCGCGTGGGTACCACAGACGATATTAATTTCGCCGCTCGCAAGCTTTTTCTTTATCTCTCTCTTTTCGACAGTCGGTGTTGAACCTGTCAGGGCGCGAACCTCGTAGTCGGGGAAATATCTTTGTATAAGCGCCGCGTTCTGCCGCGCAAGCACCTCTGTGGGGGCAATCATTGCCGCCTGATAGCCCGACTTTACCGCCATAAAAATGCCGGCAAGCGCCACGGCTGTTTTGCCGCTTCCGACGTCGCCCTGCAAAAGTCTGTTCATAACGTGCGGCGAGCGGACGTTTTTGAAAATGTCTTCGACAGCCTCTTTCTGTCCCGCGGTAAACTCAAAGGGGAAACGCGAAATAAAACCGTCCACCTCTTCGCGCGTCACCGCGTATTGATTGAGCCGCGCGTCGTCCCGTCCGCCCTTTATAACCTTGAACGCGGAAATGAGCAGGAAATACTCTTCAAGCGCAATCCGCGCCGCGCCCTGCTCCGCGTCCCTCTTATTGAGCGGCATATGTACTTTCCGATAGGCTTCTTTCAGCGGCGATAGGTTGTACTTTTTTTGCAGTACGGGCGGTATGTTGCTGGTAATATTCACCCTTTGCAGAGCCTGCCGAACGGCAACGCGCACAACTCCCTGCGTGAGAGCGCCGGCGAGCGGATAGACGGGAATTATCCCCTTTAAATTCGCGTTTCTGTCCGCGCGTTCGAACTGGGGATTGAACATAGTGCAGCCCATACCGTCACGGTTGTTTACCCTGCCGTAAAACAGAAACTCGCCCCGACCCAGTTTTTCGGCGACGTACATCTGATTGAACCAAAGGGCGTTGAAATAGTAGTTGCCCTGGCGGCAGCCCGCTTTTACGTATGGGCGGCGCGAATGGCGGTTGACTTCCACGGTCAGCACTTCGCAGGCGACCAGAACGTAGTCGTTATGGTACGCGTCTTTCAAAAGCGACTGTCTGGTAAGGTCCAGATAGTCGCGCGGAAAATGCCGCACTAACTCTTCTACAGTATATATATTAAGTTTATTTAAGTCCGCCTCTCTCTTTTCGGAAACGAACTTTAAATCTGTAAGCTGCATAAACGTTCCGTTTAACAGGCAATGCCTGTCGCGTATCTTAATTACGGCAACGGCAATAAACCGCCGTACCGTTCAACGGTTAAATTTAAGGGAGGTCGCCCTCCCTTTTACATTTTTTTGTTTCGCCGCAGAAATTTTAGCAAAGCAGCCTTTGCGTTAAAAAATTTCAAGGCACATTTTTACCTTAACAAATTTTAAATACTTACGCCGAAAATTTTCAAGGGCGGATTAATTTCGCCCGTTAGAAAATTTACGTCCGCAGCAACCTCACGGAAAATTTGCGAAAGCAAATTTTCGTGAACTACTCGAGCGATACCATATAGTAATAAACGGGCTGACCGCCAAAGAGAACGCTCGCCTCGCACTCCGGATACTCCGCGTTTATCTTCTCTACAAGCGCGTTTGCTTCCTCTTCCTTTACGCCTTCGCCGTAGTAAAGGGTAATAATTTCGTGGTCGTCGTTTTTGAGCGCCTTAATAAGCGCGAGCGTCGTTTCCTCGATATTTTTGCCCTTGGCAAGAATACGCTTGTTGTCAAGACCTATTATGTCGCCCTCTTTCAGCTTGAAGCCGTTCATGGTGGTGTTTCTTACCGCGTAAGTCACCTGACCGGAAGCGACGTTGTCTATCGCGTGGGTCATATTGGTCTTATTTTCGGGAACGGTGCCGTCCGAATTGAACGCAAGCGCCGCCGCAAAGCCCTGCGGCACGTTTTTGGTGGGGATAACGTGAATGGTGCGGTTTGATACGAGGTCTTTCGCCTGCTCCGCCGCAAGAATTACGTTGGAGTTGTTGGGGAACACGAATACGTTGGTCGCGTTAATCTTCTGCACCGCGTCCGCAATATCCTGCGCAGAGGGGTTCATCGTCTGACCGCCCTCTATAACTCTGTCGCACAGCAGATCCTTGAATATATCGGCAAGTCCCTGTCCCGCGCAGATTGCAAGCATGCCCATTTCCTTCTTTTCGGCCTCTAACTTCGCCTTTAAAGCGCGGTTTTCTTCGAGCATATTTTCGATTTTAAGTCTGTCCAGCTCGCCCAGTTCAAGCGCGTAAGTAAGCGCAACGCCGGGGGTGTTGGTGTGGACGTGTACTTTAACAAGCTCCAGATCGCCTATACAGATAACCGAGTCGCCTATGCTCATAAGCTTTTCTTTGAGTCTGTCTATATCGGCAAGCGTTGTCATTTGCTTTAAATGGATAATGAAAAACTCGGTACAGTAGGCAAATTCGATATCGCCCAGATCGAGGTTGATAATATCCGAGTTGTCGCCGAAGTCCGCGGCGCCGCCCTTTGACAGCTCCTGCGATTCAGTGGGGATAGAATCCGCGTCGATATCTTCGCCGGTAATCGCAGCCAGAAAGCCGCGCATTATGGTCATAAGTCCCACGCCGCCCGAGTCAACTACCCCCGCCTTTTTCAGTACGGGCAGAAGTTCGGGTGTGCGTGCAAGCGCTTCGTCGCCCACTTCGATGAGGGCGGTTAAAAACTCTACGAAGTCCTTGTGTTTGCCCGCAAGCTTTGACGAAGCTTCGCTCATCATTCTTATAACCGTTAAAATGGTGCCTTCCTTGGGAATTGATACCGCGGAATAAGCGACTTTCGTTCCGGCTTCAAGCGCCTTTGAAAAAGTTTTTGTATCGAAAGAGTCCTTTGTGTCCTTTAAAACCGAACAAATTCCTCTGAAAATCTGTGACGAAATGACACCCGAATTTCCGCGCGCGCCCCTTAAAGCGCCCTTTGAAACCGCGTCGCATATTTCCTGAAAGCGGTTTGACGAGCATGCGTTCATCTCTTTTATAGCCGACTGCATTGTAAGAGACATATTGGTACCGGTATCGCCGTCGGGTACGGGGAATACATTAAGCGCGTCAACTTTCGCTCTGTTTATTTCAAGCATTCTTGCACCGCTTGCAACCATTTTGCGGAATTCGGTGCTGTTGATGGTTTTCTGCATAATACTCCTAAATTAGTCCGTTTAAATATCTTACGTGAGTTTTTTCAAAATTATTGCGGCAAAAACGTATTGCCGTAAACACAAAAGCAAGGTAAAGCCAAAATTACAGCTTTACCCCTATGATATTCACGTTCACGGTATCGACTATCATACCCGTGAACTTCTCAACTTTATATTTAACCCCTTCTTTAAGGGATTCCGCAACGGCGTTGATTGACACGCCGTACTTGATAATAACGTAGACGTCTATAAAAATTCTGTCGCCCGAAGTTACTACCTTTATCCCCTTGCCCGTCTGCTTTTTACGCAATTCGGAAAAAGAGTCGGTGAATTTACGGGAAACCGTATCGACTATGCCGTAGCATTCCAGCGCAGCATTTTTAGCGACCTTGCTGATAGCTACGTCGGATATTGAAATTTTACCGTATACGTTGCTTGTATTTACTGACATAACATCTCCCGTATTCAGTATTGTAAACTATTTTACGCTTTTTTGCAAGAATATTTTATATCTTTATCTTTAAATTGGATTGTTTTACCATAAATTATTTCGGAAAAAATAAAAAAAATTAATCTTTTCCGCCGTTTTTGATTGATTTTTTATCGAACGCGTGTTATATTATTTAAGGTCGCTTTGAAAAACGGCTTTATTTTCAGCTTTTTTCAGGCTTTACTACGATTAACCCACGGAGGTGTATAAATATGTCGAGAGTTTGCAGCGTTTGCGGAAAGGGACAGACGACGGGTAACAACGTCAGCCATTCCAAGAGAAGAACGAGAAGAACGTTCAAAGCCAACGTTCAAAAAGTTTCTTACGTAAAGGACGGAAAGACCGTCAACGATTACGTTTGCACCAGATGCCTTAAATCGGTTGAAAGAGCGTAAATTTTCAGATTGTTAAAAAAAGTGTGTACTTTCAGGTACACACTTTTTATTTTTTTTATTTTTCTACGGTTATGCGTTTTATTCGGCTGAGGACGCGTAGTGCATTGTCGCGTTCTTGATTGCTTCGTTGTTGTACGTTGCGTTCTGCACGGTAACGCTTTCGTTGTCCACCGCAACGGCGTTCCACTGCGCCGCGGTGCCTGCAAAGTAAATATCTTTGAGTCCCGTATTGTAGTGGAAGGCGTGTCCGTATTCGAATTTATCCTTGCTGTTGTAATACGCGCCGTCTATCTTTTTAAGAGTCGAGGGCAAATACAGTTTTTCAAGCGCGGGGCAGTAGCCGAACGCGCCCGAGGGAATTTCGGTAATCTGCGCATCGTATATATTTGCAACGGTCAACTTTTCGCAGGTATGGAAAGCGGCGTAGCCTATGCCGAAAATCGTTCCCTCCTCCGTCTTTATATCGTGAACGGTTTCGGGAATAGTTATCTCTTTAAGGGCTGTATAGGTAAAAGCCTGCGTGCCGATAGTAACAAGACCTTCGGGCAGAGTAGCCTCTTCCAGTCCTTCGCAGTACAAAAACGCCATCAAGCCGATAGTTTCAACGCCCGCGGGAATATCTATTTTTTGCAGCGCCCTGTCGTAGCCGAAACAGCCCGACGGAATTTCCTGTATTTCTATGCCCTCTTCAAAAACCACTTCGGTCAGCGAATAGTTGTACGCAAATGCCGCAGCGCCGATTTTTTTGATTGTGTTAGGGACGGTCAGTTTGGTAATTCCGGTCATGATAAGTCCCTGCTCGTCGATTTCCGTTACCGGTATACCATCGTGTTCGGACGGAATAATAAACTCGCCCTTGATTTTGTTGGTAAAGCCGGTGCAGGAGTAAACGTAGTAAGAGCTTCCGTCCTCATTCTCTTTCAGAGTAAACTGCTCCGAAAACTTGCAGCCCGCAACGAAGGGCAGACAGCAAAGCGATATTATTAAAGTAATTATCAGCGCGGTAAATTTTTTCATAAGTTTATTCTATCACAGCGCGTAAAAAAAGACAAGCTCTTTCCGCCCGTTTTACGGACACACCTCTTTAAAAACTCTTGCAAAGTTTTTATAAGCCAGCTTTTCGAGCGTCGCGCCGCGAACTCCGCGGCTTTCGAGAAAGTTTAATAGGTAGGGCATTTTTTCGCAGCCTTCTATCTTTTCGCACTCGGGTATTCCGTCAAAGTCGCTGCCGAAAGCGATTATATCCTCGCCGCCCGCATTTATAAGATAATTTATATTGTCAAGAACGCGTTCGAAGGCATCGCCGCCGCCCAAAAATTTTTTGCAGAAATTGACCCCTACCACGCCGCCGCAGCCGGCGATTTTTTTTATAAGTCCGTCGGTGAGGTTGCGCGGATGGTTACATACCGCCGCGCAGTTCGAGTGACTTGCGACGAGCGGAATTTTTCTGCCCTGTAAAATTTCCTCCGCGCCGCCGTCCGACAGGTGGGAAATATCAACTATTATCCCCCTTTCGTCCAACCTTTCCAAAACTTCGCGTCCAAAAGGTTTCAGACCTCTGCCCTCACGCTCTTTTATACTGTTAGGATAGGCAAGCGTGTTTTCGCAGTTCCAGACGAGCGAAGCCATTCTCACGCCGAGGTTATACAGACCGTCGATTTCGTCCGAGGAAGAAATAAAGCCGAGGTTTTCGACAGTGAGGATAACCCCCGTTCCGCCGCCGTCGAGACAGTACTTTAAATGCGAATAATTTTTTATAAATTCCGTCTGCCTGCCGTAACGTCGCATACAGTCCTTGAAGTATTCGGCGTAGTTTAAAAAGCGGCTGTCCGCTCCCTCGCCATGCGTGAAGATTGCAAAGCACTGGGCGGCGCAGCCGCTTTTTTTCAGCTTGTCAAGATTTATCTGCAGACAGCCGTCTTTTAAATTCAGCTCTTCGTCAAAGCTTTTAGTCAGCGTGTCGCAGTGCAAGTCAACGTATTTCATTTGCGCAGTAATCGCCTTAAAATGTACCTTACGGGTCTAGGCGGTTTAACGCAGATAATGGTCATACTTCACCCCTGTTTATTATTACGAGAGCAATTCCCTCAACTTCCAAATACGCGCCGCCGTCCTGCGCGATATTCGAAATTCCCCTGCACTCGCCGTACGACAGCGTCGGGGGATAGCGGTACTTAAGCCCTGCACTATCCATTATATGCAATACGCCGCCGAAAGGTAACACCGAAAATGTTGTCCCCTTATATTTTCCCAGAAAAATTTTTCCGCTTGCCGGAAAAAGTATGGAACGGTCCGTTATCATACGGGCTTGAACGCCCTCGGAATACGCGCGGTGTAAAAGGTGAAGATTGCCTAAAAAATGGTCCTCCCTGCCGCCTCCGCCGCCGTAAATTTCAATCTCTTCAACCCCCTTTTTCAGCAGTTTGAAGAGCGCGATTTCGCCGTCGGTATAGTCCTTTTCGGAGGGATATATTTCGGTAGGTGCGGGATAAGGGATTTCGTCAAGGCTGTCAAAGTCGCCGATATTTTCGTCTATCCGAACTTTGTTTTTAGCCCATTTGTACGCGCCGTCGCAGCAGTAGACGAGCGCGTTTTCAGTATCTATTCCGCCCGAATACGGGTCGCCGTTTAAAAGAATTACGCCTTTCATTTTTTCAGGGTGGAGATAGCTTTTGCCATATCGGGCGCGTTGAACACAGCGGAACCTGCGACAAGCACGTTTGCGCCGGCAGCGCGGATAGCCGCCGCGTTATCCGGAGTTACGCCGCCGTCGATTTCGATATCCATATCGGGACGTCCTATAAACTTTGCGTACTCGCGCGCCTTTTCGATTTTTTCCATAACTTCGGGAATGAATTTCTGTCCGCCGTAGCCGGGATATACCGACATTAAAAGCACCATGTCGCACAGCGGAAATACCGGGAAGATATTCTCGACCGGAACGTCGGGGTTTACGACCGCGCCGCACTTTACGCCGTAGGACTTAATCATTTTCAGCGTCTCTTCCAGATAGGTGTCCGAGATTTTTTTGCACGCCTTATAGTGTACGGTAATTATATCCGCGCCGGCGTCCGCAAAAAATTTAATCTGCGTTTTGGGGTGTTCGATCATGAGGTGCGCGTCGAGCGGCAGCTTGGTTAAAGGTCTGATATTTTTGACCATCTGTCCGCCGAAGGTTATGGGTTCGACAAAGCTTCCGTCCATAACGTCGCAGTGGATAAGGTCCGCGCCGCACTGCTCTAATTTTTTAATGGTTTCGCCCATAACCGAAAAGTCCGCCGAAAGTATCGAAGGCGCTATTTTTGTCTGCATTTTTCTTCTCCTAATTTATAGTTATCCCGACCGCAGAGATACGAGTATATCAAGGCGCGCAAGGCTTTACGACGGGAGCGTACTTTTTCGTACGCGACCGAGAAAACGCAGCGCAACGCCGATAGACGAAGCATATATGCGGTCAGCCGTTTTGGTTGAGATAATTTACGCGCAGTTGTCCGCACGCTCCGCCAATATCCGAGCCGAGACTTCTTCTGACGCTTGCGGATATTCCGCCGTCAATAAGCGTCTGCATAAAGGCGTAAGCCTGCTTATCGCCGATAGGTTTGAGGTTGCGTTCCTCCACCTCGTTCAGCCTTATCAGGTTGACGTGGCAGGGTCTGCCCTTTAAAAGTTTTATAAGACTTTGCGCGTGTTCCGCTCCGCAGTTTTCGCCGGCTATCAGCGAATACTCAAAAATGTATCTTCTGCCCGTCTTATCAAAATAGTATCCGCAGGCTTTTAAAATTTCGTCAATGGAATATTTCTTTGCGACCGGCATAGTCCTTGCCCTGCCCTCGTCGGTGGTCTGGTGCAGGGATATAGTTAAGTTTACCGGCAGCCCCTCTTCTGCGAGCGCGTAAATTTTTGGAACGAGGCCGCAGGTCGACAGCGATATGTTTCTGGGCGAAATGTTCACGCCGCCCTCCGCCGAAATATTTTTAAGAAAAGCGACAACGTTTTCATAGTTATCGAGCGGCTCGCCGCTGCCCATTAAAACGACATTGGTAACTCCCCTCTGCCTGCCTTCCGCGTGTAGCGCGTTTACTACAAGCACCTGCGCCGCAATTTCGCCCGAGGTCAGATTTCGTACAAGTCCGCCCAGCGTGCTTGCGCAGAATTTACAGCCCATACGGCAGCCGACCTGCGTTGAAACGCACTGGGTATTGCCGTACTTGTATTTCATAAAAACGCCCTCGATAACGTTTCCGTCGGAAAGTCTGAAAAGATATTTTTCGGTGCCGTCCGAAGAAGATTTAAGGGTTTTTATAATTTTTACAGGTTCGTCCTCGTAGCTTTCCAAAAGGCTTTTTTTAAGCTCGGCGGATATATTTATCTCCGAAATTTTTTTGCCCTTCATAAGCCCGTCGTAAAGCTGTTTTGCGCGGAACTTTTTTTCGCCGAGGGACAGTATTAAGTTTTCAAGCTGTTCGTAATTTAAATCCTGTAAGATGCTTTTCATTGTACGAATTGCAAAAGGGTATAAAAGCACTCGTTCATAGCTTCGGACGAAGGCATATGCCCCGAGTTTTTTACCACCTTTACGGTAACGTTTTTATTGCCGCAGACCTCAACCGCCTTCAAAACGTTTGCTGTTGAAGCCACTATATCGGTATCGCCCTGCAGCATAAGATATTTAACCTGCAAATCTGAAAGCTTTGGCGACAGGTCCGTACTTAAATGTTCGCGCAAAAGCGACGCGTTTTTAGCGTAGCCGTTTTTAACGACAGCCATAAAGTCGCGGAAATTATAGTCGGGACTTGTCATAAGTCCTTTTATTATTTTACCTATAGGCGCGGGCGCGGCGTTTTTATTGATATACGCGTTCGTATATTTGCTTAAAAGTTTGTACAGTGTTTTAAGGTTTTTATTCAGAATTTTATCGTCGCAGTCAATTCCCGTTTCAAGAATTTTGCTTACGGTTTTCTTTACTTTTTCGGGCGCGCCTCCGAACGTTGACCCAACTTCGCCGTTGAAGAAAAGATTTTTTAAAATCTGACCGTAGACGAAAACGCCGTCAAGCTTTTCGGGTATGCGGAGCGCCGCGTTGAGCGAGAGAATACTGCCCCAGCTTACGCCGAACAGGTAAACCCTGTTTTCGGGGAATTTCCGCTTAATATACTCCACGAGATCGCAGGTCATATCGACGAAGTGTTCTGTTTTGAAGCTGTCGTCGATTAAGCGGTTGTTTGCGCCGCAGCCCAGCTGATCCCAGTAGACCATTATCGCTTTATCGGTCCACTCGGGGAACAGCCCGCGGCAGCCCACCGAAAAGGGAACGGGCGACCCCGGTCCGCCGTGCAGACAGATTACCACCGGCAAATCTTTGGTTTTGCCCTCTATCGCAATTTTCTGCTTATATCCGCCGAGGTCTACAATAGCGACCTCGGATACTTCGCAGCTTTGTATATAGTCTTTCCTCTCCTTATTCATTTTGCTCCTTCGTAAACGACGTCAGAAAAAATCCAGCGCCGAGGGATATATGCGGCAGAAACTGTAAGCCGAATTTTGTTTTGCGGTGTTTAAGCGGACTTTCGGGAATTTCCACGGTAAAGCCATTACTCTCTTCTAAAAATTTATAGACTACGCTGTCGTTTTCTTCGGGAAGAATTGAACAGGTCGAGTAGTAGAGTTTTCCGCCCGGTTTTACGTACCGCGAGCAGTTCTTTAAAATTGCAAGCTGGGTATCGTTCAGCGAAGCGATATCCTCTTCCTTTCTGAAAAGTTTTATGTCGGGGTTTTCGTTTATGACCCCCGTACCAGAGCAGGGAACGTCGCATAAAACCGCGTCGAACGCGTTTTCGTATCCGGGGTTGAATACAGTACTGTCGCCGACGCTTACGGTAATATTTTCCGCCGCCATCCGGCTTGCGTAAGCTTTAATAAGTTCGGCTCTGTGGGGGTGAAGTTCGTTTGCCGTAACCTCTTTGCACCTGCGCGACAGCAAGACCGACTTCCCGCCGGGAGCTGCGCACGCGTCCAGAAGCTTGCCGCAAGGAGCAACCGCGTTGCATATTGCGACCGAACCTACCGACTGAAAGGTGTAGCCGCCGTTGTCGAAATTTTCGTCGCGCGTTAAGTTTCTGAATATGTAGCAGTTTTCAAACGGCGTATCCGTATGCGGCTTGTCGAGGTAGTTTTCCGCGCCGCGTTCGAACCTGACCGAAATTCCCTGCGAGGGCGCGGACAGAATTTCCGCCGCCTCTGATTTATAGCTTCTGCGGACGCGCTTAACTAGCCACAGAGGCGCGCTGCACTGCAGAGAAACTTTTTCGTCGGTGTTTTGCGGTTCGGGCGGAAGCTTGTACGAGCGCAGAAATGCGTTTACAAAACCCGAAGCTCCGTCCTTGCCCAGTTTTTTGGTGAGTTCAACCGCGCCGTTCACAACCATATAGTCGTGCTTTGACATAAATTCAAGCATATACAGCGCGATTTTTATAATCAGTCTTACCGCGCTTTTGGGCGGCTTTTGCGTGTTTGCGGAGATTATAGCGTTTAAGTAAATATCCTTTTCCAGAACGCCGTAGCAGATTTTTACCGTACGCGCCTTGTTAATAAATTCAACCGGCGTTTCGGCGAGCGCCTGCTTTAAATACTTGCTGCCGCCGTAAACCTTTGAAAGCACCAGATAGGGGTCGCAGAGAGGATTAGTCAAGTCTGTCCCCCGCCTTTATCTTTCTGCCGTTGGCGTAGTCGCTTGCTTTCATTCTTTTGCCGCCTGCGGGTATTAGCTCGTTAATCATAACCGCGCCCTGCGCGCACCCTACGCATACCCCCCTCTTGTCCGCGGATAAAACCAAGCCGCTGTCTCCCTGCCCTTCGCAAACCTGCGCGCCGAGGATATTGAGAGTATTGCCGTTTTGAAGGCAGTACGCGACCGGTTCGGGATTCATTGCGCGTACAAGCCGCGCGACCTCTTCCGCAGGACGGTTAAAGTCTATCTTCGCGTTCTCTTTGTTTATTTTTTTGCAGTGAGTAACGCCGGCTTCGTCCTGCATCAGAAGAAGGGGCTTGCCCTCTTTCAGATACCCTACCGCTTCGACCGCCGCTTCCGCCGCAAGTTGCGACAGCTTGTCGCGAAGTTCGCCGTAGGTTTTTTCGCCGACTTCGCATCTCTTAACGAGCAGTATATCGCCCGAATCTATTTCGAGTTCGGTCTTCATAACGGTGACGCCGGTGTACTTTTCGCCCGCGAGTATTGCGGACTGTATGGGCGACGCGCCGCGAAATTTGGGAAGAAGGGAAGCGTGCAGATTCCACACTCCCTTTTTGAAACAGTTTAAAACCTCGCGCGTCAGAATCTGTCCGTACGCGCAGGTTATCATAATATCCGCAAGACCTGATATATCCTCAACGTGTTCGCGGATTTTTGCAAAGTCGTAAACGGGCAGACCGAGAGAGAGCGCCTCCGCCTTTACGGGCGTAGGAGTCAAGACCTTTTTTCTGCCGACCGGCTTGTCGGGCTGGGTCAGAACCGCGACTATCTCAACGCCGGAATTATGCAACGCCTTTAAAGCCGGAACGGCAAACTCGGGCGAGCCTGCAAAAACTATCTTCATATATCAGTCCTTTTCTGGCGGCAGGTCGTAAATTTCCGTCGCCTTGTCGGTGTAGAGTATTCCGTCCAGATGATCCAGCTCGTGGCAGACGGCGCGCGCAAAAAAGCCTTCGGCAGTCAGCTTGTGCTTTTTGCCGAGGCGGTCGCGATATTCCGCTTTAACCTTGTAGGGGCGGACAACCGTTCCTTGCTTGCCCTTCACCGAAAGGCAACCCTCGGGTCCGCTCTGCTCGCCCTTTACCGAAACTATTACGGGGTTTACCAGTTCGTAATATCCCTCGTCGACGTCGATTACCACCACGCGTTTTGCAAGGCCTATCTGCGGCGCGGCAAGCCCTGCGCCGCTTTCGGCGCGGACGGTTTCTTTCATATCGTCCAGAAGGTCGCAAAGCTGCTTATTGAAAGCTGTGACCTGCTCGCACTTTTTTCTCAAAACGGGGTCGCCCGTCTGCACAACGTATCGAATCATAATATCCTCTTATATTATTTTTAATATTTAACGCCGAAAAACGCAAGGGCGGATTCATTTCGCCCGTTAAGCGTTTTACGTCCGCAGCAATCTCACGACGCGGATTTTTGCAAAAAAGACGCGCGTGAATTTCTTACGATAGGTTTGCGGGATTTTCTTCCACGTAGACCAAAACCGAATTACTTGTGTTTTTAACCGCTATGTCGTAAATGCGTTCAAGCAGTTTAGTACTGTTCAGTCTGATTAAAACCTGATAACGCATTTTGCCCTGTATCTTTTTTATGGGCGAGTGCATCTTGTTTAAAAAGTAGAACTCTTCGGGATTGTTTGTCCGCAATTCCTCTATTGCAAAGTACACCGACTTTAAAACTTCCAGCGCCTGCTCCTTGTCGTCCGAGGTTACCATGACCCTGCATATAAGCGAGTAAGGCGGAAAGTTTGTCGCTTTGCGGATTGAAATTTCGTTCTCGAAAAACGCCTTGTAGTCGTAATCCACCGCGTAGCGCAGTATGTAATTTTCAGGCGCGCAGGTCTGCAGTACGACTTTACCTTTATCGTCCGCCCTGCCGCTTCTGCCGGATACCTGCGTTATGAGCTGAAAGGTCCGCTCTCCGCTTCTGTAATCGGAGAAATTGAGGCTCATATCCGCGTCCAGAATTCCGACCAGCGTTACCGACGGGAAGTCGTGACCCTTTGCAATCATCTGCGTTCCGACCAGTATATCCGCCTCTTTCTTTGCGAATTTGTTAAGTATTTTATAGTGACCGTCCTTGCCGGAGACGGTGTCGTTATCCATTCTCAAAATGCGCGCGGAGGGGAAAAGTTCCTTTAAGTCCGCGACCACCTTCTGCGTTCCCGTACCGCTGTACAAAACGTGCAGCCCGCCGCACTCGGGGCAGGCGGAAAGCATGCGGTATTTCGCGCCGCAGTAGTGGCATTTCAGGCAGTTGTCCTCGCTGTGGTAAGTCAGGGTTACGTCGCAGTTTTCGCACTTTGCAACGTAGCCGCAGTCGCGGCACATAACCGTGCGCGAATAGCCGCGCCTGTTCAGAAATATTATTGCCTGATTGCCGCTTTTTAAAGTTTCGTCAAGCTCTTCGCGCAGGGCTTTTGAAAACGCCGAGTTATTGCCGCGGCGCACCTCTTTGCGCATATCGGCGATTATAATTTCAGGCAGGGGTTTTTTATTTATGCGCTCGGTAAGAGTAATCAGATTATACTCGCCGCCGACCGCTTTGACGTAGGTTTCAACCGACGGGGTCGCGCTGCCGAGAATTAATTTTGCGCCGTTGAATTTTGCGCGCATAAGCGCCACGTCGCAGGTGGAATATCTGGGTGCCGTTTCGCTGACGTACGAAGAGTCGTGTTCCTCGTCTATAATTACCGCGCCGATATTTTCAAGCGGAGCGAATACCGCGCTCCTCGCGCCGATTGCAATTTTGGCCTCGCCCGAACGCAGCCGCCACCACTCGTCAAATCTTTCGCCCGCGGAAAGTCCGCTGTGGAGTATCGCCGCCGCGCCGCCGAAACGCGAACGTAGCTGCGACAGCATCTGCGGAGTCAACGAAATTTCGGGGACTAAAAATATAGCAGTCCTCCCCCTTTTTATTTCGCGGTCTATTACGTTTAAGTAAATTTCGGTTTTGCCGCTGCCGGTTACGCCGTGTATCAGATGGACCTGCTTGTCCGAATTTTCTATCGACTGAAGCGCCGCCGTCTGCGCCGGAGTTAGTGTTTTCTGTTCGCTGTCGCCGCTCATACCCTCGAACGGGTTCCTTGAAATCTTACGCTTCTCTATTTCCGCCGCACCCTTTTCAACGAGCGCGTTTATTGCGCCGCGTCCGAACTTTTCGCAAAGGAGCGGCATTTCTTCCCCGCCCTTATCTTTGAGATATTGAAGGGCTTCCGCCTGCTTTTTTGCGGATGCAGAAAGCTTTATATCCGCTGTCTTGAACACCGCGAAATTTTTAAAGGCTTCGCGCACCTTGCCTAGCCGCATTTCCGAAGGCAGAAACAGCCGCAGGGCGGCGGCTTTGGGTACGCGGTATCTTTCGGATATTTCGCGCATTAAGTTAAGACACTCCGGAACGAGCGCCGGAACTTCGTCAAAGACCGAAGAGACCGGCTTTACCTTTTCCGCAGGGTACGCGGAAGTTTGGCTTACGCCTATCACGAAGCCATCGATAATTCTTCCGCCGAAGGGTACTTTTACCCTTGCGCCCGCCGTCAGATTTTCCGGACAGGAATATTCAAATATTTTGTCCACGTTGGAGTGGGCAACGTCTACTATAACTTGCGCGAACATTCCGTTATATTTTTTCGCTGCGGTCTTAAAACAAGCCGCAGCGAACCGATAATTTAGTAAAATTAATTAAATTAATCTTTGGTGTACTTGATTTTGCCGTCGGCTATTTCCTTGCAGGCAACCGAAATTTCCTTTAAATACTCGTCGGGGTTGCCGTGCGCCGCGTGGTGTTCAAGAATCTGTCTTGCGCGCTTTGCCGCGACAACGCACAGGCAATAGCGCGAAGCCGCCTGTCCGTCCGTGCCGAGCTGCTCAATTAAAAGATCTACGGAAGGTTGATTTATCATTTTATATCTCCTTTTTTGTTTGCGATAATATTTTTTATCTCTTCGATCGCCTTTGAAAGGTCGTCGTTTATAACAACGTAATCGTACTTATCCTTTTTGGAAATTTCGTACTGCATGCGGCTTATCCGCTTTGCAATGGTTTCGCTATCCTCCGAACCGCGCTTTAAAAGCCTTGCTTCAAGCTCCTTTTCGTCGGGCGGAAGTACCATAATAAGCAGCGCCTGCGGCAACGCATTTTTTACCTGCAACGCGCCGTCCACTTCTATTTCCAGAATGACGTCGCTTACTTCAAGCTGTTTTTCTACGAAGGCTTTGGGCGTGCCGTAATAGTTTTCGAAGTGGTTGCTGTACTCCAAAAAGCCGCCGCTTTTAATTTTGCTTTCAAACTCCTCTTTGCTGATAAAGAAGTATGACTTGCCGTCAACCTCGCCCGTCCTCGGCGCACGCGTGGTGCAGGAAACGCTCAACGCGTAACCGCCGCTTTGTAAAAGTTCATTAACTATCGTTCCCTTGCCCACGCCCGAAGGTCCGGACAAGACTATTAATAAGTTTTTCATAAAAGTGTAGACCACAAAAATTTTAAAAACACAGAGATACGAGCAAGACAAGGAAAACGCGGCTTTGTTGCAGGGCGTGTACTTCTTACGTACACAACCAAAACAAAACGCAAGTTTAACGAAGTATTGCGAAGTATATATGCGTTTTTACTCTACGTTCTGGACCTGCTCGCGGACCTTCTCTATCTCGTTCTTTAAAGCAAGTCCCAGTCTGGTTATTTCCAGATCGTTTGATTTCGAGCATATAGTGTTCGTTTCGCGGTTGAATTCCTGAACGAGGAAATCAAGCTTTCTGCCTACAAGCTCCTGCGCGCAGATTTCGCGGAACTGGCTTATATGCGAGTGCAGGCGGGTAAGCTCTTCGTCGATATTCGATTTATCGGCGAACAGCGCGGCTTCGGTCAGAAGTCTTGCCTCGTCCACTTCTACCCCTTCGAGTATCTTTTTTATCTTTGCTTCAAGCTTTTCCTTGTAGCCCTGAACTACGAGCGGCGCGCGCTTCTCTATGCCCGCGACCAGTTTTTCAATCTCGTCCATACGCGAAAGCATATCGGCTTTGAGTTTTTCACCCTCGGTTTTGCGCATAACGTTGAGTTTGTCAAGCGCAATCTCCAAAGCGGATACCAGCGCCTCAAAACACTGCTCGTCCGCGGAGGATATATCCTCTGTCTTGATAACGTCGGGATAGCGCAGAACGGAAGTCACCGAAAAATCGTCCGCGGCTTCGGGAAAGAGTTTTTTAATTCTCTCCGCGGCGGCGGCGTAAGCTTTTGCCGTACCCTCGTCAAGATATAATTCGCGCGCCTTTTCGCGTTTGTCGTTCAATGACACGAAAATATCCGCGTGTCCGCGCGTAAGTTTTTCGCGCACTACGCCGCGCACCGAATCCTCGAACGCCGCAAAAATTTTGGGGGCTTTTACGTTGATATCAAGATAGCGGTTATTTACCGTCTTAATCTCCGCGCAAAGCTCTATGCCGTCCTTCTTGTATTCTCCCCTGCCGTAGCCGGTCATGCTTAACATAGGTAGATCCCCTTGATTTTTTTATACAGAAATATTATATCAAGATATTTTTAAAATTACAAGCAAAAGCGGCGTATTACAAAAACACGCCGCAAAAATTTTAATAGTCCGCTCTTACGTCGCCGTTAAGCCCTTTGGTGCGCGTAGTTATCACGCGGTACCTGTTTTTGGGCGTCACCTCGAATAGAGTCAGCGGCCGCGAGGACGAGGCAACCTCGCCGTTTGTTTCCGTAAAGAAAGCTACGTTGCCGGCGCACATTATTATAGGCACGCCGTAAAGATAGGAGTACGACCTCATTAAAAGGGGCGGTATATTGTCCTTTAACTCCTCCTGCACCGCGACTATCAGGTTACAGCCGCACATTGACAGCGCCTTTATTCCGTCGGGAAAATACAAATCGTTTTCGATGCAAAGTCCCACCTTACAGCCGCCCACCGTGTAAAAGCCCAGTCCGGCGCCGCTCTTGTAGTCCTCGCAGTCTATCACGTGGTTCATATCCGAAATACCCAAAAGCTTCCCGTTGTCGGCGGCGGCGACCGATTTCCGTAAAACGCCGCGGCTTATTGTCTTACAGCCGCAAAGCACGCCGCAGCCTGCGGTTTTGGAAAGGCGCGCCGCGTCCTCGAACTTATCGGTTACGCCTTTAAGCTCGCTCTCGTAGTTTACCTCACCCAGTCCCCTGAACCCGAAAAGGGCTATATCGCACTCGGGCAAGGTCTTAATATCCTTTACGGCGCTATCCGCGACGACGCATAATATCATACTATACATTTTATTGTTTTGACGAAAAATGTGTTAAAATTTGTTTTAATCGCGAATGGACGGGCATATGATACACTGATTAGTTATCAAAACGAGGTGTTCAGTGAAAAAATTTATCTCCCTTCTACTTATCGTATGCGCCGCGGTAACGGCAACGGCCTTTTCGGCTTGCGCCAAAAAAGAGGTCGCCGTAAGCTCTTACGATATTATCGCTATCTACGACGGGCAAACCAACGCGCTTACCGGCACGGTTGACTTCACCTACTACAACGACACGGACAACGAAATAAACGAGCTGAAATTCAACCTTTTCGGCAACGCGTTCAGACAGGACGCGCAGTATTCGCCCGTGTCCGAAGCTTACGCGGCAAAAGCCTATTATTCTGGCAAGAGCTACGGCGGAATGACTGTTGAAAGCGTTGAAAACTGCTCGGCGTGGAACGTGGGGGGCGAGGACGAAAATATTTTAAGCGTAACCCTTATTTCCCCCGTCTATCCCGAACAGACGGCAAGCGTAAAAATCAGCTATACGCTAAACCTCGCCAAGGTAAACCACCGCACGGGCGTGACTAAAAACACGGTCAATTTAGGCAACTTTTATCCCGTTCTCTGCGCGTATACCGCGGACGGCTTTAAAGAGTGCAACTACTATTCCTGCGGCGACCCCTTCCTTTCGGAATGTGCCGATTATACCGTGACCCTTTCAATGCCCCTCGGCTACACCGCGGCGGCGAGCGGAAAACTCGTAAGCTCGGCTGAAACCGCAGACAGCAAAAAATGCACCTGGTCGCTGAAATGCGCGCGCGATTTCGCGCTGGTTCTTTCCGATAAATTCCAGGTGGAAACGGGCAGCGTAAACGGCGTGGACGTAAGCTATTATTACTACAACGATGACAATCCGCAGGCTTCTCTCGCGGTTGCGTGCGAAAGCGTAGAGTACTTTTCGGACACGTTCGGCGGCTATACCTACCCCACTCTTTCGGTAGTGCAGACCGGCTTTTGCTACGGCGGTATGGAATATCCGGCGCTTACTATGATAAGCGACGAGCTTGACCGCGACACTAACAACTACACCATAGTACACGAAAACGCGCACCAGTGGTGGTACGCGATGGTCGGAAGCGACCAGCTTAACTGCGCGTGGCAGGACGAAGGGCTTGCGGAGTACAGCAGCGTAATGTTCTTCGAAAACCACCCCGACTATAACTTTACGAGAACCGGACTTGTGGGAATGGCGACCAAATCCTACAGGGCGTACTACTCGGTATACAACCAGATTTTCGGCGACGTAAACACCAGCATGACCAGAAATTTAAAGGACTTTGAAAGCGATTACGAATACGCGAACATTGCCTATAACAAGGGCATGATTATGTTCGACACGCTGCGTCAGTCTATCGGCGACGATAAGTTTAAATCGGGACTTAAAAAGTACTTTGAAAACAACTGCCACAAAATCGCTTCGCAGGAAGATTTATTCGGCTGCTTCATTTCGGGCGGCGTTGACCTCGAAGGTTTCTTCCAGTCGTTCATAGACGGCAAAATCGTAATTTAACCTTTACAAACTCCGTCCGCCGTGATAAAATTTAGACGGAAATAATTAACGGAGATTAATATGATAAATTCACTTTTCGAAGAACTGTCCGCCCTGCCCGAAGCGGAAGCGGTTGCGCTGGGCGGTTCGCGCGCTGGGAATAACTTTGATGAAAAGTCCGATTACGATGTTTACGTTTACTGCACCGCGCAAATAAGCGAGAGCGCGAGAAAAGAAATTCTGTCCCGATACTGCAAATATTACGAGATAGGAAACAGCTTTTGGGAATACGAAGACAACTGCATACTTTCCGACGGCACAGGCGTAGATATTCTGTACCGCAATTTGGACGGCTTTGCCGACGACGTCGCTTCCGTCTGCGAAAAATTTCAGGCGCGCAATGGATACACCACCTGTATGTGGCATAACCTTTTGACCTGCAAAATATTATACGACAGGGACGGGAGATTAGAGCAGACGAAAAAGCGGTTCGGTATCAAATACCCCGAAAGGTTGAAAAAGAACATAATAGAAAGAAATATGAAGCTTTTGCATAAAGCTTTGCCTGCGTACGACAAGCAGATAGAAAAAGCCGCGCGACGCGGAGATTCGGTAAGCGTAAACCACCGCGTTGCCGCCTTTCTTGAATCGTACTTCGACGTGATTTTCGCCCTGAACGAAAAAACTCACCCCGGCGAAAAAAGGCTTGTGCAAATTTGCAAAGACGAATGCAGAATTCTTCCGGCAAACTTTTCGGAAAATTTAGAAAAGCTTTTTAACGGAATGTCAGACAAAGAGGCGCTGAACCGCAACATTGCCGCTATCGCGGAAGAGCTGGACAAATTAGTGCAAATTTAACAAATTGCTTGCCAAATAAAATATAATATTTTATAATAGCATTATGGACACGGACAGTTATACTGTAAAAATTAATAATATGCCTTAAATTTCCGTACAAAAGCCAAGCGCAATCTTTAAAGCAATGCACGGAATTTTCCGTGCATTTTTTATTCAAAATAAAAGAAGACCGCCCTTTAAACAAGTACGGTTGAGGAAAGCGTTATGGTTAAGTACTTTAAGACGAACGGCGCCGTTTTGGAACAGTGCGCAGACTTTAATCCCCGCTGCTGGATTGATATGGTCAATCCCGACGACGACGAGTGCGAAGAAGTTTCGCGCCTTACGGGAGTTCCCGAAGATATGATTAAAGCCGCTCTGGACGAAGAGGAACGCGCGCGTACCGAATTTGACGACGGTTGCAGCATGTTCGTCGTGGACTGCCCCATTATCGAGGAGTCGGACGACGGCGGCGACAGCTACGATACCCTGCCCCTCGCGGTGATTTACAACGACGTTTGCATAATCACGGTATGCTTAAAGGGTAACACCGTGCTGAAAAACTTTATCCTGGGCAAGGAACGGGTAAGCACGCAAAGACCGGTGCATTTTATACTCACCTTTATGCTGGGCAACGCGAAGAGGTTTTTGTACTGCCTGAAACAGATTGACAGAAAGACGCGGCGTATCCAGAGCGAGATTGAAAAGACTATGCGAAACAGCGAAATTATCCAGCTGCTGGATTTGCAGAACTCGTTGGTCTACTTCTCCACTTCGCTGACTTCGAACGAGCGCGTTCACGAAAAGTTAGACAAGGTTGAGGGCGTGCGCACGCGCGAAGAGCTGACCGATTTGTACGAGGACGTCATAATCGAAAGCAGGCAGGCGATTGAAACCTGTAATATTTACAAAAACATTTTGAGCGTGACAATGGACGCGTACGGCTCGGTAATTTCGAACAACGCGAACGACTCCATGCGCAAGCTGACTATAATCACCGTTCTGCTTGCCGTGCCGACAATGATTGCCGGCTTCTGGGGAATGAATATGCCCGTACCCGGCGAAAGCGGCGTTTCGTTTTTGCAGACGGGCTGGTTCTGGTTAGTTGTCTTCGGAACGATACTTCTTACCGCGGCAATTGCGGTGTTTATCATAAAGGGCAACCCGTTCAAAAAGGGTATACGCACTAAAAAGAAGAAAAAACGCGACAAAAAGGAAAAGTAAATGCCTGTATTACAGTACCGTTGCGCAAGCTGCGGAAAGAATTTTGACGAACTGGTTAAAAAGCACGACGATAAAGTCTGCTGCCCCGACTGCGGCAAACCTGCCGAACGGGTTTGGAGCGGCGAGGTGTTTTCCGCCACGGGCAAGCCGGTAAAGAAATGCTCGGGCAACTGCAAAACCTGCAGCGGTTGCTAACAAACGTTCCGTTTGATCGCGTATCTTTATTTCTGTTCCACTTTATTTACTTTAGCTCACATCAAACTTGAATAATAAACAGTAAGCCGCCCGACGGGTTTCCGTCGGGCGGCTATTTTTATTTACGCTTGATGCGCGTTTAGTTTGTTTACGGTATCGCAATTAAGATACCCCAATTAAGCGGAACGCTTATTCAAAGGTATCGTAGAAGCCGTCAACGTCGAAGGTTGCCTCTTCGTCGCGCGAACGTCTTATCGCTCCGTTCTTGGTAGTATCAACCGTGGTCGTGGTTGTAATTACCGCATCGGAAGAATATTTTGCGACAGGTTCCTGCTCCGCCTTTTGAGGCAGTTCGGGTACTTGCGTTGCTGCCGTTTCACCGTTTGCCATATTCTTTAAAGCCGCCGCTACGATTGCGCCCAACGCCTCTATAGAATTAGGCTGATTGTTTGCCGAAGCATTGCTGTAATCGGGAATACGGTTGTAATTGTGTCCGTTGATATGCTCGCGCATTGCCGCGAGGTCTACGCTGTGACGCGAGTCGCGGTCTACGTGCTGTTCCGCGCGCATTGCAGCAAGCTCTATGCGCTGTTCCGCATCGTATCTCGCGCGCTGTTCCGCCTGCATTGCGTTGAGCTGCGCTTCAAGCCTTGCCAATGTCGGATCTCCGCCGTACTGCGGCATCATGGGCATTTGCTGATATGAAGGATATTGCTGATACATAGGCTGCTGCATAGGCATCATAGGCGCCGGCATTGCCGGTTGCTGGTTGTTCTGCATTGCCGCAAGTTTTTCCTGCGTTGCTTTATTATCTGCGCGGAGTTCAGCCATCTGCTCGCGCATTTCCTTTACGAAATCGTTATCAACCGTCTGCACCTGCTGTATGGGCGGCATTGCCTGTTGCGTAGGCTGCTGCGCCATTGCCATTGTCGCCATGCCTGCGCCTGCCATTCCGGCTTGCGCCTGCGCGCGGATCTTTTCGAGTTCTGCTTCCTGCTTCGCTCTTGCGAGTTCGCGCTCCGCTTCGAGTTTCTCGCGCTGCAATCTGCGTTCTTCTTCAAGTCGCTCCTGCTGCAAACGGCGTTCCTCGTCGCGGCGAAGTCTCTCTTCTTCCTTTCGCGCCTTTTCTTCCTCTTTGCGAGCCTTGATTTCCTCGCGTTCTTCTTTGGTCTTGCGGCGTTTTACCGCAACTACTATTATGATTATAAGAAGTATCAGCGCGGCAAGCGCAATCAGGAACCACGCCCATATAGGCAGTCCTGCCGCGGTCTGGGTCATAAAGCTTGCTAACTTCTGCGCAAAATTCGGCTGCGCTGCCGCAATGCTCAACTCGTAGGGTTGAGGCGCGGTAAACGCGTAGTTGTTCGCGCGCGGGTCGTTTATATTGATTGACGCGGTCACAATGTAATCGTGTCCCTTTTCCAGTTTGTTGGACGAAAGTGTTTTGCCCGTCTCAACGTCGGTGAAAGTGTATACTATCAAATCAGCCGGCACGTTGGCAACGCTTGCCGAAGTCAGATTGAGTACGGGAATTGTTCTGCTGTCGTCCCAGGTTGCCGCGATAACCGCGGGGGTTATGTTCCAGTTGACCGTACAGTCCGCGCTTGCGGAAACCGCCGTTAAAGCAAATTTTACGGGCTTTTTAACAGGCGTTATACTCTGCGCCGCCCAGACTACGTTTCCGAGATGCTCGGGCTTGATAGTCAGCGTTGCCGAATACGAACCGACGTCCGTTTTCTTAACCACTCCGCTTGCGGTTATGAAATTCCAGTCTGAACTTGTAAGATTTAAAATATCTTTCAGCGCAATTTCGTTGCCGCTGTACGTTTGGTCTTCGACTTGGGGATTTAAAACAAGCTGCTTTATGTCCCAGTTGATTACAACGTCCGCTTTGCTTCTGTCGTCCCAGCGGTAGTTTGCAGGGTCTTTCAGAGAAATAGTAACCGTATACGTTCCGACCGCCGTCTGCTGCAAGCTTCCGACAACCGCCATATAGGCATTGTCAAGGTTGGCGATAGTAAGCGTCTGGTCGTTGCCGTTATAGGTAAACGTAGTGTTCGCCGCCGTAGGCTTGTTTAAAAGCGTAACGTTGCCAGCGTCTACCCAAACGCCCAGTCCGCCGTTATCCAGGTACGTACCGTAATCTACTTCGTTACCGTCAAAATAAACGTGTAATATAGACTTGTCGATGTCAGATGCCACAAGGTCGCCCGTAAAAGTGCAATCCGAAGTTACGATAATACCGTTTGTAAACTGCGCGTACGTTGCGGTGACGATAACCATTCCGTTTTCGCTGATAATATCGGGTTCGTCGGTGTCGTACACCTTTTGTGTGTTGTCAAAATAGGTTACTGCTACGGAGGTAAGCTGCGCCTTGATAATATTACTTAATTGAACTTGCGCTTTCTGTCCGCCGTACTCTACGTTAAGAACAGCAGAGCCGCCGTTCGCTACGTTAGTGAGATTGCCCTTTAATATATAATCATCGTCGGCAAGGTCCTTTGAACCTTGGTCGTCATATTGGGCGGTAACCGTCAAGTAAGGCTTTAAATCATTGAGCGGCGTGCGGTCGTATACCGGCGATGGCTGACCGTTAGTCCAGTTTGCCGATATACTTAAAAGATTTGCCGCGTCAACCGATATGGTGGTACTGCACTTGCCGCTGTTTGCGTTTTGCCAGTTGGCTTTCGCGGTGTCACCTGCGTCGTCTACCTCTACGTCCACAGGACAGCTTGAAGATACTGTAAGTGTACCCGATGCGGTAGAAACAGTATAATCTGTAAAGGCAAGCGTTTTGGTTTGACCGTCTTCGAATGTCGCCTTGACTTCCAGCATCTGCGCAAGCTGTTGCATTTTCGTTGACTCGGTAATAGCTGTCCCGGGCTTTTGCGAAGCGGTTATGCTTACAAGCTTCGGCGCCGAAACGTTAACCGTTATATCTTTTGAAAATCCGCCGTACTCTACCGTTATCGTACCCGTACTTCCTCCAGTGAGCGTCGTTCCCGACTTTACCGAAACGGTACACTCGTTTAAAGGCACCGTACCCATAGAATTGCCGGCGTTATTCAATTTAGTCACGGTCAGAGTGCCGGGCAGACTTGCGCCGTCGGTTAATTTGGTTGATGTCGAGGGGAATATTTTGCTGCTGCCCTGAACGTAAGTGACGTCAATATCGGCAAACACAAGCGCGCCGGCGGTTAATGAATAATTTCGGTTGTCAACGCTGTTATAGTTATCGCTGTTTGACGTAAATTTGTACCGGTAATTATTAGTTCCGCTTTGCAGGGTATTGCTCGGCGAATACCACGCAACCGCGCCGCTCGCTATATCCGGTGGAATTGTAGCGGCGGTGTCCCAGTCTATAGTAACGGTGTTAAGCTGCTGCCCTTCAAGCAACGTGTTGCCTGCGGCGTTTACCGAAAGGTAATCAGTTAAATCGGGCGGGTCTATAGGCTTGACTTTTATTTTAAAGGTTTGATCGTCCGTGGTAAACTTGTCGTTTGCATCTTTAAAAGGGTGATTGGTAGGATCAGTTAGAGAATAAGTAACGTCGTAGCCGCCAAGACCGCTACTGGTTTTAATTACGTTTATAACGGCGGTTGAAGGCAAAGTGTAACTTGCCCATTCGCCTGCCGAATGTATATAGCTGTCATTAGAAGTCGGTTCTCTCTTGTACCAGTCAGTTTCTTCTATCAGCGCCTCCGCGTCAGTTTTTAAATCATTGCCCGTGTAATTAATTTCCACGTCCTTGGGCGCGGTAACGTACAGCTCTTTGGATTTAAATCCCGTACTCTCAACCGATATAGCAAATGCGGATATTCTGTTTGAAGCAGAGCCGCCGCAGGTGTAACCCGCCGCGTAACTGAAAGTAAATTGTTTAGAGCTACCGCTATTATTGGTAAGCGTTATCGTTTTATTATTAACTTCATAACCCGAATCAATAGTAGCGGTATGTGAGTAACTTCCAGCTCCCTTTTTGCCGTCACAATAATATTGATTATTGCTTACTGTCGGATTAGTATCTTTTGAAATCATCATTTCGCTCAATTCTACACACGTAGAATTATCATATGCAGAATTGTATGTATACGTAGTGGCATCATACGTACCCGCAGCGGGATTGGGATAAAAATAATATAGACCCGATGATTGATTTATGCCACTGCTTGTAGTAACTACCGTCAAATTAAATTTTACCTGATAGGATATTTCCCATTCTTCCCAGGCAGGCACGTTTACCCCAACCTTAAACTCAACGTATACAACTTTTTTAGTTTGCGTAGAAGTTGTCATAGAGAAATTTAGACTTGTCGGAGAGCTTATAACACTGTCACCGAAGGTAGAAGTCGTTGACAGCCCCGCAACTGTCGAGGGCGCATTAACACTCGGGTCAGAATAATAATAAGCAATATAAGATACTATTTTTATATCGCTTGGCGAACCAGAAGCCTGCGCACTGATATTTTCAGCCTTTGGCAATGCAAAACTTACGCCGATTGCAGCCGCAACCGCGCACAGTAAAGCTAAAATTACCGTTAATAAATTCCCTCTCTTAAGTTTCATATACTTTCTCCTTTTATTTTCGGAATTAAGCGGGCGGCGCGGTTTGCCACATTCGCGCATCCTTTTAATTATTTGCGCCGCCGCTTAAATTTCCCTCTCTTCTTTTACCCTGCGGTAAAATCAGATGACGTGGTACGAATTTTTCCAAAAACTCCCTTTTCCATTAAAGTACACTTTTTTGTAATTTTACTATTGACATTTTTCGCGGCATATAATATAATAATCACACTCAAAAATGCCCCAAAATCCCCATTTTTACGGTTTTTCAGCAATTCCAAAAAAGTGTACTTTTTTGGAATTTTTTTTATTTTTGTTCAATTTTTTAGAAAATTTATCCTTATATTTACCATATTTATAATAAATAAAGCCTTACGCTTTGCGGCGTATCTTAATTGCCGTATCACTTGATTTACAATTTCACAAGTCAAACTTAAGCCGCCGGACGCGTTTGCGTTCGGCGGCTTAAACGTTCCGTTTAATCGCGTATCTTTATTTCTTTTGCACTTGATTTGCTAATCGCTAATCAAACTAAACGTTCCGCAAAAAATTTTTAAATTGCAGGTATATTAAGATTTTCCGCGGTCAATAAATGTTGCGGGAGGACGGATATGCGGTTTGTTAAGCTTTTGGCAGTAACGCTTTTAGCGGGCGCGGTTATTGCGGCTATTGCCGTACTCCCCTCACGTATTTGTTTTTCGGGCGCGGAAAGCTACACCTTTTTCTGCGGCGACACCTCGAAAAACTGCCGCGAAATTTCCACAAGCGAAAACGCCGACGGTCTGAAACTCATTTTGGACGGAGTGTGCGGCGAATGCGCCGTATATGACAAACTGGACGTAGCCGCTTTTTTAAAGTCGGTAAACGGCAAAATAAAATTTACCGAAACCCTTTCCGACAGCGTGAATTATTACTGCTCCGCAGACCTTCCTTATAAAGTTACGCTGTACGGCGAAGAGATAAATTTACATATCTGCGTCAAAACCGAAACCGTCACGGTGGCGTCGCCGATAATTTTCGGCGGATATTGAATAAAATTCAAATCCGTTGTCAATATCAAAGTTGAAGGAGTTATATTATGAAAAACCAAGAAACAAAGAAAAGCAAAAAGAAAGTCTTACTCTACTACCTGATTCTTGCGGCTTGCCTTTTAGTTATCGCAGCCGTTACTATCACGGTAATATTTACGGTAAAAGGCTCGACCCCCGATTTGAGCATTGATTCAGGACAGGAACCGCCCGACAACGGCGACAATAAAGATCCGGACGACGGTCCCGCTTCGGCTGACACGAGCTACCTCGCTCCCGTTAAGTCGGTTGTGATTGCGAACGTCTTTGACCTCTTCCACAACGAAACGCTGGGCTGGTACTACCGCCACGAAGGTTACGACTTTTCCGGCAACGTCGGCGACGAGGTTTACGCAATGCGCGACGGCAAGGTTACGCAGGTAGTTTACGATACGGACTCTACCTCGGTGCTGTACGGCGGATATCTGGTAATTGACCACGGCAACGGCGTTACCGCGACCTATAAGTTTATTGACGTAGCCGACGGCATAGGCAGGGGCAGCGAGATAAAGCGCGGTCAGGTAATAGGCACTCTTGCGCAGCCGACCGGTACCGAAACCTTCGTAGGAGCGCACCTGCACCTTGAAATAGAAGAGGACGGCGAAACCAAAGACCCCGAAACCTTCCTCGAAATTACAGGCAAATAAGACAATATACCCCTCTTCCTATATATTAACGCCGTCCGCAAGATTTGCGGACGGCGTTAAACAACGGGGTTTTACCCTGTTTATGCCGGATATGCCTCGAAAAATGATAAAAAGTGTTAATTTTTGTTAATTTTGAAAATTTTTCGCAAAAATGAACGCGTAAATCAGAAAATTCACAAAAATTATACTTACGAACATAAAATATTGTTAGAAAATAACAAAAATAACTTTTTAAAAATTTTTGTTTTTGTTATTGACTAACAAGAAAGCCGGTGGTATACTACCCTCGAAATCAAGGTTCGCCCTTGAAATAAAGATTGCAGGAGGTTCACGGAAATGTTTATTTACGATAACATTAAAGATATGGAAGAGAACGCAAACCTTGCAGTTTCCCCCGTTGCTTACGTCATTCTTGACTGCGCAAGATAAGGGACTACAACCGATAAAAAAGTTTTAAAAAACTTGAAGATATAAGTAATTAGCAGGAGGCTAAAAAAATGTTTATTTACGACAACCTTAACGAAATGGAAGAAAATGCAAACCTTGCGGTTTCGCCTATGGCTTACGTAATTTTAGACTGCGCAAGATAAGCAAAAAAAAAGACTTTAAGCACTCTATATTGATCAGGGAAATGAGAGAAGAAATCAAGGAGGCGCTTAAAATGACCGTATACGAAACATTGAACGAACGTTACAATGAAGAAAGCAACCTGACCGTTACGCCCTTTATGTACGTAACGCTGGGTTGCAACAGATAAATTAAAAATTAAAGACCGCGTCTTTTCGATGCGGTCTTTTCATATTACTATTTCGGATATTGCCTGCGGAGTTACGCCGGAATAGTTTATCACCGCCCACCCCTCCGCGCCTTGCAAAGGCTGCAAAAGGTAGTCAGAAAGGCAGCGCAGGTTTATTCCCCTCTCCGCCGCCTGCGATTTTATATATTCGTCTGACGCGCCTTTGAAGGATATAAGCAGGTGCAAGCCGCTGCCGGTGTCCTTTACGGCGCAGCCTTCAATTTCTTTCGCCTTGTCTGAAATTGCCTGCCGCACCGCGCGGTAGTAGTTTTTGAGCCTGTTTATGTGCCTTTCGAAGTATCCGCCGTCAAGCATTTTTGCGAGGGTCTTCTGCTCGAACAGCGGAACGACATTCGCCGAATGCGAAAAAAGCTGCAAATACCTTTCGTACAGCTTGGGCGGCAGAACCATATAGCCCATGCGCATAGAGGGCGCAAGACTCTTCGAAAAAGTGTTCATGTAAATGACCCTGTCGGGGCAGAGGCTGAACGTGCTTTGCAGGGGCTTGCCCGAAAGTCTGAACTCGCTGTCGTAGTCATCCTCGATAACGTACCTGTCGCCCGAGTTCGCCCAGGCTATCAGCCGCGCCCTAGACGACGCGGGCGTGACCGCGCCCGTCGGGAACTGGTGGGAGGGCGAAACGTGCAGAAGGTCGGCGCCGCTCTCCTCTACCGCGCGTAAGTTTACGCCGCTGTCGGTTACGGGGATATAGACACACTTTGCGCCGTTCAGTTTGTAGGTCTGCGAAATTTTGCCGTAGCCCGGGTTTTCCACCGCAAACAGCTTGTCCCTACCCAGAAGCTGTACGATAACGCCGTACAGATATTCCGCGCCCGCGCCGATTACGACGTAGCGCGGATCGACGTCGATGCCCCTCGCGCGGTAAAGATAGCTTGCGACCGCGTTTTTAAGTTCGGCGTCGCCGTCGCAGGGAACGCGCTCCAAAAGATGTTCGCCGCAGTCGGACAGCACGGCGCGCATAAGCTTTGCCCAGGTTGCAAAGGGGAACAGCGACGGCGCCGAGCCTTTAACGAAATCGAGCTTGTACTTTTTTTCGGGCGGATAATTAACGGGCGGATTTTCGCGCCTGCCGTAAAACTCCACGTTCACGTCCGAGGCGAAATAGCCGCTCCGTTCCTTCGAGTAGACGTAGCCCTCGGCGAGCAGCTGGTCGTACGCCGACTGCACTGTCACCACGCTGACGTTCAGGCTCTCCGCAAGCGCGCGCTTCGAGGGCAGTCTTTCGCCCTTTTTCAGTCTGCCTTCCAAAATGTCGTTGCGCAGTTTTTCGTACAGCGACCAGTATTTGTTTTTACCCTTTAAAACATAAGTCTGCATAATTTATCTGGTATTATAAAATTTGTTTAAATTGATTATTTTAATAATACCACTTAATAATTATAATAGTCAATATATGAGAAACAAAAAAGCGTTTTTTACAACTAAATGGATCACCTATACCGCTGTAATGACCGCGTTTGTTGTGGCGACCGGTTTTATACCCGCGATTCCCACGCCCGTCGGAAACGTTTACTGGGTGGACGGCGTAGTTCTGATTGCCGCCTATCTTTTAGATCCGTTGGCTTCATTTATCGCCGGCGGAATAGGTTCGCTTATATACGACGTTTTAAAATCGCCGGCAATGATGCTCCCCTCTCTCGTTATTCACGGCTTGCAGGGCGCGGCGGTTTCCGCGATTATTCACTACGTTATTCCAAACCGCTTTAAAAAATGGGAATGGGTGAAGGCGCTTATTGCCTCGCTCGCAGGGGCGGTCGTGGTAATTTTGGGCTACTTTTCCTACCGCTGTATAGTTTTGGGCGCGCCGGTTGCGGTGACCAATATTCCGCGAAACGTAATTCAGGAAATTATAGGTATTACCATAGCGATGATTTTATGCTATGCGACCACCTTTAAAGCCCAGCTTAAAAAGAACAATCTTCTGCCCGACTTTAAAAGCGAAGTACTTGAAAAGAAAAAACCGCCCGAACCCGAAGAGCCGCTGAAAGACGAACCTGCCGAAGAATAATTTAAAAGCCGCCGGACGCATTTTGCGTCCGGCGGCGTATTTTATTTTTTGCCTATTTTAGAAGCGTTTGACGGAAGGGCGTTGAGAATGCCCGTGCATAGCACCTTTTTGTCGGCGGCGCGCTGCCAGTCGTCCAGAGCCTGCACTATCACCGCCTGTAAAACGGGGTAAAAATCTTTGAAGCCGTTGGACAGAAGATAGTACGAAAGCGACCCCGGGACGGTGTTTATTTCGCTCAGATACACCTCGTCTCCGCAAAGTATGTAGTCGAAGCGGACGATGCCGCGCATATTGAGCCGCGAGTACACGTCGGCAGTAATTCCCTTGATTTTATCCGAAATCTCCTTCGGCAGGTCCGCCGGAAGCTGCGACCTTCCGCCGCCGGCGTACTTGTCGTCGTAGCTTAAAATATCGCCCTTGGTAAACGCCTCTTCGCACTCGGAAGTAATTACCTTACCGCCCGCAAGGTATGCGGCGCAGTTAATTTCGCGGCGGTCGGAAAAATACTTTTCAACAAGAATACCGTCGTCGTAAAAGAACGCCGCCTCGACCGCGGACAAAAGTTCGTCTCTGTCGTCCGCTTTGGCTATGCCTATGCTAGAACCCAGTTTTGCAGGCTTTACGATTACGGGATAGCCCAGCTCCTCGGATGCGAGCGCGTCCGACGCGCTTCTGAAATAGACGTACGGCGCGACCTTTACACCCAGCGATTGAAGAACGAGCTTGGTGAAGTACTTATCCATAAACGCCGCCGACTCGAACATACCCGCGCTTGCAAGAGGTATTCCGCACAGCGCGAAAAGTCCGCACACGCCGCCGCCCTCGCCCATACCGCCGTGACAGCAGTTTAAGGCGACGTCCACTTTTATAAACCGCTTAACCTTGCCGCGCTTGTTCATTTCAAGCACGCCGCCGGTCGTTACCGAAGCTTTGGTTTTTTCAAAGTCGCCGCTTTTAAAGTTGCTGATATCAAGCAGGGCTTCGCCCGTGTAAAGTTCGCCCTTTTGAGACAAGTACAAAGGCACGACCCTCCCGCCGCCGTTCTTTAGTACGTTGGCTGCCATCGTGCCTGTTATTACGGATATTTCGTTTTCGTTTGAAACGCCGCCGAAAATTACGGCAATAGTTCTTTTCATAATTCACCTCCGCTTAATTTTTCGGCTTTGGTGAATTTTTGTTTTTTTCTTGCGTAACCAAAGAATTTAAAATACAAATAGATTTTAAGCGCACATTAAAGCAGTTTATTGCTTAAATCACTCAACCGCTTAAAATTGCGCAGCACCTTAAACAGCGTATTTTTTAGCGATTTTTGTACGCGCGGCGCGAAGTAATACAAGGACGTATTTCAAGCGGCGCGCGTGCGAAAAGAGCAGAAAAGCCGCGTTTAAGGCTGGTTGGTATTTTAAATTTTTTGGTTCATACCACGTCGGGCAAATCGTTTAAAAAGAGTACGGTGTCGCCCTGACCTATATATTCCTTTATATGCTCCTGCGCCTCCTTAAGTGTGGGAACGGTAACAAGCCTGCCCTCATCGCCGCCGTTTTTGAGATAGCCGCGCTTTACGGGTTCTATTAAAGTATCGCCCACTAAAATCACGAGGTCAAGCCCGACAAGGTTTTTGCCCAGTTCTTCGTTTTCTTCCTCTTCCAGAACGCCCAGTTCCACAAGTCCGGGGGTCACGGCTATTTTGCGTCCGTCGAAGCTTCTTAACACTTCCAGCGCGGCGCGCGCGCCTTTGACGTTGGAATTGTAGCCGTCGTCCAGAATATTTACGCCGTTAGCCTGTATGAGCTGCAGTCGGTGTTCTATAAATTCGATTTCGGGAATTGCCTTTGCAATTTCTTCAAGGGTCATGCCTGCAAGGTACGCCGCCTGCGCCGCGATAGCGATATTATAAGCCGCGTGCCTGCCCAGAAGCCTGCTTTCGCAAGCCCTGCTTTCGCCGCCCAGAGTTAAAGTAAACTTTACACCCGAGGGCGAACACTCTATATCCGAAACGCAGCCGCACCTCTCCTTTTTGCACGGGTATTCCGCAAAAAGATCGTAGCAGTCGTCGGCGATAACCGCGCTCTCTTTAGTATAGTCCAGAATTTCGCCCTTGGCTTTTACAACGTTTCCGAAAGTGCCGAAGGTTTCGAGATGCTGACCGCAAATGCCGGTAATAACCGAAATATCGGGCGGACATATCTCGCAAAGCTCGGCTATGTCGCCGAGGTTTCTCGCGCCCATTTCCGCGACGAAAATATCGTAGTCTTCTAATTTATGCGAGTTGATTGCAAGCGCAATTCCTATGGGTGTATTATGCGAACGGGGCGTGGACAAAACCCTGTACTTTTCTGAAAGAATTTTGTTCAGAATAAATTTCGTACTGGTCTTGCCGTAGCTGCCGGTAATCGCTATTACTTTTAAATTGCCTGCGGCAAGCTTCGACTTTGCGCTCTTTACAAATTTTTTGTTGCGCGGAACTTCGTAAATTTTAGCTATCAGGTTTGAAAGCGCAATTAAAAGGTACAAAACCGCCGGCAGAATTGCAAGCGCGCAATATCTTAAACTTGTGAAAATGCCGTTGCCCCAGACGCAGTCCGCAAAATTCAAGAGAGTTACGAGAATATACGAAATTATAAAGCAAACGACGAAAAGTACGACGTACAGCCTGACAAGCCTTGCCGTCTTTGTGAATTCCGAGCGCAGAGCGATTTTGCTGTCCGCGAACATATAGACTACGAAAAACAGAATGTAGGGAATTAAGCCTATCACCGCGGACCACTCGCCAGTGAACGAAAAGCAGAGCGAAATTATGCCGCATGACAAAAGGCACAGCGTCGCCAGAAGAAACAGCCGCTGCTGCGCGAGATTTGACTTTTTTGATATCCACTTGAAAAACTTTTTACACGAGTACCCTGCAGACTGTAAAACGCCCAGCGGTTTGTACGCGGCGCAGCACAACAGAACCGCGAGTATGAGCGCGGTTAAAATACACTCCACAGTTTTTGGTACGGATACGAAAATTCCCATAAGTTAATCACCGTTTAAAAATTTACAGACCGCGTCGTTGAACTGCGCGGGGTTTTCCGAAAAGCAGAAGTGACCGCCTTCGCAGATTTCGAGTCTGCTGCCGGCGATAAGACCGTTAAAAATTTTGCCCTCTTCCTCCGCCGGCGTGACGGTATCGCCGCCGCCGTATAAAAGCAGGGTTTTGCACCGTATTTCTCTGGCGCAGTCCTTTAAGTCTTCGTTGACTATTTTTTTATAGCTTTCGCGCATTAAGGGGGAAAGAGTCCGGTATTCGGGGCTGCCGAAACGTTTTTCGGCAAATTTCGGAAAAAACTTTTTTACTATTCGGTAGGTCTTAACCTGCCGCTTATATTTTTCCGAACGCGGTTTAACTATGCCGGCGCCGCCCGTTATAATAAGTTTTTCGGCGGCGCAGGGTCGTTCCGAAAGGTATTTAATGGCAACCCTCGCGCCGAACGAGTGGGCAATAATCACGGGGTTATTTATTTTTGCCGACTTTATAAACTTTTCAAGCCAAAGGCAGTAATCGCCCACCGACCACGCCTCCGTAATAGGCGCGCTTGCGCCGAAGCCCGGGAAATCGGGCGCGGTCACGCGGTAAAACTGCGATAAAAATTTAATCTGGTAATAAAAGCTCTCTTTTTTTGAAAGGTAGCCGTGCAGAAACAGAACGTCCTGCCCTTCGCCTTTTTGAATAAAAGATATATATTTATCCTCTAAAAGAATATTAAAGCTCCTTGACCATCACAAGACAATCCTCGCCGTCGGGATAGTAGCGCGAGCGCGCGTACACCCCTTTAAAGCCGCATTTCAAATACAGGCTCATCGCCGCGTAGTTTGAAACGCGCACCTCTAAAAAGAGTTTTTCAACCCCCTGCTTTTTCGCCTTTTTGCAAAGCTCGGCGACTATCGATTTAGCGACGCCGCTTCTGCGGTAGTCCTCGACCACGGCGATATTGTCGATATCGGCGGAATCGGCCGCGGCGGTAAATCCGCCGTAACCTATAATCTCGCCGCCGTCCTCCGCAACCACGCCCGAAAAAGCGTCCGTCCCGAAAGAGGACGCCAGCATCTGATATGACCACGGCTCTTTGGGAAAGCACTCCTTTTCAATCTCTGAAATGCGGAGAATATCCTCGTACTTCCACGGACGGATTTTCATTTTCTGCCCTCCTCCGCCTGTGATTTTCTGACGTACAGCGCATGAAGGTCGCAAACCCTAATTTCGGGGCTATTATTTGCCGCCCTTTCAAGGCAGTCGCCCGCGTTCAGACGGGTGTAATTTTTTAAATCGAGAGGCTCGAAGCCGTAGAGGGGTGCAAGCTTTTCAACATCTCCGCGGCTCATATACGAGGGCGGCAAAGCCGCTTCCGCGCCGTATCCGCAGACGTAGTAGTAGCCGTGCGCCGCGTCTATGACGGTATAAAAATTTTCGCTGTTGACATTATATGCTAAAAGATTGAAAGAGGTTACAGCCTTTACGGGCTTGTCCGCGCCGAGTGCAAAGCCCTTTGCCGTAGCGACCCCTATTCTTATACCGGTAAACGAGCCGGGACCTGTCACCGCGGCGAAAAAGTCGCACTCCGCAGGGATTAAGTCTACCGCGTCCATCGCCTTTTCAACTTCGCCCATTAACACCTGCGAATGTTTCATAGCGCAGTCGCTTAAATGTACAAGCTTTTTTTTGCCGCCCTTTTGCGCCAGTACCGTAAGGTACGTGGACGAGGTGTCCACCGCAAGAAAATTACTCATAAATTATCTTTCTCCCGCTCTCCGTTTTTTCAATCGCCACTCTCTTCACTTTTTCGGGCAGTACGGACGAAATGTTTTCCGCCCATTCGATAAGGCAGACGCCGTCCGCGTAAAAGTAGTCGCAAAGCCCCAGACTTTCCGCCTGTTCGCCGTTTTTCAGACGGTAACAGTCGAAGTGGTAAAGCTTTCCGCCGTAGTCGTTCATATAAGCGTAGGTCGGGGACAGAACTTCGTCCTCTATCCCCAGTCCCTTTGCAACGCCCTTGGCGAACACCGTTTTACCGGCGCCCATTTCGCCGTCCAATAAAACCACGTCGCCTTTTTTTAAATTCTTTGCGTATTGCTCCCCGAACTTTAAAGTGCTTTCGGGGCTTTCAGATATAAATATTGCCATATTTTACACCCGTCAGTCTATAACGGTAAGCGTACCGCGCTTGAAATTCAGTTGATAGTTGCGGCTTACGTCGTTGCCTTCGGCGTCGTAAATTGAGTAGCTACCTATTTCGTTCACCGCGCTGCCTGCGTCGGTTATCGAACCGATGACTTCTACGTCTATTGTGTGTCCTGCGGCAAGCGTACCGAAGGATATCCACCAGCCGCTGTTTTTGAGCGGCGTTCCGTCGTACTCCTTTTCCGCCGTCTGCGTGCATACGGTAATCTGCCTGCGGCTTATGTCTATTCCCTCGCCGTCGCAGCCTTCCGCGCTGTCATAGCTGAAAATTATGTTGTAATTGGAAGTTACCTCAAATCCGCTTGCATTGTACAGCTTTAACGGCAGCGCCTTTACCGCCTCCCAGTCAAAGCCTCTCACTTCGGTGACTACGATTGACGACGGGTCGAATTGCATTTCGAACCCTGCGGGCAGACCCTCTGCGTACCAGTCGTCCTTGCCCAGCGAGTGACCCTTTCCGTCGTACTCGCAGCCTAGATAATACAGGTGTACGGTTATCAGCGAACCCGCCCTTACAACGGTAAGTTTGCCCGTGCCGGTCGTCCATTTAACGTTTAACACCGGCTTGCCGTCGGGATCGTAGACGGCTACGCCCATAACGGAGCTGTAGCTTACGCCGACGTTTGTCTGACTGCCGCCGAACTGCGCCGTGACTGTATAACCCTGTATAAGAATTTCCGCAAGCTCCGGAGTGCCTATAAGTCGGTTTGCAATGAGGGGCGTTCCGTCGTATTCCTTGGTAACGTCCGCGGGAATAAGACGACCCAAATTTATAACTTCGCTGTTGCCGCCGTCAGAGGAACCTGTGACTTCTATCTGAACCCAGCCGGTACCGTCGACGTAAATTTCAACCCAGGCGTGGGCTTCGGCGGCGGTTATTTCAACCCACTCGCCCGCTACCGTTTCGCCTGCGTAGCCGACGGTGTAGCGCGCCGGTATTCCCATCATTCTGTATAAAAGGGTAGCCGCGCTTGCGTAGTGACGGCAAACGCCTTCCTTATAGTCGCGTAAGAAGCTTACCACCCCGTCGCTCTCGTCGTCGAGCGCGGTATTGTAATCGAGATTGTAAGTCGCGCAGCTCTGCACGAACGCCGCGATTTTTGTAACCAGATTTTTATCGGTTATTTTAAAGCCCTGCGCCGAAATTACCGTTTTCAGATATTCTGCGGTGCTTTCGGGAACGGATAAATAGTTGTCGTAAACAAACTGCCTGTAAGCAAGCTCCGCTTCGGACACGTTGGAGTTTACGCTCGCCGCGCCGTCCGTAAGATAGTTATAAGGATAGTAATACAGCGAGTAAATAACGCTTGTATCGCCCGAATACAGAACGTCGCTCTGCTGAACTTCGTAGCCGTAGTCGCCAGCAGCGAGGTAGTAAGGAAGATAGTACATACTTCCCGTAACTTCCACCTGCATTTTATAGCTTTGCTTACCCGCGCCGCCGAGGGCAAAGCCTGTAAGGTAGTTCATACCGTACTTGCCGTCGATAGTCTCCGCATAGGGGTTTGCGGGATTCCATCCGTTGCCCGTATAATCGCCGTAGCTTAAAAGGCGCATGTACGCCTGACCGCTGTACTCCGAATACAGCTTGAGCGCGACCGTATTTGTGTCGCCGACTGCGCTACTGCTTCCGCCTCCGCCTAAACCGCCGCTCAAATCAAGGTCGCCGTCGTTACCGTTGGGTTCTTTTCCCAATACGGTGAGAACGCCTAACCGTTTAACAGGGTCAACCAGTCTCAATCCTGCGGTTACGTCGTCGCCCTGCGGCGAGTACACGACGATATCGTACGTGTTACGGGAAGATCCGACTTCAGTCCGGCTGCCCGTTACCGTAATCTCGTAGGTATAGCCCTCTAAAAGCGTATCGTGGAAAATAGTATATTTGTCCATAGTCAGAGGCGTACCGTCGTAAATTTTCGAAGCGCCCGCGGTCGCCACGCCCAGCGAGCCGAACTCGGTTACGTACAAGCCGCCGTAGTTTTCTTCAACTGTATAGCCGTAAGTTATATCGTTGCCGTCCGCATCCACAACCTTGAAGCTGTCGACCGTAAAGGTATTCAGGCTTTCGCCTATTTCGGTCTGCGAGCCGGTGAAAGTGAGTTCAACGTCGCAAAGCTCGTGACCGGATATGAGCGAGTATGATACGAAAGGATTATCTTTGGCGGCGCTGTCGTCCACTCCGCACCGCTCCGCGGTCAGAGGAGTTCCGTCGTAAACCTTTTCCGCCTCTGCGGAATTTAACTTTATCGTACGCTTTACTATGCCGACCTGTTTTGATTGCAGAGTAATTTCGTAATTTCCGGTAAGGTCTTTTTTGTTATAGTCGGTAATTCTTGCGCTGCCCTCCTGGAAGTACAGAGTTGCTTCGCCCAAACAGTACTCGTCGCACAATACGGTTACCGTAACGTAAGTTTCCTTTAAAAGCGGATATTCCGAAACGCTTTCGAAATAGCTGTAATATCCGCAGGTAACCGACTTGTTTAAAGGCGCGCCGGTAAAGTAAATTTCGTCATACCTGTAAGTCAAAGTAACGGGGCGCTTGGTAACTTTAAGAGTTCCGAAAGTCAGGCGCAAGTCGTAGTTTGAAGTAAGGTCGTATTCGCCTTTGGATACGCCTAATACGAGATTGTTATAAGCTTCGCCGACCGTAGTAATTTCGGCGCAGTCCGAATACGTAAATTCGTGACCTTCCACAAGTTTGTAGGGGCTGTCGCTGTCGACTTCGGCGTACCCGATACTATGGGGTATTCCGTCGTATACCCATTCGCCGTCGCCCGTGGTCGCGTGAACCTCGCGCTTTTTTACCGTAACGGTGCCGTAGACGTAAGTTATATCGTAGCAGTCGGTAACGTCCTCTTCGCCGTCGGAAATTGTAACGCTGTTATAGTTTGAATATTCGCCCGCATCCAGAAAATAGTGCAGATAATCATTGGTTATCGTGTGACCTTCAAGCAGTCCTTCGTAGGTAAATCCGCTGAAATCATGAGATTCTCCGTCGTAGACAAATTCGCCGCTCTCCGTAGTTACGGTCAGTTTTTTGCCGTTAACTTTAAGAGTACCGTACTGCGCCGCTATTGCGTAGTTTGCGGTAACGTCGCCGCTCGCGGAAGTTATAACCACGCTTTCAACCGAGTTTATCCCGTCGCCGGCAGCGGTCTGCGAGCCGCTTACAACCGCCGTAATAGTATGGTCTTTTACAAGCGCGGGGTCGTAAACGGAAAATACCTTGTAGCCGCCGCAGGTCAGAGGGGTACCGTCGTACTCCTTTTCGGCGCTGTCCGCAACTACCGTTACAGGTCTGGGCTTAACAGTCAGAATACCGTCCTCGGTAATCACGGTGTAGCTTGCAGTTATATCCCTGCCCGAGCCGTCGGTAATTTTAACGCTTGACGGCAGGATATAGTTCGTTCCCTCGCCGGCGTTCGTAAGCGAGCCGGAAGTTACCGCCGTCAGCTTATGTCCCGAAAGCAGTTTCTCTTCGGAAACAACCGCGTACACCGAGCAGGTCAGGGGATTGCCGTCGTAAATCTTTTCAGCGTCGCCCGCCTTTACGGTAATCGCGCGCTGCGTTACTTTTAATACGCCCTCGCCGAGAGTTATCTGGTAATTCTTGGTGACGTTGACGCCGTTTGAGTCGTAGATTGCCACCGTGCCTTCGACTACGCGGTTAGCGCTTTCGCCCACCGCCGTCTGCGAGCCGGTAGTCCGCGCGGAAACTGTGTGACCGGTAACGACCGGTTTATTGCTGCTTGTGACCGTTCCGCAGACAAGCGGCGCGCCGTCGTATATCTTTTCGGCGCTGTCCGCCGTGACCGTGACCGGCCTTTTCGTAACGGTAAGAATTCCGCGCTCGTAAGAAATATTGTAGTTTGCGGTTACGTCCTTATTATTTCTTGTGGTAGAGTTTATCTTCAACGATATAACGTTCTGCGTCGAGCCGACGTCTACTATTTCGGTCACGGAAAGTATTTCAACCGCGTCGCCTTCGGCAAGCCCGTATCCCTTTTCTTCCGAAATTCTGAAAGCGTTTCTCGAATGAGCGCCGCCGTCGTATTCCCATTCGCCGCCGTAAGAAATTATCGTCACGTCGCGCTTGGCTACGTAAAGGTCTCCCTCGATTACGGTAACGACGTAGTTTGAAGTTACGTCAACTTCTTCCGCAGTAAGCACTTTGACTTCCGCCGTGTTTTTGCTTGTACCCGCGTCTATCTGCCCGCCGGTGAACGTAACCTTTTCGTAATGGTCTTTGACGAGCGCGGGTGAAAGCGAAGACGTGAGTTCGTATTTCTCGCACTTAAAAGGCGTTCCGTCGTAAATATGTCCGCCCGCGCTGTAAGTTGTTACAGTTATGGGTCTGCGGCTTATTTTCAGCGTTCCGTAAACGTAGGTTATATCGTAGTTTGCGGTAACGTCCGTATTATTACTTCCGTAAAATTTAACCGTGAGCGCGTTTGTAATTGTACCCGCTTCGCAAATTTCGGCGTAGCTTTCAACTTTAACGCTGTGTCCCCAAACGTATACGGGGGTAAGATCTGAAGTAATTCTGTAACTCTTGCAGACAAGCGGATCGCCGTCGTAAATTTTTTCGGCGCTTTCGCTGGTTACGGTTAAAGGTCTGGGGATGACTTTCAGAACGCCGCTTGCAAAAGTTATTTCGTAGTTTGAAGTAACGTCTTTGCCGCTGCCGTCGCGGATAGCCACGGAGCCGCGCAATACCACGTTTTCGCCCTCGCCGGCGTCAATGCGGCTGCCCATAGTCTCGCCCGAAACGGTATGCCCGGGCGCGAGATTATCCGCCGAAACGGTGTCGCAGGTAAGCGACTCGCCGTCGTATATCTTTTCCGCGTCGTCCGCGTACACGGTCACGGGGCGCGGAGTAATTTCAAGCTGTCCCCAGAAATATTCTATATCGTAATTTGAGGTAACGTCGGAGCTTCCCGAATATACCTTTACTTCAATCTCGTTTTCACACGTTCCTACGTCCGTAATCTTTGATACGGCAGTGGAAACCACGGTATGTATTCCGGCAAGTCCCTCCTGTTCGTAACCGTTCCAGCCGTGCGCCGCGCCGTCGTATACCCAGTCGTAATCCTCCGAATATATCGTAAGCTGCGCCGCTTTTACGGTCAGCGTACCGTAAAGCACCGTTATGTCGTAGTTGGCGGTGGTATCGGTTTTGGTCTTGTAGTTGTACGCGCGTATTTCGCAAACGTTTTCAATCGAGCCGACGTCGGTTATAGAAGATATTGCCGTCGCGATAATTTCCTCGTTGTCCGCAACAGTACCGGTCGTATCGTAATACTCCGCGTAGCTGTGCGCCGTTCCGTCGTAAGTCCAGCTCATATCCTCGGTGGTGACGGTGACCTGTCTGCGCGTAACGGTAAGCGTGCCGGCTTCGAGCTGTATTTCGTAGTTCGCGCTCTCGTCTTTGCCGTTTAAACCCGCAACCTTAAAGCCCAGCGCGTTGTCCTTTTCGCCGGCGCTTATCAGCGTCGCAAAAGTAACTACCTGCAACGAGTGACCGGAAAGCAGTCTGCCGTCGTCGCTGAATTCAAGGCAGGTTAAAGCCGCGCCGTCGTATTCCTTTTCGGCGCTTCCGCTGTTCACCGTAACTTTACGCTTTCCGACGGTGAGCGAGCCGTACGCGGTAGTAACCTCGTACCTGTCGGTAATATCTACGCCGCGTTCGTTATAAATTTTAATTTCACCGGCTATTTCGTTCTGTCCGGAACCTGCTTCGGTTCGGCTGCCCTCGCAGCCCGCGTAGCTTATAGTATCGCCCTCCGCAAGCGAAGTATTGTCGCGGAAATCGTGACCCTCCGCCGTGAGTGGAGTTCCGTCGTATTCCTTTTCCGCGCTAGCCGCGGCAACGGTAATTGCGCGCCTTTTAAGCGTTATCTCGGATTGAACGGTAGTAACTATGTAAGAAGAGGTTACGTCCGCGCCGTTTTCATCGGTGATTACAACGGAGTTTTTATCGGGCGTAACTTCGGTAGTTTCTGCGTACCTGTCGCCGAAACCGAACGCCGAGCAGTATATTCTGTCCGCGTATGATAGGTCTGCCACGAGCGAGGGATTGTCGCCGTAAACCGCGTAGTCGGCGGCGCGTACTTCAATCGCTTTGGGTTTTATTATAAATTCGTGTTCCTTTCCGTATCTCGGTTTCCCCGAAACGTCCTTCGAATAAGGGCGCACTTTATAGCTTCCTGCGCGGACGGGTTGAACGCTGCTCCAGTTTTCGCCGTCGGCTGAATACTGGTACTTAATTCCGCCCATTACGGCTTTGGCTTTAAAGCCCAGATTGTCGCCGTAGGTAATCTCCTGCGGACATGAAGAAACTTCGTACACGGTACCGCGCACGGATAAAAGAACGGTAATAAGCGCAACGACTAAAAGGCACGCGCAAATAATCAGCACGCGGAAACGCTTTAAAACGCCCAGTACGTTTGCAAGTTTTATCATTTTTTTACGGTATTCTGCGTATTGCATTGCGCCCTCCTTTCAGTTTTTTAATCGGGATATACGGTAAGCAGTCCGTTTACCGTGGTTATTTTGTAGTTTAAAGTAACGTCTTTTCCGTTCGCGTCCGAAATTGTTACACTCTGAACTTTGTTTTCCGCGGTTCCTGCTTTGCCCTTATTGCTGCCCGAAATTACGACTTTCGCGCTGTGACCGGGGGCAAGGCTGCCCTCTATATCGTATTTATCGCAGGTCAGCGCCGTTCCGTTATAAACTCTTTCAGCGCTGCCGGCGGTAACGGTAATTTCGCGCGCGGAAACGGCAAGAAGTCCGTAGTCCGAGTTTATTTTGTATTTGTAGCCGACGTCCGCGCCGCTACTATCCACGATTTTAATTTCGTAAGAATTGATGCTTACGCCGACGTCCGTCCTTGACGCGGTCGTACGGAAATATTCAAGCGAGTGTCCCTGCGCAAGGTGTCCGCCGGTTATATTGCAGATATCCGAGGTCAGAGGCGCGCCGTCGTAAGTTTTCGAAGCGCCGCCCGTGGTCACGGTAATTTCGTACTGGTAGACCTGCAAAGCGCCGGGTTGTAAATTGAATTTAAAATCTTCCGTAACGTCCCTGCCGCTGGAATTGTAAAGGGTGAACGACTTAATATTTACAGTGTATTTTCCGGGCGACTTGAAAGAGCCGGAAATTTCCGCTTCGTATGTATAGCCCAACTGCGTGAAAAAGCTCAAACCCTGCAACGCGCCCGAATGGGTGAAGGTCGTTCTGCCGTCGTACTTGTAGTATTCGGTTACGGGCTTTATCTTAACGGTGTTGCCGCTTACCTCTCCGCCCTGTTCGCCGCCTTGTTCGCCACTGGGTCCACCGCCACCTTCAAAAACTCCGCCTGCGGAGCCGCCGCCCGTGACTTCTACCTGAACCCAGCCGACATTGTCGATATAAACCTCCACCCAGGCGTGCGCGTTCAAAGCAGAGACTTTCTTCCACTCGCCCGCTTCCGTATCAGTAACGTAGCCTATGGTGTAGCGCGCGGGAATTCCCAGCTGTCTGTATAAAAGTGTTGCCGCGCTTGCATAGTGACGGCAAACGCCCGATTTGTAATCTCTCAAAAAGGCAAGTACGATATCGCTCTGATCGTCCAAATCGCCGTCGTATTCGAGATTGTAGTCGGCAACGTTACGCACATATGCCGCAACTTTTTCAATTATATCGCTATCGGTCTTTTTCCAGCCCTGACTCTCTATTATGCTTTGAAGATAGGCTTTTGTACTGTTTGTAACAACGCAATAATTCGAATGCACAAATGCGTTGTAATCGTTTATTTCAATTCCACTTAAAGTCGTATCCAGCGGCACGGAGATATAGTCGTAAGAGTAGTATTCGAGCGAGTAAAATCTTGAACTTCCCTTATTGTAAACGTCGCTCGTCTGTTTATCGTAATCGAAATCGCCCGCCGCCATATAATAGGGCAGAAAATATCCCGAGCCGTTTACGGCAAGGCTTATAGTTTCGGACTTATAGCCCGCGCTTTGCAGCGCGAATCCCGTGAGATAGTTAAAGCCGTATCCCTGATATGCCTTTGGATACTCTTTCGCTTCGGACCATTTAACGCCGTCGCAGTCTCCAAAGCTTTTAAGCCGCAGATACACCATTCCGCCGTACTGCGTCTTTACGTTAAGCGCAATACCACCACCGCCGCTGCCATCGCCGCTACCGCCGTTGCCGCCACTGCCTCCGAGATTGCCTATATTGCCGCTTTCGTCCAGATTGACTTCGCCGCCGCTACCACTTCCGCTACCTTCGCCGGAGGTATTGCCGTCGATTTTGCCGGTTACAATCAAAATTCCCTCATCCAGAGTTATTTCGTAGTTGGCGGTAAGGTCTTTACCCGCTTTGTCGCTGATAATTACCTGCGCGACGGTATTGTCGCGCTGCCCAGGGTTGGTAATAGTACCCGAAATATTAACTTCGGCTGTATGACCCGAAACGGGTTTGTAGAAAGAGGTAAATTTCCACTCGTTACAGGTAAGCGGCTTTCCGTCGTACTCCTTGATAGCCGAACCGCTCTGTATGGTCAGCTGTCTGGGAAGAACTACGAGCGTTCCAATGGAGTAATTTATTTCGTAATTTTCGGTGACGTTTTCGCCCTTTTCGTCGACGATAACAATCTGGGTGATTTCGTTCTGCGCCGTGCCTGCGTTTGTCTGCGAGGCGGGCATAATTACCTGCTTTATCTCGTGACCTTCCACCAAAGGGGTGTCCTTATACAGCGTCCACTCGCCGTTTACAAGCGGCGTTCCGTCGTACACCTTTTCGCTTGACGACGTGCTTATGGTAATTCCGAAGCCGCGCACGGTCAGCGTTCCCGAGTCCAGAACCGCTTTGTAATTTTTGGTAATATCCGTGCCGTTTGCCGCCGCAATCTTTATCTCGACCGCGTTTTCGATTTCGCCGACATTTGTAATTCTGCCGACCACTTTCATAACCGTGACTTTATGTCCGGTCAGAAGCTTGCCGCTTACCCACTCGAAATCGTCGGGTTCGGAAAAGAGAGGCTCGCCGTCGTAGGTCTTTGAAAGGGTAGGGGTTATAAAGTGCAGCTCTATGGGGTTTACTTTTAAAACGCCGGTATTGTAAGTAATTGCGTAGTTGTCGGTAACTTCTGTCTCTCCCGAAAAAATCGAAACCTGCGCCGCGTTTTCAACTTCGCCGGCGTCGGTTATCGCGGCGGACATAGTAACGGTAATTTCCTGCCCCTTGACAAGATTGCCCTTGGTAATCTGCCAGTCGCCGTTTGAAAGCTCTTCCCCGTCGTATGTCTTTTCATCTCCCGCGGTGGTCAGGGTTATCGGCCTTGCAAGCACCGTTAAAGTTCCTATTTTATACTCTATTTCGTAATTTTCCGTAACGTCCGCGCCGTCCGAATTTAATACGGTTGCGGTTATGTAGTTTAAACTGCTGCCGACCTCTTCTCGGCTGCCGGTAACTTCGGCGACAATTCTGTCTCCCTTCGAAAGCTTTCCGCTGATAAGCTGCCAGCTGCTGTCCGACTGCTCCTCGCCGTTATACACAAACTCGCGCGAGGCGGAGGATATTACAAGCGTGTTTCCGCGCACGTTTATAACGCCGCCCAGCATAAGCCCGAACAGAATGATTAAAGCCGCGGCAATGCCTATGACGACAGAGCCGACAATAAAAATTATTTTAGATTTTCTCGTCATAGACACCTCCTTTTAAGCGCTGTGTTCAAGTCCTTTTATGAACCCCTTGCAAAGAACCATATTCTCTTCGCCGAACAATTCGTCTATATATCTTATCAATTTCTCCGCGTTGTTGCGGATATATACAGGATTCTGCATGCCGAGCTTGCGCATTACCTTTTTGGCGAGTATATCGTCCAGAGCTTCCAATTCTCCGCCGCCGCAGCTCACGTATACAGGTATATAACTTACTATCTGTTTCATTATACGGTTGCCGAAGGTTATGTGGAATTTCTCAATGAGATACTTATCCAGCTTTTCAAGCCTGCGCTTATTCCTCTCGGTAAGGCAGTACTCGCTCTGCGCCTCTTCCACAAGTTCATTAAACCTTTCAAAGGATATATGCTGCTGTTTCGTCCTGGGCGCTATGAATGGTTCCGCTTTTGCGTCCAGATCCATTACCATCGCTCTGTCGTACACTTTATCAGATATAGCAAAGGTCGAATCGTCGTTGTTCGCCGTGCCGATAAACCACATATTTTCGGGCAGCTTTATATGTCCATCGCGCATCTGCTCGGGGTCTTTATCCCATTCGTCCGTGACTACGCTTAACTGCCTTTTATCCGCGTCGGGCAATTCAAGCAATGAAAGAAATTCCGCAAAGTAGTACTCTACTCTCGCTATGTTCATTTCGTCCAGTACGGTTACGTATATATCCTTGCTGTAATTCGCCTCGTACATTTTCTTTAACAAGTCGGTCTCGTTAAACCTCTTTGTAAACTCGTTGAAATAACCTATTAAGTCCGTCCTTTCTTTCCACATTGGCTGGACGGGAATTACCGTAGAGGTGTTGCCCAGAAACTCGCCGAAGGCGTACGCGAGCGAGGTTTTACCAGTACCCGACATACCCTGCAATATGAGTATATGCGATACCGCCAGACCCGAAATAAATCTGCGGATATCCGCCTCGTCGTAGTATAGCTTTAATTTATTCGCGGAATAGTTTCTGAAATTTTCGCAGAGTCCTTTTAAAGTCGTTTTGTCGTCGTACTGCGCGCGGACGAAATTCAGTTTGCTTTCGTCCAGCCTCGTAAGTCCGTCAAAACGCACGCCCTCTTCGCTCACCTTTTCAGCCGCTTTCGTTGCAGATACTGCTGTCTGTCCTTCTATCTGAATTTTAACTTCAGCCGGCTTGCCCTTTTTTTTCTTTAAAATAACGGTTACAAGTAAGACCGCAAGCAATACTAAAAGAATTATCAGGAAGGTGGCAATCACGTAAAAAATTTCCGAGCGCGCGAATGCCGCGTCCGCGCTCTTTATATAAAAGCCGAGCGCGACCGCAAGCAGTATTCCCACGACTGCTACTACCCCGATAGTTACTCCGTATATAATTTTTTTGGTCTTACCGTTAATTTTCATTTATTCCTCGCCGCCGGCGTTATCTTCCTGACGGGGTTTATCTTTGTTTTCGGGCGCCAGTACCTCGCGCCTGATTTTCTTTTTTGTCTTTTTCCACTGCTCTTTGAAAAGAGTTTTAAGCGCGTTATACTGCTTTTCCAGTTCGTCGAAATTTTCTTCCGAAGTAAAGTCGCCGGCATCAAGTCCGTGCTGTCTGTAAACGGCGTTAAGTTTCGCTTCGGTTAAAAGTTTCTGCCCGCGCAGGCTTTCAAGCTGCTTTGAAAGTGCTTGCATATCCTTTTCGGTCTGCGTCTTTTCGCCAAGTAACGCGGAGTACTTTTCCGCAAACTTTTCGCTCTCTTCGCGCATACGCGCGGTCATATCCTCTATCTCTTTGCCGTGTTGTCCGTTTAGGTTTTCAATCTCTACCGCGTGCGCCGAATTTACGTTTTCAAGCTGCGCCGCAAATATTTCGTCTGCATTTTTAAGCTTTTGGGCGTATTCGGTTATTATGTTTTGTATCTCCCGCGTGTGTTCGGCTTTAAGCCTGTTCTGCTCTTCAACGCAGCTGTTGATACTTTCGCCCAAGCTCTGAACGCTTGCCTGCAACTGCGCTATATCCGCGTTCAGTTTTTCAATTTCCGCTTTCGCGGCGACGAGGGCTACGGCGTCGTCTTCAAGACTGCGGTTTAGCTGCTCGAGCAAAAGCATATACTCTTCCGCGCCCTTGCCCGTTTCCTCTATGCGCTTTTTGAGTTTTTTAATCTTCTCTTTCAGCTTACGCTGCTCTTCCAGTTCTTCCTCTTTTAAAACCTGCGCGTATCTCTCTTTGAGTTCCGCTTCCAACCCCAAGCCGTGTTCGTATGTCAGGAATGACAGCAGTGCAACGCTCTGCGCAAAGTCTTCCGCCGTTCCCGTTTTAAAGGGGCTTAAAACTTCCGTCCTCTGCTTTATTTCATAGCCGTCCCTGTCGTACGCGGCAAGGAAATAGTACAGCTCCTTCGCGCCCTTAAAGTGCTTGTTCATTTTAAGCACGTTTGTTTCGGTTATCGGCGGTTTGAGCATGGGCGACTTTGATACCGCCTCCATAAGCGGCGTCGCAAGCAGCATAGTAACCGTCTTTAAAATTAAATCGAGCCTTGCAATTTCGTCCTTTACGGGGTTATTTTTTGATATATATTCGTCGTTCGCAATGCGGTCGTCAAGTTTGATCTGTACGCCCGTCTTTCTGTTTCCGTAGCTTATATCCTTTTTGATTTGCAGACTGCCCGAATATGTATTTGTCAGCTCGCAGATTTTTTCGTAGCGGTAGGATACGAATTCGCGCAGATAGCAAAGTAGCATGTACAGAAATTTATTTTCGTACACAGCGTAATCCGTCAGTCTTTCAACGGTGTACAGCTTGTCGGGAATTATATCCTCGTCAGTCTCCCTCGTAAGCAAATTGCTGTGCCGCGCGAGGTGTTCGACCGACTCCCTTGAAACCTGCTTTACCTTTTCAATGGGAACGACCTCTCCGTTGGAGCGGATAAACTGCCGCTCCTCGTTTATCGCTTTTTCAATATGTACGAGTCCCGCCTCAATCGCTTCTATCCAGTCAACGTCAATTTTGCAGTCGGTTTTAACAACCTCTATTCTGTCCGAATCGGGGTTGGCTGAAATTATCCGTTTAAACTGTCTTTCGTCGCCGTCTTGTGTACGCTTTTCGTACTCGCGCAGGGCGCGGAAGAATATATCAAGCTGACTCATAGTTACCTTTAAATTTTTTAAGCGCTGTGTTCAAGTCCTTTTATGAACCTCTTGCAAAGAGTCATGTTCTCTTCGCCGAACAGTTCGTCTATATATCTTATCAATTTTTCCGCGTTGTTGCGGATATATACAGGATTCTGCATGCCGAGCTTACGCATTACCTTTTTGGCGAGTATATCGTCCAGAGCTTCCAACTCTCCGCCGCCGCAGCTCACGTATACAGGTATATAACTTACTATCTGTTTCATTATACGGTTGCCGAAGGTTATGTGGAATTTCTCAATGAGATACTTATCCAGCTTTTCAAGCCTGCGCTTATTCCTCTCGGTAAGGCAGTACTCGCTCTGCGCCTCTTCCACAAGTTCATTAAACCTTTCAAAGGATATATGCTGCTGTTTCGTCCTGGGCGCTATGAATGGTTCCGCTTTTGCGTCCAGATCCATTACCATCGCTCTGTCGTACACTTTATCAGATATAGCAAAGGTCGAATCGTCGTTGTTCGCCGTGCCGATAAACCACATATTTTCGGGCAGCTTTATATGTCCATCGCGCATCTGCTCGGGGTCTTTATCCCATTCGTCCGTGACTACGCTTAACTGCCTTTTATCCGCGTCGGGCAATTCAAGCAATGAAAGAAATTCCGCAAAGTAGTACTCTACTCTCGCTATGTTCATTTCGTCCAGTACGGTTACGTATATATCCTTGCTGTAATTCGCCTCGTACATTTTCTTTAACAAGTCGGTCTCGTTAAACCTCTTTGTAAACTCGTTGAAATAACCTATTAAGTCCGTCCTTTCTTTCCACATTGGCTGGACGGGAATTACCGTAGAGGTGTTGCCCAGAAACTCGCCGAAGGCGTACGCGAGCGAGGTTTTACCAGTACCCGACATACCCTGCAATATGAGTATATGCGATACCGCCAGACCCGAAATAAATCTGCGGATATCCGCCTCGTCGTAGTATAGCTTTAATTTATTCGCGGAATAGTTTCTGAAATTTTCGCAGAGTCCTTTTAAAGTCGTTTTGTCGTCGTACTGCGCGCGGACGAAATTCAGTTTGCTTTCGTCCAGCCTCGTAAGTCCGTCAAAACGCACGCCCTCTTCGCCAACCTTTTCAGCCGTCTTTGTCTGCGTCTTTGAGGTTGCGCCGATATTAATTCCGTCGCTTTTTATATGCAGTACTTCAGGCGGTTTGTTGCCGCTTATCATAACGTAGATTACTACCGCCGCGATTATCAGCAAAAGTATAATCGCATAGATAAGTATCGCGTAGCCCGAGGAAAGCGCGGACCATACCTTACTTGCCAGCATTGCCCGTCCTCCTTCCCGACGACATACCCGAGTATTTGAGAATATTTTTAATTTCCGAAATATGCTCTTCGCCGAAGATATTTTCAACTTCGGACAGAACCGTTCCGTCCGAGGGTTTGAGTTTTCCGTTCAGGCTCGCGCACGCCGCAATAATAAGCTTTGCCGCAACCACGCAGTCGAGCGCGTCCGCCTGCTCGCCGCCGCAGGCAAGGTACGCCGAAACGAACCTTTCGATTCTCTGCCATACCTTGTTGTCTATCGAGTAAGGCGTATGCGAATTTATATATTTTTCGAGTTTATCAACCTTTTTCCAGCAGCCGTCCTCGTCCAGAGTGTACGCCTTTTTAGCCGCGTCCGAAAGTTTTTTAAGCTGATAATAGCTCAACTTTACAAACTCCGTCTTTTCTTCCTTTTCAGCGGCGGTTGCAATATCAAGGTCAATAACGCACGCAATTTCGGCCGCGTATATATCTGCGGTGGAAAGAGTTGAATTTTCCGAAAGGGTTAAAACGAACCAAATGTTGCGCGGAAGCTTAATCTCTCCGTCCGAAAGGCAGAGGCTTGCGCCGCCTTCGGGATTTTTCATATACTTTGCAAAAGGTGCAAATATGGCGCCCAAATCGCCTATATCCGCGCCGTCCAGACATACCGGCTGAACGCAGTGCTTATTCTCCGCCGTGCTCTTTACGGTGTTCAGAATACTGCCGCCGCCCAGCTTTAATAATTCCTCCGCGCCGCCGCATTTTCCGTAAATTTCAAGGTTTGTTTCCGCGCCGAAAAATTCGCATAAAAGACGCAAAAGTTCGGAATTCAATGCCGGATTTACGCCCTTTAAAAGTATCAGTCTGCAGGACGCGAACGCGGACAGTATTTTACGCGCCGCGCGGATATTTACCGACACGCCCCTTTCCGTACAGAACGCGGAGAGATTTTCCGCCGCCTTTGCAAAATCAAGGCTGTCGTCGAGATATTTCAGAATTTCGCGCTCGTCGGTTTCGGCTTCTTTGGGTTGCTCTTCCGGCTCTTCCTCTTCGCCGAATTCCGCCTCGAACAGACTGTCGAGCGAGTCGTCCTCCGCCTTCACGGTTTGGGGCTTGCTTGTACAAACTTCCATAGGATTTGCCCTTGCCTTTTTCATAAGCGCTACTCCTATGCACAGCAGTATTACTCCGGCTATAAATACCTCCGCCATAAACGAAAGCGCGACAACCGCGCCGGTGTCGTATGTAACCGACGTCGCGTTCACTAAATGCAGAATACCCAGAATGACGCAGCCGAACGCCGCGGCAAGCATTGTTATAAGACCGGCGAGTTTAAGTTTTTTGCCGTTTGGCGAAACCTTCTGCACCGGCGCGAGGGTATAGCCGCCCTCCACCACGTTTGAAACGGTGGGTATATAGTCGGAAAATCTTACGTTGTCGGGTTTTATCGCCGTACCGTTAACGTTTATTCTGCCGGTAAGTTTTATATCGTTCGCGGACGAGCCGACGAAGATATTGTAAACGCCGCCCTCGACTACTTTTTTGCCGCTGTCCTTGCAGTATGCGGCAAGCTTTTCGGGGTGCAGGTGGAAACGCAGAGTCTTGCTTTCGCCTGCGCGGAGGCGCATTTTTATAAAGCTTTTAAGCTCCCTTGCGGGGCGGACTATTTTAGAGTCGGGCTTGCCGGCGTAAAGCTGGACAACCTCGCTACCGTCGCAGCCGCCCGAATTTGTAACGGTAACGTAAATCTGATCCCCCTGAACGGTCAGGTCCGAATAGGTGAATTTAGTATAGCTCAAACCGTGACCGAAGGGATATTTTACCGGAATGCCTGCGGTCGCGTAATAGCGGTAGCCCGAAAATAAACCTATCCTTATTCTGCCGCAGTCCTTGTCTTTTTTAATCTTTTCAAAGTACTCGTCGGTGTCGGCGTAAAGGGTGTTTGCAAGCTTGCCGCTGGGGCTTTTGCCGTTAAGGATATTAATAAGAGCCTCGCCGCCGCGCGAACAGTTAAGAGGCGCGCACAGGAGAGCGGAAACGCTGTCGTCGAAAGATACGTCGACGCTTGCCGAAGTAGTAAGAACCGCAATAATTTTCACGCCCGCATCTTTCAACGCGCCCAAAAGCGCGAGTCTGTTTGCAGGGAGTTTGAGTCTGCGGTTTATATAAAGCTCCTCTTCCTTCTGCTTATCCAGTCCGAGGAACACGAGCGCGGCATTGCAGCCTTTGGCAAGGCTTACCGCTTCCTGCAAAAGTTCGTCGTTTCTCTCGTCCGAAAGGTCGTATCCCTGCGCCGCGCCGGCAAAGGTGAATTTATTATTTTTAGAAATTAAGTCCGCAAAGCTTTGCCCCGAGGCAGGGTCGGGAACTAACGCGGGCTGACCGATAACGCATATTCTTTCGCCGTTAAGGGGCAGCGCGCCGTCGTTTTTCAAAAGAACGATACTCTCTTCCGCCGCCTGCAGCGAAAGGGTTTCCGTCTCGAATGTTTTGCCGCTCTGCGAGTCCGCATTCATATTGCAGTAGAGCGCAAAGTCTACCGCCTTGTCCGCCGCTCCGTCAACAGCTTCGGGGCTTATAGCGCGTCCTTCGCGGCAAGCTTCTTCAAGTTCGTCCGCCGTTGCTTCGCCTTTTTTAATTGCGGCGCTTAAATTTTCGTAATTTGCAACCGCTTCTTTAAGCGCCTGCAAATCGCCCGAATAGCTGAAAACGTTGCCCGCGGCTACGCTCGCCGCCGCAAGTTCTTTATCGGTCTGCGAGCTGATTACGTATCCGCCGTCAGCCGCCGCCGTTTGCAGTAAAGCCGAAACGGTTTCGCAGTTGACCTTTTCGTACCTGCCCGAAAGACGTGTGAACGCGGTCATAAACACGTTGCCGTACGCGCCTTCGAAAAAGTCCAGAAAGCCGAACATATACTCGCGAATAGCGCGCGCGTCGGGGAATAAATCGAGATAAGCGGCGTCGCAGTCGGTGAGCGCGCAACCCGTAACGCAGGGCGTGACTCCCAGACTCTTCGCCGATTTTACGATATTGTAAATAACCGCGCCGCTGTAAAAGCTATCCTCCGAAATACCCGAAGCGTACGGGTTGCCCTTGGTTTTAGCCTCGGGCGTGAACAAAAGATTTACGCCGCTTGTCTTTGCTCGCAGGGCAAGGTCGCCGGAAACCGCCGAGATAAGCTCGCCGTTCCAGCTGTTTGCAAGGAAGGAATATGACGGGTAAATTTCGCCGCTCGCCGAATTGATTCCCCCGAAAGACGCGGGAATTACGCGCGGCGCGCCGCTTATATGTTCTTCCGAACCAAGAGTGTTTCCGTCCGCAATCATTTCAAGTTTCCTGTCCTGCGGAATGGTTTGTATAATTTCACGGTTTTTAATCATAAAAAACTCCTGCCGTTATGCAAAAATCAAAATATAAGTTATCCTTGCCTCGCCGATGGTCTGGTAACCGCCTTTGGAAAAGGTAATGTTCAGACTCTGCCCCTTTGAAAGAGCGACTTTGTACTCCATTTCATACGAAGCAAATTCCGCAACCGTTTCGCCGTCGACCGTAACCGTCACGTTATTAAAGTACGAAGTTGTGTAGCCGCCGAAGTAAACGTGTATATCCTGCTGCGCGGTTACCGTTATTTTGGCGAAAGACCCCGACGAGTCGTTTGTGGAAGTATACACGCCGTTTTCCGCCGCGAAGTTATAAGAAGTTATCGAGTAGCTTTCAAACGAGCCGTTTAAACTCTGCGCCGTTTCGCCCTGCGCGCCGCACCTTAAACACTTGCCGTCCGAACCGTACGAGTGATACAGCATCGCCGTCTTTTCAGTACGGGTTAAGCCGCATATGCGGCAGGTACCGGTGCTTTGCCCCTCCGCCGTGCAGGTCGGGCTGACGACCTCCGTCACAACGAGAGCGGTCTGTCCTGTATAGGGACTGCCGTTTAAATAGGTCCAGATGTTGCCGTCGTCTGTGTGTATACATTCTGAATAGTAATAAACGACTGCGTCCGAAAGGCTTGAGGGGCGTATGCTCCGCCACTCTACTGGAGTTCCGCAGTAATAAATTGCGCGCGGATAAGTAAACGCTTCCCTTTCGATGAATTTTACCGAAGTCGGAATTACCGCCGCCGCGCTGAAGCTGAACGCGTTATCCCTTATTCCGTAGGTGGATACCGTTTCGTTTCCGTAAGAAAAATCTTCGGGCAGTTTTTTGTATGTGTCGTAATTGTCGCAGCGGTACAGATACCAGTTGCCGTTATAGCGCGCGAATTTGTAGCGGTCCTTTTCAGCAAAAAGCATTTGCTCGTCCGCGTTGTCAAATACGTACAGCGCGTAAAAAGCGCAATATCCGTCGGACGAGCCGCCGGCGCGGAGATTGAGATTGCTTAAATTATGTACCTGCAAAAGCGAGGAACAGCCGTAAAACGCCTCTTCACCGATATATGTTACCGACGACGGTATAACTGCGTCCGCGAGCGACGAGCAGTAGTAAAACGCCATCGCCGGTATTTCCGAAAGGGTTCGGGGTAACGAAAGGTAGTTGAGCGCCGCGCAGTTTATAAACGCGCCCTCGCCCAGATATTCTATTTTAGTGTCCTGCAAATTTATGGCGGCGAGCTTTGAGCATCTGAAAAATGCGTAGTCGCCCAAAGTTTTAAGCGAGGGCGAAAGCGAGACGCTCTCCAAAGATAAATTCGACTGGAAAGCCCTGCAACCCACGCGCTTAACCGCGGACGGAAGTATTAAGCCGCGTAAATCCGCATAGCTGAACGCGTAATCGCCTATTTCAACCAGACTTTCGGGCAGGGTTACCGATTGCAGCGAAGAACAGTTTGCAAATGTCCCATCTTTTATCTGCTCTACGCCCGAAGTCAAAAACCTGACTTCTTTAAGATTTTTACAGCCGCTGAAAGCGTATTCGCCTACATCCGTTACGCCGCTTAAGCTTGCGCTTGTGATCTGCAAATCGTCGGTAAACGCGTAAGACGCAATTTTCAGCACCGGATACTTGTTGCCGCCGTACGATATTTCTTTCAAATTTATCGAAGTAACTCCCGCGCCGCGCCAGACCGCAACCCAGTCGGAACGCAGATGCAGGTAAGTTATTCCGTCAATTTCGGTATACGCCAAAAGCTGCGCGTCTGTAAAGTCCCTCACAATAAACACGGCAAGTTTGCCCACTCCGCCGTTTTCATCATCGTTGGCAACCTGAATACCGCTGTAATTCACCACGGCGCGAAGTTTGGGACAGTTCGCAAAAGCGCCGTCGTAAATGCGTTCCAGCGACTGCGGAAGGGTAACTCTGTTGAGGTTTTTACAGTCCGCAAAAGCATCGGCGGCAATATAAGTCGCGCCGTTCGGAATCACGATTTCCGAAAGAGCGGTACAGCCTTTGAAAGCCGCGTCGCCGACCGCCCCGTCCGCGCCTGCAATCTCAACGTATTCGAGCGCGGTATCGTTGCTGAACGCGCCGCCGCATATTTCAGTTACGCTGCCGCAGCGTACGCTCTTCAAAGCGTTACAGCCGAAGAACGCGCAATAACCCAGCGTCAACGCGTCTTTATTCGGTATATCGATTTCCGTAAGCGCGGTACAGTTTTCAAACGCGGCGAATCCGATATCCGTCAGATTTTCGTTAAACTTAACGCTTGCAAGCGACGAACAGCCGTTAAAAGCGTCGTCGCCTATTCTCGTTACCGCGTCGGGAAGCGAGAACGAGGTCAGCGCTTTACAACCGCGTAAAGCGTCGTTTCCTATAGCGACTATCGGCGCAGATTGGGGCGCGCTTATTTCGGAAAGCTGTCTGCAACCGTAAAAAGCGCTCTTGCCGAAGCCTGCTACGGTATCGGAAAAAGTTATTGAAGTAAGCTCTTCAAGGTAGAAAAGATAGTCTATAACCGAGTAGCTGTCCGCGCCGTCGAAGCTCTGCGGTAAAACGAGGTCGCTCTCTTCGGGGTAGCCGATTAAGTACCAGCCCGCCGGCTGCGCGTATCCGCCGTCGGACAGCGCTACGGTAAAGCCGTCACGCGTAACTTTGGGAATACTGTCGTCCAAAGAGGAATAAACGGCAAGCGCGTAATCGCAGCTCATCTGCGCGCCGCTTAAATTGTAAATTTCAAAAAGGCGGAAACAGCTTTCGAATATTCCGTAACCCGCGTCGTTTACTGTTGACGGAATTACTAAGCTTTTAAGCGCCGTACAGCCGGCAAACGCGTAGTCGCCTATGTAGGTAATTCCCTCGTTCAGGTTTATCTCTTTAAGGGTTTCGCAACCGGTAAACGCGTCCGGCGCCAAAGTCCTTGCATTAGTCAGAGTTATACTTTTAAGATAAATAGCCGAACCGAACAGATAATTAAGTACGTCGCTGTCAAACGCCGTGCCGCCCAGATAGGGTACGGTCAGAGACTGGAGATTTTCGCAGCCGTAAAACAGCTGATAGCCGAGATACTGAACGCCTTCGGGAATTTCCACGGTTTTTAAACCGGCGCAGTAAGAAAACGCGTAGTCGCCGACCGATTCAAGTTTTTCTCCGTTTTCAAAGGTCACGCTTTCAAGCGACGAGCAGGCGTTGAATATTCCGCGGCTCAACGAGGTTAAACTTTCGGGAACGGTAAAGCTCTTCAGCTTTTTACAGTCCGAAAAAGCGTAACTGCCTATGCTTTCAACCCCATCCGCGTTAAAGGAAGATATTTCCGTACTCTCGAACGCTTTACTTCCGACCGAGGTTAACCCTTCGGGAATTTTCAGCGTATTGAGTTTAGTACCGCGGAACGCGTAATCGCCTATGCCGTAGCTGTCGCCGTAGATATAGGCGATACTTACGCTTTCGAGAGACGAAAAGCCGCTGCAAAAACTTTCGCAGATACCGTTTATGTAGCCGATGTTCAGATTTTTAAGCGACGGGTTCGCTCCGGAAAAAAGATCCTCTATCTTTCCGCAGCCGTCGCCGTCGTAGTTTTCAAGGCGCAATTCCTTTACGGCATTATCGCCGCTGAAAATCGCAACGTCTTTAGGGTAGATAATATTTTTGTTTATTTTAATACTTTCAAGCGAGGCGCAGTCGCTGAATGCGTATCCGCCCAGCGCAATTTCGCCGTCGCCCGAAATTTCAAGCTTTGTAAGCGAGCCGCACTTTTCAAACGCGTACTCTCCGACTTCGGTCGTTTTGTCCATGCTCACTGACACGAGCTTACTGCACCCCGAAAAAGCGTAACCGCCGATTTTTACGTCACCCTCTATTTTCAGCTTCTTTATTTTGGAGTTGCCCTCAAACGCGCCCTCGCGTATCTCCGAAACGACGTAGCCGTCTATTTTTTCGGGAATTACCACGTTGGGACGCGAACCCTTGTAGCCGGTGACTATGATATTCGTGCCTTTCGCTTTGTCCGCGTCCTCAAAGACGTACTCCACGCCCGAATACGTAAAGCCGGTCGCATCGTTTATAAAATCTTTGAGCTGAAAATAGGTAACCAGCGCCGCGCAAAAGAGAAGCAGACAGGTAAGAATTGTTACAAGTACCGGAACTCCCAGACGCCTTCTGGCGACAGTCCGCGTCTTGCCGCCCATAGCCTCTTTTTTCGCGCTTACGTCAAACTGCTCCGTCCGTCCGCGCGCCGCGTATTCCGCCGCGCCGTCCTCTCTGTAAAGGTAGCCGCCATACGCCGCGCTTTCGACTTTTGCAATAAAATCGCAGCAGTCTTCGCCGACCTCAATTTTTTCTCCGAACGCGAAAGAGCCGTTCGCTGCGCCACCCTTATCCGACGAAAGGCGCAAAACGTTTACCGTCCTGCCCTTTGCGTTCAGAAGGGTTACTTTCAAATTTATTTCGCCTACGGCTTCGCCGCGCGGATTTTTGAGTTTAAGTAAAAGATATTTTTTGCCTTCCTGACGGATAAACAGAAAGCCTGTGACAAAAACGAGGTTTTCGGACTGGGGACGGGCGTACGCGCCTTTGGAGATAACGTCATAATTTTGCATCGCGTTTATCCCCCTTTAACTTCCCCGTCTTTACCGTAACGTAGATTGCGGCGGAAATAAGATTGACCGCGACTACGCCCAGCGCGGCAAGAAAGGTATACAGCCAGTCAAGCCCCGACGAAAGAAAACTTTCGCTGTAAATTCCGCCGAACGCGTTGGTTATGCAGATTTTTGCAAACACCGCGGCAAGAATATCGGCAACGGCGCTTAAAGAAAGGTACCAGGCAAGATTTGCGCGGCTTATTTCGCCGTGCAGCCCCTTTCCCTTTTTCTGTCCGTTTACTTCGTTCAGCGACAAAGTCACGAACGAAGTTTCCCCGGGCAGCTCGCACGCTTCGGTAAAGCCCTGCCTCGAAATAATTTCCTTCACGTTCAGAATTCTGAAACTTACGCCGTCTTTGTTGAATACGGCAATGTCAAAATCTATATACTTTATTTTTTCGTCTATTTTGCACAGTAAAAACTTCTTACCGCCGCGCTCGGATAAAACGTACCTCTTTATGTACTTTGCAATTTTCGGGTCGGGTTCGTAAACCATCGAAGGACCGCTTTCGCCCTCCACGCTTTTTAACCCCCTGCCCGTCACGGGGAGTCTTCCGAAGTCCGCGCGCAAAAAGGCCTTGGGCAGAACGAGAACGTGAATTACAACGAACGCCGCAACAAGAATTACCAGCAATATTGACCAGACGACCATTCCGCCTTCCTCCTTTTTTTAATAAAAAAGTGCGCTCCTATGCGGAACGCACCCAAAAGTACACTCCACATCGTTGCGACACAATTCCCATACTATGAGATAAGTGAAGTACTTATTGGCGAATAGTACTCCATAGTATGGGTTATTAAATTGTGCCGCATACGTACTATACCACAGTTCGGGCGTAAAATCAACCTTTTTCGCGCGCGCGGGCATAATACTCTATTATATAATCATTTTAACACCGGCAATATCTTCTGTCAATAAAAAGGGGTGAAATGGAAAAATAAGGAGTGTAGAACCACTCCTTAAATTATATTTCGTTTTTAAATTTTTTGCCGCTTTTAAAATACGAAATATCTCAAAAGCGCGAACGTAATAAGCAGCGCGACTAAACCCGCGAAAGCCAGAATAACAGCGAGGTTGACCCTCTTCGCCTTCTTTCCGTCGCCGTCGTCCTTGGGCGTAATTTTGTCGTTGAACTTGTTTAGTACATTGGATATCCGCTTATAGACCGGTAGCGTTACCAGAGCCGCGACTATGCAGCGCAGCAGATTGAAGGGCAGCACCGAAACCCACAGATAGTAGTTGTAAAAATTCTGCTCGGTACACTTCGGGAAAAGTTTAAGCATCATTCCGATTATCGCGCCCCAGCCGTACTGCTTCACGAAAAAGGGAACGAGGATAAAACGGTTTGCAAGCAGAGCCACTACTACCTCCGCCGCCGTTCCGGCCGCTATTGCAATCAACGCGCCCTTAAAGGTTCTCTTTTTGCTGTAAATAAGTCCTGCAGTGACAGCAAACGCGCAGCAGGTTAAAAGGTCGGAAAGTTCGCCGACGAACGCCGTACTCGTTCCGGTGAAAACCAGTTTTATAAGTATCTGGATCACCACGATTACCGCGCCCGATACGGGGCCGAGCGCAAAAGCGCCGATAAGCACTGGTATGTCCGAAAACTTGAATTCCAGAAAACCCGGAAATGCAAAGGGAATGGGAAAATTGAAAATGTACAATATTCCCGCAAGCGCCGAAAACATAGCTATCGCGGCTATGCGCGCAGGACTGAAAAATTTACCGCCGTTTTGTTCCATAAAGAACTCCTTAAAAATTTATTTTTAAAGTATTCCTTGAAAAAAACCGCCCCGAAAAAATTCGGAGCGGAATAAAACGGTTTTATCGTTTTAAAATTCTTTTATCATCCGGACTGTACCGTCGGTATCGGAATTTCGCCGATTCGGGAACGCAAATTCGCGCTCTTCGTGGACTTTACCACCGGTGGGGAATTTCACCCCGCCCCAAAGAATAACTTTAAATTGTAAGTTTATTATAGTGTTCTGAAAACCGCTTGTCAACAGTTTTTACTTACTTCAACCCGGGAAGTTTGCCATCGGCTATTTCCCACAGAGTTTCGTCAGGCTGCAAATGCTCACGCTGCCAACCGGCGGAAAGACAAGTATCGCCGTCTACTTCGGTGCCGCCGTCCACGGTCCAGTCGGTTACGGGCGCCTGCGGAGTATAATAACAGTTTTCAACCGTGTACAGCGGCTCGGCGCTACCGAGAATTGCGCCCGTACAGGTTTGCTTTTCCTCATCGGCGTTTACGGTAACCGTACCGGCATACAGGCAGTTTGCAACCAACGTTTGCTCTCGCGCGCTGATTTCGGCTATAATGCCGGCGCAGTGAACGTCTACGCCCGTACCGTCAACCTCCAAATTTACCGAGCTTACGCAGTTTTGCGCGCCGGCAGAGTCAATCCCTTCTATGCCGCCTATAACGCCGCCGACAACCAGCTTTGCGAATTTGCCGTAACCGTCAACGTAATCGGGGTTGCCCGAAGCGGTAACGTCTCCGCTTGCAAAGCAGTTGATAATACTAACCGAGCTGTTCACCCTGCCGGCAATGCCGCCCAGTTCAACTTTGTTTCCGCCCAAAGCCGAAAAACTAATCTGCGCGCTGCAAGCCGATATATCAACGCCGTAGTTCGCCCTGCCTATTATGCCGCCGGCGGTAACGTCGTAATTGTTTTCAGCCGTCATACTGAAAGACACGCTCGCCTTGCAGCCCGTAATTTTAACTCCGCTTGAATAGCTGTCGCCGGCAATACCGCCGAAGTAATAGCTCTTTTCAGCCGCCGCGCCGTTAGATACAGTAAATTTAACGTCTGCGGTGCAGCCGGTAATTTTGCCTAGAAAATCCGCATAACCGGCTATCCCGCCGAACCTCGCCGTGTCCTTTCCGCTGACTTCGTTAATTATCATTTCACCCGTAACTTGACAGTTTGTAACTTCTTTCGCCGTGTCGCAAAGCAATCCTTCTTTGCCGAGATACTCACGCTTGTTCGAAGTATACAAAATATTTTCAACGGTCAGATTGCAAATCCTGCTGTCGGTACTGTTATTGCCGAGATAAAAAAGCGAGCTTTCGCCGTTACCGTTCAGCGCGGTATCTATTTTGGGAGATATAAGCTTTTTGCCGTTGCCGTCCAGCTTACCTTTCAGCGGAATCGAACCCACCGCCTCTTCGGGGAAAGCGATATCGTTTACAAGCTTATAAAAGGTTGTGCGCGAGCGGTTTACCTTTAAAAGTTCTTCATATTTGCTTACGAGATAAGGCTTTTGCTCGGTACCAAGACCGCCCAAAAAGTCGGAATACTGCACGGCGATACTGCACGGCTCGCTTGCAAACGCCCTGTCCGTCTGCTTATATCTTACCAGCACGGTATAGCCCGACTTGGTTTTATAAGTATGCTCGCCGCCGCCGTAGGTTACGCCGTTATCGAAGCTTGCTTCCATTTCGTCGGTGAAATTTACAAGGGTGATTTTGCCGTACTCCTGCACGTAGTCAACTCCCTCGGGAATGCCTGCCGCCGCTGTACGCAGAGTCGTTGCTTTTTTTGTTACCGCGTCGCTGGGATCGCGGCTGTCATCCCTGCTGCCTCCGCGCGCGTAAACCGTGTATTCGGTGTTGGGTTCCAGTCCTTCAAAAATGTAAGAGCCAAATCCTTCGCCTATGTTCAGTCCTTCCGTCCAGTTTTCGCCGTCAAGACTTAACTGCGGAAAATGCGCGTATTCGTCGTCAAACACGCAGTCTAAAACCTCAATACTGCAATCGGTAATTTCACCCAAAGTTATATCTACAGGCGCGGTTTCCTTACGCTTGCCGTTGCCGCCTGAAATTCCGCATGCTGCAAAAGATACGCATGCGCACAATACGGCAGTCAAAGCTAAAATAAAAGTAAATTTCTTTTTCATTTTCGGTTGCCTCCGCTTTTTATGTTAGCTTGCGCAATCCGAAAAAACAACCTACTTCATTTTGCAATTTTGTCAACTCTGCTTTACATAACAAAAAAACCGCGCGTTAAACCCGCGGTTTTTTAAACTTTTTATAAAATACTGCAACTATCGCAAACACTATACCGAAAAGCGCGATATACGATACGCACAAAACCGGTAGAACAATCGTCAGATATTGGGGATCGCTGCCGCCTTCAATAATTGAAATAAGAGCAACGCTTATACAGGCAAAAACGCCGAGCGCGGCAAAAAACCAGACAAAAGTTGCAAGCACAATCTTTTTCCAGACCCGCTTATTTTCCGCTTTATTGTCCGTAGCAACTTCAACCGCCGGCTGCGCAATAACGGGTCCGCTTACTTCGGGCGTCTCCGCCGCGTTGCCCATAAAGCCGTCCAGACTCACATTGAAAAACGCGCACATTGCGGTTATGTTGTCCGAGTCGGGAACGCTCTGGTCGGTCTCCCATTTCGAAACCGACTGCCTCGATACGTTCAGTTTATCGGCAAGTTCTTCCTGCGAAAGTCCCTTGGATTTCCGGAGCTGAAAAATTTTATTACCCAGTTTTTCCATAGCCCGATATTATCACAATTCTGCGCCTTTGTCAAATTGCAGAAAAGCGGCAATCAGTCGTAAATGAATAAAACGCCGAGGGTGTTTTTGCCGCAGTGTCCTGTCACCACGCAGCCCGCAAAAGTTTCTATAATTTCGTCGAATTTGAAAAGGCTTTCAACCTGCGCCCTGACTTTTTCGACCACTTCCCTCTCGCAGTTGGAGTGGGTTATAAAACACCGCGCGCGGTCGTAATGCGGATAGCTTTCGGCTAAATCTTTGACGTAGGACGAAAGGCAGCGTTCAAGTCCGCCCATATACTTCTTTTTTGCGTAAAGCTTACCGTCCTTCATATCTATCATGGGGTGCAGTTTTAAAACCTTCGCGCCTATCATTGCGGCAAGCGAGCATCTTCCGCCCTTGTGCAGATAATCAAGCCTGTCGGGAACGAACGACGTATTTATTTTTAGCCGAAGCCCTTCCAGAATTTCGACTATCTCTTTGGGCTTTCTGTTCTCCGCTGCAAGGTCGCAGGCTTTCACCGCCAGAAGTCCCTGCCCCGTCGAAAGCGCCATCGAGTCGACCGCAAACACCTTATTCCTGAATTTTTTCGCGGCGACCGTCGCGTTGTCGTACGACGACGAAGCGAGCTTCGAAATATTGATATGTATTACCGCGTCGCAGCTTTTAAGCTGTTTCTCAAAAAACTGCGTATAGTCGTCTATGCTCGGCGCGCCTGTCTTGGGCAGAACGCCAGTCTTTGCCACGTAGTCGAAAATGTCCTGCGGCGTAATATCCACGCCGTCGTGAAAGACGTCGTCGCCCAGAACGACGGTCAGCGGCATTATATCCACGCCGAATCTTTCGGCTTGCTCTTTACCCAAATCGCAGGTTGAATCTGCCGTAATTTTAATTTTCACTTTTACCTCCGGATTACCACTGAATTATAGCACGGCAAAAACGCGAATACAATACGTTCGACAAATTTTTACAAACTTTTCATAATATGTTCAAAGCGCGGCGCATTTTTTGCGCCGCGCTTTTTTTGATTGATTTATAAAACCCGTAACTGACGGATTATTTAACAGCGTCGGGATAGAGAGGGAACTGCTTGCAGAGCGCCGCAACTTCCTTGTTTACGCTGTCGAAGCAGGCTTCGCGCTTGTCGATAACTTCGGCGATAAGCCTTGCAATTTTGCGCGCCTCGCCCTCCTTCATTCCGCGGCTTGTCATTGCCGGCGTGCCTACGCGTATACCCGAGGTCACGAACGGTTTTTCCTTGTCGAAAGGCACGGCGTTTTTGTTGACCGTGATATGTACTTCATCGAGATACTCGGTAAGCTGTTTACCGGTGATATTCTTGTTTGCAAGCTTTAAAAGTATCAGGTGGTTGTCGGTTCCGCCCGAAACCATTTCGACGCCCAATTTTTTAAACTCGTCCGCCATAGCCGCCGCGTTTTTGACTATTTGCTTCTGGTACTCCTTGAACTCGGGGGAGAGCGCCTCTTTGAAAGCTACCGCCTTTGCCGCGATTATGTGCATAAGCGGTCCGCCCTGAATACCGGGGAATATTGCCTTGTCAATCGCCTTGCCCCACTCTTCCTTGCACATTATTACGCCGCCGCGCGGTCCGCGCAGGGTCTTGTGCGTGGTAGTGGTTACAAAGTCCGCGTAGGGTACGGGGTTGGGGTGAAGTCCCGCCGCCACAAGTCCCGCGATGTGGGCGATGTCCACGAACATAAGTGCGCCGCACTTGTCGCAGATTTCGCGAATGCGCTTGAAATCTATAATTCTCGGATAAGCGCTTGCGCCCGAAATTATAACCTTGGGCTTACATTCAAGCGCGATTTTTTCCATTTCATCGTAGTCGATAATTTCTTCGTCCTCGCTTACGCCGTAGGGTACGATATTGAAATACTTACCGGAAATATTAACCGGCGAGCCATGCGAAAGGTGTCCGCCGTGGGCAAGGTTCATACCCATGACCGTGTCGCCCGGCTGACATGTTGCGAAAAGCACCGCAAGATTTGCGCTCGCGCCCGAATGGGGCTGAACGTTGCAGTACTCGCAGCCGAAAATTTCTTTAAGGCGGTTGCGCGCCAGATCCTCGGCAATATCCACGAATTTACAGCCGCCGTAGTAGCGGTGGTCGGGATAGCCCTCCGCGTACTTGTTGGTGAGGTGGCTGCCTGCAGCCGCCATAACCGCGGGGGATACGAAGTTTTCGCTGGCAATAAGTTCGATATTGTTGCGCTGGCGGTTAAGCTCCAGTTTTAAAGCTTCCGCTATTTCGGGGTCGGTCTTTTCAATAAGGGATATATCTATCATAACTCCTCCTCTTTTTTCTATTGTATCATATAATTTCGAATATCACAACAGCATTTATACTATTTGATTAAAAAAGGCGGCTCGGACGATGCCGTCCGAGCCGCCTTTAAGTTTGATTTGCGATTTGTTAATCAAGCACGTAAGAATTTAAGATACGAAGCAAGCATTACTTGTTATAAGTTCTTTTCAACGAAGCCTTTCGCTTCCGACCCCGTCATATAACCCAGCGTCTTTGCCGCAAGCTCGCCGCCCTTGAAAACGGCTACAAGCGGAATGGACATCACGCCGTAGCGTACTGCGAGTTCGGGGTTTTTGTCAACGTCTGCTTTTACGAAAACCGCCTTGCCCTCAAACTCTTCAGAAACCTTTTCCATTACGGGCGCAAGCATTTTGCAGGGTCCGCACCAGGTCGCGAAAAAGTCGCACACAACGGGCTTTTCGCCCGCGATAAGTTCGTCAAACTCTTTTACGTCAATCTCTTCTACCATTTCTTTAACCTCTCTTCGTTAAGTATGTGTAAATATCCCCGAATTTAACCGCGGCTTGCGAGCCGTCGGACATATTCTTTATATTGACTTCGCCTGCCGCAAGCTCGTCGCTTCCTATCACCGCAACGAATTTGGCGCCCAGCTTGTCCGCGTATTTAAACTGCGCCTTCAAAGACCTTGACATATGGTCTATCTCCGCAATTATTCCTTTCTGCCTTAATTCCGCGGCGAGCGAAAACGCCTTTTCTCGCGTTTCGCCGTCCATACCGGCGATATATATCAGGGGCTTGTTCGCTTCGGGGAACTGCGCGCCCGTGTTTTCCATAACGATTAAAAGTCTTTCAATTCCGGCGCCGAAGCCTATTGCCGGCAGGGGGTTGCCGCCGAGCTGCTCGATAAGTCCGTCGTATCTGCCGCCTCCGCAAACCGTGCCTTGCGCGCCGATAGCGTCGGACACGAACTCGAAAACTGTTCTTGTGTAGTAGTCAAGTCCGCGCACGATATAGGGGTTCACGGTATATTCCAGACCCTGCGCGTTAAGCAGTCTCTTCACGCCGGCGAAGTGGGCGGCACACTCTTCGCAGAGATAGTCCGAAATTTTAGGCGCGTTCGCGGTAATTTTTTTGCAGCCCTCTTCCTTGCAGTCGAGCATTCTCAAAGGGTTTTTATCAAACCGCGTTTTGCATGTTTCGCACATTTCCGAAAGACGGGGCGCAAAGTAGTTTTTAAGCGCCTTGTTGTACTCCGCGCGGCAGGTTTTGCAGCCTATCGAGTTAATTTCGAGCCTCGCCTTTACGCCCAGTTTTTTAAGGAAGGACGATGCGGCGAAAATTACCTCAGCGTCGGTCTGGGGCGCGGACGAGCCGAAAATTTCTATGCCGAACTGGTGAAACTCGCGAAGTCTGCCCGCCTGCGGTCTTTCGTAGCGGAACGCGGGGGTGATATAGTAAGTCTTTAACGGCATAGGCGAGGACGCAAGACCGTTTTCGATAAATGTCCTTGCGACGCCGGCGGTGCCTTCGGGTTTTAATGTAACCGATCTTCCGCCCTTGTCCTCGAAGGTATACATTTCCTTGCCGACGACGTCCGTGCTTTCGCCCACGCCGCGCTTGAAAAGTTCGGTGTATTCGAACACGGGCGTGCGCACTTCGCGCAAGGCGAACACGCGCGAAATTTCACGCGCGGTGTTTTCGATATACTGCCATTTATGCGATTGGTCGGGCAGAACGTCTTTCGTACCCTTGGGTGCGTTAATCATATTTCTCCTCTTCGGATTTATTAATTATTTCCCTCTTGTTACAGGGTTCGTTTTCGTCTATGTAAGCGCGTCTGCCGTTGACGTAAGCAGTAACGTTTTCGCGCGGATAGTAAAAGGTCTTGCACCTCGTTTTAAAATATCTGCCTTCCGCAAACAGCACCGTTTTGTAAACGGCGTAAGCGTTCTGCTTAACGCCGTCCGCGGTACGGACGGAAGACGAATAAGTCGTTTCTTCCACGCAGCGGATAACGGTAACTTCGATATGCCGCGTATTTTTGCGGCCGAGTACCCCTTTGCCATTGAGGGCGCGGCGCTGAACTGCGAATATGCCCAGAAAGAACGCCCACACCGTAACAAGTCCGCCCGCAAAACAGCAGCCGCCGGGGATTGCGAGATTTTTTCCGGAATAGCTGCTCATGCAAAGCAGCGTTATACCGGCGATAATGAGCGACAGGGCGACAAGAATTAATAAAACTTTAATCAGGTTCTCTACCGGCGAGTAGTCTCTTGCCGATTCGGGAATTTCCCTTTTTTTACCGTCGGGCTTTTGTCCGTTTTCCTCCCCGTCCATTGCCGCTCCTTTATTTATTTTTTGAAGTGTTTTTTCAAGTCTTCGGCAGCATCCTCAACGCCTGACTGCGCGGCTTTCTGCCAAAGCTCTTCCGCCTTTTTGAGATCCTTTGAAGTTCCGTTGCCGTAAAAATAGCACTCGCCTAAAAGGTAAACGGCGTAATCGTCGCCGAGTTCAGCCGCGCGCGTCAGCGTCTCAAACGCTTCGTCGTAACGCTTGAAGTCGGAAAGCATTGCGCCGTAAGCGCCCAACGCGTCTTTGTCGCCGCGCTTTGCGCAACGCCTTGCCCAGCGCAGGGCGCTTTCCTCGTCCTCTAAAATATAGTAGCAACCGCCGAGATTGCTTTCGGTTTCCGCCTTCTCATCCTCGGCGCAGACCTCGTAAAACTTCAGATAGCTTTCAACCGCTTTTTCAACGTCTTCCTTTGCGCCGTAAAATCCGTAGCGGTAAATTTCGCCCAGATATTTATAAGATTCGGCTTTGCCGTTTACCGCCGCCAGCTTAAACCATGTAGCGGCAAGCTCCCAGTCGCGCTCGCGGCGTTTGCCGTCGTAATACAAAATTCCCAACTCAAACTGCGCGTCTTTATGACCCGAGTTTGCGGCGGCTTCGTACAAAGCGCAGGCGCGGGTAAAGTCCTTTTCGTCCCCGCTTGCCGCAAATTCGCGCGCCAACGCGAACTGCTTTCCGGCGTTGCCTTTTTTGAGGGCTTTTAAAAATAATTTTTCGTTTTTATCTTTTAAAAACATTACAGTACGTACTTCTTCAAATCGCGGTTGCGGATGATATTTTCAAGATGTTCTTCAACGTATTTGCAGTTGACTTCCACATCTATCACGGGATAGTCGTTGCCGCCGGCGTTGAACGAAATATCTTCAAGAAGATATTCCATAACGGTGTGCAGACGGCGCGCGCCGATGTCCTCGGAAGTCGCGTTTATGTCCGCGGAAATTTCCGCTATCTTTTCGATGGCGTCCTGCTTGAAATTGAGGTTGATATTGTCCACCGCCAAAAGCGCGGAATACTGGGTGGTAATCGCGTTCTGCGGCTGGGTGAGAATGTTTACAAAGTCCTCTTTGGTGAGGCTTTGCAGTTCCACCTGAATGGGGAATCTGCCCTGAAGTTCGGGAATTAAGTCCTCCACCTTCGAAACGTGGAACGCGCCCGCGGCTATGAACAGGATATAGTCGGTCTTTACCGGTCCGTACTTTGTCATAACCGTACAGCCCTCGACTATGGGCAGAATGTCGCGCTGAACGCCCTCGCGCGATACGTCCGCGCCCTGGTTGCCCTTGCCCGCGATTTTATCAATTTCGTCAATGAATATAATGCCGTCGTTTTCGGCGCGGCGGATAGCTTCCGCGTTGACCGCGTCGTTGTCGATAAGCTTGTCGGCTTCTTCGGCTAAAATTAAGTTCTTGGCTTCCTTTACGGTTATCTTTCTCTTCTTTCTCTTGTGCATTCCCAGTCCCGAGAAAACCGAGCCTAAATCGATAGCCGCGCCCGCGCCGGGGGAAAGCTCCAGAGGCTTGGGGACGTCGTCCACTTCTATTTCTATAACCGTATTGTCGTACTTGCCCTCGTGAATAGCGTCGACGAGGTTCTGCTCGAAAAGTTCTTTGGATGTCTCGCCGCGCTCTTCCTTTTTCATTTCGGCAAGCACTTTCGCAATTCTGCGCTCCGCGACCGCGGTCGCCTTATAGCTGACCTCCGCCGTCTTTTCCTCTTTGACGAGGCGTATCGCGCACTCCGCCAGATCGCGCACCATCGACTCTACGTCCCTGCCGACGTAGCCCACCTCTGTATACTTGGTGGCTTCGACTTTTAAAAAGGGCGCTTTTACAAGTTTTGCAAGCCTTCTTGCAATCTCCGTTTTACCCACGCCGGTGGGTCCCTTCATAATTATGTTTTTAGGCGTAATCTCGTCCATAAGCTCGGGCGAAAGTTTGCTTCTTCTGTAACGGTTGCGAAGCGCTATCGCGACCGCCTTTTTCGCCTCGTTCTGACCGATGATGTATTTATTCAGCTCGTGTACGATTTGTTTAGGTGTTAAATCCATATGAAAACTCCGGATTGATTTCTTAATTGTTTGTTGTGTTTAAACGGCGCAGATACGCCGTTTAAATAGTTTCGCATTTGATGTTATCGTTAGTAAACACGCAAATTTCGCTTGCGATTTTAAGCGACTTTTTCGCGATTTCTTCCGCGGAAAATTTTGTGTTCTGACTCAAAGCGCGCGCCGCCGCCAAAGCGTAGTTTCCGCCGCTGCCTATCGCCGCTATACCGTCGTCAGGCTCGATAACTTCGCCCGTACCCGAAACTATAAGCATAGTGTCCTTGTCCGCGACTATCATCAACGCTTCCAATTTTCTGACCATTTTGTCCGAACGCCAAAGCTCGGCAAGCTCCACCGCCGAACGCATAAGATTGCCCGAAAATTTGTTAAGCATACCCTCGAACTTTTCGCTCAACGAAAAGGCGTCCGAAACCGAGCCTGCAAAACCTAAAATGACTTTGCCGCCGAAAATGCGTCTTACCTTCTGCGCTGAATTTTTGAATATTACGCTCTCGCCCATGGTGACCTGTCCGTCGCCTGCGATTGCGGTCGTGCCGTCCTTTTTAACGGCGCATATTGTTGTTGCGTGAAATTCGACCGGCATTTAAATATTCTCCTTACGCAAAACTCTTAAAACCGCGTCCATTTCGGGGGTCTCGTCCTGCGCCTTTGCCGCTAACGCCGCGCCCAGCGCGCCGCCTAAAAATGCGTAGCCCATACCCTTTGAGCTTTTTGTTCTTATAACTTTTTTAACAAACGTTCCCTTGTCGCCGAAAATCATATTGCTTCCGCCGTAGTAAACGATATCAAAGCCAGCGTATTTCAGGTAGTTGTAAAGGTCCTTATCAAGAAGATATTCGGCCATTACGCCGCCCGCCTGGTTGCAGAAAGAAACTACAGTAATAATTTTCGAGCATAAGTTTGCGGAGAAAAGGTAAACCTTTGCGTCTTTGTAGGGAAGTACGGGAACAACGTCGCCCATCTTTTCCATAGTGGTAATTACAAAGCCCGTTTCGTTGATAATGCCGCGCGCGGTGAGGGCCGCTTTCGCCTCTTCGAAACCCGTTTCGGGCAGGTCTTCTTCAAGTTCCGCTTTGCGCTGCGCAACGAGCTTTTTGTTGAAGACTCCAAACACAATTAACAAAACAATAAGCGTGACAACGAACGTCGCGATCAACGCTATCAACGCGGGCGTCCTGAAATCTTCCGGCACGAGGAATACAGCCACAAGACCGATGACTAATACCGCGATAATTACCGTAGGCAGCGCGATGTTAATGTTTCTCATGTACGTAGGTAAAAACTTTTTGTTGTAATACTTTTTTTCGCTGTTTGTCATTTTTTAACTCCTTAAAAAATCTTTATATTTTTATATAAACTTTTAACCGCGTTTAAAAACAGTTAAATATTTATCCGTTCTTTAAAAGCCTGAATATCTTTGAGCGCGCGTCCGGCGAGCGCGGCGTAGCGCTCCTTTTTGTCGCGGACATACTTTTCAAGCGGCGGCAGAATTCCGAAGTTCGCGTTCATAGGCTGAAAATCTTTATTCGGCGAAGATATATGCCTTGACAGCGCGCCGCACACCGTCGTCTCCGGCGGAATTACTACCTCTTTCCCGCAAAGACTGTTGTACGCGTGAACGGCGGAGAGTATGCCGCTTGCAGCCGACTCCACGTAGCCCTCCACGCCCGTAATCTGACCGGCAAAGAACACGGTCGGGCGCGTCTTTAACGAAAAGTCCGCGTTCAAGTTCTCCGGCGAATTTATATAGGTGTTGCGGTGCATAACTCCGTACCGCAGAAACTCCGCGTTTTTTAATGCGGGGATAAGAGAAAAAACTCTCTTCTGCTCGCCGAATTTCAGGTTTGTCTGAAAGCCGACGAGGTTGTACGCCGTACCGTTTGCATTTTCCTTGCGAAGCTGCAGCACCGCGTAAAATTTGTTGCCCTCTTTATCGGTAAGTCCCACGGGTTTGAGCATTGCAAACCGCAGGCTGTCCTTCCCTCTTGCCACCATAACTTCGACCGGCATACAGCTTTCGAAAATTTCGCCCTTTTCAAAGTCGTGTAAAATTACGCGCTCCGCGGATAAAAGCTGTTCAACGAAATTTTCGTACTGTTCGCGATTGAGCGGACAGTTTATGTAGTCGTCGCCGCCCTTGCCGTATCTGTCGCCGTAAAAGCAGTTTTCAAAGTCGAGACTCTCGCGCGAAACTATGGGCGCCGAAGCATCGTAAAAGTGCAGACCGCCGCCGCAGATACTTTTTATATCTTCCGCAAGGTCGCCGCAGGTCAGAGGTCCTGTAGCTACTATGCTATCCTCTTCGGGAACCTTTTTAATTTCCCCGCAGACAATCTTTATATTTTTATGCGACTTTATTTTGTCGGTTATGTACCGCGCAAAGCCGCCGCGCTCGACCGCGAGCGCGCCGCCGGCAGGCACTTCGTTCGCCTCCGCCGCTTCCATTGTCAGCGAGCCTAAAATTCGCATCTCCTGCTTTAAAAGTCCGCAGGCGTTACCGTAAACGTCCTTACTCTTCAACGAGTTCGAACACACCAGTTCGCCGAAATTTTCGTCCGAGTGCGCCGGCGTAAAGGACTCGGGCTTAATATCGTAAAGCGTGACCTGTACGCCGCGTCCGGCTAAATAATACGCCGCTTCGCAGCCAGCAAGCCCCGCTCCGATTACGTTAATTTTCATTGCCGTCCGCAGGCTTTTTATCCTCTTTGGGAGCGGCCACCGAGTAGTCGCAATCCTTTGACGAGCATCTTATTTTGTCGTTTCGTTTAATCAGGTACGAGTTGCACTTGGGGCATTTTCCGCCAGTCGTTATATCCCAGCTCAAGAATTTACATTCGGGATAGCCCGTGCAGCCGTAGAAAATTTTACCCGTTTTAGAGCGTCTGCGCATCATGGGTTTGCCGCATTCGGGGCATATACCTTCAAACTTCGCGGCGTCGTCCGACCCTGCCGCGGGGCGACGCGCTCCGCACTTGAAACATTCGAGGAAGGAGCCGTACTTGCCCTTTTTCAGAATCATATTTTCCGCGCCGCATTCAAGGCACTTTTCGGTAGTGACCTTCGCGTCGAGGGGAAGTATAGCAGAACATTCGGGATAGTTGGGGCAGGCAAGGAATTTGCCGTACTTGCCGCTTTTGATAAGCATATTGGCGCCGCACTTGGGACAGCGCGTTTCGGACATTTCAAGCGCGCTTTCGCTGACTATGTTCGAGCATGCCGGATAATTTGAACAAGCCAGATACTTGCCGTACTTGCCCAGTCTCCTTATCATATTGCTTCCGCACTTTTCGCACTTTATATCGGTAATCTCGTCGCCGTCTGTCGACGCGGTTTTAAGCTTCTCCGCAAAGTCGGGATAGAAGTCGGCGATAATCTTATGCCAGTCCACGCCGCCGTCCTCGATTTTGTCGAGTTCGTCCTCCATATGCGCGGTAAAGCCCACGTCCATTACGTCGGTAAAGTACTTGACTAGCATATCGGTTATCTTGTACGCAACCTCGGTGGGAACCATATATTTGCCGTCTTTTACGACGTAACGCCTCTTTGTGAGAACGGAAATAATAGACGCGTAAGTCGAAGGTCTGCCTATTCCCTTTTCTTCCATCGTCTTGACGAGGGAAGCGTCCGTGTATCTCATCGGCGGACGGGTGAATTTCTGCTCTTTCGTAAGAGAGTTCAGCAAAAGCTCGTCGCCCTCGTTAAGAGGAGGGAACAGACCATTACTCTCTTCTTCGTCGTCCTTTTCCTTGGGCGCGTCCTGATACGCCTTCGTATATCCTGCAAACAGCAGCGCTTTGCCGCTCGCCTTAAAGGTGTAGTCCGCGGCTCCGCACTCTATCTGCATGGTGTTGTACTGCGCCTCCGCCATCTGCGAAGCCACAAATCTGTCGTATATGAGTTTGTAAATGTTGAAATGCTTTTTATCAAGCTTGCCCTTTAAACTTGCGGGCGTTACCGCAAGGTTGATGGGACGGATAGCCTCGTGCGCGTCCTGCGCTCCCTTCTTGGTCGCGTAATAGTTTGGCTTTTCGGGAACGTATTCCTTGCCGTAATTCTTTTCGATAAATTCAAGGGCAGCCGCCTGCGCGTCCTGCGAAACTCTCACCGAGTCCGTTCTGATATAGGTAATAAGCGCGATATGGTCGCCGCCCAGATCCATACCCTCGTAAAGGTGCTGCGCCACGAGCATCGTTTCGGGCGAGGACATTCCGAACTTGTTCGAAGCGTCCTGCTGCAAGCCCGAGGTCGTAAAGGGCGCCGGCGCGTGCTGTTTCGTTACCCCTTTTTTGACTTTAGTAACGGTAAATGTTGCGTCCTTTAACTTTTTCTCAACCTCGTCGGCAAGCTCTTTATGAAGGCTTTCGCCGTTTTTCTTTAACTGATAGGTAGCCTTAAAGGGCGCGTATTCCTTTTTAATATCCTGCAGATTAGCGCCGAACGTCCAGTACTCTTCGGGTACGAACGCGGTTATCTCGCGCTCCCTGTCCACGATAAGACGGAGCGCCACCGACTGAACCCTGCCCGCCGAAAGTCCGTTCTGTATGCGGTTGTTCAGAAGGGGCGAAAGCTTGTAGCCCACAAGTCTGTCCAGAACCCTTCGCGCCTGCTGCGCGTCAACGAGATTGTAGTTTATCTTTCTGGGTTTGGTCAGCGCCTTCTGCACCGCCGCGGGCGAAATTTCGTTGAACTCTATTCTGTTTTCGCCCTCTTTGTCAAGACCCAAAACGGTTTGCAGGTGCCAGCTTATAGCCTCGCCTTCGCGGTCGGGGTCGGTTGCAAGGTAGACTTTGTCAGCCTTTTTGGCGTCTCTTGCAAGCCTGTCTATCGTCTCTTTTTTGCCGGGGCTTACAACGTACTTCGGTTCGAAATTGTTGGTTATGCTTACGCCGATAGTCCTTTCGGGCAAATCGCGCACGTGTCCGCCCGAAGCGTCAACCATATACTTGCCCTTTAAATACTTTGAAATGGTCTTTGCCTTTGAAGGCGATTCTACGATGATAAGATCCATATATCTGTCCTTAAAATTTGTTACTTATTTAATTGCCGAAAACACGTTGCCGCCCAGCCGCAGTACTTTTCCCTTCAATTCCAGTCTGGAAATTATAGGCAGCAGCTGATAGACCTGCTTATTAAGTTTTTCGGCAAGGACGGGCAGAAACAGCTCGCCCTCTTCGCATAAAAGATTATACGCCGCAAGCTCGTCGCCCGTAAGCGCTTCCTCTTTCGGCAAGGTTAAGTCTAAACCAAAAACGCTTAAAATGTCAAGTATATTTTCCGTAAGACGGGCGCCCTCTTTTATCAGCGCGTTGCAGCCCTCGCCGGCGCTCGCGCCTATCGGGTGCGGAAACGCGAAAATTTCTCTGTCGTACTGCTGGGCTATATCCGCAGTAATCAGCGCGCCGCTCTTTTTCGCCGCCGAAACCACCAGAGTTCCCAGACTCATTCCGGCGATTATCCTGTTGCGGACGGGAAACTGATAGCTCTTCGGCGCAACCTCGGGCGGATATTCTGTGATTAACAGTCCCTCTTTTCCCACTCTCTTTATAAGCTGCGCGTTCATTGCGGGATACGCGTAGTCAAACCCGTTGGCAAGTACGCAGATTATATTTCCCGTTTTCAACGCGCCCTCGACCGCGGCTGTATCACCGCCTTCGGCTACGCCCGAAACCACCGTGAAAACCTGCGAAATTTCGCCCGAAATTTTTTTGGCGTCCGCAGCCGTTTTTGGCGGACAACGCCTGGAACCCACTATTGCAAAGCACTTCGTCTTTAAAAGTCCGACGTTGCCCTTGCAGTATAAAACGAGCGGCGGATCTGCCGTCTGCTTTAAAAGCGGGGGATAATATTCCGAATATTTCGTTACGCAGGTTACGCCTTTTTTATCAAGCCTTTCCAGAACCGAGGCGCGGAACGCGAGGTCGTAAAACTTCGCTTTCAATTTATTATATACGCCGGCGTTAAGACTTTTAATCAGTCCTCTTTCAATCTTTTCCAAATCGGGCTTGTCTTTGTTAAGCTCGGTCATAAGGGCGTATTTGCAGTTATAACTTATTCCGTCCAGCGCGCAGAAAGTTATCAAATTTATTTCTCTTTCGCCGTACATATCAGACCGAACCGGCGTCGTAGCTTCTGTACGAAGCCGCCTCCAGAATGTGGTCGGGCGCGATTTCGGAAGAAGCGGCAAGGTCGGCAATCGTTCTTGCGACCTTTATAATTCTCGCCCTGCCGCGCGCCGAAAGATGCAGTGCCTCGTACGCGGTTTGCAGAACTTCGTCGCACTCTTTCGAAAGCCGGCAATACTTTTTAATCTGCTTTTCGCCCATGTTAGAGTTGGTCGAAATATTTTCGTCCGCAAACCTTTCGCGCTGAATTGCGCGCGCAAGCTCCACTCTTCTTTTAACGCTCGCGCTGTCCTCTTCGGCCTCTTCGAAATTGAAGTCGCTATACTTCATACCGTCCACTTCAACCTGCAAATCTATCCTGTCCAAAAGGGGACCGGATACCTTGCTTCTGTATTTATGTATCTGCGCCGGCGTACACGTACAGGCAAGGTCTGCCGAGCCGTAGTTGCCGCAGGGGCAGGGGTTCATGCTCGCGCAGAGCATAAAATCCGCAGGGAAAGTGACCGCGCCGCCTGCGCGCGTTACCGTAATAACCTTGTCTTCCAGCGGTTGGCGCAGACTTTCAAGCGCGTGGCGCGTGTATTCGGGCAGTTCGTCTAAAAACAGCACGCCCTTATGCGCCTTTGAAATTTCGCCGGCGTAAATTCTGTTGTTCCCGCCTCCGCAGAGCGATACCGTCGTCGCGGTGTGGTGGGGCGTGCGGAAGGGGCGCAGAGATACTATTCCCTCCTCCGAAAGTTCGCCCGAGATTGAGTGAATTTTAGTAACTTCCAGCGATTCTTCAAAAGTCATGTCGGGCATAATGGTGGGTATGCACCTTGCAAGCAAGGTTTTGCCCGTGCCGGGAGGGCCGTATAAAAGTATGTTATGTCCGCCGGCAACCGCAATTTCAAGCGCGCGTTTTGCAATCTTCTGACCCTTGACAAGCGACATATCGTAATCGTAGTTGCGCGCGTTTTTAGCCGACTCGAAGCTTTTAAGACGGACGGGGCTAAATGCCTTTTCGCCCGTTAATAGGTCGACCGCATCGCGCAGCGATTTCAGCGCGTAGACCTCGGTACCCTCTATGTAACTTGCCTCGTTGGCGTTGCCTTCGGGGATAATGAATTTTTTAAAGCCCCTCGTTTTTGCCGAAATCAATACGGGCAGAATACCGGTAACCGGTCGGAGCGCGCCGTCAAGCGCAAGCTCGCCTAAAAAGACTATTCCGTCCGTGTCGCAATTAAGCTGGTCGCTCGCTTTTAAAATGGAAATTGCAAGCGGCAGGTCGTAGTGCGAACCCTCTTTCTTTATGTCCGCCGGCGCTAAATTTATGGTTATTTTGTTTACGGGGAAGCGCAGCGCGCTGTTTTTTATTGCCGAGCGCACCCTCTCTTTGCTCTCTTTTACCGCCGCGTCCGGAAGTCCGACCAGATCGTAAGAGACCATGCCTTTGCTTATGTCCGTTTCGATTTCCACGGCTACGCCCTCTAATCCGTTGAGCGCAAAGCTTGCAACCTTTGATAACATATATTTCCTCTTTGTGTTTATTCTTTTGTTTATAATTTAAAAGCTCCTGCCGAACGTGGCAGGAGCTTTTTTAAACTTATTTTACTTCCGCAATTTTTGCAGCCTTGCCGGTAAGTCCGCGCAGGTAGTAAAGTTTAGCCCTTCTTACCTTGCCCTTTCTTACTACGGTAATAGACGCAATCTTGGGTGAATGAAGGGGGAAAGTCCTTTCAACGCCTACGCCGAACGAAAGTCTGCGTACGGTGAAGCTTTCTCTTATGCCGCCGTGCTTTTTAGCGATTACGACGCCTTCGAAGTTCTGGATTCTTTCCTTCGTACCTTCGATAACCTTGAAGCCTACTTTAACGGTGTCGCCTACGTTGAACGAAGGGACTTCCTTTTTCATTTCTTCTTTTTCGATAGCTTCTACAAGATTTTTCATAACGTTACCTCCAAATTAAGACGTTCGTGCCAAAAGCTACGCTTTTTTTCGGCAGAGGACCGCCCGAAGTGTTCTTATAATAACAGATTAAAATTTAAAAATCAACTCATTTTAGGGGGTGTATCGCAATTTTCACAAAAGCCTTCGGCTTGTCCGTATCTTTATTGCGTTGCCGCTTGATTGACTAACCGCTTATCAAACTTAAAGCGTTCCGCTTTACCGCGTATCTTAATTTCGCTGCCGCAAAACAACTTACCGCAAGTCAAACGTAAAGTCTTCGGCTTGTCCGTATCTTTATTGCGTTGCCGCTTGATTGACTAACCGCTTATCAAACTTAAAGCGTTCCGCTTTACCGCGTATCTTAATTTCGCTGCCGCAAAACAACTTACCGCAAGTCAAACGTAAAGTCTTCGGCTTGTCCGCAACCTCACGGAATTTTTGCAAAGCAAAAATTCGTGAACTTAAACTAATTTTGAATATCCGTACGAGTTGACTACCGCGTCGACTTTTACGCCGCTTTTGCAAAGCGGACAGTCAACAGGCGCGTAGGACGAATAGTCTTCGATATCGCCCACGCCGAAAAGACTTACGAAAGGAACTTCGCACGCGAACGTGCCGCCGAATATAGAAGCCGCGCCGACCGGCGTTCCGCCGTAATAGCTTATGCCGTAAATACCGCTCTGCAGGGTCTGTCCGGTGGTCGCCGAAGCGGTTAAAAGCAGTACGTTTTTATTTTTTACGTAGGGTATAAAGTTGTCGCGGAGCAGTATTTTATCCCCCGAAAGCTCGGGAGTTATTACCGCGATTTCGTGCCGCAGATTTATGCCGGTATGAGCGAGGTCGTCCGCCATAAACGCGCCTATCATCTTCATTCTTTCAAGACTGATAATAGTATCGACCGGCGTGGACGAAAACGCGTCCGCAAGCAGCTTCGCCGCCGCCTTCGCAGCGCCCAGCTGCGACTTTACGCCAGTCATATCGATGCAGTGGCTGACGTGCGAATGTTTGGTGGCGAAATGACCCGGTATTATCTTTACCGAAATTTCGCCGTTCAGTTTCGCGTGAATATCGTAAGCTCTTCTTTCCATAAATATCCCCCTTATGTGATTTAATTAGTTCACTAAATTTTGCTTCTGTTCTGCGAAGCAAAATTTCCGTGATTTGAGGGCGCTGCCCTCTTTGCGCGATTGCTGTCGCAAACAGATATTTTAATCGCGCAAATTCACCTGCCAAGGCGCAGGTATACGCAAATCAGGTGCGCAGCGCAAAAGCGCGGTTTTGCTTGCGCCGTTATATGTTTTAGTAAAAGGCGTTTTCTATATGATTTATTTTCCCTTGAAAAACTTCAATAATATCAAACCGGACGTTGCAGTCGATATCCTTTCCGGCAAAATAATATTTCGCCGCCCGGATATACTTTGCCTGCCGCGAACGCGTCACCGCCTCGGAAGGCGCGCCGTAAGCGTCCGAAAGTCTGGTCTTTACTTCAATAAACGCAAGCACGTCGCCTTTGCGCGCGATGATATCCACTTCGCCGAAAGGATTTACGTAGTTGGTATTTAATATATTCCAACCCTCTTTACGCAGATATTTACGCGCCTTTTTTTCGCCGAGTTTGCCCAGCTTTTTATTTTCTGCGTCCGACTTCCGACCCGTTCTCACTGCCATTTTTTTGTAAAACTCCTGCGGTGGATAGGGGTCAGTCCGTAAGTTTTAATAGCCTGAATATGCGCCGCCGTGCCGTAGCCCTTATGTTTTGCAAAGCCGTATTCGGGGTAGACCGCATCGTATTCGTCCATCAGGTTGTCCCTGAAAACTTTCGCCGCGATTGAAGCCGCGCCTATCGAGTAGCTCAAATAATCGCCCTTTACAATACTCTTCTGCGGAATAGTAATGTCGAGGGTCATATTGCCGTCTGTCAAAACGAAGTCGGGCGTAATTTCCAGCCCTTCCACCGCCATTTTCATACAAAGCTTGGTGGCTTCGAGAATATTCATCTCGTCAATTTGTTCGGGTTCTACGCGACAGATATTGCAGCAGACCGCTTTTTTCAAAATAAGTTCGGAAAGGGTTCCCCTCTTTTTTGCGGACAGCTTTTTGCTGTCGTCTATTCCGTCTATAATATCGTCAAGCGGCATAATTACCGCCGCGCAGACTACCGGACCGGCGAGAGGACCTCTGCCCACCTCGTCAACGCCGCAGATATATTTGCAGCCCTCTTTTAAAAGCTGTCTTTCGTACTGCAATTTATCCATTGAAGCACCCGTTTAAATCTTCCGGAGCGTCAAGCGTGATTGCGCCCAGACGGCCCTTTCTGAAATCGTCTATTACGGCGCGTTCGGCGCGCTCGTAATCGTACTCGCCGCCGCGCAGCATAAAGCCGCGTTTTTTTGCGACCTGTTCAAGCATTTCCAGAGGCGTACCCTCCGAAATTCCGTAGCGGTCCGAAAGCCTCGACGGATATTTTTCGTACAGCTCCGCAAGCAGCGCAAGCGCGATATCGTCCAAGTCTAAAATATCGTCGTTTATACTGCCGACGTAAGCGAGGCGCAGCGCCAACCGCTGGTTTTCAAACGCGGGCGGCATAGTGCCGGGGGTATCCAGAAGCTCAAAGCCTTCAAGCCTTATCCACTGTTTGCCGCGCGTAACTCCGGCTTTATCGCCGGTCACCGTCCTCTTTGAACCTGCGAGCAGGTTTATCACCGTCGATTTGCCGGTGTTAGGAACGCCCACAACCATAAAGCGGAAGGTCTTGTTATATCCCTTTTGCGCGTTTCTCTCGCGCTTTTCGGCGACAAGCTTATCAAGCGCCGAAAGTATAGTCTTTTTTGACGAGGCGTTAGCCGCGTTGATTTTTACGGCGTTGCCGTTGCCGTTTGAAAACAGTTTAACAAATTCGTCCGCGCGGTTATCCGCGAGGTCGCTCTTGTTAAGAACGTATAAAACGGGCTTGGACTTTGCCATTTTCAAAAGCTTGGGGTTGAACGAAGCCGCGGGACACCTTGCGTCCAGAACGTAAATTATTCCGTCAGCTGCGGGGAGCGACTGCTCCATCATCCGCATCGCCTTTGTCATATGACCGGGGAACCACTGGATAGTTTTCACTTCGCCCCTCCTTTCAAATCCGGCCGGCGTTCCATAGTAAGCTTTTCGCTCTGTTCCTTACGCCACGCGTCTATCTGCGCGTGGTTGCCGGACAGCAGAACTTCGGGAACGCAAACCCCTTCGTATTCTGCGGGCCGCGTGTACTGCGGATATTCAAGACCGTTTTCGCCGAAGGTTTCGTCCGCCAGAGACCCGTCCGAAATTACGCCGTCCACGTATCTTGCAACGCAGTCGCACACCACCATCGCAGGCAGTTCGCCGCCGGTTAAAACGTAGTCGCCTATCGAAATTTCTTCGTCGATATAAAGGTCTATTACGCGCTGGTCGACTCCCTCGTAATGACCGCAAAGCAAAATAAGGTGTTCGCGCTTTAAAAGTCCGAACGCCTTGTCCTGCGTAAAGGTTGCGCCCTTGGGCGACATATATATGCGGTAAGCCTTATGGTCGGGGTCTACCGCGTTTATTGCCGAACCTATCGGCTGGGGTATCATAACCATTCCCGCGCCGCCGCCGAAAGGATAATCGTCGCATTTTTTGTGCTTATTTTCGGCAAAGTCGCGGATATTTACAACCTCTATATTAAGTTTTCCCGCGTCCACCGCGCGCCCTATGATACTCTCGTGCAAAGGCGCGAACATTTCCGGAAACAGGGTCAGAACGGTTATCTTCAAACGGATACTTCCTTGAACCTCTTACCGTTTACCGTAATTTTTGCTCCGTCGACGTCTATATCCTTAATGACCCCGTCGGCGGCGGCGAAAGTGATTTCCTTGCCGTCCTTCGAAAGGGTATATATATCCGTCCTCGCCGGAGTCACGCCGGTGACTTCGCCCAAAAAATCTCCGCGCTCGTTTTCAACGCGGCAGCCTATTAAATCGACTATATAGTATCTTCCCTCGGGCAGTTCGGGCGCGTCGTCGCGGTTCACCTTAATATCCTTGCCGCGGAGTAGCTCGGCGGCGTTTCTGTCGGCAATACCCTTTAAAGTCAGATAGGCGATATCGCCCTGCGCGCGTACCGAAAGAACGGAATACTCCGCTCCGTCTAAAAGTACGCGTTTAAAGGACTTTAAATCTTCCGCGGAATCGGTCAGAGCTTTGACCTTTATCTCTCCGCGTATGCCCTGCGGTTTGAGTACCGTAGCTATGGTAAGCGGTTCTTTCATTTAAGCTCTTTCTTTAATCTCAATGAGGTATTTTTTACTGTCGCGGGGCGTGGAAGCCTTGACAAGCGTTCTTAAAGCCTTGGCAATTTTGCCCTGCTTGCCGATAACCTTGCCCATATCCGCCTCTTCGAGATAAACGGTAATTTCTATCGCGGTTTCCTTTTCTTCCGTCTTGTACTCGATTTTATCCTTGTACTCGGCGAACTGCTCGACCACGAACTTAACCAGATTTTCTATTTTATCCATTACAGATTATTCCTTCTTTTTCTTGTCGTTGGTCTTGGGAGCGGAAAGCTTTTTGCTCTGTTCCAAAGCGCCCGCTTTTACGAGATAGCTCTTTACCGTCTCGGTAGGCTGAACGCCCTTTGCAAGCCACGCCTTTGCTTTTTCAACGTCGATGTTGATTTCCGCAGGGGTTTTAAGGGGGTCTACGTAACCGATTTTATCGATGTACTCGCCCGACTGCGCCTTGCGCGAGTCGATAACCACTACGCGGTAGAAGGGGCTTTTTTTGTCGCCCATTCTCGTAAGTCTCATTTTTACTGCCATAATATTTTCTCCTAAATATAAATTTTTTTTAAAAATTGTTAAAATTATAGATAAACCGCAGAGATGCAAGCAAGACAAGGCAAGCGAGCATTTTCGAAGGGGAATTTACTTTTGCGTAAATGACCCGAGAAAAGCAGAGCTTAACGAAGTATTGCGCCGCAGATATGCGGTTTAGAAAGGTAACCTGCGTTTGCCGCTTTTCAACTGCTTCATAAGCTGTTTGGTCTGTTCAAACTGCTTTAAAAGCTGGTTCACTTCCTGTACCGAAGTGCCGCTGCCAGTCGCTATCCTCTTCTTTCTCGAGCTGTTGATAATTGCAGGCTCCACTCTCTCGCGCTTGGTCATTGAAAGGATAATCGCTTTTGTGCGCTCTATCCTGCTCTCGTCGATGTCCTCCGCTTTGACCTTGCCGCCCATACCTGGCATCATTGCGAGCAACGCCTGCGCGCCGCCCATCTTTTTCATGCTTTCAAACTGGGTGAGGTAGTCTTCGAGAGTGAAGGTGTTTTCGAGCATCTTCTTCTGCATGACCTTCGCCTGCTCTTCGGTAACGGCTTCCTGCGCCTTTTCGATAAGGGTCAGCACGTCGCCCATACCCAGAATTCTCGACGCCATTCTGTCGGGATAGAAAGGCTCCAAATCGGTCAGCTTTTCACCCACGCCGATAAACTTTACGGGTTTGCCGGTCACCGCCTTAATCGAAAGGCAGGCGCCGCCGCGCGTATCGCCGTCGAGCTTGGTCAGAATTATGCCCGTGATTTCAAGCCGCTCGTTAAAGGTCTTTGCAACGTTTACCGCGACCTGACCCATCATACTGTCCACGGTCAGAAGAATTTCGGTAACCTCGACCGCCTTTACGATATTTTCAAGCTCCTGCATCAGGGCTTCGTCTATTTCAAGTCTGCCGGCGGTGTCGATAACCACGGTGTCGAAGCCCATCGACTTCGCGTAATCAACCGCCTGCTTCGCCGTCTTTACGGGGTCCTGCGTACCTTTTTCAAACACTTCCGCGCCCGCGTTTTTGCCGACTACTTTAAGCTGGTTTATTGCCGCGGGACGGTAAATATCGCCCGCAACCAAAAGAGGTTTTTTGCCGTTCTTTTTTAAGTTAACCGCAAGCTTGCCGCACATTGTGGTCTTGCCGGCGCCCTGCAAGCCGCACATCATAATAACCGTGGGAGGCTTGGGAGAGATGTTGAGTTTCTGGTTTGCCGAACCCATTAAAGCGATCAGCTCTTCGTTGACAATCTTTATAACCTGCTGGGCGGGGTTGAGGCTCTTTAAAATTTCCTGACCCACAGCCTTTTCGGAAACTTCGGCGCAGAATTTTTTTGCAACCTGAATGTTTACGTCCGCTTCAAGTAAAGCTACGCGCACCTCGCGCATGGCGGTCTTGATTTCAAGCTCGGTAAGCCTTCCGCGTTTGGTAAGTTTTGAAAATATATGGTTTAATCTTTCGGATAACGATGCAAATGCGCCCATATGCGTCTCCCTTATTCGTCGCCCGTCTTGGGCTTGCCAAACACCTCGCGGGTGTAATCTCTGTATAAAAGTTCTCTCATTTCCGGCTTTGAAAGCGCCGCCGAAACTTCGTCCGAATAGTCTTTTTGTATTATTTTTTCAAGCGCGCTTAACTCTGCTGAAAGAGACGGATGCGCCTTTTTAAAGCTTTCCGCCCACGCAGCCGCGTCGGTTGTCATAAAGGAATATTCAAGCGAAACTTCGTGGAGTCTTTCCACTACGTGAAGTTTTTCCTCGTACTCCTCAAGCTGTTTTTTACAGCCCTTTAAGCAGTCCGAAACGGCTTGCCGTGAAATGCCTTTCTGCTCGGCTATTTCCGAAACGGTCAAATCTTTATTGAAATATAAATCGGTTATCTCGCGCTGTATCGCCGTCAGCAGTCCGCCGTACACATCCCACAGCGTTATAAATGAAAGTTTGTCCATAAGCGTTCCGCTTAACAAGCAATGCTTGCTACGTATCTTTATTGCCACAGCCGTAAAACGACTAATCGCAAATCAAACGTGAAGTATTTAAAATTATTGTCAAGCTTTTTTACTTTACAATATAATAACATTCCGCGCGCGGCTTGTCAAGCAATTTTACTTGTCGTATTTGTGTTAAATATTAACATAAATATTTATTTTTAATAATAAAAATACATTAATTCCGCCGCGCGGCTTTTAAATTGACATAAAAATTCTGTAATGTTAGAATGCCTGCATAGACGGAAAAATTACTACCGTTAAGGGGTAAAATATGAGCAAAGAAATTGACGGAATAAATTACGATACCGCAAACGCGACTGCGGATAAAAAGTTTACTTACGGAGTACCCGGCGACCCCTGCGGTTACGAGGAAACGCTGTACATAACATTCGACGGAAGATATTTTATATACACCTACGGCGGCGCGCAATCGAAGTACCCCGTTGAAAATATAACGCCCATCGCGCGCGAGGACGTTAAAAGCTGGATAATGTCCCACTGACAGGCAATGCCTGTTCCGTATCTTAAAGCCTTACGCTTTGCGGCGTATCTTAATTACAATAACATAAGACTCACTCATCACAAATCAAACTTGAATATTTTAAAGCCGACCGCATTTGTAGCGGTCGGCTTTCATTATATTTATTCTGTAGGTTGAGCGGGTTCGGCTTCGGGCGTCGCCGCAGCTTCCTGCGATTGCTGTACTTCGGGTGTTTCCGGCGCGGATTCCGCTTCGGTTGATCCGCCTCCGCCCGTGGGAGGAAGTCCGGTTTTATCCTTGCCGTACAATACCTTTAACAGTATGGGCGTGAGTATCGACGATAACAGAATCAGAAGCACGGTCATAAGCATAAACTCGGAAGGCAGCGCGTTTTCGCCGAGGGCTTCGCTCGTTACCGTCGCAGTGACGATGAGCGCGACCTCGCCGCGCGCCATCATTCCGACGCCGGCGATAGCGCTTTCGCGCCAGTTGTACTTAAACGCCTTTGCAACCGCGCCGCAGCCGACGATTTTTCCGATAAGTCCCAAAAGCACCGCGCACGCCGCAAACAGCACAAGCATACCGCTGACGCCTGTAAAATGTATACTGGATATGCCTATGTTCGCAAAGAACACGGGCGCAAAAATCGTGTAAGTATTTACCTCCACCTTTTTATCGGTGTATTCGCTTGCGCGGTGGACGGTCGAAAGAACTACGCCCGCAAGGAACGCGCCGGTAATATCCGCAACGCCGAAAATTTCCTCCGCTACCCAGCTGTATACAAAGCATACGACGAGCGAGAACACGGGGAGTCTGTGGGTGTTGGGCCACTTTTTGTCAAGCCATTTGAACACCTTTGAAATGCCCCAGCCGACGAGAATAGCAACCGCGAAGAACGCGATTATCATAATAATGGTACCCCACCACTGCGCTTTGAACCAGGCAAAGCCCGTGAGGGTTTGCGCGTCGCCCGACTTTGCAATACCGGTAACTATCGACAGAAGCACTATACCTATAACGTCGTCTATAATCGCCGCCGAAACTATCGTAGTGCCGAGTTTGGTTTTAATTTTGCCCAGCTCCTTTAATACGGAGACCGTTATCGCAACCGAAGTTGCCGTTAAAATAGTTCCTATAAATATAGAGCGGAAAATGCCCGCGGAATTGCTTACGCCAAGCCCTATTCCGCCGAAAGGAATAGAGATGATAAAACCTAAAAGCAGGGGAACCGCTACGCCGGCGCACGCAATTAAAACGGCGGCAAGTCCCGTACTCTTCAACTCTTTGAGATTGGTTCCGAGACCGGTTGAAAACATTAAAAGAAGTACGCCGATTTTAGAGAATATGTCAAGTCCGTTGCTGTAACTGTGTTCTGTTCCGAACGCCGCCTGTAAAATCTGCGTAAGTCCGTTGCCCGTTTCCGCGTCCGAGCTTTTGGGCAGAACGAACAGCGCGTGTACGCCAGTACCTTCAAAGCCAATCAGCGAATATCCGCACAAATCGCCGAAGATTGCCGGTCCTATTAAAATGCCGGCTATAATATAGCCGAGTACCTGCGGCAGACCTATTTTTCTGAACACAAGTCCTAAAAGTTTTGTGGCAAACAGTATTATCGCAAGAACCATGCAAAAACCGAGTACTGAATTTCCGTCAAACATAAAATCACCTTAAAAATAATCTTTTGAACTCACTGTATTATAATCTAATAGTCATAAAAAGTTAAGTAAATTATAAAAAAATTTAAAAAAAGGTATTGACAAACCCGAAAAGCGTGCTATAATGAAGATACAAAAAGAAAATAACTTACAAAAAATGTTAGGTACCAACATTAATCCAAGAGGTAAGCTATATGAAATATAAATAGCCGCGAGAGCGGGTCAAGGTTAAAAAATTAAAAAAGTTTCACCGCTTCTATATGATAAGGGAAAAAGTTCAAGGAGGTAAGAGTATGAAACTCTGCTTTGCAAGAACTAACGAAGAGAAAGGAAGGTAAACTCCGATGTACAAGTTTACTTGTGAGGTCTGATTCCAAAGGCGGAAAGATTGGCAGCGTGAAACAGCCGCTGCAAGAGAAAACTCGATTAAGCTGAATGCAGCCCGTCGGGAGGCGATCTCAAAAAACCAAAACTGAATATAAAAACAAGCCCTGCGGAGTTTTCCGCAGGGTCGTTTTTTATTTTAATTTAAAGCAATCAGCAATCTACTGCTTCCGCCTCCGCTACCGGCTCTACGCGTTTTTTGCGCGATACGCAAAACTGCGCTACGCTCACCGCCGCCGCAACAGCCGAAAGGACAAAAGCTGAAACAGGTATAGAGTATACTATATAAGAATTATCCGGACCGGAGTCAAATTCCAAAATAGGTTCAAGGTATTCCATCGCCTTAATAAATTCCTTGCCCGCCGCTATCGTAAACGCCATAAACAAAGCGGAGCTTGCGACTAACAAAGCGCTTACTACTACCTGCCTTGACGAAGGTTTTCCGGTAATCTTTTTCAAAAAACCGTCAAGCAAACGGGTGGCAAAGACTATCGTTACAACAAGCATTACGAATGATATTACGGTGTACGCCGTAAACTCGTTTAAATTCAGAACGGCTTCGCTTTCGTACCAATCCCTGCAAAAAACGGTAAGCAGCGCAATAAGATACATTCCGCCTACATGTACTTTTTCTCTTAAAACATTGTCGTCCGAATCGAGAATAAACGCGGGCCGGGCGCAAATGATAATTGTTACGATAATTACGACAATTCCGACCGCCGACAATATCCACTTTGCAATGCTGTTTGCAGTAAGCATTTCGCGTCCGCGTTTTGCCACGTCTATCGCCAGATAATGTGAGGCGAACACCGCGCAGAGGGCAATGCCCGCGACAGTCGCGCCGTTTAATCTGCAACCGGAAGTCATAATCTGCGTTTGCGTACTCGAAATACTTTCAACCGTTCTTATAAAGCAGTTATCTATCGCGTAAAGAGCAAGCGCGCCCGCAAGATATGCAAGGAACGCAGCTATGGCAAAACCTCCGCCCGTCTTTTGAGTTTTACCCAAAAGGCACCTTATACCCTGCGCTATCGCTATGATTGCAAGTACGCAAACGGTAGCAAGCGTCAGCGCGGAGATAATCGTACCCAGTACCGCGGGCAAATACGAAGCCGTAGCAAAATAATCGGAATAGGGCGTATTCAATGCGTCCAGCGCATTAAAGGCTTCGTTAAGCGTTTTATAAGCGTCGTTGAAATAGAAATATAAATTCACGCCGGTCTTGTTTCCGATTACGCTTGAACCGGTTGATACTACGCCCGTTTTTACGTAGCCGGTAAAAAATACGAATATCAGCGCAAACAGCGCAGTCATAAGCGCGGCGGAGGGCGCGGCGTATTTTAATATTGTTTTTAAGATTTGCTTTTTAGGTTTGACGGCTGCCGCAGATACTTTCTGCGTACCGGCATTAACCGTTACGGGCGCAGCTGTCCGCTCATGCATTTCTGGTTTACCCTGTTTTGCGCCGCAATAGGGACAGAACACGCTGTCCGAAGGAATGCTTGCGGAACACTCCGGACAGACAGCCGTATCCGAAAGCCTTTTTCCGCAGGCTTTGCAAAAGACGGCGTCTTCGGGGTTATCCGTACCGCAAATTTTACAGTTCATCATTTTCTCCTTTTTTTACTTATTAGAAATATTATACCCCCCCCCCCTCTTATTTTTGCAAATAAAACGGGGCGGCTTCAGGGAAAATCTTTTACGAAGATTAATCTATTCCGTCCAGCTCGTCCAGAGTCAGGCTGAAACTCTGGATAAAGTTTTTCATAAAGTATTCCACCGCGGGCATATTGCGCGAGTGTAAATCTTTTTCGATGCTCTTTTTGGCTTTTTCAAACTCGGTATTGCCGCAGCGCAGTTCTTCAAGGCACTTGACGTACGCCGCAAGCCTGTCCGCCGCTTTCATAATTGCAAACTCTTCGCTGTTTTCGTCGGGCTGCAAGCTCGCTGAAATTTCGCCGCGCAGCTCTTCGGGCAGAGTAGACAAAAGCTTTTCGCCCGCGCGCTCCTCGATAGTCTTGTACGCGCCGCGGATAGAGTTGTTAAAATACTTTATAGGCGTGGGCATGTCGCCGGTCATAACCTCGCTGCACTCGTGGTACACTGCGTACAGCACCGCCTTTTCAACGTCGACGCCGCCGTTAAAAACCTTGTTGGTTATTACTGCCAGCGCGTGCGCGAAAAAGGTCACCTGCTGCGAGTGTTCCATTATATTTTCGTCCCTGACCGAGCGCATAAGCTGCCAGCGCTTTATGTACTTCATTCTGTCCAGAAAGGCGTAAAAATCGTATCCCATAATTAACCTCCCTCACAAAATTTTCGCGCTAATATGCGCGCGACAATTTTCGTGATTTGAGGGCTTCTCGCCCTCTGCCCGCAATTTTAAGGGCAAACTCATTATATAATTGCGGTCATTCACCTCGGTGCGCGAGCGAAGCGACACTTTGCGCACCTTATTATAAAAATTTATTTAATATGGCGCAAAGCCGCAGGTATGCGCAAACAAGGTCCGCTTGCAAAAAGTGTGATTTTTGCGCGCGGCGTTAAATGTTTTAAAGCGTTTACGCAAATTCTTTATCATTATACAACCTTTTGCGTAAAAATTCAATTGACTTAGGGTACAATTTCATTTATAATTTAATTACGCTGAATTTTCGGCGAATAAAAATTAAATACCGTCGGGGGTGCCGACATATATGACGCGTCAGCTCGTGCAGATACGAGCAGGTCAAGGAACGCGCAAATTGGTTGCAGGGAGTGTACTATGACGTACACGACCAAAACCAAACGTAAGCGTGACGCCGAGATGCGAAGTATATGTACGAGCTGAGATTATACCCTTTGAATCGGCAACGTAATGGTTGAGCGATAGTACAAAGAGATTTTTCCGCGTTCCCCGTTTTTTTTCGGGGAACGGTTTTTTTACGGCAGGATCGCGGCGGTAGAAGGAGTTTTATGATTCACTTTTCACAACTTTTAGCCGTTCCCGAAAAGACGGCCGACATCGTTAAGTGGGTATCGATCGGCGCAGTTGCGCTTTTGATACTGATACTCGCCGTGACTTGCATTAAGGGCAAAAAATTTTCCACAGCCGAAATTGCCTATGCGGGCGTTTGCCTTGCCGCATCGTTTGCGCTTTCGTTTGTAAAGTTTTCGCCGCTGCAATTCGGCGGCTCGATAACCCTTGCAAGCTTCGTTCCGCTGCTGATATACGCCTATAAATACGGTCCGGTTAAGGGAATGCTTGCGGGCGTAGCGTTGGGACTTTTTAACTTTATTTCCGACGGCTATATGCTTACTACTCTGACTTTCTTCCTCGATTATATATTTGCGTTTGCAAGTATAGGATTAATGGGCTTTGCCCCCAAAATGGGAAAACTTACGATAACGGCAAAGGTTTCTATCGGCGCGGTTCTGGTCTATGTTGCGCGGTTTATATTCCACCTCGTTTCGGGCTTTATTTACTTTGCCGAAGGTTCAATCTGGGTTACGCTGCCGGATAGCGTTTTGGCAAATATGTTCCTGTATTCCTTTGTATACCAATGCGTATATCTGCCGGCGGACTGCGTTATCGCGACCTGCGTACTCATCGCGCTTGCAAAAACAAAAGCTCTTGACAAGCTCCTGAATATGATGGACAGAAAGAAAAAGCAAACTGACGAACCCCAACCCGAGCAACCCGAACAAACTGACGTTGCCGAACCGCAAGCGGATAAACTTGACGATGCATCTTAAAGCCTTACTCTTTGCGGCATATCTTAATTGCGTTTGAACTTGATTAACTAATCGCAAATCAAACTTAAAAAGCCTCCGACTGTTTACCGTCGGAGGCTTTTACTAAACGAATTGTAATATATCTGTAAGAATTGCAAAGGCGAGAATTAAGACGAAGCCCACGGCATGGATAACCGCCTCTATCTTCCTCGGCACGGGTTTTCTGAAAATCATTTCGATAAGGCAGAAAACCACCTTGCTTCCGTCCAGCGCCGGTATTGGCAGGAGATTGAACACCGCAAGGTTTACGCCTATATAGGAGGCAATCTCGAAAAAATTCTGCGCGCTTTGCGAGGCAATCTGCGAAGTAAGCTTTATGGTTGTGACTGGTCCGCCCATAGCTGAAAGCCCCAAATGTCCGGTCAGCAGTTCGCCCAGTACTTTGAAGATAGTCCCAGCTATCCTGAACGAATACATAAACGACCTGCCTATGGTGTCGAAGAATCCGAAGCGGTGACTAGCTACCCCTATATCCCAGTAATTGTTTCCGTCCGCGCCCTCGTAGGTACCTATGCCCAGCGCGTTCCAGAGTTTGCTCGTCTGCTCCGAATTTTTAAAGTCGCAGTCGCCGCGCAGCATAACTTCAATCTTTTTCTGACTGCCGCCGCGGAGTACGGTCATTTTGACTATATCGCCCTCGTGCTTGCCGCTTAAAGAGGTCATAAGGTCGGTCGTAAGATAAATGCCCTTGCCCTCCACACGGCAAATCATATCCCCCTCTTCAAGGCTGTACTCGATATAGCTCTCGCTCGGCGCGGGTACGATTGACCCGACTTTAAACAGCATCTGCCCGAACGCGAAAAAGGAAATTATTATTAAAAGCAGCGCCAGAAGATAATTCATCAGCGGTCCCGAAATAAGGACGATTATCCTCTTCCACGGCGCTTTATTGTTGAAGCTGTCGGGGTTAATCCCCTCCGCGTCTTCGCCGTCAAAAGCGCAAAATCCGCCGAGAGGCAGCAGTCTTACCGAAAACGCTTCGCCCGTCTTTTTGGAAGTGCGTTTGAAGAGTTTGGGACCGAAGCCAATGGCGAATTCGTTGATTTTAAATTTAAGTATTTTTCCGGCGACGTAATGACCGAATTCGTGAACGGTAATCATAACCAGCAATATCAGAATTGCAAGTATGACCGCAAGAACCGTATTCATTACCGATGACACCGAAAGAAAATTCATTATAACCCGTCTATTATTTTTTTAGCAAGCGTGCGCGCTATCACGTCCGCTTCTTCAAGCTGTGAAAAGCTGCGTACGCCCGTCTGCCTCGTCCTGCTGACGACGCTTTCCGTTACGCGGAAAATATCCGTAAAGGCGATTCTGCCCTCTAAAAAGGCGGCAACCGCCACTTCGTCCGCGGCGTTTAAAACGCAGGGCAGAATTCCGCCCGCCTGACCGCACTCCACAGCGAGCGCGTAGCAGGGATAGTCCTCTTTTACAAGGGGCTGGAAATCGAGCGAAAAAGGCCTTGTATAGTCCAGCGGCTGTACCGCAAGGTCAAGCCGCGAGGGATAACTCAACGCAAGCTGAATGGGTACCTGCATGGTGGGATAGCTCAACTGCGCCAAAGTCGCGCCGTCGGTAAACTCCACCAGAGAATGCACTATACTCTGCGGATGAATTACCGCGTCTATATTGTCGTAAGGCACGCCGAACAGTCCGTGCGCTTCGATTATCTCAAAGCCCTTATTCATTAAAGTTGCGCTGTCCACCGAAATTTTTCTGCCCATATTCCAGGTGGGGTGATGGAGCGCTTCCGCAGGGGAGACTCTGTCTAAAACCTCCCGCGTGCAGCCGCGGAAAGGTCCGCCGCTTGCGGTGATAACGAGCCGTCTTACCGGCTTTTGTCCGAAGTCGAGGCACTGCCATATTGCGGAGTGTTCGCTGTCCACGGGGATAATCTGAACGCCCTTTTTTTTTGCGAGGGGCAGAAGAATTTCTCCGCCGCAGATTACGCTCTCCTTGTTTGCAAGCGCAAGCGTCTTGCCCGCCTTTACAGCGGCAAGGGAATATTCCAGCCCTTCGAAACCGCCTGCGGCGTTGAAAATTATATCCGCTTCCGCGCATTTTGCAACTTCCAGAGCCTTGTACCTGTCGGTTACGAACGCCGCCGCAAGACGGGGTCTGAACTCGGCAATCTGACTGTCGAATATCAGATTTTCCGAACGCGTCGCAAGCGCGACTATTTCAAACTCGTCTCTGTGGCGTCTTACGACCTCGAGAACCTGCAAGCCTATCGTGCCGCAGCTTCCTATCAAAGCAACTTTTTTCATATATTATTATACCCGAAAATTTTTAATTAATGACAAAAGCTCCTAAAAGCAAACCGTCAATTTATAACAGCCAGCCCGCGGAGCTTTTTAACTTTATAATATTACTACCCAAAACGCGATAAGGACTATCACTCCGCAGAAAAGCATACTGTCGAATCTGTCCAGAACTCCGCCGTGTCCGGGCAGAATATTTCCGGTGTCCTTAATGTTGCACTCGCGCTTAATAGCGCTTTCAAACAGATCGCCCAGCTGCGCGAATACCGAAATAATCAGGCCCGCGAGCATAAACACGACTATCGCCGGAATACCCGTCGAAAAGCTTATCGCCGTGCCTAACGCGTCGGAATTTACCGCGCCGTTCAAAGCGTCAAGACCTACGCTTAAACCGTACGCTGCAATGCCGCCGAGCATACCGCCGATAATTCCGCCCAAACCGCCTATAAGCGTCTTGTGGGGACTTACCTTGGGGGCAAGCTTTCTGGGCGCGTATTTGCCGAACAGCGAGCCGAATATGAACGCGCCGCTATCCGTAAACACGGTGGTTATAAACAGTGTTATCACCGCCGCGGTCGAGTTGTTTTCAACGTGGTTGACCGCCGAAAGTACGCAGCTTAACACGCCGCAGTAAATCATTGTAAACACGCAGGTCAAAGTGCCTTTAAGGGTGCATACGCCGTAGTTGAAAACATTGGAAGCTGCAAGCGCCATAGCGTATACGGCAAAGCTTATCGCAAGAGCTATAAAGCCGCTGCCTGTTGTTATCTGGGTTACCACGTACAAAGGCACCGCCACCGCGCAGAACGCCACGGTCAGAATTTTCTGCGACTGTGAAACGCCGTTCACGGCGCGCAGCAGTTCTAAACTTCCTATTATGGAAATGACGCAGAACAGCGCGTCAAAGCCCAGTCCGCCCCAGACGGGGACAAGCCACTTCAAAGCAAGCAGCAATATCCAAACTATTACGTATACTACGCTGGTAATTACTCTTTTACGCATAAATCTCCTTTAAATCAAGCTCTTCCGAACCGCCTCTCCCTCGAAGCGTAGTCCGCAAGTGCTTTGTCAAATTCCGCGTCCGAAAAGTCGGGGAATAAGACGTCTGTAAAATATAATTCGGCGTACGCCGACTGGTATGTCAGAAAGTTTGAAAGCCGCATCTCGCCGCCCGTCCTTATGATGAGGTCGGGTTCGGGGATGCCGCCGGTGTACAGCAGACTTTGGAATTGTTCTCCGGTAACTTTTGCGCCCCGTTCGACCGCCCTGTTCACGGCGTTCAAAATCTCGTCCCGTCCGCCGTAGTTTATCGCGAATACCAAAGTAAAGCCGCAGTCTCCGGGCGACGCGCTTTCCGCGTCCGCTAAAATTTTTGCAACGTCTGCGGGGAGAGACGCGGTATCGCCGATAATCTTTATACCCGAGCCGCGCTCGAACAGCTTTTTAACCTGTACGGTAAAGTATTTTCTGATAAGGTTTAAAAGCCCTTCGATTTCCTCTTCGGACCGGCGCGAAAAATTTTCGGTGGACAGCGCGTAAACGGTCAGGTATTTTACGCCCGACTTTTCCGCGTGTTCCGCAAGAGCTATCATTCTTTCCATGCCCGACTTATGACCGAGACCTCTCGGCATAAGCCGTTTTTTAGCCCACCTGCCGTTGCCGTCCATTATGACGCCGACGTGTACGGGCAGTTTTCCGTTTTCCATAATTCCGTTAAACGGTCATTATCTCCTTTTCCTTTGCCGCAACAGCGCTGTCAATCTGCGCTATCGAGTCGGACACGGCTTTTTCGACTTCCTTTTCAACGACTGCGGTTTCGTCCTCGGATAATACCTTGTCGTTTTTAAGCTTCTTCAAGCCGTCCATAGCGTCGCGGCGGCAGTTGCGCGCTGCGACCTTCGAGTCCTCACCCGTCTTTCTTATCTGCTTGGTAAGCTCGCGTCTTCTCTCCTCGGTGAGGTCGGGGAAGACGAGGCGGATAACCTTGCCGTCGTTGGTGGGTGTTATGCCGATGTTAGAAAGCTGAATAGCCTTTTCTATTCCCTTTAAAATGGAAGCGTCCCAGGGCGAAATGACGAGGCATCTGCCCTCCTGTACGGAGATTGCCGCCGTCTGCGATACGGGGGTCATCGCGCCGTAATAGTCCACCATTACCTTGTCTAAAATGTGGGGGTTGGCTCTGCCCGCGCGTACCGAGGAAAATTCCTCTTTAAGTACACTCACGGTCTTTGTAAGTTTGTCGTCAAGAATTAAAAGTATTTCTTCCGCCTGCTCGTTCTCTATCATAATTAAATATTCTCCTTTTCGGTTTCTGCGGGTTCTTCCGCGGGTTGTGTTTCCTGCGCTTTCGCGCTCTTTAAATCTATTACGTAATTTGCTATCAGCGGCGCGGTGAATATCGCCGTGTAAACAAGCTGCTGAATGAGCAACGCCATAACTCCCGAATACATTGTATATATTGACGTCAGTCTGATATAGCCTGTAGGTATGATGTCGGGCTTTAACGAACTATATCTTTGATAACCGTATTTATCAAAAAAATCCGACCAGACGCAGGACACCGCAATTATTAACGCAAGACAGGCAACGACCGCAACCGCGCTAATCGCAAGGCAAACTGTTTTGCATATTTTATTTTTTACAAACAGCGAGGAAATTCCCGCTCCCGCACCGGCAAAGGCAAATATTGCGCTGACCAGCGTTATTATTGATAGCGGCTTTTGTCCGTCCTTATATTCTGGCTCAAAAAAGTACGCGCTGTTCGAGTTTATACGGTCAATAAAAGCGTCCGTAGTATATTTAAACATATCGATTGCGTTGTACAAAAGCTCAACAGCGCAGACTAATAACAAAACCAGCCCGATTATCTGAAAGACCGTTAAAATCTTTTGCCTGTTCATTATTTATTCCCTTTATTATACTTTTTTATTGTCTATAACGGTGCCTATTTTTTCGCCGCAAACGGCTTTTATAAGACAGTCCGGCTCTTCAAGCCCGAACGCAAGCACGGGGATATCGTTTTCCATACACATAGTAGCCGCGGTATAGTCCATAGCCTTTATGCCGTTTTTGATTACGTCTATATAATTTATATGCCCGTACTTTTTCGCGTCAGGATTGATTTTGGGGTCGCTGTCGTAAATGCCGTCGATATTCTTTGCCATAAGCAGCACGTTCGCCTGAATTTCGCAGGCGCGCTGCGCCGCCGCCGTATCGGTCGAGCAGTACGGGTTGCCCGTGCCGCAGGCGAGAATTACTATTCTGCCCTTTTCGAAGTGGTGCAAAGCCTTTCTCAAAATGTATGGTTCCGCGACAGAGGTCATAATCAGCGCGGTCTGAACGCGGGTGGGTATTCCGCGCTGTTCCAAAGCGTCCATCATTGCGAGCGAGTTCATAACGGTCGCAAGCATACCCATATGGTCGGCGGTCGCCCTGTCCATCTGTTTGCCCTGACGCCCGCGCCAGAAGTTTCCGCCGCCGATAACCAAAGCTATTTCCACGCCCATATCGTGGACTTTTTTAATCTGCTCGACCACGCGTGAAATTACGTTTTCGTCAAGGCCGTGACCCTGCGGACCCGCAAGCGCCTCGCCCGAAAGTTTTATAAGTACCCTTTTATATTTAGGCGACATAAAAACTCCTGTACCGACCCTGTTCCGGTCAGTGTAAAATTTATCCAAAATATTATAACAGATAGCGGTACAAAAATCAACCCTTTTAATTTATTATTCCTCAAACTATAAAGCCGCCCGACGGGTTTCCGTCGGGCGGCTATTTTTATTTACGCTTGATGCGCGTTTAGTTTATTTACGGTATCGCAATTAAGATACCCCGATTAAGCGGAACGCTTATTCAAAAGTATCATAGAAGCCGTCAACGTCGAAGGTTGCTTCTTCTTCGCGCGAGCGTCTTATCGCTCCGTTCTTGGTAGTGTCAACCGTGGTAGTGGTTGTAATTACCGCATCGGAAGGATATTTCGCTACGGGTTCCTGCTCCGCCTTCTGCGGCAGCTCGGGTACTTGCGTTGCTGCCGTTTCGCCGTTAGCCATATTCTTCAACGCCGCCGCAACGATTGCGCCAAGCGCCTCTATCGAATTAGGCTGACTGTAATCGGGCAAATTTGTATATCCCATTTTACCGTTGAAATGCTCGCGCATTGCCGCGAGGTCTACGCTGTGACGCGAGTCGCGGTCTACGTGCTGTTCCGCGCGCATTGCAGCAAGCTCTATGCGCTGTTCCGCGTCGTATCTCGCGCGCTGCTCCGCCTGCATTGCGTTGAGCTGCGCTTCAAGCCTTGCCAGAGTCGGATCGCCGTACTGCGGCATCATAGGCTGCTGATACATAGGATACTGCTGCATAGGCATCATAGGCGCCGGCATTGCCGGTTGCTGGGTCTGCATAGCCGCAAGCTTTTCCTGCGTAGCCTTGTTTTCGGCGCGAAGTTCCGCCATCTGCTGACGCACCTCTTTAAGAAGTTCGCTGTTAGTATTATCCACTACCTGCGTAGGCATTACCTGATGTACAGGCTGCGCCATTGCCATTGTCGCCATGCCTGCGCCTGACATTCCTGCCTGCGCTTGCGCGCGGATCTTTTCAAGCTCCGCTTCCTGCTTCGCCCTCGCCATTTCGCGTTCAGCTTCGAGTTTCTCGCGCTGCAATCTGCGTTCTTCTTCCAGACGCTCCTGCTGCAAACGGCGTTCCTCTTCGCGGCGAAGCCTCTCCTCTTCCTTTGCCGCCTTCTTCGCCTCGCGCTCCTCTTTCGTCTTGCTGCGTTTCTTTGCTACAACTATGATGATTATAAGCAATATAATCAGCGCCACAGCAATCAGCAACCACGCCCACACGGGAAGTCCGAGCAAGGTACTTGTCATAAAGTCTTTAACTTTTCCGAAGAACGCTGCCGAGCTGCTCTTGGGGACGGTATAGTCTATTTCTTTGGACACCGAACCGAACTCGGTTTCGCTACGCTTAAACTGTACGTTTCTTTCAGCGTCGTCGCCTGAAAATACCGCTTCGACTTTGAAAGTCCTGCCGCTCTTCAACTCGGGCTGCTCTACAAACTGTCCGTCGCTGTAATAGCGGTATCCCACTTCAAGAGTACCTGCCGAAATAAGGTTGCGTACGTTTTGCGGCAAGTTAAGGGTTGCGCCCTTATTGCTCTTGTTCCACATGTTTGTTGTATCAACGATAAGCGGAGCAATGTTCCACTCATAGGTTGCCTCAACTTCGTCGCCTGTTACTTTCACCCCGTCAGCCGCAAGGCTGTATTTAGCGGTTGATTTCGTAGGCGTTACGGACGAGGGATATATCCACTTGTAGTTATTATCGGTGAGCGTAAGCGTAGTTACGTAATTGCCCGCGCCGACGTTTCTTTCGGAGAGTTTGCCGCTTAAACTTATAATAGATTTATAATCGTTCCAACTGCCCGAAAGATAATCTTCGAATTTCAGCTCGTTGCCGTTGAACGTCATTTCGCCGAGCGTAGGTAGCGCTATACCCTTTGACTCAACCTTTACGGCGAACCTGTCGTTGCCGAGAATATAGCCTGCTTCCGCTACGGGACCAAGCACGACTTCGATGCAGTAATCGCCCGCGTTTTTGGGGAGTTCGCCTGCCGGAAGCTCGTTTGCGGCTACCGGCGTTGTACCCTTATAGTACTTAACGGTAAAGTCCGTAATGTTTATGCCGTTGTCGCCGGTTACCTTTATAAGCGAACGGTCAAACTGCGTACTTCCGTTATACTCGACAGGTTGAAGCGTACTGATGTCAGCGCCGTCGTAAGTTACGGTTGCAAGCAAATTCTGACTACCCGTCTTAAACTGGTCGGTCGGCGTGTTGCCGTTATTGTCTACCGAATAGTTTGAAGCATACGCCGGTTTTATGTACGCTTCTACTTTATAAAGTCTTTCGGTCGTAGGTTCTGCTGCGGATTTGATTTCGTCAAGCGTAACTTCCAAGCCTGTGGACTGGTCGTAATACTTATAATCGATATAATCTTTAAAGTCGTCGGCAACGTTAAGCTGTTTTATTATAATCTTGCACGCGCCGTTTTCATTATTGTCCTGTACGTTTTTAAAATTCGTGAACAGGTTCTTCTTTGCAATCTTCCAAAGAAGAGTCATTTCGCTTGTATCCGGAGCGTTGAAGTTTGCAGTGTTGTAAACCAGATCCGAAGCTGAAATAGTTGCCGTATAATTGCCCACGTCGCGTTCTCGCGAGCCGTTGTACATACTGTCAAGCGTCAAGCCGTTGGGCAAAGTAGTTTCTTTTACTTTTACGATTATATAGTTGCCGTCGTTGTACTGCGGCGGATTATCATTGTCGTAATCCTTCCAGCTTAAACCGCCGTCCAAGGAATACTTCCACTTAACGTCCGACAAATCGAACGTACCCTTTTCTATCTCCCAGTTGAATTCAACTTCGCAAGTGTCCTGCATAGTTCCGTTCACTTCGAATTGGAACGTGGGGTCTGTTGATTTAAGCGCAACTTTGGTAACGTAAGTACCGACGGCAGAACCGCTGCGCGTATCGTAGCCCTGCGTATACTTCGTAGTATCCACCGCTACCGCAGACTGGTCGGCGTCGGATATCTTGATTGAAACCTCGTACTTAACGCCGTCCACCGTGTTGTTCGGTTTCAGCTCGAAAGGCACTTTGCCGCCGCTGACAATAGTTGAACCTGCCGCGTCGCCCTTTGTGTAAGTCCATCCGTATTGCGTAGGGTCTTTCTTTGCGGAAGTTACTTCAAAAGCAAGACTGTCGAATTGCGTCAGCTTATAATTTGCGTTATCGCCCGAAGTACCGTTCAGCGCAACGTAAAAAGTATGCGTACCGACCTGAATATTATCGGGCATTTTTACCACTGTTACGTTGCCGGTAGTCGTATAATCGGTCAGCGGTGTGCTTTGGTTGTCATAATAGAACGACAGATTTAAATTTTCACCCGAAGCCCTGGTGTCCGTAACGGTAATCGTTGCGGAATTATCCTGATATTTCCATTCCGCTGCGCCCACATTGTTGGTTTTGGAACTCACGGGGGCTGCGGACAAAACTTCCTTCTTTGTTATTTCAAACGTGGTAGTTGTCGGATCGCTTGTGCCGCCCGTCCAGGCATAGTTCGTTGTATCGCGCAGGCTCAAAGCTACGGTATACGTACCTACGTTTGTCGCCTCGAACGTGTCCGTAGTCTCGGTAAGCGCCGCGCCTCCGACGCCGGTTGCAACGTTGCCGTTAATACCGGTTACGCCGTTCATTTTTATATATTGTCCGTTATCAAAATTTGACAACGTAAAGCTTAAAGCGCTGCCTGTATATACTTTGGTAGCGGCTACGGTAGGTTTGGTAAGTTGTTTCTTTTCGATTTTTACCGTTTTCGTTTGGTCTGTGACCGTTCCGCCGTCCCACTCGTAATTTTTATCGTCCAGATGGAATTTTACGGTATATGAACCTACGGTTGTCGCTTTAAAGTAGTTACTTGCAGCCTCCCAGGTTATACCGCTTGTATCGCCCGATGCGGTCATTTTTTGCGCGTCGTAGTTTGAATCAACGCTAAAGGTACAGCCGTTGGGGTCGTACGTTTTCGGACTGTCCGTAATGGTCGGTACGGTTAAGCCTGCGCGTTTAACCGTAAAAGTCAGCTCTTTTTCCGTTGTACTTCCGTCCGTCCAGGTTATGGAAGACGTTAACTGAAACTTTACCTTATAAGTACCGGCAAGCGTGGGTTTGAACGTACCAGCATCTGCATCTATTGCATCCGTAGTAATAGGCGTTGCAAGAGGGTTGCCTTCGGGGTCTTTACCCTCAACGTAGTAAGGCTCTACGCTGTCTTTGTCATAGTACATTTTAAAATTTAACGGACTGCCGGTATAGGTACCGGTATTGTCTCCTGATGTCGGCGTAGACAATCTCCAATCGCTAACGGACATAGTTAAATCCGCTTCCGCTTGATGTTTGGTGCTGGATGCAGCATTTACCGTGAGTGTAAACTGAAATGTTACAGGTGAGGTTATAGTCGCAGCGCTCTCGCCGGGATTTGCAAAACTTATATTAGATATCGTGCCTGTATTTGAACTTTGGTAAAAAACACCGGGTACAGTGTTACCCGTTGTAACGGAAACAGAACCGTTACCACCGGATACTTCTGCACTAGCGGGGCTTACTGTCGTCGCGCCCGCATTAGCACTGCCGCCTCTTAAAACCGTCAATGTAAATGAAAAATCAACCTCGTACGTCGTTTTAGCCGGAACTTCAACTGTGATTTGAAATGACACTGTTCCCGTTCTGCCTTGCGTTCCCAATATAGTTTCTGCGAGACGTATAGTAGTATCTGTATTAGAAGCAGAAACGTTTCCTGATTGTATCGTAGAAGTGTTTGCTATTTTAGCCGAAACGTCGGGAGTAGCCGCGTTTGCGTTAATATTTTCGGCTTTGGGCAGTAAAAAGCCTACGCCCAGCGCTACTGCCGCAGCGCACAATAACGCAAGTATTACCGTTAATATACTCCTGCTTTTTATTTTCATAAATATTCCTCCTACTATCTCGGGACAAGCGGGCGGCGCGGTTTGCCACATTCGCGCATCCTTTTAATTATTTGCGCCGCCGCTTAAATTTCCCTCTCTTCTTTTACCCTGCGGTAAAATCAGATGACGTGGTACGAATTTTTCCAAAAACTCCCTTTTCCATTAAAGTACACTTTTTTGTAATTTTACTATTGACATTTTTCGCGGCATATAATATAATAAACACACTTAAAAATGCCCCAAAATCCCCGTTTTTACGGATTTTTATCAATTCCAAAAAAGTGTACTTTTTTGGAATTTTTTTTATTTTTGCCCGACTTTTTGGAAAAATTCCCCAAAAAAGACACGAAAAAAGCCTGCGAACAAAGCTCGCAGGCTTTTAATTTTAAGATTTTAAGTTTGATTAGAGCGTAACTTTATCTGACGCAAACGCAATAAAGATATGCATCAGGCATTGCCTGTTAGGTTAAATTCTTAATTTGCAGTCTTAAAAGCGCGTTTTCGTCCATAAGCTTTTTTATGGTCGCGGTCAGCCGCTTGTTTTCGTCTTTCAGCGAGCTTGCCAGTCTGTCGTAAAGCCCGTTGATTTCCTCTTCAAGCTTTTTACGCGCGTCGTCCACGCCGTCGATTCCGCACTCGCGCATCAGTCTTTCCAGTCTTTCGGGCTGCTTGTTAAGCACGTTTCTGTACTTGTTCTGGTAGCGCAGCATAAGCTTGTCGTCGCCGCGCGAAAGGTTTAACACCGCCTTGCGCACCGAAATACCCTTGCTCTTCTGGGTGAGTATCGCTTTCAGCATAGCGTCCGTCTCCTCCTCGGAAAACGCGGCTATCTTTTCGGCTTTAAGACCGGTGCCGCGCAGCAGCTTTTTAACTCTGTCGTCGCCGGTCGAACGCAGCAGCGCGTAGTAATAATTTCTTACGCTGCCCTTCGCCCTGCCCGTCTTTTGCGCGTAATCTTCAAACATGCCCGAAAGGGTCTTGCCCGACTTTCTGCCGGTACAGATAAAATGTACTAAACTTTTCGCCTCTTCTTCGGTATAGCCGTTTATTTTGTTCATAAGCTCCTCCTGACAGAGTTTATATTGACATAATTTGGGCGGCGTATACATTATATAATAAAAAAGGACGAAAAAAATGAGAGTGTATTTTTTATCATGCGCGCCCGCGGTTTTAAAGCTGAACGGGCTTTACGTCGGCAGAATTGACAGCTTTGAACGGCATATCGAGCTTGACCCTGCCGACAGGGTGCTTGCGGAAATAGTCCCCGGGGACAACCTGCAGGCGGTAAACTTTTTTCTGGACGAGCAATTCTTTTCCTGTCCGCCCGACTTTGCCGATGTGTATCTTCTGGAAAACGACGCTCTCGTGTATATCCGCGAGTACGGACAGAAGGACGTTAAACTGCAGGTCGTTTTTCAGACCCGTTTCTGCGGCAACTTAATAACCGTATTTTCGCAGGGCGGAATTTATCTCTCGTGCGAGGGCGCGGATTATCTTTTGACCCCTCTGCCCGCGCAGTTCTGCGCCTGCCGCGCCGAACAGCATACGCTTGCGGGGCGCGACGTGCTTGCGCTGTACGGCGGAAACAAGCTGGTCATCATTTCCGACAAAGGCAACGTAATTTTCAAAAACACGGTCGAAGCCGCAGAGTTCGGCGACAGCCTTTTCGTGCGCGCGCCCTTTGAAACCTGCGCGGCGGCTAAAGCGGAATGTTACTTTTCCTACGACGGCGAAAAACTGACCCAGACTGGCGGAAAGACGGTTGAAACCCGACCGCCCGAGCCGAACGTGGCGCACTTTGCGTTTTTTGAAAGCGTGCTGACCTGCGGCGACTTTACAAAATATCTCGACGACAGCCTTAAACCCAAAGCCGGCGATCTGAAAAGTTATCTCGGCAATTTCGTGAGCGTAACCGTCCCGACCGAAAAGTTTTACACCCTGCGCGGCAACCTTACCGCGGCGGGGCTTGTGTATCCCTTGAAAAGTAATCTGTACGAGGTAAAGTATTTCGCCGTGGAAATGCAAAACGGCAAAATTACCAACCTCTACCCCGTAGATTAAGCCTACGGCTTAACAAGCAATGCTTGATTCGTATCTTAATTGCCGTATATCCTAATTTAATATTTCACAAGTCAAACGTAAAGCCGCCCGAGGATTATCCTCGGGCGGCTCTTTTGTTTAAGTTTGATTAGTGTTTAGTTGTTTGCCGTTACCGCAATTAAGATACGCTTGGTTTGATTGGAGCGTAACTCAATATTCCGCAAACGCAATTAAGATACGCGATTAAACGGTACGTTTATTAGTATTTGGTGATTTTAACCGACTTGATAATGATAGGCACGGAAGTCATCGTGAACGAAGTCGAAATGTTGCGTCCTTCGTCCTTTGCAAAGGTGTCCAGCTTATCCACGTCGACGCTTACCGAAGTAGTAAAGTTGCCGTTCGCGGTCGTCGTTCCGTCCTGATAATCTGCAATCGCTTCGAGCAGCGCGTCCAGTTTATCCGCCTGCTTATCGTTGCGCAGTCTTGCAAAAATCGCGTAGTTCGTTCCCGAATGACCCGAACTCTGCGAGGTCTGTATAGTGAAAATACTGGTCGCCGCGTTGTACTTGTAGTCGTGCATCAGAATCTGGTTGAAGCTGTTCTTAATCGCAACCTGCTGATTCGTGTTACCCTTGTCGTAGTAGTGCATTTTCAAAACGCCGTAGTCCGCGGTAAGCGCGCCGTTTTTAATGTTGTGGTCGTTTGCTGTAAACTCGCCTATAAGCGTGGGCAGCGCGTCCTCCGCCTTTACGGTGTTATTGTTGCCGTCGAACGAGTCCGTCTTGTATACGCTGGGCGTAAGAGTACCTTTAGCCGCAAGGTCGTAATACTGCTGTTCTTTTGAAGTCTCGTTCAGATAGTTGGTCATATCGCCGTTAGTGTACGCCGTACCGTAAGCGAAATGCTCGTCCGCAGCCTCGTACGAATAGCCGCCGGTGTACCATTCGGTGCCGGTGTAGTGATGGACTATCATATTGTTATAATAGCCGGCGTCGGCAAGCTCGATAAAGTGCTGAACGGTCTGGGGGTACATATTTCTGTACAGAGTGTACTCTATTTTATAAGTTTCGTCGTTGAATTCTATGGTAATTGCCGCGCGCGGATGCTTGGTCTTAATAGTAGTGCAGGCTGAAAGAGCCGCCGAAAACGCGACCACCGTTGCGAGCGCAAAAGTTATTAAAATTCGCTTAATCTTTTTTGACATTGCTTGTCCCTATATTAGTTTTTTAGTAGTACTTTTATATTTTACTTTTAATTACTATTTCCGTCAAGCGATTTAACAGCGTTGCGGCATTTTAATTTCTTCTACAAAATCGCTTGCGGTAAACGTACCGTTTAATCTCGTATCTTACTAACTTACCTGAAAAACAGCTTGCCTCACATCAAACGTAAAAGCCGCCCGAGCCTGTTCGGCTCGGGCGGCTTAAACTTTAAAGTTTGATTTGCGTTCAGCCAATCAGGTACGTAAGTCGTAAAGAAACACATCAAGCATTGCTTGCACTTATAAAAACTTCTTTAACTTCTTTTCAAAGCTCTCTTCGATTCTGATAAGCTCGTTCAAAAGCTTTCTGACTTCGGGGTCCATCTTCTTTTCGCCGTCCGATAAAGAGGTCTTTAACGACGTAATGCCGTTCACTGTACCCCTTATCATCATCTGGGCGATGTTCTGCGCGGAATTATCCGCCGCCGTACCCATCTTTATCGCGCTCCACATCATCGCTTTTTTAATCGCGTTGGGTTCTTTCAAATCCAAATCGTATTTCAAAGCAAGCTGCGCCGCTTCGCTGCAAATTCTTTCGTACTCTTCATGCTCGCGCATAATTTCCTCGCGTATATCGCCGTCCTCAACCTCGGGCATAATATCCGAAATGGAAGTAAGCGCAAGCTGCGCGTTGCGGTAAATTTCCGCTACAATTTCGCTGTCTGATTTAATATCCATAAGTATTCTCCTTAAATTTATTTTTCCCCGCCTCACAAAAATTATACCAATTAGGCGGACTGTTATAAATTAGAACAGCTTGCCTATGCAAAATTAGTTGACAATAAAGCTCGTTTATGATAAATTTAATACCGAGCCGCTCGGAACGGGCTTTTTTAAATGCGCCATTTAGCGCTGCCCATACTATCAGGTATTTGTATCCGGCGAGACTGGTTAGAGGAGGTATCACTATGTACGCTATTTTCGAAAACGGAAGCAAGCAGTACAAGGTTGCCGAAGGCGATCTTGTAAAGGTTGAAAAGCTGAACGCTGAAGTTGGCGCAACCGTCTCCTTCCCCGTCGTGTTAACTGCCGACGAAAAGGGAATTAAGGTAGGCAAAGAGGTTGAAAAAGTCAAGGTCACCTGCGAAGTAGTTAGTCAGGGCAAGGAAAAGAAGATTATCGTCTTCAAGTACAAAGCCAAGAAGAACGAAAGAAAAAAGCAGGGACACAGACAGCCCTACACCCAGCTTAAAGTAACCGCTATCGGCGAAGGTTCCGCTACCAAGAGCGAACCGGCTAAAAAGCCCGCGGAACCCAAAGCAGAAACCGCAGCAAAAAAACCTGCGGCAGCTAAAACCGCAGCGCCCAAAGCTACCACAGCTACAAAGAAAGCCGCAAAGGCAGAGTAATTTTCAGGAGGAATAAAAATGTTTTTTATCAGTTTATTCGCCCATAAAAAAGGAACCGGCTCTTCCCACAACGGCAGAGACAGCGAAGCTAAAAGACTCGGCGTAAAGCGTTCGGACGGACAGTTCGTACTTGCGGGAAATATCCTCGTAAGACAGCGCGGCTCCAAGTTCAAGGCAGGCAACGGCGTCGGTATGGGCAAGGACGACACCTTGTTCGCGCTTGTTGACGGCACGGTTAAATTTGAAAGAGTGGGCAAAGACGGAAAGCAGGTTTGCGTTTATCCCGTCGCAGAATAAGAATTAAAAGCGAGGTTAAAGCCTCGCTTTTTTAGTAAGTTAAGTAAAGTTAAATCCGCAAGGTTTTTAAGGCAAAAACTTTGCATAACTTCGTCAACCTCGCTTGGCGTATGTTCAATACGCCTGCGTTCGGTTTCCTTATTCTGCTGTGTTTTTGACTTAAAAACTGCAACTCATCCGAAACTGCGTATTTTTGATTTATTTTTGTTCGCACAACGCGAAGTAATACTTAACCGTATTACAAGCGTGGCGCGGGCGGAAAGAGGCAAAAAGCCGCGTTTCGGACTTGGCGTGTTCAACTTTACTTAACTTATGGGAGGAAATATGTTACACGTTTCGGCGCTCAACGACAAAAGCGAAAAAGCCTTTTCAAAGCTGTTCAAGGACTACTATAAGGAACTGGGCTGCGACGATGACTGCGACCACCTTTTAAAAGAGTACGTTCTGGCGGACTTGCTTGCTGGGCTGATTTCGGTCGAGGTTATCGAGGACGACGGCGAAATTGCCGGCTTTATTATCTACCAGATTGACGGCATTGAAAACGAGTGGAATTTTAAAGAGGGTTTCGGCGACGTGCGCGAAATTTACGTTGTTCCCTCCCGACGCCGCAAGGGTCTGGGCAAGCTGATGCTTTATACCGCGGAGTTAAAAATGAAAGAAAGCGGCGCGCAAAAGTGCTACTGTCTGCCTTTCGAGGATGCCGTCCCCTTCTTCACCGCCTGCGGCTATGCGGAGACGGACGGATATAACCCCGATTTAGACTGCCCAGTCTACGAAAAACACGACTTAAATAACAAATGTAAATAACAAGCCTTACGCTTGGCGGCGTATCTTAACCGCGTAATCAGTTAATCAACCAACCGCAAATCAAACTTAAAGCCCCGCGGCGAAAGCCGCGGGGCGGTTTTATTATTCAATATATTCTATTATATCCTCTACCCTGCAATTTAAAATTCTGCAAAAGTCGTCTATCTTTGCGGTGGATATGCCTTTGCCCTTTTTCATCTGGTCAAGCGTTCCACCGCTGATGTTGTATTCATTTATCAGCTTGTAGGTAGATACCTTTTTCTTTTTAAGCGTTTCCCAAAACGGAGCGTATGAAATCATATTTTTATTTTATATTATAGTCAAATACTTGACAATACCAGAATTCTGTATATAATATAATTATACTCTTACAAGTTACCACCTCTTTTCACCCAAACAAGGTTCATGATTGACAGTACGACTAAAAACCGTACTTTGTTGTCACTCACAAACAGAAAACAGCGTTATTTGTAACGCTGTTTTTTATTTAAAATTGACCGGAACGGCAGCAGAACTAAAAACAAAAAATAAGATACGACGCCAAGCCTAAAGCTTGCTTATACGGATATTTTATGGTACAATACGGATATGAACACGATAACTTCGGTTGTCCGCGCGGACGGCGGCGAAAAACGTTTAAGCAAAAATTTTGAAGTAGCCGTATTCGAAAAAGACGCGCGGATAGCTTCCGCGAATAGAACTTTTAATGTACGGCAGGATACCTTTGCGGTAATTCCGCCGCTTACCGGATACGACATTGACTGCGCCGCCGTGATAATTACGGTGGAAAAAGCCGTGCTGCCCTTTAAAGAGGTAACGGTAATCGAAGACAAGCGCGGCGAGGTCCGCAAAATTGCGGAGCAGGCGCAAATTTATTCCCTTTCGCAGCTGCCCAAAAAGCAACTTATTGCCTCCGCTTTGGGCGGACTTTTAGTCGCCTTTGCGACCGCGTTTGCAGAACAGGTCAAATACTCGCCCGTAACCGAAACGGTGCGCGCGGAAATATTGAACAATCTTTCAAACGTGACCTTTTCGCTGGAAGCCGCGATAAAGAAACTGCCGCTCAACTACGACTACGTTCGAAAGCTGTTTCAGAAAGAAGTCGGCGTGACACCCCTCGAATTTCTGACGCGCGAGCGCATGCAGCTTGCTAAAAATCTGCTGCAGAGCGGAATTTCCAACCAGTACTCGGGCTACACCGTGTCGCAGATAGCCGAAGCGTGCGGCTTTTCGGAACCGCTTTACTTTTCGCGCGTGTTCAAAAAATACTACGGCGTCTCCCCCACCGAATACTCAAAATAAAGGACTTTGCTTAAAGCAAAGTCCTTTTTATTAAAGCTGTTGAATTTCGGTATAAGCCATTACGAACGGTCCCGTACCCTTCGCGTCGTTTTCGACTACGGGTTCGGATATGTAATACTCGTACGAGCCGTCGCGCTTGCGGTTTGTTTCGGGTCCAAGCCCCGCCATAAGGCAGATGCCGCCCAAATTCAGTTTGCCGTCCGACTCGGTCAGATATTTTTTGCAGATGCCGTTGAATACTTCCTCGCCGACCTTTGCAAATTTTCTGTCGATAAGTCCGAACCTTGCGCCCTTCATCATTGCGTACGCAATCATTGCGCTGCCCGAAGTTTCAAGGTAATTGCCTTTTCTTCCGCCCTGGTCCACAACCTGCCAGAACATTTTGCCGTCCTTGTCGATATATCTTTCAAGCCCTTCGATGGTGTCTTTGAAAATTTTGTTAAGCTGCGCTTTCGCGTCCTTCGCTCCGCTTGAAAGATAGCAGATTGTATCCACAAGACCCACGGTGTACCAGCCGACCGAGCGCAACCAGAAACTTTTGGAAAGACCGGTCTTTTTGTCTGCCCAGAACGCTGTTCTGGAATAGTCCCAACCGTGATAGTAAAGGCGCTTGCCCTTGTCGTACATATTGTCGTAAACGTTTTGGAACTGGTTTACTATATCGCCGTAATTTTTGCCGCCGTTGAACTCGGTTTCGTAGCGCGTGTAAAATACCTGCGCCATGTACAGACCGTCAAGCCAGACCTGATCGGGATAGATTTTCTTGTGCCAGAAATTTCCGATAGCCGTTCTCGGCTGGGTCTGAAGCTGACTGTATAAAAGCTCTATCGCCTTTTTGTACTTCTCTTTGCCCGTCTCGCGGTACAAATCGAACAGAACTCTTCCCTCGTTGATATTGTCCACGTTGTAGGTGTCCTTTTCGTAGCCGCGGATAGTTCCGTCCTCGAAAACGTAATAATCAACGAAATTATCGATGAAATCCATATACTTTTTCTTGCCCGTCAAAAGGTAGATAGTATATAAGGAAGTCATCATGCAGCCGTCTATGTAGTTCCAGCCCGCAGGTTTGCCGTGTTTGATATTTTCGATATTCCAAATCGGTTTGTCGGGCGCGGAATCGTCTATAAGACGGTCGATATATTTGTCAATAAGCGTGTAATCCATAATTTTCCCCTTTATCTATGAATTTTTTAAGTTAATGGGCGGTGAACGCATAAGATTTTGGCAGCAAATTTGAAAGCCAAAACTGCTTTACTCACACAAGCGCGTATTTTTTAGCGATTTTTGTGCGCGTGTCGCGCAGTAATACGGAACGTATTTCAAGCGGCGCGCGTGCGGAAAGCGCAAAAAAGCCGCCTTGTGGGCTTATGTGTTCGACGCCCGTTAACTTATTGCTCGATAACTTTACCGAGATGCTTTCTGATAATCTTTTCGCCTTCAACTCCTTCGAAGGTGACGTTTTTAAGAACCAGCGTTTCAACGTTGTCAACGTACAGACCCGCCTTGCAGTAAGTGTCTACGCCGGCAAGCATAGCCGGCTCGTAAGCCCTTGCGTCGTCCTTGTACGAGAACGAAACGTTTTCGATAACGACCTCTTTTATGGGCTGCTCGGTAAGTCCGTCAAAGTAGCCCGCCATACACTCGCAGTCCTCGCAGACGATGTCTTTGAAGACGAACTTGCCGAGATAAGGCGTACGGTCGTCCACTATCATATTTTTACTGCGCGTCCAAACGTACTCCGTATTTCCGTCGGGGTCGCAGTTGTAGTACATATTTATAACGAGCGGCGTTATGACGTTTTCCATTCTGATATTTTCAAAAACTACTCCGTCGATAATCGCGTCCTTGCCTCTGCCGCGTCTGCTCTTTATGCGCAGTCCTCTGTCCGTGTGTCTGAAAAGACACTGGCAAACGGTCAAATCACGCACGCCGCCGCCCATTTCGCTGCCAAGTACTATCGCGCCGTGACCGTCCTGAAACAGGTCGTTGCGCAGAATGTGGCGGCTTGCCGGCGTCTTGAAGGTCTTGCCCATATAAAGCTTGCCCGATTTAATAGCGCAGCAGTCGTCGCCCACGCTGAACTTGCAGCCGATTATTTTTACGTCGTCGCAGCTTTCGGGGTCAAGTCCGTCGGTGTTGGGCGCCGTATAAGGATTTTCTATTTTTAAGTCGTAAAAACGTATATTGTTGCTGAAGAAAGGATGCAGGTTCCAGCTTGCCGAATTTTTGCAGGTAACGCCGTGCATGCGCACGCCTTTGCACTTGTTCAAAAAGACGAGGCGCGGACGGGCAACCGTTCTTCCCTTGGGTTTTGCCCACCAGGTGGACTTGTCGGCGTTGCCGTTTATGCAGCCCTCGCCCACGATAAGCACGTTTTCACACTTGTAGCCGTGGATAAGTGATTTGTGGCAGTCGAAAGGTTCGCCCTCCCAGGTCGCCAGAATTTCTTCGGTTTCGGAATTCGGGTTGCGCGCGGGTACGAATGGATAATTCTCTTCGCGCTCGTCGCCGAGAATGGTCGCGCCCTTTTTCAGCTCTATGGTGATATTGCTTTTAAGGTCCAACGGACGCACGTGATAGGTACCTTCCGTGAAAAGAACCCTGCCGCCTTCGGGACAGCTGTCGATAGCTTTCTGAACGCATTCGGTGTCGTCGGTCACGCCGTCGCCGGCAGCGCCCGTCTTCTTCACGTCTACAACGCAAGTTTCCGCGGCGGTTTTAAACTTTAAGGTTTCGCCCGCAGCCTCTACCTCGTATTCGCTGTCCGGTTGAAGATTGTAAAGCGAAAATACGTTGGTATCAAAAACGCCTACAACCTTTCCGTCCAGCAGCACTTTGTAGCTTACGGGACTGTAATAGGGGCAGGTGTTTACCAACTCGAAACAGGCGGTCGTTGAGGATGCGAACAGTTTTTTAAACATTTATAGTACCTTCTTCTTTTTTTGCGTTTTTGCGTTTTTTAATAAGTATAACTATTCCGTCTTTTATGCCGATGAAAATCATATCAATTATAACGGCAAACACTCCAAAAAGCAAGGGTTCCACGCCTACTTTTGTCACGTGTTCTGTACCGGAAATAATATTTATCAGCTCGTTTAAGCCCGTGTAGCAGTAAAATACGCAAACTATTACTATTATGTAGTAAATTATATTGGTGAAAAAGGTCCAGATTGCTTTGAACGGGAAAGGGAACATCATAAAGGCGTTGTATTCCTTTCTGTCAGACTCCATATATCTGAACAGCGGATTTACGAGAACGTCCACTACAAGCCCCAAAACTGCGCCCAATAGCACGAGCTGGTCCAGTTGGTTAATGCGGAGTCCGAACTTAATGAAATAGCACACGCAGCCCGCAAACCAGAACTTGATGAACAGCGCCTTGACCCAAGCGGGTATTTTTGAAAATTTGTCCACCTTGTAGGGGTCGAATTCCCTCTGCCTGTTCTTCCCGCTGTCGTCGCCCGTAATTTCGGCAACGTTGTACGAAATATTGCCGCCGGTTTCTGCGGGGGTTTCGTCTTTCAGCGCGGCGACAAGCTCGTCTATTTTATCGATTTTCAGGTCGTAATAGTTTTCTATCGTCGTTTCCTGAAACTTCTTTTTCTTTTTCGCCATGGTTTACCTTTTCAAAATTTAGCCGACAAAATAATTTTTGCCGGCTAAATTACTTCTATTTTTATTTGATTTATTACTCGTCTTCGGTTTCGATAACTTCTTTGATTTCGGTAGATTCGATAACCTTTTTGGTATTGATCATATTGAGAAGTTTACCGTAAAGCGGATAGGTTGCCGTAAGGATTGCGCCAAGACCTACGAGTACGATATGCGCTATCGCCGAGTTAAGCGCGGGAACCATATAGCTCTGCACGTCGGCTTTAATTGTCGGATCCCAATCGGGGTTTGCAAGTTCACCGTGGTACGCATTTCCGGCTTTGACATAGAACAGAACGTCAAACATTATCATTGCCGCAACGAACACAAAGAACAGAATCAGCATTACTATCTTGGGCTTTTTTGAACGCTTGGGGAACGAGTTCATAAAAAGAAGCAGAGACAGTATGCAGAACAGCGTGTTTACAAAAATACTTAATCCGAGCCAGTCCGTTGTATATTTAAGCGCAGACTGCGAATAGTTGCCCAGCGAACACAGATAAAGCACGGTTGACACTATCATAACGAAGAACGCTATGTTCATAGGTCTACGTTTGAGTTTAACGGTGAACTTTCTGAACCATTCCTTAATGGCAGCGCCGGCTTTTGAACCTTTGGACTGTTTGGGTTGTTCTTCGAAAGGCTGAACTTCGGCAGCTTCCACTTCAACTGCGTTTTCGAGTTCTTCCATCTTTATCCCTCCTTAATTATCGCCTTACCGGGCATATCGCCTTCGGGCAGTTCAAAGAAGTGCATCATTTCGGGGTCGAAACCTATATTGATATCGTCGCCGTTCTTGTAGTTGCACCACTCGGCAAATTTGCAAACGACGTTTTTGATGCCGCCGACTTTGCCGTGTACGAGGGTATTCATACCCAGGTTCTCGTTGTTGGTAATGTTTAATTTAACAGATCCGTCGCGCGTTACGTTTTCGGGACGCACGCCGAGAATTACCGCCTTGCCCTCGTATTCTTTAAGCTGTCTTATCTGCTTTTCGCTCAAAGGATACTCGAACAATTCGCTCTTGAAATATCCGCCCTGAATCTGACCTTCGAACATATTCATAGGAGGAAGCCCTATAAATGTTGCAACAAAGGTGTTTGCGGGTCTTTCGTACAGGTCAATAGGTTTACCTATCTGCTGAACGTGGCCCATTGACATGCAGACGATTCTGTCCGCAAGGGTCAGAGCTTCGGTCTGGTCGTGGGTAACGTACATAATTGTCGCGTTCAGCTTTTTATGTAACAGGATAAGCTCCCTTCTCATCGAACCTCTCAACTTTGCGTCGAGGTTTGAAAGGGGTTCGTCAAAGAGGAACACTTTGGGGTTACGGACAATCGCGCGGCCCATAGCGACACGCTGGCGCTGACCGCCGGAAAGCTGCTTGGGCTTTTTGTTGAGCTGACTCTTCAAATCGAGAATTTCAGCCGCCGCCATAACCTTTCTGTGGATTACCTCCTTGTTCTCCTTGCGGAGAGTTAAAGAGAAAGCCATGTTTTCGTATATAGTCATGTGACCGTACAGCGCGTAGTTCTGGAAAACCATCGCGATGTCCCTGTCCTTGGGAGGAAGGCGCGTACAGTCCTTGCCGTCGATAATAAGGTTGCCGTTGGTTATATCCTCAAGACCCGCAACCATACGGAGAGTGGTCGACTTTCCGCAACCGGAGGGCCCTACGAGAACGATAAATTCGCCGTCCTTGATGTCAAGGTTGAAGTCGTAAACCGCCTGTACCTTGTTATCGTATATTTTATCTAAATGTTGAATGTTTACGTCAGGCATTATCCGTCAACCTCCTCAAAATCCAATTCTACGCTCGAATCTACTTTGAGTGCGTGATCCGCATCCTCGGCGTCCATATCCTTCAAGGTCTGCTCAACCGAAATTTCGCCCGAATCAAGCTTTTTCTGGAATTTTTCCAGTCTTGAAGCGTATATCCAGCCCAGCACCGCCGAAGCGATAATACATGCAGCCGAAGCGCAGAGCCATATTACCATTACGATAAAGAACGGCCAGCTGTTGGTGGGATAGATTCCGAAGTAACCTATACCTTTAAGAGAGTCAGCCTGCAAACCCTTTAAGGGATAATAGAATATTCTTAAAATCTGGAATACGGCGATAACCAGAAGCACTATGCTGAATTTTTTGTTATAGCCCTTAACGCCTTCGGACGAAAGGAAAACAAGCAATAACAGCACGAGCGTCAGAACTACCGACACGCCCAGCGTAATTTTTCTCATACTTGCATCGGGTATAGCGTAAAGCAGGCAGAAATACAGGCAGTTAAAAACGATACCTAAAATTGCGAACAACTGCGCAAGCTTATTTCTCTTATAGCGGAGAATATCGTCCTGCACGATTTGCTGACTAGGGGTAATCACTTTTTTCATATTACACTACCTCCTCTGCTACTTCTTCGCTCTGAACGGGTTCGGATGCCGCAAGCAACTTCTTTTCTCCCTTCATAAGTTTAATCTTCCATACGAGGTTGAAAATCATAAGTCCCGCGCATACAGCCGATACGCCCGCCACGATATAGCCTAAAATAAAGTTGATAATCGAATACTTAAATCCTTCGGTGCCGAGGTATTTTGCCGCAGCCATATCCTTATCTATTGCGGTAAATAGCGAATACGTGTCCGTTACAAACCATGCAAGAACTGCCGCAAACGCAATTGCATAGGCAACCGTAAGGCCGATCGATACGTAATTTGTTACATAATAGTTACGACGCTTATTCGTAGCCATTACAAAATTGAGTACAACGACGAGAATAAACGCTATTGCGAGCCATATTAAAATATCGTTATACTTCTGCGACGCCTCGAACAGAGCCTTGGCGCCCTCTACTTTCTCTTTCACGTTAACCTGATCGTACAGCGTACCGTACTGATAAACGGTGCCGCCGCAGAACGAAAGAGCGTAGACGAAACTTAACGCCGCAAAAATCAGTATTGCGAGTATTAAGTATTTTTGAAATCTCATTTGAGTCTTCATATCACGTTCCCCAAATTTTTTTGTACCGCGCCCGCCCGAAGGCGGGCGCGCACAAAATTTTTATTTTATAATTTTACTGTACTGAAATTATACCGTAACGGAATTGAGATATTTAATCATTCCCGCAGCATTGCTAGGCAGTTTGTCGCCGTTGCTCATAGTCGTGATAAGGTGACCGGAGCCGAGACCGTAAGCCATAACGTCGTTAAGAAGGTTAACTACGGCGCCGTCAACCGAGAAGAGCGAAACGTCATCGGAGTTGAGCGCGGTAATTACGGTGTAAGGCTTAGTGGTGATGACATTGTTTACTGCCGTTTCGTAAGGAAGAAGGGTAGGCGTAAGCATATACCACCAGTTGTTGTTAGCTTTTGCCTCTGCAGGAGAAATCTGCAACGTGTGCTTGATAGTGCCGTTAACAAGAGCGATGTTTACGATATCCGCGCCTACGATACCGCACTTTGAAGTGCATTGATATTCAAAGCCCTGGTCCTTGTTACCGATGTTGAGCGCCGAACCGATATACCAACGCGCGTAGTTGGTGAACGAGTGGTTACCGAGGTTGGAAGCTTCAAACATAGCAAGCGAAATCGTAGTCATTACGGGAATCTGTCTGCCCTTATAGAGTTTGCCGGTATAGAGCGCGTTATTATATACGAAGTAGTTAGCCTCGTGTTCTTCAGTAACGCTATATTGAACGTTGTCATTAGTTTTAAGAACTTTCGCAGTTACGAGAGCTGCAAGCGTATCTGCAGTAAGCTTGCCGTCAGAGCCGTAAGCAAGAGTTACGCCGCCGACCGTGCCTGTTACGGGAGTGCCGTACCAGAAGCCGCCGTCCGTGTCGGTTGTTGCCGAGCAGTCGCCCTTCGTGGACTGAGGTCCGTAGGTCATAAGAATCTGACCGTCATTGGAGAAGAAATAGTCAACGAGCGCAAGAGATGCGGAAAGCTTATCCTGATTGTTCTTTACGCCGTCGTAAGAGATACACCAGCCGGTGTTCTTTACACCACGCCAGCTTTCGGTAAATCTCATAGTGGTGTCAGCCTCGCCGTTGCCGGTGGTATCCCAGTGCGATACGGGAGTGAGAACGGGAGCAAAGTTGTAAGTGCTTGCATTCTCGCCGCTATTCTGCTTTTTGAAACCCGCGTTTGCCGTCTGGGTCTGAACGTAGTCGTGAAGCGAAAGCGCCTGCACACCCTTATTGCTCGCATCGTTGGATGAAGTCCAACCGCCGGTTATATTGTTAAACGTCATCGCATTGAAAAGTCCTTCCTTGGCAAGCTTATTCATCTTATCAAGAGCTTCCCACGTCTTGGTGTCAAGACGGGAGTCGGAAATTCCGCCCTCTGCGTTAATATACGCATACGTGGGAGAATATCTGGATTCAAGTCCGCGCACGCCGTACAGCTCGCCTGCAAGCGCATAGATATCGCTGTATCTGTTTGCTTTGAATTCACGGCCTGTAAGAAGGTACAGGTCTTTGGCATCTTTAACAAGAGATAAATCTCCTTTACCGGTCAACAAGCCGCCGCAAGTCGTGTAGCATCTGCCGAGCGCTACGTAAAGGTCTACGTCCCATGCAGCGTAAGCGCTGTTGAATACGTCCGCTAACTTGGTATAGAAAGCCGCGCCGCTTTCGGTCTGGTAAGCTACTTTAATATATTCTCTTAAAATATTAAGAAGATCAGCGCCCTTTACATCGCCGCTCTTTGCATTGATAGCAAAGTTCTGTAAATCAACGATGTTGCCGCTCGTTCCGTCGTAATTCTTGCCAGCCGCATCACTTATCGCCTTGCCGAGAGGTTTGGTTGCGTCCTGCGCAGCAGCAAGAGCCGCATCGTAGTTTACGACTACTTTCGTGGTCGCGCCGGTACCCTGCGCAATGCTTGCAACGTTCAGGTCGCTGCCCCAGTCGGGAGTTTTGGTATCGTCCAAAGCCGCGGGGTCGGTGGTTTCAACTTCCCAGCTGCCGGTCGTACCCATAAACGACTCTACAGAAGTGGAAGTTCCTACAATTCCCTTGGAGGCATTGTTGGTATCCGCGTTCTTTGCGTCCGCCTGCTCCTTAAAGGTTATGGTATTTTCCGCGTTAATAGTTACGGTATCAAGAAGCATTGAAACTAAATTCTTTTCAAGAATAACATATTTTTCAATATCGTCGTTACCGTCGAAGTAAGGAAGCATATACATTGAGCCGTATTCATCCGCGGTCAGCGAAAGACGGGTCAGGGGGTTAGCATCAAGGAACGCCTTGTAGTTGGGCATATAATCAAGGTAGTCGGTAATGTTAAGAAGATTACCCTGCGCGCCCTGGTTGTTGATATCGGTAGCCGATGCAGTGAATATCTGGTAACCGGCAAATCCGCTTTCAGAATCGGTAATTTTACCCATTTGCTGAGCCGACTTAACGCCCGCGAAATCATCGACGATGTTAACGTTAAGATCGTCCGCCAGAGTCTGCCAGGCGGGTTTGAGTAAACCGTCGGAATACTGCTTACCGAACAGGTAGAACGTAGACGCATCGGTTATCCCAAGATAACCTAACATATTGTCTTTAAGAGCTGAATCATACTTAATACCGGTTTTTGAATCCTGATAACCGATAGCGGTTTTAAGTTCTGTGTTAGCCGCATACGTAAGTTTGCCGTTTTCGGTTTTAGGTGTCAGCTTGGTCTGGCTCGAAGCGGAAGTTTCGCTGCCGTAGCCGTCAAGCGCGGTAGTCCAGGCTTCGTTCATGAAGTTTTCAAACTTGCTCATCAAGTTTGCCGAACTGCCGTTACCGCCGCAAGCTGCAAGCGACGATACCATAGTTCCCGCCATTACGACTGAAACAACGGCCGTTACAATTTTTTTGGTTTTGTTCATTTTTCTCTCCTTATTAATTTATTTTAACCGGGTAATTCACCCTGATATAAAATCCTTTATAATTATTCTTTTACGCCGCCCATATTTACACCCTTCGCGAAATACTTCTGAATGAAGGGATAAATTACGAGAATAGGGACCATTGCAAGCACAACCATTGCGTAAACCATTGAAGTTGCCTGACCTATGTCGGTATATTCGGCTGTTTCGGAGTTGTACTTTAAAGTAAGGTCTGTGTTTCTGTCAATAAAGTCACGCATATAAACCTGTACGGGCCAGGAATACTGCTGCTGCGTACTTAATACTTTGTAAGCCCAGAAGTAGCCGTTCCAACGCGAAATTCCGAAGAACAGCGCAACCGTCGCAATAGTTGCCTTGCTCATGGGAATGTAAACTTTCATAAGAATCTGCATTTCGGTCGCGCCGTCGATTCTCGCCGCTTCCTCTATTTCGGAAGGAACTCCCTCGAAAGAGTTACGCAGAAGTATTATGTTGGTAGCGTTCATACCCATTGCAAGAACGATAAGCCATTTAAGGTCTATATCGTACATCGAGCTGCCGCCGACAATGGACGCCATAATCTGACCGGTCTGCTGATAGTTGAGGTACTGGGGAATGACACCCGCCGAGAACCACATGGTGAACACGAGGAAGAAGTTGAAACCGTGTCTGCCCATAAGTCTTTTTTTGGAAAGAGCGTATGCGCCGAGTACCGAGTAAACCAAGCACCAGATAGTACCTATAAAGGTTACGAACAGGGTGTTCGAATAGTTTATCCAGAACTGGTTATCCATAAATATCAGCTTGAACGAGTTAAACTGGAACCCGTTGGGCCACAGAATTACTTTACCGTCCGCAACTTTATCCCAGTCGCTGAAAGTAGAACCCAGCGCGTATAAAAGCGGGTAGATGCAAAGTATCGAAAATATTATTAAGAGAACATAAGCGATTATTTTGAATATAAGCTCGCTGGCTTCTATTTTTCTTTTCATTATCCTGCCCTCCCCTTAATACAACGAAACGTCCGAAGCTTTTCTTGCTATCGTGTTCGATCCTATAACCAAAATCATACCGATGAGGTTGTTTGTCATTTCGCCCGCGATACCGTAAGCGCGCGAAGTGTACTGACCGCCTATACGGTTTGACCAGGTGGAAACAACTTCCGCAACCTGATAGTTGTCAAGCGAAGTGTCGGGGCTTAACAGATACAGCTTTTCGTAGCCTACCGAAAGAAGTCCGCCTATCTTCATGATGAGCATAATTACCACGGTAGACAAAATGCTGGGCATTACTACGTAGCGCATCTGCGCCATCTTGCCCGCGCCGTCTATCTGCGCCGCCTCGTAAGAGGTCGGCGACACCGCAATTACCGCGGCGAAGAATACGATTGAGTCGTAGCCGGCGTGTTCCCATATATCCGTAATTATGTATATTGAACGGAAATATTCAAGCGAATAAACAAGACCCCTGCCGTTTACAGCATCCTGCAAGTGCGATGAATTTGTAAATATCGTGCCTAACAGCTTTGACAGGAAGCCCTGACTGGTATTCGCATCCTTACTTGCAAAGAGCGCGAGAGTGAGCGAAGTTACTATAACGGTCGAGATGAATTTGGGAAGGTATACGCATACCTGCATAATCGATCTCGCTATGTTTGAACGGACCTCGTTGAAGAAAAGCGCCAGAATGATGGGAAGCGGGAAACCGAACAGCAATCCGTAGAACGAAATGACGAATGTGTTTCTGAACGCCATCCAGAAGAATGTAGCTTCCGCTCCCATGAAAATTACCTTGAAGTTGTTAAAACCAACCCAAGGTCTTTGGGATACTTCCTGGAAGTTACCGAATCTGAAAGCCGCCAGAAGCTCGGTCATGGGCAGGTACTTCCAAAGAAAGTACACCAAAATCATGGGTACGAGCATCAGGTACAGGCGCCAGTCCTTCAGAAGGGTGAAACCCGTGGTTTTCCATCTGTTCCGCTCTGTCTGATCCCTTACCTGCTGTTCGGGCGACATACTGTAAGTACCCGTCGCCTCGTCGTAGATAAGGAAGTCGTCGCATTTGAGTTTGAACATTGAAAATTTCCTCCATATCACTTAAAATTTAAGTAATTTATATGTAACAGCGGCTGCCGCCGCAGATTACCGAGATTAATTATACAAGTCGTCGTCCTTTTTCAGAACTTTAAGACTCTCTTCGTCTATTTCTATCGGTTGGTCGCCGAAGGTGTCCCTTCTTTCCTTCTCTTTCTTCTCTTCGTCAAGCCGTTTTAAAAACGCTTTCTGGTCCTCAAACATTCCGTCCAGTCTCCGCATTACCAGAATTATCGTAAGGCAGATTGCGAAAGAAACCAAATCGCCGAAGTGCGCCAACAGGGCGCTTACGAAACCCAGCCCGAAACACGCCGCCGTTATCGCCCTGCCCAGAACCACCGCTATCCAGCCGACGGTCGCAAACAGTAGCGAAAAGTACCATCTGTCACGTATCTTTTTCTTGCCCATAAATCTGGTCATTAAAAAGAGTACGGCTACGAACGCGTTTCCTATAATATATATAGCAAACATGTAGGGCGAAAAACTGGGGTCCTTTATATTGAGTAAACAGTACAAAAGTCCGTCGCCTACCGCGTAAAAAATCGAGGGCCAGCCCCATCTCATCATAACGATGAGGGTTATCGCCAGCATGGGCGAAAATATGAAATCGCCGTGAAAAGCCTTAAAAGCGAAGTGCAGAATCACTTCGAATACGACCAGTATCACCGCGAAAAGAAATAAATCGGTGAGGCGGTACTGCCGCAATGAGATTAATCTTGAACCGGGTTTACGCATATTTTGGACTTTTGAACGATACTTTCGACCACATAATGTTACATTTTTACATTTAGCTAATTCATTGTATCATAGTCAAATTCAAAAATCAATAGTTTTTTTATTGTTTCACAAAAAAAATTGTGCTATAATAGCCCCGATTTAAGGAGATATCGCAAAAATGGTTTATCTGACCCCCCTTGACGATTTACAAAAGGCTTTCGACGGTTTAAAAGACGGCGAAACCGTACGTTTGAGCAAGGGCGAATACAGACAAAAAGCCGTACTTGCCAAAAGCGGCGTCACCCTTATCGGCGAGGGCTGCGGACAGACGGTTATAACTTTTGACGACTACGCGCGCAAAATTCACGCGGACGGGCAGGAATACAATACCTTCCGCACCTACACCCTGTGCGTGACGGGCAACGGGGTAAAGCTTGAAAACCTGACCGTAAAAAACTCTAACACACAACCCGAAAAAGTCGGGCAGTGCGTCACCCTTTCGGTACACGGCAGGAATTTCAGAGCGGGCGGCTGCGAATTGGTCTCCACGCAGGACACGGTCTTCCTCTCCCCCTTCCCCGACGATCTGGTGGTACGCTACCGCGGCTTTATTCCGCGGGAGCAGCTCTATTGCGAGGGCGCGAACGTCAGCCTTTTTGAAAACTGCAAAATCAGCGGCAACGTCGATTTTATTTTCGGCTGCGGCGAGGGATATTTCAAAAACTGCGAAATTGTATCGCTTGACGATAAACGCGGTTCGGGCTTCGTCGCCGCGCCGGCGCATTCGCTTGCGCAGGAAAACGGCTTCACATTTATAGACTGCAACTTTTCCGGCGGCGGCGCGAAGGACGGTTCGGTCTGCCTTGCCCGTCCGTGGCGCGACTTCGGCAAGTGCGCGTTTATAAACTGTACGCTGGGCAAACATATAAAAGGCGGACTTTTCGACAAGTGGAACGACACCGCGCGCGACAAGACCGCGAGATTTTTATACTTCGGCTTAAAGAGCGCCGTCCCCCTCTCCCCCGTAGACTGGGCGGAAGAGCTGACCGCCGAACAGGCAAAATCAATTATAGATAACTGTAACCGGAAATTTCTATCCTTTTAAGGCGTAATTTGAAAAACTAACGCGAATTAAATAAGCCGCCCTTACGATAACCGGACCGGCAAGGAGCTGATTAATGACAGAGCAGCCTACATTTTTTGAAAACGCGGATATGCAGCCGCTTGCGGCAAGACTTCGGCCGCAGACAATCGAAGAATTCTGCGGACAGAAACATTTACTGGGTGAAGGTAAAGTTCTGCGCCGGCTTATAGAGAACGATAAAATCGGCTCGATGATTTTCTGGGGACCGCCGGGCGTTGGCAAGACCACCCTCGCACGCATTATCGCGAATAAGACGAAAGCGAACTTTATAGACTTTTCCGCGGTAACGAGCGGTATTAAAGAAATAAAGCAGGTAATGGAGCAGGCGGAAAAGTCACGCCGCTTCGGCGAAAAAACGATACTGTTCGTTGACGAAATACACCGCTTCAATAAAGCGCAGCAGGACGCTTTCCTTCCCTTCGTGGAAAAGGGAAGCATTATCTTAATCGGCGCGACCACCGAAAACCCGTCCTTCGAAGTCAACGGCGCGTTGCTTTCGCGCTGTAAGGTTTTCGTCCTTCAATCTTTAAAGACCGAAGAACTCGTACAGCTTTTGCGCCGCGCGGTAACCGACGAGCGCGGCTTCGGCAGGCAAACGATCGAAATATCCGACGGAAGCCTTGAAATGATTGCGAACTTTGCGAACGGCGACGCACGCAGCGCGCTGTCTACTCTTGAAATGGCAGTACTCAACGGCGAGCTTACCGAAGATAAAACTATCGTAACGCAGGAAACAATCGAACAATGCACTTCGAAAAAGTCCCTTCTGTACGACAAGACGGGCGAGGAGCATTATAACCTCATTTCCGCTTTGCATAAATCGATGCGCAATTCCGACCCCGATGCCGCCGTCTACTGGCTTGCGCGAATGTTGGAAGCCGGCGAAGACCCCTTATATATCGCAAGACGCGTAACACGTTTTGCGAGCGAGGACATAGGACTTGCCGACCCCCGCGCTTTAGAAATAGCGGTCGCGGCGTATCAGGCGTGTCATTTTATCGGTATGCCCGAATGTACCGTGCATCTGACGCAGGCAGTTGTATATATGTCGCTGGCGCCCAAGTCCAACGCGCTTTACGTTGCCTACGGTATGGCAAAAAAAGACGCTCTCACCATGCTTGCCGAGCCTGTGCCGCTCGTTATCCGTAACGCGCCGACTAAACTTATGAAAGACCTCGAATACGGAAAGGGTTATCAGTACGCGCACGACACCGACGACAAACTGACAAACATGCAGTGCCTGCCCGACAGCCTTTCGGGCAAGGAATATTATTTCCCTACAGACGACGGAGTCGAAAGCAAATTCAAAGCCCGCCTCGAAGAAATCAAGGCGTGGAAAAAACAGCATAAGGACTGATACAAAAAAATAATCAAACTTAAAAACCGCCGCGCTTGACATAAGCGCGGCGGTTTTTTTTAATTGAACGCTTTTTTAAATTTTTCAAGGGCAAGCTTTAACGTTGCCCGGGGGCAGGCGATATTTATGCGCTGAAAGCCGCTTCCGCCGGCGCCGAAGATATAGCCGTCGTCCAGCCACAGACCGGCTTTTACCACCGCGTCCGATAGCCGTTTATCGTCCATTCCGGCAGCCCTGCAGTCAAGCCAGATAAGATAAGTACCCTGCGGCTCGCACAGTTTTATCTGCGGCAGGTTTTCCGCAAGATATTTGCGGACAAAATTAAGGTTGCCGGTCAGATATTCCAGTAATCCGTCAAGCCATTCGCCGCCGTATTTATAGGCAGCGCGGCAGCCGACAATCCCCATTGCGTTGGGCTGACTGTAGCCCTGACCGTCAAGCTCTCTTCTGAACTTCGCCATCGCCTTTCCGTCCGCGATATAAATATTAGCTATATGCAGACCGGCGAGATTGAACGTCTTTGAAGGCGCGGTGCATACGGCGCAGTTTTTTTCAAACTTTTTATCGACGGTCGGAAAAACAATGTGCTTATATCCGCCGTAGGTGAAGTCGCAGTGAATTTCGTCCGATATTACAAACACGCCGTGTTTAAGGCAAATATCCCCGAGCCTTTGAAGCTCGACCCCCGTCCACACGCGGCCTACGGGGTTGTGGGGACTGCACAGTATAAAAAGTTTTACGTCGTTTTCAACTATCTTATTTTCAAAGTCGGCAAAGTCAACCGTGTAATAACCGTTATCGTTTTTAAGCTCGCTTACCACAAGTTTTCTGCCGTTATCGGTAACCGCCGAAGCAAAAGGATAATATACCGGCTGACAGATAATCACGCCGTCCCCCTCTTCGGTCAGGGCGCGGACAAGCGAACAAATCGCGTGGACCACGCCGCAGGTCTGCGCAAAGTTATCCTTTTTGCAATCCCAGCCGTGCCGCTCTTTAAACCAGCCGCAAAGCGCTTCGTAATATTCATCGTCGGGTTCGGAATAGCCGAATATACCGTGTTCCGCCCTTTTTTTAAGCTCCGCCAAAACCTCGTCAGGCGCGGGAAAGTCCATATCCGCAACCCATAGCGGCAATATATCCGCAGGCTTGCCGCGGCGTTCGGCAAAATCGTACTTTATGCTGTCGGTATTTTTCCTGTCCGTTATTTTATCAAAATTATATTTCATTTTTTTAAGTTTAATTATCAAGAGCCTGCTTTAAATCCGCGATTAAATCGGCAACGTTTTCAATGCCGGTGGAGATACGCAAAAACCTGTCGTTAATGCCGCGGCGGTTGCGCTCTTCTTCCGATAAATCTTTATGAGTCTGCATCATAGGATAGGTGATAAGGCTTTCAACCCCGCCCAGACTTTCGGCATACTGAAAGATTTTTACGCTGCCGAGTATTTTTTCGGCAAGCTGTTTGCTTTCCACCTCGAACGAAATCATACCGCCGAAGCCCGAGCTTTGCTTTTTCGAGACGGCGTATCCGGCGTGGTCTTCAAAACCCGCGTAGTATACCTTTTTAACTTCGCGTCTTGTTCGCAAAAAGCAGGCAATCTCTTTTGCGTTGGCGCTTATACGGTCCATTCGTACCGGCAGCGTTTTAATTCCGCGCTCCACCAGAAAACAATCGAAGGGCGCCAGAGGCGCGCCGTTGGTGTTGGCAATATATCTCACCCTTTCGGCAAGCTCGCTCGTATTTACAACCGCAAAGCCGGCAAGGGTATCGTTGTGTCCGCCGAGATATTTCGTGCCGCTGTGGATTACTATATCCGCGCCCAGCTTTAAAGGTTTTTGGTAATAGGGTGTAAGAAAGGTATTGTCCACTATCAGTAAAAGTTTATTTGCCTTTGCAATATCCGCAAGCGCGGCGATGTCCGAAACCTGCATTAAGGGGTTAGACGGCGTTTCGCAGTAAATAGCTTTGGTGTTTCTATTTACCAGTTTTTCAACCGCCTTTATATCGCCCGTATCTACGAAATCGAACGAATATCCCGAACTTTTCAGTCCGTTGAAAAGCCGCAGCGAGCCGCCGTACAGATCTTCGCTTGCGATAATATGCGCCGGCGGCGCAAACAGCTGCATTACGCAGGTGAGCGCAGCCATCCCCGAAGAAAAGGCGAACGCCGCGTATCCTCCCTCCAACGCCGAAACGGTGTTTTCAAGATGGGCGCGCGTGGGATTCGCAAGCCGCGAATAACTGAATGCGGACGGGATATCCACGCCCTTATGTACGAAAGTCGCCGCCTGACATATGGGCTGATTTACCGTACCCCACTCGTCCCTGCGGTTTTCGTCCGCGTGCAGGCATAATGTTTCAAACCGTATATCTTGCTTTTTCATGTTTATTTCTTTGCAGTTAAATCTTTGATAACTTCGCCGGCGATAATAAGGCCCGCTACCGACGGCACGAAAGCGCAGCTTGCAGGAACCGCGCGGCGGACTGTGTTATAGTATACTCGCGCAGGGTCTTCCTTCGAATACAGCACTTTGACGCCGGATATGTTACGTCTTTTCAGTTCGCGACGCATAACTTTTGCCAGAGGGCAAACCGTAGTTTCGGATATGTCCGCAATCTCGAACTGCGTAGGGTCGAGTTTATTGCCCGTACCCATACAGCTTATTACCGGAACGTTTGCCTCCTTCGCTTTTTCGATAATAGCAATTTTGCCGGACACAGTATCTATCGCGTCCACGACGTAGTCGTAGTCGGCAAAGTTTATTTTATCCGCGGTGTCGGGGAGGAAAAACATTCTGTGCGGCTTAACCTTGCAGTCGGGGTTTATCTCCGCAATTCTTTCCGCTGCGGCGGTAACCTTGTACTTGCCCAGAGTTTTGCGGGTAGCGAATATCTGGCGGTTAATGTTTGTAAGGCAAACCTTGTCGTTGTCCACAACGTCAATCGCGCCCACGCCGCAGCGCGCCAAACCTTCGATTGTAAAGCCGCCGACGCCGCCCGCGCCGAATACTATCACGCGTGAATTTTTAAGTTTTGTCATTGCTTCCGAGCCGAATAAAAGCTCCGTTCTTGAAAATGCGTTTAACATAAAATATCCTTTTCGCTACGCTATATCCGCGCGCCTTTACAAATATACCACCGCAAACCGAGAATTGTCAAGCAAGCAATGCTTGTTTCGTATCTTTATTACTTTTATACTTGATTGACTTGTCACAAATCAAACGAGCAACGCCGAAAACTCTTTAAAAATCAGGGTTGAAATTTTTCGTATCCGTGATACAATATTCAGGGGTGGTAAGCTTTTAGTTTTCCTGGCTGCGTTCCGGCATTACGTATACTCCTGACGGTGCTAGTTTTATCTCGTCATCCGGCGGACACCACTTTGTTTCATCTGTCGCTACTTTGGCGGTGCGGCCTGCGCTTCACTTCTATCCGACAATTTAATAAGCGGTTGAAAATTTTTGTATCTGTGATACAATATTCAGGGGTGGTAAGCTTTTAAGTTTTCCGTGGCTGCGTTCCGGCAATACTGGTGTTCCTTATGATGCTAAATATCTGTCGTCCTCGGGCGGCTTTAATGTTGCCTATACTGGAGCAACTCTGGCGGTGCGGCCTGCGATTCACTTGCGTTTTAGCGGTTGAAAATTTTTGTATCTGTGGTACAATAATTCAAAGGGTGGTAAGCTTTTAAGTTTTTCGGCTGCGTTCCGGCTATCATGCCAGTTCCGGTTACACTGCGAGTTTTCTCTCGGCGGCGGGCGGTCACATAAATGCTTACACTGCCGCAACTCTGGCGGTGCGGCCTGCGATTCACTTACGTTTTAACGGTTGAAAAATTTTGTATCTGTGGTACAATAATTCAAAGGGTAGTAAGCTTTCAAGTTTTTCGGCTGCGTTCCGGCGCTGGTCCTGAACCGCTCTATTCTAAATTTCTCTCGACCTCGGGCAGCTATTACTACGCTTACACTGCCGCAACTCTGGCGGTGCGGCCTGCGATTCACTCAACCGTAAAGTTAAAACGGATTTTCCAGAATTCGGCGCTCATTGAGTTCCGAACAGTTTGATTAGAGTTGAAGGGGCTTACTTATCCTGCCTTGTTTAAGGCAAAAACGCTCAACCGTGAAACGACGGCGGCAATCGCGCCGTTCTTCGCTTCACTAGCTTTTTTTAAAGCGGTTGAGTTTTTTTTAAGCGTTCCGCTTAAC
>CAZDAG010000002.1:0-316006 GCA_964503655.1 uncultured Clostridia bacterium | reverse complement strand
CCCTCTTCGAGTTCTCCGGCGCGTGCGCAGGCTGCGGCGAAACTCCTTACGTTAAAGTAGTTACCCAGCTCTTCGGCGAAGATATGGTCGTTGCAAACGCAACCGGCTGCTCGTCAATCTACGGCGGCTCGTCGCCCACGTGTCCCTACACCACTAACAAAAAGGGCAGAGGTCCCGCATGGGCAAACTCGCTGTTTGAAGACAACGCAGAGTTCGGCTATGGTATGAATCTTGCATACACCGCTAGAAGAAAAGCCGTTAAGGACAAGGTTGAAAAACTTGCCGAGCTTTGGAGCAATAACGAAGTAGGCAAATTCGCTTGCGAAAATTACCTGAAAGCGTTTGAAGACAGAGAGCCTTCAAAGAAAGCTTCGGCAGAGCTGTTACAGCTTCTGGAAGGCTGCAAGGACTGCGGCTGCGAAGCTGACGCGCTCGTTAAAGAAATACTTGCAGACAAAGACTGCCTTGCTAAAAAGTCCGTATGGATTTTCGGCGGCGACGGCTGGGCTTACGACATCGGTTACGGCGGACTTGACCACGTACTCGCTTCCGGCGAAGACGTAAACGTTCTCGTACTCGATACCGAAGTTTACTCAAATACCGGCGGTCAGGCTTCAAAGTCCACAAATATCGGCGCGGTTGCCAAATTCGCTTCCGCAGGCAAGAGAGTTAAGAAAAAGGATCTTGGTATGATTGCTAAATCCTACGGCTACGTATACGTGGCGCAGGTTGCAATGGGTTCCAACCCCGCGCAGCTTCTTAAAGCGCTGACCGAGGCGGAAGCTTACCACGGACCTTCGCTTATCATAGCGTACGCTCCCTGCATCAACCACGGTATCAATATGACCAAGAGCCAGCTTGAAGAAAAGGCGGCTGTTGACTGCGGATACTGGCAGCTTTACAGATACAACCCCGACGGCGAAGTATTTACGCTCGACTCGAAAGAGCCTACGGCAAGCTATCAGGACTTCCTCGTAAGCGAAACCCGTTACGCTTCCCTTGTAAAGACGCAGGGCGAAGAAGTTGCGAAAGAGCTGTTCAAGAGAACGGAAGAGTCTGCTAAACAGCGTCTTGAAGGTTACAAGAAGCTTGCGGCAAGCCAGCCTGCGGCGGCTGCTCCCGCTCCCGTAGCTAAACCCGCTGCGAAAACTGCGGCTAAACCTGCTGCAAAGGCTCCCGCGAAAAAAGCGGCTGCTCCCAAAGCAGAAAAACCCAAGGCGGAGAAAAAGCCCGCAACCAAAAAAGCGGCTGCTCCCAAAAAGAAGTAATAAATAATTAAAGCCCTGCGGCGTTTGCCGCAGGGCTTATTTTATGTAAGTTTAAAGAGTTTGATCATTTTCGGCGTATGGCGTTAAAGGCAGATACTTCCACTTTTTGATTTTTAACATTAAAATGCCGGAAATTATATATACCAAATGAACGCCGACGAGCATAAACATATTTGCTACCGTGCCGTCAACCGTTTGCGCTACATCCGCAGCGGTAGACACAATCGTCCAGAAACCGGTGAAAAAATCTTCAAGAAAATGAATGATAATACATATCCATATATTTCGCGTTCTTAAATAAACCGCGCACAAGTAAAACCCTGCCATAAAAGTGAATAACACTTGCCCTATAGTTGTTATTACGACATTAGGCGTTGTAACAAGATTAAGTAAGTGCCTTAATCCGAATATCACGGACGACACAATTATTGCCAACCAAATGAACCCTTTTTTGTTTTTCCAACTATCGAGCATCTGTGTAAAAATAACACCGCGGAATAAAAATTCCTCGCTGAACGCTATCGCAAGATTATATAAAATAAATCCGAGAACGGTTGAAACGGACGGCTTCACATCGGGCGTATTGTAACTGAATACAAAAGCCATTACAGCGCAAATAAGCCCGACCAATCCGAATGTAAACAACCCTTTGAACAATCCTTTGCCTTGTAAGGTAAACGGTATTTTGCGATAAACGGCAAAGCAGATAGCAATTACCGCTAAAAATGTAAGGCTGTATTTTATTGCGCTTGCCCAATAAAAGGGCAGTTTATATAAAAGTGGATACGTTGCTCCCCAAATTATCGGCATCGTGATTGCAAATACTAAAACCGAAAATATAACAGGAAACTTGTTAATAAATTTTTTCATATTACTCCTTTTAATCGTATAATTTATTTAAGTAATCGCTCCAATCGCCGTTTAATTCAATGTTCGGAGAAATTATCAATGCCGTTACACCGTGAACAAGCGACCAGCATTTTATAAGCCGAGCAAGCCCCTGCTCCTTTGTAAGACCATAACTTTCCGTTAATGCTAAACAAACTTTTCTGAACACTTCAAACGGAGGATAATTTTCTTTAATCTTGTCAAGTGTTAAAATCATTTTACAAGATTCTTTGCTGTTAAAAATGAAATTAAAATATACGGGGTGTGACTTAAAAAACTCTATATAAGCGTTGCCGAGTATATTTAGCGTTTCGGGCTTCGTAATATCCTCGTTTAATATAGAGTTTGAAAGATAATCGGCAAATTGCTCCGAAACGTATTCACGGCAGGCAAATAGCAGCTCTTCCTTGCTTTTAAAATGTGAATACGGCGCGGCATAGCTAACTTTGCAAGCGCTTGCAACTTTACGTATAGACAGACCTTGCTCGCCCTCGCTGTTTACTATGCCTATAGCTTTTTCTATCAAATCATTTTTCAAATTGCCGTGATGATAATGTAATTTTTCCATTTGCAGTCTCTACAATCTTAACACTGTCAAGATTGTAACATTTAATGTTGTCAGTGTCAAGATAAAAAGTAACATTCTGAATTTTTATTTGTGAACATAGAAAAAGCTCTTGGGAAAAACCATCCAAGAGCTTTTTTAAATATTTCTATTAATTGTATTATTTTGTTATATCTTTATAAGTTTCGGGGCGGCGGTCGCGGAACAGTCCCCATTCAAGGCGCGACTTTTCTAACTCTTCCAAGTCGAATTCCGCGTATATAATTCCCTCTTCCTCACGTCCGAGTTCGGCGAGCTTTGCGCCGGTGTTATCGGTTATGAACGACGAGCCGTAGAAAGTCAGAGCCGAGCTTTGTCCGCCGTTTTCCGAGCAGGGCTTCACCTCTTCCTTTTCTATCCTGTTTGCCGCAGCAACGGGTACGAGGTTTGCCGCCGAATGACCCTGCATAACTCTTTGCCAGTGCGCCGCGCTGTCGCAGCCGAGGACGGGTTCGCTGCCGATTGCGGTAGGATACAAAATAATTTCCGCGCCGTTCAGGGCAAGGCTTCGAGCCGTTTCGGGGAACCACTGGTCCCAGCAAATTCCAACGCCCACAACTCCGTACGTCGTTTTAAAGGTTTTAAAGCCGCTGTCGCCGGGGGTGAAATAAAACTTTTCCTGATAATAATGGTCGTCGGGTATATGCGTCTTGCGGTAAACTCCGAGAATTTTTCCGCAGTCTAAAACCGCAACCGAGTTATATAAAACGTTGCCGTCCTTTTCGTAAAAGCTTACGGGGATTACCGCCTTCAGCTTTTTTGAAAGGGGCAGCAGTTCTTTTACCGCCGCATTGTTTTCCGTACTTTCGGCGTAGGCGTAATAATCGTAACGTCGCTCCTGACAGAAATAGGGACGCTCGAAAAGCTCGGGCAAAAGAATAATATTCGCTCCGTTTGCCGCCGCTTCGCTTACTTTTTTTACCGCGTTTTCAATATTGATTTTTCTTTCGCTTGCGCACTTCATCTGTACGCAGGCTATTTTAACTTTTTTCATTATTCACCTTTTGGTATTTGTTGGGTCAGACAGTGAATATTACCGCCGCCCAAAATTAGTTCGCGCGCAAATACGGGAACTACTTGTTTATGCGGAAAGGCTTTCTGCAAAATAGCTACTGCAATACCATCGTTTATATCGTTAAACACCGGTACAAGAACGGCGGCGTTGCAGACGTAAAAATTAACGTACGAAGCGGCGAGCGGCTCGGTCAGATTGCGCTCGATTTCGCCATCTTCGTATTCGAAGCCGTCCAGATCGTATTGCGTGAACGTTACGGGCTTTTCGGGGAAAGGCAGTTTTATTACTTTCAATCCTGCGCTTTCGAGTACCTGCAGATTTTTTTCGCAGCGTTTCTTCTGCTCGCCATCTTCGTCTGTCCAACCGAGAACAACTGTGTTTTCGTCGGTGAACGCGCAGATGTTGTCAACGTGTCCGTTTGTTTCGTCGCCGCAAACTCCGTACGGCAGCCATATAACGCGTTCCGCGCCCAGATACTCTTTGAGCTTTTGCTCTATCTCCGCTTTGGTTAAGTCGGGGTTACGCCCCGCGCTTAAAAGGCACTCTTCGGTGGTGATGACCGTACCCTTGCCGTTGGAATGGACCGAACCGCCCTCTAAAACGAATGGACGCGCATTGTAACATTTTACGCCCAACTTTTTGCAAGCGAAAGACGCGAACGCGTCGTCTTTATCCCAACGCGGATACAAGCCGTCCGCATCGCCGCCCCACGCGTTGAACTCCCAGTCGATACCGCGGATCTCACTGCCGCGTTTGAGGAACGTAGGCGCCATATCGCGCGCCCAGCAGTCGTCGGTTTCAACTTCTAAAAGCTCGACCGAGCCGCTTGCAATCTGTTCTTTAAGCAGTTTTTCGGCGCTCTCTCTGCCCCTTTCGGATACGGCGAGATAGATCTTTTCGCCTTCCGAAATTGCTTTGATTATCTGCGCGAACACGGGACGGGCAGGCTCTGCGCCGTGCGTCCAACTGCCCGGACGCTCGCACCAGATCATAATAGTTGCGCTGTGTTCTTCATATTCCGCAGGCATATAAAAGCCGTCTTGTTTGGGCGTTGTCACGAAAGTCTCCCCTTAAAGTCGGAATAGCCGAACGATTTTATAATTTCAAAATTTCCGCCGCGTTTTACCGCGATTGCAGGCAGCGGCATACCGTTGAAGGTATTGTTCTTGACCATAGTATAAATTGCCATATCGCCAAAAGTGAGAATATCTCCCTCTTTCAGAGGTTTGTCAAACGAGTAATCACCCACAACGTCGCCTGCAAGACAGGTACGCGACGAAAGGCGGTAAGTATATTTTTTTTCGTTGGGTTGCCCCGCTTCAAAAAGGGGCGGACGGTAAGGCATTTCCAGAACATCGGGCATATGACACTCTGCGGAACAGTCCAAAAGCGCTATATCCATTCCGTTTCTGACAATTTCGAGAACGCGCGCGTACAGAAAGCCTGCGTTTAAAGCAACCGCTTCGCCGGGTTCAAGATACACCTGCACGCCGTATTTCTGCGAAAGACGGGTTACCGTCTTTTCCAAAAGGTCTATATCGTATCCCTCTTTGGTTATGTGGTGACCGCCGCCGAGGTTGAGCCATTTGAGATTTTTGAAGTATTTGCCGAAGTCCTTTTCAAACCTTTTGACCGTTGCCGCCAAATCGGACGCGCCCTGTTCGCAAAGGGTGTGGATATGAAAGCCTTCGACGCCGTCCAACGCGTTTTCGTCAAATTGTTCTTTTGTGACTCCCAGTCTTGAAAAAGGCGCGCAGGGGTCGTATATGCCGCCGCCCTGCGTGGAAAATTCGGGATTAATTCTTAAACCTACGCTCGCATTCTTTGCGTGCGACGCAAACTTTTTTAACTGCGAAAAGGAATTGAAAACTATATGGTCGCAAAGGCTTGCAACTTCGTCAAACTCGCCGTCGGTATACGCCGGACAGAAAACATGGTTTTCCTTGCCGAAATACTCGTGCGAAAGCTTTGCCTCGTACAGTCCGCTTGCCGTTGTTCCGCTTAAATACTGCGAAATAAGCGGATAGAAATAAAAGCATGAAAACGCCTTTTGGGCAAGCAGAATTTTGCAGCCCGTACGTCTTTCAACGCCGTTTAATATTTCAATATTTTTTTTGAGCTTGTCCTCGTCTATTGCGTAGACGGGGGTCGGCAAGTCGTTTAAAGTCATACTAAACCTAATATATAAAATGCGGAGAAGCGAGCAAGACAAGGAACGCGCGGCTTTGTTGCAGGGCGTGTACTTTGCGTACACAACCAAAACAAAACGCAAGCGTAACGAAGTATTGCGAAGCTTATACGCGTTTTAGTCAACGAGTACGGGGTTTTCGTCCACTTCCCAGGGAAGTCCGTATTTGTTTAATGCTTCCATATAGGGGTCGGGGTCAAACTGCTCGCAGTTGTATACGCCGGGTTTATTCCATACGCCGGTGGTTACGAGCATAGCGCCTATCATAGCAGGAACTCCTGTCGTGTAGGAAATCGCCTGCGAGCCTACCTCTTTATAGCACTCCTGATGGTCGCAGATATTGTAGATATAAATGCTCTTTTTCTTGCCGTCCTTGTAGCCCGTGAAAATGCAACCGATGTTGGTCTTGCCCTTTGTTCTTGCGCCCAAAGTCGCGGGATCGGGCAAAAGTGCCTTTAAAAACTGAATAGGCACAATTTCCTTACCCTCGAAATTAACCGGACTTGTTGAAAGCATACCCACGTTTTGCAGGCAGGTCATATGTTGAATGTAGCTTTGACCGAAGGTCATAAAAAAGCGTATTCTCTTTACACCCTTGATATTTTGCGCAAGACTTTCAATCTCTTCGTGGTGCAAAAGGTACATATCCTTCTGACCCACGCCCTTAAAGTCGTACACGCGCTTGATTTCCAAAGGCTTTGTCTCAATCCATTTGCCGTTTTCCCAGTACGAGCCGTTTGCGGAGACTTCCCTCAAATTTATTTCGGGATTGAAGTTGGTTGCAAACGCGTAGCCGTGGTCGCCGCCGTTGCAGTCGAGAATATCGATAGTTTCAATGGTGTCAAAATAGTGCTTTTGAGCGTACGCGCAGAATACCTGCGTTACACCCGGATCGAAGCCTGTGCCTAAAAGGGCGCAGACGCCGGCATCTTTAAACCTTTTATCATAGTCCCACTGGTAGGAATAATCAAAGTACGCGGTAAAGCCCTTTTCCTTTACGCGCTTTTCGTAAGCTTTGCGCCAGACGGGATCGTCGGTGTTTTCGTTTTCGTAGTTAGCAGTGTCAATATAATGGACTTTGCACTTTAAGCAGGCTTCCATTATTGTCAGATCCTGATAGGGCAGAGCCACGTTTAAAACTGCGGCGGGCTTAAACGAGTTTATGAGCGCGATAACTTCTTGCTCGCTGTCCGCATTTACGGTGGCGGTTGAAAGACGCGCTTTGGTCTTGTTTTTCATTTCGTTTGCAACCGTCTTGCACTTGCTTTCTGTACGGCTTGCAATCATAATTTCAGTAAACACGCTGTCAGCCTGACAACATTTTTTTATTGCAACCTGCGCCACTCCGCCGCAGCCTATTATAAGTAATTTCATAAAATTCTCCTTTTATACAGTTAATCATTAAAAAGCATAGATACGAGCAAGGCAAGGAACGCGCGGCTTTGCGACGGGGAGTTTACTTGCCGTAAATGACCCGAACAAAACGCAAGCGTGACGAAGTATTGCGAAGCAGATATGCTTTTTAATCTTCCTCCGCTTCCTTTAAAATGTCAACCACATACCGCGGCAGCATAAACGAGCCTATGTGTAAATTCGTCGTGTAGTACCAGGTTTTTATATTGCGTTTTTTCCACCTTTCGGGGTCAAAATCGTTTACCGGGTGATACTTTTTGCTTGCAAAGCCGAACAACCAGTAGCCCGAAGGGCAAGTAGGAATGTGCGCCTGATAGACGCGCGACACGGGGAAACAGCGGAAAACTTTCTGGTGCATTTTGCGGCACTCCGCCTCGTCCTCGTCGTAGAAAGGACTGCCGTGCTGGTAGACCATAATTCCCGTATCGTTCAAGGCTTTGTAGCAGCTGCCGTAAAACTCTTTAGTGAACAGCCCCTCGGTAGGTCCGAACGGGTCGGTGGAATCGTTTATGATTAAATCGTACTCGCCGACCTTGCCGCGCAGAAAACGGAGTTCGTCCTGAATGTACAAATTTACGCGCTTGTCTTCAAGTCCCACAGCCGTTTCGGGGAAGAATTTTTTGGAAACGTGGACGAACATTTCGTCCTCTTCCACTACGTCTATCTGCTCGATTTCGGGATAGTTGCAAAGCTCCTTCGCAACGCCGCCGTCGCCGCCGCCGATGACAAGCACCTTTTTTACGTTGGGGTGAACTGCCATGGGGACGTGCGCAACCATTTCGTCGTAAATGAATTCGTCCTTTTCGGAAAAGACCACTTCGCCGTCAAGGGTTATAAATCTACCCAGATCTTCGCTGTCGAAAACGTCGACCTGCTGAATGTCGCTGCGCTCGGAAAAGAGCTGTTTTTTAACTCTTATCGAAAGTTTAATGTTCGGTGTGTGAACGTCCGAAAACCACATTTCCATAGGGGTGTTTCTCCTGTGTCTATTTTAAAACGTTAAGTCTTTCTACTTTAAAATCTTCGGTACCCTGCATAGAGCAACCCTTCGCTTTAGCGTAGAGAATGTATTCAATAATTTCATTGGTGATAAGCTCGCCCGGCGCCAGAATGGGAATTCCCGGGGGATAACACATTACGAACTCGGCGCAGATTTTGCCCGCAGTAGCGCGTATTGGCAGCGAAACCTTGTCCGCGTAAAACGCTTTGACTGGCGCGACCGCAACTTTGGGCGCAATGTATTCGACCGAAAGCATACCCGTCTTATCGCGCTTATAAAGCCGTTTCAAGTCATACAGCGCGCCGACCAGTCTTTCGATGTCCTGAAATCTGTCGCCGATTGAAACGTAAGCTAAAATATTGCAGATGTCGCCGAACTCTATCTGAATATCGTATTCGTCGCGGAGAATATCGTAAACCTCGATTCCGGCAAGTCCCAAATCGCGGGTATAAACCGCAAGCTTGGTAACATCGAAATCGTACACCGAAGTGCCGTTGATAAGCTCTTTACCGTAGGCGTAATAGTCGCCGACCGCGTTGATTTCGGAACGGGCGTACTCCGCCATTTCGGTAACCTTTTTGAAGTACTCGCCGCCTTTAAGCGCCAGATTTCTGCGGCTTATATCAAGGCTTGCCATTAAGAGATATGAAGCGCTTGTTGTCTGCGTCAGATTGATAATCTGGCGAACGTAGTCGGCGTTCATACTCTTGTTCAGAAGCAGAATAGAACTCTGCGTGAGGCTTCCGCCCGACTTGTGCATAGAAACGGCTGCCATATCCGCGCCGGCTTCCATACCGGATACAGGCAGGCTTTCGCTGAAATAGAAATGCGTGCCGTGCGCTTCGTCCACAAGCACTTTCATTTTGTGGGAGTGCGCGATTTTTACTATCGATTTAAGGTCGGAACAAATTCCGTAATAGGTGGGGTTATTAACCAAAACTGCGACGGCGTCGGGATTGTCCTCCACCGCTTTTTTAAGCTGCCCGGGCTGCATACCGAGGGATATGCCCAGTTTTTCGTCCACTTCGGGATTGACGTATACCGGAACGGCGCCGCAGAGAATTAGCGCGTTTATCGCGCTTTTGTGAACGTTGCGCGGCATAATAATTTTGTCGCCCGCCTTGCAGACAGACATAATCATACTCTGCACCGCGGAAGTAGTTCCACCCACCATAAAGAAGGAGTGCGCCGCGCCGAAAGCGTCCGCCGCCAGAATTTCGGCGTCGCGGATAACCGAGGACGGATGGCATAAATCGTCAAGCGGCTTCATGGAGTTGACGTCCAGTCCAACGCACTTTTCGCCCAGAAGCTCCACAAGCTGCGGATTGCCTCTGCCGCGTTTATGCCCGGGGACGTCAAAGGGTACTATTCTCTTTTTTCTGAACGCTTCCAGCGCCTCGTACAACGGCGCGCGGCTCTGATCGGGTTTGTCCATATTTTTATCCTTTATGTAAAATAAAAAGGCGGCTTGTATTTTAAAGCCGTCTTATAAACGAAAATATGCTTGTTTGCGCATATATAAAAAGTTTATTCTTGGTTGGGACTTTGGCAGAGTCTATATAGCAAATACTTTTACTACTCTTATTGACCGTTTCACAAGTGACGCCTTTAAAGGCTTTATTAAACTTATAAAATTTGAGCGCGCAGGAAAAGAGCTGCTCAATCAATAAAATGGACTCTGATATGTTCCACTTATTTAAAGTATAATGCAACGGCGGTTTATTGTCAATTAAAAAAACACCGCTAATTTAATTTGCGCTCAACCGTCGGAAGAAAGCCCAAGAATGTAGTCCGACTTTACGTCCAAAACGAAACAAAGCTTTGCAAGGGTGTCAAGCGATGGATACACGTCGTTGCACATATATTTTGAAACGGTCTGCGACGAAACCCCTATCCTTTTCGCTATCTCTTTCTGGGGTATTCCGCTCTGTTTTATCGCTTCGCGCAGGCGCGCCTGAATATCCTTTAACTCCATTTTTAACTTCTCCGCGCATTTTTATTCTGTAAAAAATTATCGCACAATATACGATATTATGCTTGACAATCGTATATTATGCGATTAGAATATAACTATAACGTTTACCACTTCTGCGCAACGCAGGCGGCGGCGAAATTTTTCGCCGCCGCCTGTATTTATCCAATAAAACAGGAAATGAGTTTCATAACCTCTTCGTCCTCTGCCGTAGCTTTGGCAAAGTCGAAAGTTTCAAAGAATTTTTTGTCTTGTTCGGTTTTGATATGCGAAAGCTTTGCGGTAAGCTCGGTCAGGAGATTTTGCGCTTCAACCGTATTGTAGGGATTATGCCCCTTTCCTTCGGCGATACGCTTTACTATGTTTGCGCCCCGGGCGTTATAAATAGCCGCGTTGCCTTCCGCCACGATATTATCGCTGCCGCCGTGAATCAGCAGGGTTTTTACGCCGTTTTCAGCCGCGCATTTTGACGCGGAAAGATTTCCGCACCTGCCGTATTTAAGACAGTTTACAATATAAAGAAAAGGTTTTAAAAGCATAGCGAAAGGTTTTGACGTAACTTGCGCCGCGCCTGCCGCTATCGTCTTTGAAGGCGTGTCGGGCGCGCCCATTGCCACCACTCCGCAAACCTTTCTTTGGGCGGACGCGCAAAGCGCGGAATAGCCGCCCCAGCTGTGTCCTACGAGATAAATTTCAAGATCTTTCAATCTCACGTCCGAACACGCAAAATCTATCGCCGCTTTTACGCCGCCCACGCCCGAATACATACCGCCGATATTTTTGCCGTCCGACATATTGCAGCCGCGGTAGTCGATTGCAAGCGCAGTATAGCCTTGTTCGCAAAAGTAATTTATTTCGGTCGTGTACGCGATATGCCCCGGTCCCATTCCGTGGCAGAAAATTATCAATTTACCGCTTGTAACCTGCTTGCGGTAGATATAGCCGCGTAAAAGAGTTTTGCCGTCCTTTACGCTAACCTCCTCGCAGGTCATACCGAAATCTTGCGCGATAAAATATTTCAAGAGCGGATTTTTGTCCGCGCGTTTGCCGAAAGCAATTTTATCGACGATTACCGCCAATAAAAAAAGCAGTAAAACAATGAATGCCGCCGTCGAACATACGGCGATTAAAATTATTTTCCAGATTTCCATAATTATTATAAGCGGCGCGGCTTTACGCCGCGCCGCTCTTTTTATTTATACTATATATTTATCGTCAAGGGGAGGCGCTGAATCCATTTCGTTCTTCTGTCCCTCGTATCCCTTTTTGCCAAGGAGCGCGAAGGTCGCCTTTTTGCCGTTTTCAACGCCGGGCTGGTTGAACGTGTTTATATTCAACAGCGCGCCAGTATACGCGGTCTGGAGTTCGAGCATATACATAAGCTCGCCCAGCGTAAACGCGTTGACTTCGGGCATGTTTATAGTGTAGTTCATTCTGCCGGCGCGCATAAGCGCGTAAGCCGTAGCTTTGTTTTCCGCCTGAATGAGTTCCTGCATGGTGTGTCCGCCGAGGAAGCCTACGTCGGGAATATCTTCGCAGCCGTGAGCAATCGGCATTTCGCAGCCGTACTTTTCAACCGAAATGAAAGTAATTACCTTGTCGTAAGGGCCTTCGATATACAGCTGAACCTGCGAGTGCTGGTCGGTAACGCCCAAAGATTTAACCGGCGTGGTTCCGGCGTTAACCGTATTACCCGCGTAGTCCACCGCTTTGCCGAGGCTCTCCGCCCAAAGTTGGCAGTACCAGTCCGCCATAAGTTTGAGGTTGTCCGAGTAAGGCATAAGCACGTTGATATTTTTGCCCTGCAGCATCGCTATGTATTGCAATACCGCGCATGCGAGCGCAGGGTTTTTCGAAACGTTGGGTTTTGAGCAGAGACTGTCCATATACGCGGCGCCTGCGAGCATACCCTTAATATCTATTCCCAGCACCGCCGCGGGCAGAAGTCCTACGGGGCAAAGCTCGGAAAATCTTCCGCCGACGCCGTCGGGAAGAACGTACTTTTTAAACTTGCCGCCGAAGCTCTGATCGATTTTGATAAGGTTGCCGCGGCTTGCGTCGGTCGTGAAAATCATATTGTCGGGAAGGTTTACGCCCGCCTTTTTAAGTATGTCCGCAATGATGAGATACTGCGTCATAGTTTCGCTCGTCGCGCCCGATTTCGAAATTACGTTAAAGCAGGTCTTTTCGGGTTCGATAACGTCTAAAAGCGCCTGCATTCTGACGGGGTCTACGTTGTCCTCAACGTAAAATTTGGGACCGCCGCGCTCCTTGGGGCTTAACTCGTTGTAGTGCAGATGCTTGAGCGCGTTGAAAGCCATTATGGGACCGAGCGCGCTGCCGCCTATGCCTAATACTACGAAATACTTGAACTTTTTTCTGACCTCTTTTGCGGTTGCGAGAATATCCGCAACGATTTCGTCCTGATTATACGGAAGTTCGGTCCAGCCCATAAACAGGTCGTCCCTGCCGCGGTTTTTAGCGACGTAGTCGAACGCCTCTTCAGCCTTGTCCTTGATTGCGCGAAGCTCGGCATCCTTAATTCCCTTTTCGCCCAGCGATTTGGACATCATATAGTTGAAGTCCACGGTAACGCGCATATCGTTGCGCCACTCTTTGGTTTTATAGCCCATTGGTTTCCCTCCATTACTAACGATTTTTACCAACTACCATTATATACCTAACACGTCCGATAGTCAATATCAAAATTTAAAATTCACGGGTGAAATTTTTCGTTTTTTTATACTATTTACTTGCGAAAACATATGTTTGAATGATATAATATAGCTATGACCGAACTCACCGCCGACCAGATTGCGGCTGACAAATTAATAAAGGACTGGTTTTTACACTCGACAAAGCAGATTTTTGTGCTTGCGGGTTACGCCGGCACCGGCAAGACCACCCTTTTGAAACATGCCGTTTGCGAAACGCTGGGACTCGTTCCCGACGAGAGCGCGGCTTTTGTCACGCCCACGGGGAAGGCTGCAACCGTTCTGATACGCGGCGGCATTAACGCCACCACCCTGCACCGGCTCATATACCAGTCGATTACGCAGGAAGAAGAAATCGAGATAAACGGCAAAAAGGTCAAAATCGAAAAGTTGCTATTCAAGCGGCGCGAGAGCATTGACAGGGCGATAAAGCTGATAGTTTTGGACGAGGCTTCAATGGTGTCCGACGGCGTGCTTTCCGACCTTCTGGGATTCGGCATAAAGCTTCTTCTCTGCGGCGACAACGCGCAGCTTCCTCCCGTCGAGGGACTGAACACATTTTTAAAGCAGCCCGACTACACGCTGACCGAAATAGTACGTCAGCAGCAGGACAACCCGATTATAATGCTTGCGCAGATGGCGCGCGAGGGCAAGTATATTCCATACGGCAAATACGGCGACAGCGTTGCAGTTTTAAGCAAGCGGCTTTTCAACGGCGAAAGACGGAAAAACTACTTTTTAAAAGCCGACCAGATTATCTGCGGAATCAATAAAACGCGCGCGGCGATAAACGCGGAAATGCGCTCGTTCAGAAAGCTGGGTCAGCTTCCCGAAACGGGCGATAAGCTGATTTGCGTGCTGAACAACTGGGAACAATACATCGACCGCGAGTACCGCTTCAATCTCGTGAACGGCATTATAGGCGCGGCGTACGACCCCTTTTACGACCATAATACGGGCATAGGCTTTATGCAGTTCAAACCCGATTTTCTGGACGAATTCTGCCCCGAGGCAATACCCTTTGACACCGGCATTTTCACGCAGGAGCGTTACCTTTATAAACACGGCGATTACTTTGAAAAATTCGATGAGGACGGCGAACCTGTCGGCGCGTTCACGCTGAACCGCTTTGAATACGGCTACTGCATATCCTGCCACAAGGCGCAGGGCAGCGAATACGATAACGTGATAGTGTTTGACGAAAGCTACGCTTTTAAAGAGGACAAGGACCGCTGGCTTTACACCGCCATCACCCGCGCAAAGAAAAAATTAATATTATTAAGATAAGCAAAGCCGCCCGCGGAAATTCCGCGGGCGGCTGTTTACTACATATCGAAGGTGTCGTAGAAGCCGTCAACGTCTATGAAGTCGCTGCTGTCGTCGCGGCGTATACTGCGCTCGGACTTGCTGTCCTTTGTAGTGTCTACCGTCGTGGTCGTGGTTATCACTGCGTCGGCAGGATAAATAGCCGGCTGAACGCTCGCCTGTACGGGCGCGCTCTCTTCCACGCTCTGCGGCAGGGCTGCCGGCGCGGTGTTTATATTCACCGGCGCAGGGTTGCCACTCTTCACCGCCTCTATCAGCGCAATTACAACGTCCGCAGGAATTGCGTTACCCGCAACGCCGTTAGACATATGGGTCACAGGCGTTCCGCCGTACTGCCTCATATCACCGCGCAGACGCTCGAACTCAACCAGAAGTTTTGCGTTTGCAAGCTCCGCCTCAGTCTTGCTCTTATGCTCTTCGCGTATCGCCGCAAGCTCCGCGACTACCCTTTCCATTATACCGCCGCCGTAGCTTTGAGGCATCTGCTGTTGCATGGGCATACTCTGCGGCTGCGCATACTGTACAGGTTGCGGCATAACTTGCTGAACGGGTTGCTGTATAGGCTGCTGCATTGCCATTGTCGCCATGCCTGCGCCTGCCGCCATTCCGGCTTGCGCGCGGATCTTTTCAAGCTCTGCTTCCTGTTTAGCTCTCGCAAGGTCGCGTTCGGCTTGCAGGCGTTCCTGCTGCAAACGGCGCTCTTCTTCGCGGCGTCTGCGTTCCTCTTCCTTGCGCGCCCTTATTTCCTCGCGCTGTTCCTTGGTCTTGTGGCATTTCTTTGCAACGACTATAATGATAATTAAAAGTATCAAAGCAGCCGCCGCAATTACGAACCACAACCAGTTAGCCTTTAAAAACGCTACTATCTTTTCCCAAATCGTGGGAACGTACGGCGGAGAATAAGTATAAGTCTCGTCGCCCGAGTCCATCAGCGTTTTCGTGCTTTCGTCAAGCTCGATATTTTTAGCGTATGTCGGATTAACCGCCGCGGTAACCTGATAGGTTCTGCCGCCCGCGAGTTTTTCCCTGTTATTGAACGCCTTTCCGTCCGAGTTAGTATAGGTATTGACAAGGAAATCGGGTTCGGTGGTTTCCGCAAGCGTTCCGACGATTACAGGGGTCCAGAAGCACTCTTCCTCATCCCACTTTGCGGTAACTTTCGCTTTTAAAATATTCCACTTAAACTCAACCGAGTTTCCGTCCGCACTGACGGTCACGCCCTGTAAACTGCTCAAATTTGATAAGTCCCAACTGACGTTGCCGGCGGCGATAAACTCGTCCTTGATTTTGAACTTAACGGTGTACTCGCCCGCGCGTCTTGCCGTGGCGTTACCCGAAACGTCCAGATACTTGACAACCTGCTCGTCCGTTAAGGTCGTGAGCGCGCCTACCGCGTCCAGTTCCTCGCCGCTGTATGTATAAGCCTTGGTCTGCGGCAGAGGCAATACTACGGGGACTATATCGGGCTTTACATCCACGTCAAAGGTATCAATAACCGTTCCGTCCTCGTCCGAGGTAACCGTTACAGTAACGGTACCCAATGCGAGCGCGCCGCTGTCCGTTGAAAGTGTATAGTTGGTTACGTTGTTTTTAGTTTTGCCGTCGTTATAAGTCGCGTTTACGGTCAAATATTCCTTTAAATCGTCTAAACTGTTTGAAAGATAAATATCATTACCGTTCGGGTCAAAGCTTGCCGAAATTGAGGTTATTTCAACCGCGGTTATCTCTACGGTGAAGGTATCGTCATACGGTTCCAAAGCGGGGTATTCGGTATTTTTTGTAGTATACTTTACCGTAACAGTACACGTTCCCGCACTGCTTATATTACCCGAAAGAGTATAATCACCGTCTGCAAGCCTTTTCGTGCTTCCGTCGTTATAGACCTCATCTACGGCAAGTCTTACCTTTAGGTCGTTTAAACTATTCGAAGTATAGAATTTAGCGTTGCCCTGGTTAAAGGTCGCGGATATGCCTGTAATTTCTATTCCCGCAACGGTAATGGACGCAGTACCAGTCTTGGTATTGTAGTTGTTTGTATCCGTGGGCGTAAAAGTCCAGGAATAATTGTTAGTACCTGCCGAAAGGTTCTGACCCTGGTTCCAAACAATAGTACCCGGTGTGTTGCCCGTTGTGGTATTTATAGTAACGTCCGTATAAAGTCCGTTAGAGGTATAAAACGGTCCCGTGCCGACGTCTGGAGTTACGGTCGGATTAATTTTATTTATTTTTAAAACTAACGTTCTTTCGGTGCCGCCGCCCACCCATTCAATGCCGTTATTTATTGCGGCTTGGGTTAAATTAAACTTTACAGTATAAGTTCCCGCGTCGGTTGCTTCAATGTAGCCGCTACCTTGCGAAGGGTCTGTAAAAAGCGTATAACCGCTTGATATGGGATTATTGTTGCCGTCTAATGCGTCAACGGTTACGGTTACGTTTTCGATTTTAGATCCGGTATTATATGAAACAGGACCATCCCTACCTGTTAAATTAACCGTATCAGCATAGGTGAAGTTTACCTTATGCGAGCTGTCGTCATAGTCCATAGTCCTATTGTCGGTCGTTTTAGGTACGGGTAATTTTGTTACGTCAACCGTGTTGCTTTCAAACGTAAGCGTACTTCCCGTCATTGTCCCTACGTTTTTATTTGTAACTTTGTATTCAACGTCAAAATAGGCGAAAAAATCTTGAGGTGAGCTGGTATTATTTGCATAAATCAAATTATTAACTGAAAAAATCTTATCCTTCCCATCAGCTAATACATTATGCTGAAAAGGCAAATTATCTACCAGAGTACCTGTTCCATAACCAATGCTTCCGTGATAACTTACTAGAGTATTGGCAGAAACAAAGTTCGGGCTACCTGCAAACCCTCCAATACCTGTTATTATCTTAAAAGTGTACGTTGCATCGTACGTCGTATATGCAGGAACGTTTATTTTAATATAAAATTGTTGCACCGCATCGCAGAGCGAACTGCTAACTATACTTTCAGCAAACTTAATCGAAGGCGACAAATCTGTCACCGTTATATTGCCTGTTTGTGTAGTTGGTGCTGGTTCGACGAAAAGTTGCGGCGTATTTGTTGCAGCAGCGTTGGCGTTGATTTTTTGGGTTTTGGGAAGTATTAAGCCCACGCCGAGGGCTACCGCCGCCGCGCAAAGTAATGCAAGTATTACCGTCAATAAACTCCTGCTTTTAATTTTCATATCTTTTTCCTCTCCTTTTTTGGGATAAGCGGGCGGCGCGGTTTGCCACATTCGCGCATCCTTTTTAGATTTGCGCCGCCGCTTTTATTTCCCTCTCTTCTTTTACCCTGCAGTAAAATCAGATGACGTGGTACCGGTTTTTTAACCCCTGCTTGTCATCTCGAGCGTAGTCGAGAGATCTTTATATAATTTTGACTTTAATATATAAAGATTTCTCCACTCGGCGTTGCCTCGGTCGAAATGACAATTTGGTGTACTGTTTTTTCCAAAAACTCCCTTTTCCATTAAAGTACACTTTTTTGTAATTTTACTATTGACATTTTTCGCGGCATATAATATAATAAATCCACTCAAAAATGCCTCAAAACCCCCATTTTTACGGGTTTTTATCAATTCCAAAAAAGTGTACTTTTTTGGAATTTTTTTTATTTTCTACCTGCTTTTTGGAAAAATCAGCCAAAAATCTGCGGTAAAATATATAAAGATTTCTCGACTTCGCTCGAAATGACAAACAAGCTACACAGCGAAATGACAAAAACAGCCGCCCGACGGATTTCCGTCGGGCGGCTATTTGACGTTTAATATTTAGTTTAGTCTACTGCGTTTAAGATAAGCTGGGCTAAATCGAGGGCGTTTTTACTGCCTATTACGCCGGCGCCCATATCAACAGCTATACCCATATCGGCAAGGTTGGTAACACCGTCCGCCTTTATAGTGCATTTGTCTTTTACGGCGGTTTTCATTTTTGCGATAATTTCGCCGTCGAACGTTCCGCCGAAAAAGCCAGACTGCGAACGCAACGCGGTTATTCCGCAGTCCGCCGCAAGCGAGCAGACGCGCGTAAGCTCCTGCGGAGTTAAAAGAGTACTTTCAACGTTTATGCGCACGGCGCGGTTTTTACCGGCTTTTTTGAGTTTTTTAAACTCACGCTTGACGTAACCCCAGTTTCCGTCCTTGATATAGGATACGGGCGCTGTTACCTCCGCTTCGTCCACGCCGTCTTTAACGGCTTGTTTTACCGCCGCAACCTTCATTTTGGTGGTATCGCCGCCGTTCGGGAAGGATATGCAGGCAATCAGGGAAACCTGCGGATCTCTGCCTAAATAGCTTACGCAGGGCTTTACGCTGTTCGGAAGAACGCAAACCGCGCCTATTTTCAGACGCTCCGCCTCGTGACAGGCGTGGCGAAGAGTCGCCTTTTCCACCGTAGCGTCGGTTAAATTGTACTCTAACTTTGCAACCTGACCATGCGCCGCCTCTAAATTCATTTTGCGCTTAAATTCAGCGTATTGCAGTTTTTCCTGCTCGTCCGTGTTTTCGTCTAATTGTTCCATAATATACCTTTATTATATAATTTTTTTATATATATACCTTTTATAATAGCCGTATGGCAATAGGCATTTTATATTTGTTTTTGACCTTCGTAATCTGTTTTATTCTGGTACACGTGGTAAAATTGGCGTATATAGGGCTTAAAAGCGTAAGAAAGAAACCCGAACCGCCCAAAGAAAAACCCGCGCCCGAACCCAAACAGAAAAAGCCCGAACCGGTCTATTATATTGTAGAGAAAAAGCGGGCAAAAAAGTCCTATTCCGCGCCGAAAGAAATTCAGTTTAAAGACTAATCTTCGTAGCGCGTAAGATTTTTGCCGTCTTCCCAAAGGCGTTCGAGGCGGTAAAAGTCTCTTTCTTCGTCGCCGAAAAGGTGAACTATTACGTCGGCGTAGTCAAGTACAGCCCACCTGCCGTTCTGCACGCCCTCTTTGCGGCGCGGAGTTTCGCCGTAGTCCTTTTCAAGCTTTTCTTCAAGATTTTCGGCGAGAGCCTTAACCTGAATTTTAGACCTGCCTCCCGCGATTACGAAATAGTCGCAAAGGCTGGTCTTATTTTCTACCGCGATATACACGATGTCGACCGCCTTTTTTTCGGAGAGAATTTTGCAAATTAAGTCTGTCTTTTCTTTACTCGTCATATTTTTTTCCTTTTAAATATAAGTACGCTTGCTCCGTTAGGGGATAAATTTTTTCGCCCGAGGAGTTTAAATATTCAATCTGGTGTTTTAACGCGGCAAAAAGGCACTTGTCAATATCCTGTTTAAATATTTGTCGTAATTCTTCGACGCCGTCGAAATTGCGGCTACCTTCCAGCATATCGCAAAGATATATCAGTTTTTCGAGGTCCGACATTTCCGCCCTGCCGCTCGTATGGTATTTTATCGCGTTTAAAATATCTTTATCGGTTACGCCAAAGTGACGTTCCGCAACGAACGCGCCCGAAAACTGGTGGATAACCTGTTCGGGAACACCCTTTTCACACTCAAAGCCCTTTAAAAGCGGACTGTCCGCGGTTAAATATTTGGCGCAGTCGTGAAGCGCCGCGGCGGTAATCGCTTTACTTTCGGGAACATTCAGCCTTGCGCAGTTTTGCGCCGCCATAAGACATACGCCCACGGTGTGCCGCCAACGCTTTTCGGTAAGCATACTTTTAACTTCGGCTATGCGCGGAAGTTCGTATATATTATTCCCTTTTATATAATCGTAAACTTGTTTATTTATTCCTTCCGGCTTTTCGCCCAGCGCGAGAAGAGTTCGGATTTTGGTCGAGCTGACGTCTTTTCCGACGTAGTTGAACGCAACCGCCTTTTTGTTAAATTTCGCTTCAAAATTTTTGAGCGAGCTTTCAAGCGCCGCTCCGTCAACGCGCGCGCAGACCGCGAGAGTCACCGCGTTTAAAATTCTTTCGGGATATTTCCACGCCGAAAAGTTGTCGAGCATGTCCGCGCCGAGTATAAAATACCTCTCGGCTTTTGGATATTTTTCGGCGAAGTATTCGCAGGTTAAATACGAGTAGCTTACGCCGCCGCGTGAAATTTCGTAGTCGCAAACCTGGGCGCGGTCGACCTCTTTGAAAGCGATTCGGCAGATTTCAAGCCGCTCGTCCGCGGTCGCCGTAAGTCTGCCGTCCTTTTGCGGCGTAATAAACGTGGGCAGAATTATAACCTTGTCAAGGTTTAAAGCTTTTACCGCCGCGCGGACTATATTTACATGTTCGTTGTGAACGGGGTTGAACGACCCGCCGAAAATTGCGATTTTCATACCGTTTAAAATATATAAATTGTGTCAAAAACCTGCGTATGAGAAGATTAAATCTGCCGCTGGTACTCGATACTCTGTTTGCCGCTCTTTGCGCGTTTTTGCTGTTTTTTACCGCTTTACGGTACTACACCAAAAGCGCGGCAATAGCGCTGGGATTTGCAATTTGCGCCTTTTTACTGTTCGGCGCGTTGAGCTTTTTGTACATAAGCAAAAAGCAAAACAAAAAACTGCTACTCTCGCGCGACGAAAAAAACAAAAAGCTACTGTCCCTCCACCTGTCGCTCTCTTCGGACGAGTATATCTGCAATCTCTTTCAAAAGTGCATTGCCGAGGACTGCCCCGCAGAAATTAAGGGCGGAAAAATAGTTACAGAAGAAAGTACCTACTTTTTCAATTTTAAAATGCAGCCCCTTTCGGAGGACGACGTGGCGCAGGTGATTAAGTTTTTATGCGAGAATAAAAAGGTGTTATTTTGCAGTAAAATTTCGCCCGAGGCCGCCGTTTTGTGCGAGAATTTTTTAATTGAAATCCGCAATATAGACAGCGTTTTCAAGATGCTGAAAGTGAACGAACTGCTGCCCGAGAAATATGTTTACGAGGGTGCGAAAAAGATCGGTATTTTCAAGAAGATAAAGTCGCGGTTTAACCGCAAGCTGTCCGCTCCACTTTTCTGGTCGGGCGCCGGACTGCTGTTTTTAAGCTACTTTACATTTTTCCCCGTTTACTATATTATCAGCGGAGGAATAATGCTTATTCTCTCCGCCGTGGCTCTCGTGTTTAATTAAGCTCGATATGTTTAACGCCTTTTTTGCTTGATTTGCGGTACAGAACGGCTTTTCTGCCGATTACTATTACGCACTCGGCGAAAAGCCTTTCGGCAAGCTCGCGTCCCAAAAGCTGCGGCTCGCCGTCGGCGTTTTCAAGAATGTTTATCTTTATCAGCTCGCGGCTTTCAAGGCAGTCCGAAAAGCTTTTAAGCATATTTTCGCCTATTCCGTCCTTGCCCACCTGACCTATCGGCGACAGGTTTGCGGCAAGGGCTTTTAATTTGCTGCGTTGTTTTGAAGTTAGCATATTTTATCCTTTTGGTATCAGTTTATAAAGTCAAATTCCATGTTGCCGCTCACCACAAGAGCGGTTCTTTTTTCGTTTACGCTTTTTTGTGGTATCGGCGACGAACCGTTATTTTTAATTAATGAAATCAAATTCAACGTCGCCGACTATTACAGTGTCTTTTTCGTTTACGCCCATTTCGCGCAATTTTGATATAACTCCCTTTTCACGCAGAATTTTCTGGAAATACGCCATCGAGTCGGGGTCGTCCAGAGACACGTTTCTGCAAAGCATATCCACGAGCGCGCCGACTACAACGTACGCGTCGCCGTCGCGGTAAATTTCAAAATCGAGATTACCGCCCTTCGTGTAGGTGAAGCTTTCGTCGTGTTCAATACGCTTTACAGGGGGAAGCCCGTCCAAAACGGAGAAAACGCCTTCAATCAGCTCTTTCGTTCCGTCGCCGGTTATGGCGGTTATAGGAAAAATTTTGTACTTTCTGCCGTACTTCTTTTTAAATATTTTTAAGTTTTCTTCCGCGCCGTAGGTATCGCACTTGTTCAGCGCGATTATCTGCGTAAGCTTTGAAAGGGCTTTGCTGTAACCGGCAAGTTCCGCGTTGATTTTTTTGAAATCTTCAACGGGGTCGCGCTGTTCGCTGCCCGAAATATCAACGACGTGCAAGAGCATGCGCGTGCGCTCGATATGCCTTAAAAAGTCGTGGCCGAGACCCGCGCCCTGCGCCGCGCCCTCGATAAGTCCGGGGATATCCGCCGCGACGAAAGATTTATCGTAGTACTTTACAACGCCTAAATTGGGTGAAAGGGTTGTAAAGTGATAGTTTGCAATTTTGGGACGCGCCGCCGAAATCTTTGAAAGTAATGTAGATTTTCCGACGTTGGGGAAACCTATAATTCCCACGTCTGCGATAACTTTGAGTTCTAATATGAGAACGTGCGGTTCGGTCTTTTCACCCTTTTGCGCAAAGTTAGGCGCGTGGCGTCTTGCCGTCGTAAAACGAACGTTACCTTTGCCGCCGCGTCCGCCCTCCTGAACGAGCTTTTTTTCGCCCTCTTCGAACATATCGCAGATAACCGTATCGGTCTCCGCGTCCTTTACCACCGTTCCGACGGGGACTTTGATTACTACGTCCGCGCCGAATTTCCCGAAGCATTTGTTCGTACCGCCGCGCTCGCCGTTGCCCGCGAAGTATTTGCTTGTATAGCGGAAAGACAGCAAGTCGTTCATACTGCCGTCCGCAAGAATATAGACATTGCCGCCGTTACCGCCGTCGCCGCCGTCCGGTCCGCAAGCGGGCTTGCCCTTGTAGGACTTGAACGAATTCATTCCGTCGCCGCCGTCGCCTGATTTAATTGTAATTTTTACCTTGTCGGTAAAGCCGCTTCTTTCGGACATAATATTCCTTTATTTTAAAACTTCGCAAAGCTCTTTGTTCGAAGGTGTGTTTTCAAACAGCTTTATTATATTTTCGCCGTCTTCATGTTTTTGGCGGAGTATTACCGCCGCGTTCTGTTCCTCTCTTGTTAAAATTCTTTCGTCGCCGGAAGCAAGAGAATTTTCGATATCGATCGGAGGATTTATTCTGAACCTTGCAAGTTTTTGCGAAAGAGTTATACGCATATTGCAGGCGTCTTTCAGTCCCGAATAAATTGAATTTTCTATCGCGTCGCCCCCTTCCGTAAGTGCGGAAATTATGGTGAGCGAAGCGCCGCTTTCGGTGTTGCGCGCGGAAGAGATAAACTTTTTAGCCGCGTCAAGCGCCGCCGTATCCAGCGCAGAAGTTACCTGCGAACCGCAGTTGTAAGCGCGCGTAAGTTTTGTTAAATCGTCTAGAATAAACACTACGTCGCGGCAATGTTCCGCCTGACGCTTTGCGTATTCGAGCGCAAGCTCCGCGGTCTTGATATGAACGAGAGCGCCTGCGTCCATGGTGGAAGCTATAACGTCCACGCGACGGAAAGCGCGTTTAAAATCCGCCGCCTCTTCGGGTCGCGCGTCGATAAGCGCGATTATAATTTTAACTTCGGGGTGATTTCGCTCTATGCCTGCGGCAATTCCCTTTAAAATTGCGGTCTTGCCCGTGCCGTGCGGGGCAACTACCATAGCGCGCTGACCTGCCGCCACCGGAGACAAAATGTCAATCATTCTGCCGGCGGTATCGTCACTGCCGTACGCGGCTGACAGCCGCTTTATAGGATATACGGGCGCAAGATTATCAAAATCGAGTCTTGAAGAAAGGGCTTCGGGGAGAACGTCGTTCACCGAAGAAATGCTGACAAGGTTTGCAAGTCCGTCGCCCGGTTTGCGCCTTAACGCGCCCTTGACGTAGTCGCCCTTGCGCAGGCAAAATCTCGAAATGAATGAGTCGCTTACAAACACTTCGCCGCCGTTGATTGAATTGATAAACCAAACGCCGTCCGAATTGAACAGCAGTCCCTCGGTCGCCTCGTTCGATACTTCGGCGCTGGAAACCTGCATCCGAATTTCTTTATTGCTTTCCGTGTTAAGCGAAGAAAGGCATATTTCGCGGCAGCGCAAAATGTCCACTACAAGCCGTCTGTCGTACTCGGCGGATTTGGGGGGCGCGCCGCTTGCGGACTGCGACGCGGGGTCGCATCTGCCCGAAGCTATGCTCAAGATTTCTTCTATTATGCGCTCCTTTCTTCCCTCCGTGGGACGGGGAACGCCGACCTGCCTTGCCACCTGCCTTAAATCGTAAATGCTTTTAGCCTTTAAGCGCGCTGCAAGCTCTTCCAGAAGTCTGTTATCAGCCATTGCGCCTCCTTAACACGATAACTTTCGTGTTGTCGGAGTTATCAAAGTCGCGGCGCGTGATTTCTATTTCGCAGTCCTCTTTCTCTTCGACATCTTCTTCGTCAAATGTCTGTAAAAATTCGTCTACTTTTTCGACGTCGATTTTACAGCCCTTGTCGCGGAAGTGCATGGGAATTACTACGTTGGGCATAAGCCTGTCGACGTATTCCTTCGCCATTTCCGCGTCGATTGTATAATTTCCGCCGACGGGAATTAAGAGAACGTCCACTGGCAGAAGCAGTTCGATTAAATCGGACGAGCAAGCCTCGCCCAGATCGCCGAGGTGGCATATATCTATTCCGTCCATGCGGTATTTGAATATTAAGTTTTCGCCCCTGACCTTTCCGCGCTGACTGTCGTGAAAGCTTTTAACGGCGGAAATTTCCACGCCGTGCAAATCGTAATTGCACTCGCTGTCGATAACTTTCGGATTGCCGCCGACCGCGCCGGTATTGTCGTGGTCAAAGTGACGGTGCGATATAGTCACCGCATCCGCATTAACCTGCGGCATATCGTAACCCACCGCGCTGTCATAGGGGTCGCAGACGACCGCCGTACCCGTGCTTTCGGTCAATTTAAAGCACGAATGTCCCAAATATTCAATCTTCATTCTTCTTCCTCTTAAACTTTTAAAACGGTAAAATTCAATACCGTACATTCCCCTTCATTGCCGTTCTGATATTCAAGCGTCACGCTGTATCCGTTTTCGTCGGAAACAATTTCAATTTTTTTGGCGCTGATTTCAAAAAAGCCGTTCATGTTGCCGTAGCCTATCTCGCAGCGCGTAGTTTCGCCCTGCTTGAAAAACATACGGATATACTGCGAACCCGTACGCACGTATTCGGCTTCGCCCTCCCTGAAAATGAAGGTGCTTTGGTCGCCGTCGGAAACGTAGCACACGAGTACGCCGCCGTCGATATTTCTATATGTTCCGCCCGTGGAAATATCCTCGTTTAAGTTATCGCCCTTCGACAGGATTTTTACTTCGCACGGAACACCGGTTTGTCCGTCTAATTCATTATACCACATATTTTAAAAAATTACTTCAAATTTTGTACGAAAATATCGGGCGCGAGTACATTTTTTCTGCCTTTGGCGTAACGCTCCCTGCCGTCGCGCAGAATTTCGCGCAGTCTGTCCCCGTCGCCGCTCTCTACGGCCCCCTTAACCTCTTCGAGCGAGCTTATGAGTTTGCCGAGCTTGTCCGTTAAATTTTCGGCGTTTTTGAGATAGAGCGAAGCCCACATTTCCTCGTCCACGCCGGCAATACGGGTCATGTCCTGAAAGCTGCCGCCGGTAAAGCCTATGCAGCCGGAAATTTCTTCGTCCTTTGCGTAGGCGTTGGAAACCACGTGCGCAAGCTGCGAGGTGTAAGCGATTTTTTTATCGTGCAGTTCGGCGGAACACTCTACTATTCTGCCGAAGCCCATATCCTTTACAAGGTCCCAGACTATTTTTATAGCGTAGTCCTCCGCTTCGCCGCGTACGACTATCATGCTTGCCCAGTCGAAAAGGTGTTCGCTTGCGTTTTCTATGCCCGAAACCTCTTTGCCTGCCATCGGGTGACAGCCGACGTACTGGAAATTGCGCGGTTTTGAGTATACCGCGTCCGCGATATATTTTTTAACGCCGCAGACGTCTGCAACGACCGCTCCGTCCTTAAACTTGTTTTCGTCGATAAATTTTACTGTTGCTTCGGGCGGAAGAGCTACGAAAACAACGTCGAAATTTTCAAAGGTCTGCGCCGTTCCGTCTATTATAGAGTGGTTAAACGCGTATTCGAGCGCGTGTTTCGAGCGGTTCCAGCCGTAAACGGTATGCCCCGCCTTTTTGAGCGCAAGGCACATAGAGCCGCCTATTATTCCCATTCCCGCAACGCAGATTTCCATATATACCCCTCCGTTATAATGCAAAGATTATACCACAGACTTTTAAATTACACAAATAAATTGTAACTCGGTTTTATTGACTTTCACAAAAGTTTAATCTATAATGTTTGGGAATGAGTAAAAAAATATTTAATTAAGGAGTTTTTGCACGATGAACAAAATGTCCGTAAAAGATTTGAAAAATCTCAAAGGCAAAAAAGTGCTGGTACGCTGCGATTTCAACGTACCCATGAAGGACGGCGTAATAACCGACGAAAACAGAATACAGGGCGCGCTTCCCACCATTAAATATCTGTTGGAACAGGGCGCGAAAGTAACCCTCTGCTCGCATATGGGCAAACCCCACTCCATTTTTTCAAGCGAAGTAAAGCTGAACAAAAAGGACAAGAAAAAGGTTGAAGCCGGCGAAACCACGGAAGAAGCTATTATCGAAAAGGCGAAAAAAGACGAGCCTAAAAAACTCACTCTTGCTCCCGTAGCAAAAAGACTTGCCGAGCTTTTAAACGGCAAAGTCGTATTCGCGACCGACGTTATAGGTCCCGACGCAAAAGCAAAGCGCGACGCTCTTAAAGAGGGCGAAGCCGTTCTTCTGGAAAACCTCCGCTTCCACTGGGAAGAAGAGAAAAAGGACGAAGGCTTCTGCAAGGCTCTTGCGTACGACGCAGAAATTTACGTCAACGACGCTTTCGGAACGGCGCACCGCTCGCACGCTTCCACCGCCGCTATCGTTGAATACGGCATTATCAAAACCGCGGTCTGCGGCTTCCTGATTGAAAAAGAGCTTGAAGTTATGGCGGACACTCTTGAAAATCCCCAGCGTCCCTTCGTTGCAATTTTAGGCGGCGCGAAAGTTGCGGATAAACTCAACGTAATTTCAAACCTTTTGGAAAAGTGCGACACCCTTATTATCGGCGGCGGCATGGCGTATACCTTTATCAAAGCAAAGGGCGGCGAAGTAGGCACATCCCTTCTTGACGAAGAAAAAATCGAGTACTGCAAAGAGATGATGGAAAAGGCGAAGAAAGCCGGCAAGGAACTTCTTCTTCCCGTCGACACCGTAGTGACCGACCACTTCCCCGATCCTATCGACGCGGAAATCAAAGTTGAAACCGTGCCTTCGGACAAAATCCCCGCAAACAAAATGGGTATGGACATAGGCGAAAAGACCAGAAAGCTGTTTGCTGAAAAAATTTCAAGCGCGAAAGCCGTTATCTGGAACGGACCTATGGGCGTATTCGAGAACCCCACCCTTGCAAAGGGAACCATCGCGGTTGCGCAGGCGCTTGCGGACGTTCACGGCAAATGCACCACTATTATCGGCGGCGGCGACAGCGCGGCGGCTGTACAGCAGCTGGGCTACGCTGACAAAATGACCCACATTTCAACGGGCGGCGGCGCTTCGCTTGAACTGTTTGAAGGTAAGGTCCTCCCCGGCATTGCCTGCCTGAACGAAAAGAAGTAAATAACATTTTAAAGGGGCGGGCAACCGCCCCTTAATTTAAAATATGAACATCTTTAAAAGAGAAAAAGGTCAATTAAATCCTATCCGCAGAATTATGAACTATGTCGTTGTGCCAATTTACTTTGCGGCAGTTTCGGCAATCATAATAACAGCTATCTGTCTTTCGTATATTGACGAAACACGCTACACACCGGTTTTTATCGCGCTGTTGTGCTTTATCGCATTAATAACTGCGGCACTTTTGATATCTATACCGTTCGTCAGAAAAAAAGAAATCTTAATCGAAGCCGCAAAATACGATTTTGATTTTCAAAGCGTTGAGAAAAAAGAAAGTTATACTTTTGAGCAACGCATTCTAGTCGGGGTTGGCGATACCGAGCCTTCACCCTTTGACGATTTGGCAAACAAGACGATTGCCGTTAAAGGTGCGACTAAACTCGAAGAAATTTTGTCTTCTTTACACATCAGAGAAATAACTCCCAATGAATTTTCCGACGAAATAAACCCGTATATTTCCGATTTGACAGATGAGTACATATATACCAATTACGAAATTGAAAAAGCGAACGACGGAAAAGTTCACGTTTACGAAAAGTCCTGCCTCTCTTTTGCTGAAGATTGTGCGCATGTAAACGGAGAAAAATTTCCGTACAGTTCCATTACCGCAACCGTTAATTCTGTTTCAGTTTTAAATCAAGTAGAATTAAGCGTTATCTTCAAGTTTGGCGATTATCTTTGCGCCAATGCGAAACTTGATAAAAGTATTATAGCGATTATAAAACAATTTAATATAAACGTTGTAAACGACGGCGCGTTAAACCTTTTACTTACAAACAAATTCAATGCGTTTGAACAGGTTTTAAAATACGGCAAAATTAAAAAGTATTAATATTTATTATTGCTGAAATTGCTTTTAAAATTTTAAAGTGATATAATTTAAAAAAAGATTTAATTCAAGGAGTAAATATGTCAAGAAAACCTTTTATTGCGGGCAACTGGAAAATGAATATGACGGTTGCAACCGGTACAAAACTTATTACCGACCTTAAACCTTTGGTTAAAGAGGCAAAGTGCGATATTTGCCTTTGCGTCCCCGCGGTTTTAATCCCCGCTATGGTGAAAGCCGCAAAGGGTTCAAAAATTAAAATAGGCGCGCAGAACGTGCATTTTGCAGACCACGGCGCGTACACCGGCGAAATTTCCGCGGAGATGCTGAAAGACTACGGAGTTAAATACGTTATTATCGGTCACAGCGAAAGACGTCAGTACTTCGGCGAAAATAACGATACCGTAAACCAGCGTACTCTGACCGCGCTTAAAAACGAGCTTATCCCCATCGTCTGCATCGGCGAAACCCTTTCCGAACGCGCGGCAGGCGACACCGAAAAAGTGCTTGCCCGTCAGCTTGAATTCGGTTTGCACGGCGTTCAGGACGTTAAACAGCTTGTAATAGCTTACGAACCCGTTTGGGCTATCGGCACCGGTCAGACCGCGACCGACGAGCAGGCGCAGGAAACCATTAAGTTTATAAGAAAGAAGCTGGGCAAAATGTTCTGCGTAAAGGACGCTAACAGAGTGAGAATTCTGTACGGCGGCAGCATGAACGCGAAAAACTGCAAGGGTCTTATGGCGCAGCCCGACATCGACGGCGGTTTGATAGGCGGCGCTTCGCTGAAGCCCGACTTTGCAACTATCGTAAACTACGACAAATAAATTATAATTAAAAAGGTTTCTGCAATTTGCAGAAACCTTTTTTTATTGCTCAAATTATACTAATAAGTTTACGCTCTACCCGAAATGCAGTTTTCCGCGCGGCGGCGAATTTCCGCGGTTTTTCTGTTCAGTTCCGCAATCTTTGCGGGGTATTCCTCCTCATATGCGGCAAGCGCTGCCCTGTACTGTTTTTTGTATTTTGATTTTTTGCATGAACGCACGACTGAATAAATTATACCCGGCACTATGCCCATTAAATACAGATATATCCCCAGCATAACACCGATTGCTCCGTCGGGTTTAACCTTTCTCAATACCGGTCTGTAATTTTCAAAATTTTTCGCCGTATCGCTCAATATATAATATTCCGATTCGAGCTTTGTAACTTCGTCATACCAGGGCGCGCTGTTTTCACGCGAAAAAGTAATTTTGTTGAACGTGGAATAGTGATTTGTGGTACTGCCTGTAATAAAGTCGCGGGTCTGCCCGTCATACTCCTGACAACGCTGATTTCCGATAACTTCCCAACCGAAACTCTGATTCTCGCTTATAGTGGCGTTAACGATATCGTCGCTCGGGTACACCTGCACCGTTTTTGTTACTCTCATATTCTTCTCCTTTTGTGTTTTGATTTTAACCTGCTGAATAAATTCGCATTAGTTATGGCATTATTATATTAGAACTATAGTTCTATGTCAAGCATTTTAGAAATAAAGTTCTAAACTATATTGTGTATGGAATTCGGGAACAGGCTTAAAGAATTATTAAAAGAAAAAGAAATATCGCAACAAACGCTTGCTACGGCTATCGGCGTTTCGCAGCGCGCGGTTTCAAAATGGATTAATCACCAAGCCGAACCGACGGAAAGCGCCATTGTAAACTGCGCCAAATTTTTTGATGTGTCGGCAGATTATATTTTAGGTTTAAAAGATGATTAACAAATCCTTGCTTGTATCAAGCAAGCGTTGCGCTTGACAATTTTTGATAAAAAATATATGATAAAATAAAAATTAAAGAGGCTGAATTTTATGACAAAAAAAACTCCTTATGCGATAATTATTATGGACGGATACGGCGTGGCGCCGGCAGGCGACGGCAACGCCATTACTTTGAGCGGCAGCAAGTACGTAAACGGACTTATTAAGAACTACCCCTCCGCCACCCTCGGCGCTAGCGGTATGAGCGTCGGACTTCCCGATGGTCAGATGGGTAACAGCGAAGTCGGACACCTGAATATGGGAGCCGGCAGAATTGTATATCAGGATCTGACGAAGATTACAAAATCAATAAACGACGGCGACTTTTTTGAAAACGCCGCGCTCGTAAAAGCTGTTGACAGCGCAAAGGAGAACGGCAAAAAGCTGCACCTTTACGGACTGCTGTCTGACGGCGGCGTACATAGCCACGTTACCCACTTATACGCGCTTTTGAAGCTGGCGGCAAAACACGGACTTAAAGAGGTTTACGTTCACTGTTTTACCGACGGCAGAGATACCGCCCCCACTTCCGGCGTTGAATTTATTAAAAATCTGCAAGCCGAAATGAAAAAGACAGGCTGCGGCAAAGTCGCTACCGTCTGCGGCAGATACTACGCTATGGACCGCGACAATAACTGGGACAGACTTGAAAAGGCTTACGATATGCTCACCCTCGGTAACGGAATACATTGCGGGGACGCAGTTAAAGCTGTTGAGGAGAGCTACGCGCAAGGCGTTACCGATGAGTTTATAATGCCCACAAACGTTTACGAAAACGGAAAACCTCTGGGACTTATCGAAAAGGGCGACAGCATAATCTGCTTCAACTTCCGCCCCGACCGTTCGCGCCAGATTACGCGCGCGTTCACCGAAAAAGAGTTCACCGTTCCCAAAGGCATTGCGTTTGAAAGAAAGACGGGCTTTATCGACCCCGTTTACGTCTGCTTTACCGTGTACGACGCAAGTCTGAAAAACACGGACATTGCGTTCAGAAAAACTTCGCTTGACAATACGCTGGGCGAGTATCTTGCAAAACTCAATAAAACGCAGCTGCGTATTGCGGAAACCGAAAAATACGCGCACGTAACATTCTTCTTCAACGGCGGAATAGAAGCTCCCAACGAGGGCGAACAGCGCGATTTAATTCCCTCGCCCAAGGTTGCGACTTACGACTTAAAGCCCGAAATGAGCGCTTACGAAGTGACCGAAAAGGTTCTGGAAGAGCTTGACAGCGGTAAATTCGACGTAATGATTTTAAACTTTGCAAACTGCGATATGGTAGGTCATACTGGAATTATTCCGGCTGTAGTTAAAGCGGTGAACACCGTTGACGAGTGCGTTAAAAAGGTAACGGATAAAATTCTTGAAATGGGCGGCGCGGCGCTTCTGACCGCGGACCACGGCAACGCGGATAAACTTATTTCCGAGGACGGCTCGCCCTTTACGGCGCACACCACCAACCCCGTTCCCGTAGTACTTGTGTCCGACAAATACAAAAACGCAAAACTGCGCGGCGACGGAATTCTCGCCGACCTTGCCCCCACCCTTTTAACGGTTATGGGCTTGCCCGTACCCGAAGAGATGACAGGCAAAAGCTTAATAAAGTAATTAATAATAAACCCCCGACGGAATAGCCGTCGGGGGTTGCTTTTTATTAAATTACGCTGCGTTACTGTCTTCTACAAGGGCTTGCGCTTCCTCGATAATACTGTCGATATGCGCGCGTATCTCTTCGTTACGCTGCGAAATTTCGGTATTTACCGCAACTACGCGCTTTATCTTTTTCTTGTAAAGCACCCAGGAAAGCACTAACGTAAGTACGGCGGCAATCGGAACGATTACGCACACCACGATTTCCCATACGGCGGCTTTTTCGCCGAAGAACAACTGCATTAACGAGATTAATACTATGGCAAGCGCGATAGACGCTATTACCGTGAGAGCAATCGGTTTTCTGGGTACGCGTTGATAGTTCAAATAATCAGTACAATCAAACTCTTCCTGCAATTCGCTTAAACGCTGATAATTCTTCATGCCCGTCTCGCGTGAAAAGCGCATAGACAGAAAGTGCGTTACGTTCGTTCGGGTCTGAACCTGCGTTTCAACTTTTCCGTCGTTGCCGGTAAAGCCGCGCATAAAGCTGCCCACTATTCCGTCGCCGTATAAAGTTACTTTTTCGTTTACGCCGACTATTTCCTGACTTTCGTTATATACTTCGCGCGTTTCTTCGAGTTTCCAGCCGAAAGTTTCGTGATAACGTATAGCCGCTTCTTCCTCTTCTGGCTTTACGTTTATAGTTTTGTATTCCTTCATTTCATTCTCCTTTGTTGAATTTAATTTTCAATTATATACATATTATATTTGTACATTGTGCAAATGTCAATTAAAAAATTGTACATTGTGCAATAATTTTTTTATGATTACGATAAACGAAATTCAGAAAAACATACGCGAGGCAATAAATACAAGCAGCATTTCCAAAAAAGAGTTGGCGGATAAACTGGGGGTTAATCCCTCCACTATCAGCAGATATCTGCATAGCGACAAATTTCCGTCTATAGATACCTTTGCAAACATGTGCGAAATTCTTGACGTATCTTCGGACGATATTTTAGGTTTAAATAAATACAGGTTTAAATAAATTCCGTATTGGATACCTTTGCAAGATACTTGACGTTTCGGCGGACGATATTTTATGTTTGAACGATTAGGCAAAAGCGTTTGCCTAATTTTTTTATTTACAATATAATAATAACGTGATTATTAAGGATAACGAAAGCTTTTTCACTAAAAACTGGGTTGTTTGCGTAGGCGCGATAATCTGCTGCATTTTGTGGGGCAGCGCTTTTCCGTGCGTTAAAATAGGCTACAACCTTTTTCATATAGACTCGCAAAACGACTGGGCTTCGGTAATACTGTTCGCAGGTATGCGCTTTACCCTTGCAGGAATACTTGTAATAGCTTTCGGCTGTATTACTCAAAAGAAATTTATCGTTCCGAAGCCCAAAAATATATGGCGCGTTCTGCTTTTAGCGCTGTTTCAGACCGCGATGCAGTACACCTTTTTCTATATAGGTCTTGCGCACAATACCGGTGTAAAATCTTCGGTTTTAAACGGACTGGGCGTGTTCTTTACCATAATTTTCGCCTGCTTCATCTTCCGCACGGAGAAATTTAATCTAATCAAGCTTCTGGGCTGTATTTTAGGTTTCGGCGGAATAATCGTTCTGAACATAAGCAACGGCTTCACCTTTTCTTTCAGACTTTTAGGCGAGGGGTTCATAATATTTTCCGGGCTTTCGGCGGCGGTTGCCGCGGGGCTTGTTAAAATTTTTTCAAAGCACGAGGACACCACCGTTTTATGCGGCTACCAGTTTTTTATAGGCGGAATTGTTCTGACCGTGATAGGTTTAAGCTGCGGCGGACGGATAACCCATATTGACGTAGGCGCGGCGTTTATGCTTTTATACCTTGCGTTCCTCTCCGCGTGCGCGTTCACGCTGCAGGGCTTTTTGCTGCGGTATAACCCCGTTTCCAAAGTTGCGGTTTTCAAAAGCACCAACCCCCTTTTCGGCGCGGTGTTCTCCGCGTTGATTTTGAGCGAGTACGACCAGCTTTTATCCTACTTTACCCTAATCGCGCTCGTTCTTGTGTGCGCTGGAATATTCGTCATAAACAAATTCGGCGAAAAGAGTTTTAAATTTAAAAAATCGGGATAAAATTTTTTAAAAAGGCTTGTTTTTGATTGTAAAATTAATTATTCCGTGATATAATTTTCAGGTAAATCATTTAAGAGGTTTAATTATGGCAAACAATTTTTTAGCTACTATGGGAGATACAATGTTCACTTTGTATATGGCTATCTCGGTAGCGTGCCTTATTTTAATATTCCTTACCGCTTTGGTCGCGATTATTCTCGTTCTGTTCCAGAAGAGTAATTCCGACGGTATTCAGGGTATCACCGCTTCAAGCGAAACCTTCTTCGGCAAACACAGAGGCAAGTCTATTGACAGTCAGCTTAAAAAATGGAGCTGGATTTGTCTGGGCGTTATCGCGGTTCTTGCAATCGTAGTTTACGTAGTAGGTTTGATTGCGCAGTAATTAAGAATAAACTTCGGGCGGCTTTATAAGCCGCCGTTTTTTTTAGATTATGACTTTAAAAGAGAGAATTTTAATTCAGGTAAAATCGAACTTCGCCTTTAAAAGCGAGCATGAGATTGTAAATTTGAACCCCTTCATTCACACCAAGCAGGCGCGGAAGGAAGCGAAAGCTATACTCCGCGAGCTTGAGAGAGATGGTAAAATCATGCGCGACAGAAAGGGCAGATTCTGCACGCCCAAGCAGGCGGGCGTATTTTCGGGTACGGTGCGCGGCAACGCCAGAGGGTTTGCATTCGTCGAACCCGACGACAGAGAAAAATACAAAAACGACTTTTTTATTCCGCCCCACTCCCTTTGCGGCGCGTACGACGGCGACAAGGTTTTGGCTGCGCCTGTCAAAGGAACGGTTGACGAGGGCTATATAGTTGAAATTACCGAACGCGGCAGAACCAAAATCACGGGCGTTTTTACTATCGAAGGCGGCTTCGGTTTTTTGCAGCCGGACGACAGTAAGCTTCCGGAAGTTTCTATCCCCCTTTCCCTTTCAATGAACGCGAAGGACGGCGACAAAGTACTTTGCGAAATTACAGCCTATCCGCAGAACCGCAATCCTCTCGGCAAAATAATTGAAATTTTGGGCGAGGGCGGAAATTTTGCCGTTGAAGTTCTTTCGATTATCCGCGCGCACGGGCTGTATTCGGAATTTCCCGAAGAGGTCGTACGCGAGGCGGAAAGAGTTGCGGCAAAGCCCGTAAGTTGCGACGGTTGCAGAGATTTACGCGAAAAGCTTATATTTACGATTGACGGCGAGGACACGCGCGACGTTGACGACGCGGTGTCGCTTGAATTAGTTGACGGTAAATATATTTTGGGCGTTCACATCGCCGACGTCAGCCGCTACGTCAAATACCGCTCGGCTCTGGATAACGAGGCGTACGCGCGCGGCACGAGCGTGTACTTCCCCGACACCGTTCTGCCTATGCTGCCCAAGTCCCTTTCAAACGGCGCGTGTTCGCTGAACGAGGGCGAGGACAGATACGCGACCTCCTGCGTTATGACCTTTGACGGACAGGGCAGGCGGCTTAATTACGAGATTTTTGAAAGCGTTATAAAAAGCCGCCATAAGATGACTTACAAAGAGGTTACGGCAATATGCAACGGTGAAAAAGAGGCTTGCGGAAAGTATCCCGATCTTGTTGACACGGTAGGTTTAATGCAAAAGCTTTGCCTGATAATGGAGAAAAACCGCGACGAGGCCGGCTGCGTAAATTTAGACTTGCGCGAGGCGAAAATTCACACAGACGAAAACGGCAAAATCGTTATACCAGACTACGAGCGCACTATCTCCGAGAGAATTATCGAGCAGTTTATGATTGCCGCAAACGAGGCGGTTGCCGACTTTATGGCAAGCAAAAATATACCCTGCCTCTACCGCATTCACGAAGCGCCTTCGCCCGAAAAGGTTGAAACGCTGACTTCATTTTTAAAAGATTTGGGAATTAACGTAAAGGTCGACAGCGACGAAGCCGAGCCTTGCGACTTTCAGAATATTTTAAAGCGCGCCGAGGACAAGCCGTACTATCCGGTGATAAACAAGGTTATGCTGCGCTGTATGCAAAAGGCGAGATACTCGGAAGAAAACAGAGGACACTTCGGGCTTGCGTCGCCGCGTTACTGCCACTTTACTTCCCCTATCCGCCGCTATCCCGACTTGTTCGTACACCGCGCCTTGAAGGAAGTTCTGCGCGGCGGCAACGGACTGAAATACAGGGACAACGCAAAACAGGCGGGCATTGACTGCTCTGAACGCGAACGTATCGCGGATGAAGCCGAGCGCGAGGTTGACGACTTGTACAAGCTTGAATATATGTCCGAAAGGATAGGCGAAGTTTACGACGCGACCGTTTCGGGCGTGACTAACTTCGGCGTGTTCTGCGAGCTTGAAAATACGGTCGAGGGGCTTATTCCTACCGAATACCTGCCGAACGACGATTACGAGTTTTTTGCGGAAAAATTTCTTCTGAAAGGGCGGCGAAACACCTTCAGACTGGGCGATAAACTTAAAATACGCGTTGACGGGTGCGATTTCGGCAGAAAGCGCGTTACCTTTTCTATTGCGAATGAAAACTAATTGTGATATAATAAATTTATGAAAACTATAACTTACAACAGGTACGCCACGTTCGAGTATTTTATACTTGAAAAATACGAGGCTGGAATAGTTTTGGAGGGCGCCGAAGTCAAGTCTTTGAGGGCGGGCAACTGCAACTTAAAAGAGGCGTTCTGCTTTATAAGAAACGGTGAAATCACCCTTAAAAACGCGCATATCGCGGTTTACGACAAAGCCGGCGCGTTTTCCACCAAAGAGTCGAAACGTGACAGAAAGCTTTTGATGCACAAGTACGAAATCGACAAAATCGTGGGTAAGATAAACGAAAAGGGCTACACTCTCATTCCCCTTTCGCTCTACTTCAAGGACAGCCTTGTAAAGGCGGAAATCGCGCTTTGCAAGGGCAAACAGAATTACGATAAAAAACGCGCCATTGCCGACCGCGACGAAAAGCGCGCGCTTGACAGACAGATTAAAGAATTCAGAGGATAAAGTTATGGATAAAAATTATAAATTAGACACTTTATGCGTGCAGGCTGGCTATTCGCCCAAAAGCGGCGAGGCGAGAATTCCGCCCATAGTACAGTCAACCACATTCGCTTACGAAAAGACGCAGGATATGGCGAATTTGTTCGACTTGAAAAGCGACGGCTATTTTTACACCCGTCTTGCGAACCCGACGGTTGCGGCGTTCGAAAACAAGGTTGCGGCTTTGGAAGGCGGCGTCTGCGGAATAGGCTGCGCCTCGGGAATGAGCGCGACAACTCTCGCCGTTCTGACGGTCGCGGGCGCGGGAGACAATATTCTGACCTCGCAGGCGGTTTACGGCGGAACGTACAATCTGTTTTCCACCACTCTTCCGAAGCTCGGCATAGAGTGCCGATTTTTCGACCCTGACGCTCCGGCGGAGGAAATTGAAAAGCTGATTGATAATAAGACCAAACTTATTTTCGGCGAAACGATTGCAAACCCCTCCATCATCGTCCTCGACTTTGAAAAGATTGAAAAAATTGCGAAAAAACACGGCGTTTTATTTGCTGTTGACAATACCCTCGCGACACCGGTTTTGTGCCGTCCTGCAAAGTGGGGCGCAAACATCATAGTCCATTCCTCGTCGAAGTATCTCGACGGTCATGCGGCGGCGCTGGGCGGAGTTATTATCGATGCGGGCAACTTCAACTTTAATGGAAACGCGCGCTACTCCTCTTTCAACGAGCCGGACGAAAGCTATCACGGACTGGTTTACGCAGACCTGCCCGTAGCTTTCGGAACGAAGTGCCGCGCGCAGATGATACGCGACTTGGGCGCAATTATGAGTCCGCAAAACGCGTTTATCTCATACATAGGCTGCGATACGCTCGCTTTGAGAATGGAACGCCACTCTTCAAACGCGAAGAAGGTTGCAAAATATCTTTCTACCCACCCCAAGATAGACTGGATTCTGCACGCGTCGCTTGCAGATAACAAATATCACAAACTTGCAGAAAAATACCTGCCCGCAGGTCAGGGCGGAATGATGAGCTTCGGCATAAAAGGCGACGTGAAAAAGTGCGCCCGCTTTATGGAAGCTTTAAAACTGATTACGCAGGAAACCCACGTTGCGGACGCAAGAAGCTGCGTTCTGCACCCCGCTTCCACCACCCACAGACAGCTTTCGGAAGAGGACCTTGTAAAGGCCGGAGTTCCTCATAATCTCGTAAGGCTTTCGGTCGGCATAGAAAACCCCGACGATATAATAGCAGATCTGGAACAAGCATTGGAGAAAGTTTAATGCCCATAGTTATAAACAAAGAGCTGCCCGCCTATAAAATTCTGACGGGCGAACGAATTTTCGTTATGGACTCGGAGCGCGCAATTTCGCAGGAAATCCGTCCGATTGAAATTGCCATACTCAATTTGATGCCCACGAAAGAAACGACCGAAACGCAGTTTATGCGGCTTTTATCAAACTCGCCGTTGCAGGTGAATATTACTCTCGTCCGCACCGAGTCGTACACGGCGACCCACGTCGACGCCGGTCATCTCGAAAAGTTTTACAAATCGTTCGACGAGATTAAAAACAGCAAATTCGACGGCATGATTATAACGGGCGCGCCTGTTGAAAATATGCCCTTTGAAAAGGTCGCGTACTGGCGCGAGCTGCAGGAAATTCTGGACTGGACGACGACCAACGTCACCTCCACCCTGTTTATATGCTGGGGCGCGCAGGCGGCGCTGCACCATTTTTACGGCATAAAAAAACACTCCCTGAAAAAGAAGTGCTTCGGAATATTCGCGCATAACCGCGTACGCGACGGCGTACCCGAGCCGTTAATGCGCGGAATTTCGGACGAGTTTCATATGCCCCACTCGCGGCACACCATAATTTACGCAAAGGACATTATGGACGCGCGCGGACTTAAAATTCTGGCTTATTCAAAACGCGCCGGAGCTTCGATAGTCAAGAGCGTGGACAACCGCAGGGTGTTTGTAACAGGCCATATGGAGTACGACAGATTTACCCTTAAAAACGAATACGAACGCGACAAACAGAAAGGGCTTGACATTGCGCCGCCCGTCAATTACTTTGCAGACAAGGACATGACCGAAGTTAAAATGAACTGGTCGTCCACCGCTAATCTGTTTTATATGAATTGGCTGAACTATTACGTTTACCAGGTAACCCCTTACGACATAAACAAAATAGAACGGTAATAAAAAACCTCTCAAATTTTTGAGAGGTTTTTATTTTAAGCCAGTAAAGTTTTTGCTCCGTACGTTAATCAGCTGTTTAACTCGGCAGTGTCCGTAATTTTGAAATACGAGTTGTTGTTATATACTATTTCCACTTCGATTTCTATGCCGCCGCGTTCAACCGTTACGTACACGGTGTCGCCGAACCTTACGGAAAACATAACGTCCCTTACGTGGTACTCGCGCGTGACGGTCAAATTCTCTTTTTCGTTGCCGTCGCTGTCGACTATGCGTATCTTTTTGAAAATATCGCCTACCATTAATTTGCCGTATGCGGGGAAGCTGTCTATTTTTTTAACGCGCAGAATTTCGGTAATTACCGCGCGGTTGTTCTCTTCGTCGTATCTTGCGTAGCTGTCCGAAACGGAGGTTTCCACGCCGAGGTACGCCTTTCTTACGCCCATAGTGTAATAGCCGCTGTACTGGTCGTACATAAGCTTTAAAAGCCGCTTAACAAGATTTCCGGGCAGAACGTAGCCCATATTATCCGCGTCCGCGTCGTCGTCCTTTGCGTTGACAATGCCGACAATTTCGCCGTCGGCGTTAAACAGTCCGCCGCCCGAATTGCCGTGGTTTATGGGCGCGGTCGTTCTCATAACGCGGTAGGAAATAGCGGCGTCATCGTCGCTGTATTTGTCCGAAAGGTTCAGGGATATAAACTCGCTGTCTTTGCTTATAATGCCGTTAGAAGCGCTCATACCCTCGCTGGATGCGTTGCCTATCGCGTACACCGTTTCGCCCAGATAGACGTCTTCCGCGTCCGAAAAACTTGCGGCAACTACTTCGCTTCTTTTAATTATATCGCTGTTAGTTACCTTTAAAAGGGCTATATCGTAAGTTGCGGAAGCGCACATAACCTCCGCTACAATTCCGTAGCCGTAGTCGTAAATAGTGCTTCTGTCCTTGCTTAAAGTAAAGTTGACTCCGTTCACGTCCTGACCGTAGAGATAGAGTCTTACGCACTCGGAAATATAGTTTGCGTCTGCCGAAGTATCGCCGAACACGACGTGGCAGTTTGTAACGACGTACGCGTCGCCCGCCTCTTTGTCTACCGAGAGAATTACGCCCGAGCCGGTGAAAACCTTGTACGTGTAAAAGCCGTACGACCCGTATTTAAACCTTGAAAGAACGGTGACCGCCGACATAAGCGAGCGGTTTACGCTTGCCTGCAAGGAAGCCGCCGCGTTTATCTCGCTGCCAGAATATGAGAGATAATCTCTCAAAAACTCGTCAAAAGTGAGTTCGCCGCCGTGTTCCTGTTTTGCGGCTTCGTACAAATCGTATATGGTGACAGACGCGCCGTCCTTGCCGTCTTTACCGTCGCGGCCGTCCAGTCCGTCCTTACCGTCCTCGCCCATAAACAAGCCGCAGCCGCTGAAAAGCATTACCGCGGCGATGCAGAAAGATGCCAAAAAAGTTAAAAATTTCTTCATATATGTCCTTATTTCTTTATTTACGTTAGATTATTGCCAAAATTCAATTACAGAATAACGCCGTTCTTTTTTAAAAGAAATCTTGCGGTATCCACGCTGTCCGCGCCGTGAGCGTTTTTTACTGGCGCAAACTCGTTATCGCGCTCGACCTCGAACGCAAGGCAGCTGCCCATAAGTTTTACCATATCCACAACCAGCGTTTCAAACTTGTAGCCGTTGGGTTCGTCGGGAACAATACGCAAGCCGTTTTCCATATGCGGCACCGCCTTTTTTGCAAGGTGGTACGGCAGGTTTCCCGAAAGGGTCGTGTTAAGCTGTTTTACGTTGAAAAGATAGTTTAAGGTTACGCCGTATCGGTAAACCAGCTCGCCGCTCCTGTCCTTTTTGATCGCAAGCTCGGGCGGCATTTCGTAGTATTCCACTATTGCGGGTTTGCCGTTCTCTTCGCACAGCACGCCCACTTTTTCGTCGGCGTAAAGCTTTTTAACTACCTTTGCGCCGCAGTTGTGTCCCGACATAAGCGTTGCGCCTATAAACACGGGGTCGCAGATTTTCTGCAGGACGTTGTCTACGCCGAAAACGTTTAACCACTCTATCCCCTCGCGCTCGATAATGCGGTTGTACCCGCCGTTTATGAGCGAGGAATACCAGCCGCCGTTTCCGTTCGGCGAGAGTGAAATTGCGTGTTTCCGGTCAAGGAAAATTTTGCCGTCGAAGTCGCAGGTAGGTTCGGTATCCTGCACGAAAAAATGCACCCTGTCGCGCGGATAGCCGAAATAGTCGTTGTCCTTGAAAAACTGTATCGTTTCCCCGTTGTTGAGGGTGTTAGTCATTATAAAGAGCGGAAAATATCTGCCCGTTAAATCAGTTACTTCTTTTATATTGTTTAAAAGTTGCTCGAAAATAGACAGAAAACGCGTCTGACCTATATTGTACATACCCTTGGCTTTGTCAAAGCCGAGGCGCGTTCCCTGACCGCCGGCAAGCAGTACCGCTCCCACTTTTTTATTTTCAAGGGCGCGCAGACCCACGTCCTCAAACTGCGGACGGCGGCGCTTTACGTCTTCCAGCGTCACAGCCTGAACGGGGCGGATTTTTACCTTATGTTTGCAATCGGTATTTTTTATGTTTTTGACGACCGAAAAGTTAATATTTTCAATCTCTTCCAAAAGCTGCGCGCGCTCTTTGGCGGTCAATTCGTCGTAATATTCAAGAAGATGACTCTGACCGCGCTGATTTAAAAATATTTTCGCTCTTTCGTAATCCAAAATATTCCCCCGATTATTGGTCTGATTATTGCGTTAATTATATTATATTCGTGAAAATAAGTCAATAAATTTGTTAAATTGTAGATATACTATTGAAAATTATAAAATATTATTATATAATATAATGTGTAGCGGCGGCGGAAATTATGTTAAATTTTTGACCGCGGCTTGATGATAAGGAGGCAAATATGTTCTGTACGGAATGCGGCAACGAACTGACGCTTATGTTCAAAGCCGAAGAAGGATTGGTGCCGTACTGCAAGCACTGCAACGAATACCGCTTCCCCCGCTTTGCAAGCGCGGTGAGTATGGTTGCGTTTAACCGCGCAAAGGATAAAATACTGCTTGCAAAACACAACGGTCAGGAAGATTACGTTCTTTTTGCGGGATACGTAAAAAAGGGCGAAACTGCAGAAAAAGCGGTTTCGCGCGAATTTAAGGAAGAAACGAAGTTAGACGTGGTAAAATTCAAGTACCTGTCCTCGCGCTATCACGAACCTAACAACGTTTTAATGCTGGGGTTTGTGATGGTAGCCGAAAACGGCGAACCCTCGCCCGATCTGAACGAGCTTGAAGAAGTCAAGTGGTTCGGCGTTGACGAAGCTTTGAAAATAATTAAAAAGCAATCGATTGCGGAAGCTTTTTTAAAGAGCGCAATCGTTGAAATAAAAAAACTTTAAGGAGAAAAAATGAATTTACTTTTATCAAACGGCGCAATCGGCGGAATTGTCGGCGGCGTTGTCGGCGCAGTCGTCCTCATTATCATAATCTGGGCAATCTGCGTACACAACAAAATCGTAAAAATGCAGGCACAGTATGAAGACGCTTTTTCAAACATCGACGTTTATCTTAAAAAGCGTTTTGACCTTATTCCCAACCTCGTTGAAACGGTTAAGGGCTACGCAAAGCACGAAAGCGAAACCTTTACGAGAGTTACCGAAGCGCGCGCTGCCGCTATGAAAGCAACCACCGTTGCGGAAAAAGTTGCGGCAAACAACGAGTTAAGCCGCGCGATAATGCGTTTCCACAAGGTAACCGAAAACTATCCCGAACTGAAAGCGAATTCAAACTTTATGGATTTGCAGAACCAGTTGAAAACTGTTGAAAACGAGCTTGTTCATTCGAGAAAGTACTACAACGCGAACGTGCGAGAGTACAACGGATACATCAAGGCTATCCCTCCCTGCATCATTGCAAAAATGATGAAATGCACAGCGCAGCCTTACTTCGAGGCAACCGAAGAAGAAAGACAGAACGTAAAAGTACAATTTTAATTTTACGGGCGCAGGACAACCTGCGCCCGATTTTCGGAGCAATTATGAAAAAAGTTAAAAGACTACCTCTTATTTGTCTGTTTTTGTTCATTACCGCGGTAATCGCGGTATGCGCGGTCTTTTTCACCAGCGGCAAAACGGCAAGCGCGGACACGGACGACGAACTTCCTGCGTACCCTTACGAGACCCACGTCAGAAATTACGATATCACTATCGACGTCGACACCGACCGCTCGCTTAAAATAGTTGAAGATATCGGCGTTTATTTTTTCAATAACGCGGCGATTATCCGCGACATTCCCGTAAACGCCGGCGAACGCATTATGAACGTAAAAGCTTACGAAATGGTCAACGGTCAGAAGAGGTCGGTGATTTACAGCGTTTTAAGCGAAAAGGACGATGACGACAACGAGTTTATTTCGGTTGATATAGGCGGTTACGCAACTAAATACAAGGAGCTGCATACCTACCGCATAGAGTACGACTATTGTCTTACGAAGGCGCAGGAAGGAAACGACCTGCTTGCGCTTACTCCCGTCGGCGCCGGTTGGCCCTGCCCTATTTACGATATAGATATCACGCTTATTCTACCCGACGGTTATATTATGGACGAGAAAACCTTTTGCGAGGTCAAAGGTCTGACCGACTTTTACGGAACGGATATTGCCGTTACCGAAGGAGTTACAGACAACGGAAAAGCGACGCTGTCCGCGCACATAGATTATATCAAGAAATATACGCAGGTAAGATTTGACGTTCACTTTAAAGAGGGCGTTCTTTCCACCTACACCGATTTTACTCCTTATATCTGCGTTATTGCAGGGGCGGTTTTATTCCTTCTTCTGATAGCCCTTAAATTCCTTGTATGCAATAACGACAAGGTTGTTCCCGTCGTAAACTTTGAAGCGCCCAACCAGATGGATCCCCTTATGATGGGCAAGCTTATTGACAGCAAGGTTGACACGGTGGATATAGCTTCGCTCATATACTATTTCGCGGACAAGGGTTACCTTAAAATTAACTTTGAAGACAAGGACAACCCCACTCTCATCCGCGTTGTTAAAGAGCTGCCCGAAAGCTGCGAGGATTACGAAAAAACCACCTTTAACAAACTGTTCTCGCGTGGAGATTCCGTGAGAGTCGGCGGTCTTAAAAACTATTTTTACTCCGCTATACCTTCGATAACCGGCAGCGTAAACTCAAAAGCCGGCAGACTGTATTCCGGCAAAGGAAAAGCCGCTGCGGTTGCGTTTACAATACTTTCGTTACTGCTTTTCTGTCTTTCGCCGGTGATTATCGCTTTGATGCGCATTTCATTGAGGTACTCCGTATTTGATTTTGTACCCCTCCTTTTTGCGATTGTCCCCGCGGTCATAGTCTTTACGCTTTCGCTTGCGGTAAAACAGAGAGAGCTGAAATTGAGTAAAATTAAACAGATACTCATCTACTCCGGTATCTTTGCGCTGGGGTTCCTCATATCGCTGTTGTATCTTTTGATAGTACCCTCGGCAATTATGCCTCTTCCCGTCGCGCTTCTGATGTGCGCTATATGCGTTTTAACTGTTACCGCTTCGGTAATGACAATGACAAAAACGGAAGAATACACCAAAAAGCTCAACGACATAATAGGCTTTAAAAACTATATCAAGCTTGTGGAAAAGAAAGAACTTGAAACTATGCTCGAACAGGATCCGCAGTATTACTATCATATACTGCCCTACGCGCAGGTTTTGGGCGTAAGCAAGATATGGGAAGAGAAATTCCAGGATATTGCCATTGAACCTCCGCAGTGGGGAGTTACCGGCGCGACCGTCATTGAGTTCTACGTTCTGAACAGAATGATAAGCAGCTCGGTTTCGTCCCTGTCAAAGAGTATGGCGTCGCACCCCTCTTCGTCCGGTTCAAGCGGAAGCTCAGGCTGGTCGTCGGGAGGCGGAAGCAGCTTCGGCGGACACAGCGGCGGCGGTCACGGCGGCGGCGGCGGAAGATTCCGCTAACAAGCAATGCTTGACGCGTATCTTTATTACTTTATCGGTTACAAACCTAACGCAAGTCAAACTTAAACGAAAAGCGGCGCGGAGCTTAATAAAGCTCCGCGCCTTAATTAATTAAAGTTTAATTTGTGACTTGACGGTAAAGCAATCAGGCAATCAAGATACGCCGCCAAGCCTGCGGCTTGTTGATTTGCGGTTAGTAAATCAAGTTGCACCGCAATTAAGATACGCTGCCAAGCGGAACGCATGTCATTCGCTTTCAACTGAAACTTTTATCTTCGCGCCTATGCCCTCCATAAGCTTTAAATCGACATCGAACACGCCGACCGTCTTTATGGGCTGGGTGAGTACGACCTTCTTTTTATCGACCTCGAAGCCGTCCCTCTGCATAGCTTCGGCAACGTCCGCGGCGGTAACCGAACCGAACACCTTTCCGCCCTGTCCCGCTTTTATCTTTACAACGAACAGTTTGCCGTTTATATTGCCTGCAAGCTGCTGCGTGGCTTTAATCTCTTCCGCCTTGTGGAAATCCGCGGCGGACTTCTTCTGACTTATCTCGTTCAGCTTATTCGCCGTAGCGACTTCCGCCAGTCCCTTTTTTATAAGAAAGTTTCTTGCGTAGCCTTCGTTGACGTCCTTAACTTCGCCCTTTTTGCCCTGTCCTTTAACGTCCTGCAATAAAATAATCTTCATAAGCACTCCTTTTAATCATTTTACTTAAATCGGCGCGGTTTGTCAATACTTCTGCGAATAAATTGCCCCTCCTTTACACAAACTGATAACCGGAGGATATTTTATGAAAAGCGCAAATCACGATATAGCTTGTAACGTAAACCATTGCAAACACAACGTAAACGGTTGCAATTGCACCCTCGACAAAATTACCGTAGGTTGCAATTGCGACAGTAAGGTTTGCACCTGTTGCGAAAGCTATTCCGAAAAGTAATTAAATAAAAAGACGCGGAAGTCCGAAAGGATTTCCGCGTTTTTTACTTTATTATTCGACCGGCAGGTCCGCAGGCGGATCCGCAGGTTGCGAAGGCTGCAAATAGTCCGAAATAGGAAGTTTCAGAATACCCATGGCGTTGAGTATATTTCTGTCAAAAATATAGGTTGCAATGCCGCTCTTTGCAAAGTACGCGTTAAACACATTCATAAACTCAAGGTCACTCATCGAATTGACTATTGCGCCGTAAATGAACAGTACGCCGAGTACAGTCAATGTAAGCGCAATCGCGCCGAACACGCCGTCTACCGCTTTGAAAATTTTGCCACCGCGCGCTATATCGATAAATTTTGGTACGAATACTGCTATTAATATTATAGGAACCAGAATAATCGCGAACATGCCCGCGGCAATTATGCACTGGGCGACAATCTTCGGACCGTTAGCGCCCAACTGCTGTAAAAGTCCGACCTTTTCGGCAAGAGTTTCGCTCAAATTTTCGGCAACAGCTTTAAACTCTTCAACGTTGAACGCCAGATGCGCGGCAAGACCTACGGCGCCTAAAACCATACCTACAACAGTAGCGGACCATACCGCGTGTGAAACGCCGCTTGCATAGCCTATCTTTATGCACGCCATAATCACGCCTATTACTAAGAAGTCGAACAAGCATTTTTTGAAGAATTTCCAGCTGCCGCTTGCATACATTTTGCCGAGCAGGGGATAAAGTCCGCCGCCCTCCTGCGCGAGACGGGTGCAGTCGAGAATTACAAGAAATACCGCCGCGAGAATACCGGCGATTACGATACCCTTAACCGCAAGCACTACGCCGCCGAAAACTCTGTTTAAAATACTCCAAACGCCGCCCGACTGTTTGGGTTTGTGTTTGGTGAGCTTTTTGTACTCCTTAATATCATCCGCGGCGAGCGCGCCCAGAATTTTTACCGTGTTCTGCTCGTTTTCTATGTAATTCGAGTAGTACGACATCTGCTTGCGCTTTTCAATCTTCCTTGCAAGAAGTTTTCTGAAAAGCCAGAAAAGGAACATAAACAGCCCGATAAAAATTACCGTAACGGCGATTGAAACAAAACCGCCGGCAATGACTGCGCCGCCCTTCATTTTGCTTGTTATCAGCGAGGTGATGGGTATGGCAAGAAGTCCCGTGAGTATAAATTCGACTCCCCAGGATTTTACGCGCGTAAAACCTTTAAACGCGCCTATGCCGCCTCCCACTAACGCAAATAGCAGTATCGCGCAAATAATCACTATACCTAAAATATTCATTCTGTCACCATACGGGACGGTTTACTTGTTAAAACTGTCCTTTAACGAAACGATTTCGGAAAGCACGAAACCGTTATCGGTAATTTTTTTGAAATAGCCCGCTCTTATAAGCTGGTAAGCGCTGCCGTCGGGGCTTTTTGCAAGATACTCTTCCGCTTTGCCGAATGTAACTTTTTCGCTGTCCGCGTTAAGTCTTTCGGCGTAGTCCTGATCGGGGTACTGCTCGTCCTTTAAAAGGGGTTCGTACTGTCTGAACTGAACGTCGCAGCCGTATTTTGCGTCCACCCACTGGATAACGCCCTTCGCTTTAACTTCGGAAGGCAGGTTAGAGCCGCTCCTCGTTTCGGGGAAGTAGGTACATAAAATTTCCTGAACTTCGCCCTTTTCGTCAAATTTTACGTCGTCGCAGCGCACGATGTACGCGCTTTTAAGACGCACGGTACCGCCCTTTTGCAGTCTCTTGTACTTGGGCGGAGGATTTAAAGAAAAGTCGTCCCTATCGATATATACGCTGCCGGTAAATTTGATTTTACGGGTACCGCTTCCCTCTTGCATGGGGTTGATATCAAAGTCAAGCTCTTCCTCGCCGTTGTAGTTGGTTATTGTAAGTTTAACTGGATTCAGAACCGCCATCGCCCGCTCTGCCGTTTCGTTCAGCTCGTCGCGGATACAGCTGTCAAGCTGCGCATGGTTTACTACCGAGTACGCCTTTGCAACGCCTACGTCGGCGCAGAATTTTTTAAGCGCCTTCGGCGGAACGCCGCGGTTTTTAAGTCCCATAACCGTGGGCATTCTGGGGTCGTCCCAGCCGCGGACAAAGCCCTCGTCCACCAGTTTTTTAAGATAGCGTTTAGACATAAGCATATTTGTAATGTTAAGTCTTGCAAACTCTATCTGTCTGGGCAGGGGCGCCTCAAAGCCCGCTTTTTCAACGAACCAGTTGTAAAGCGGTCTGTGGTTTTCGAATTCAAGCGAACAGAGAGAGTGAGTAATTCCCTCTATCGCGTCGGACACGGGGTGAGCGAAGTCGTACATAGGATATACGCACCACTTGTCGCCCGTGCGGTAATGCGGAACGTGCGCTATGCGGTAAATTACCGGATCGCGCATATTTACGTTGGGCGACGCCATATCGATTTTCGCGCGCAGGGTTTTAGCGCCGTCGGGATATTTGCCCGCTTTCATTTCGCGGAAAAGCCGCAAATTTTCCTCCACGCTTCTGTTTCTGTACGGCGAGGGCGTTCCTGCCTCGGTCAAAGTTCCGCGCGTTGCGGTTATTTCCTCTGCGGATAAATCGCAGACGTACGCGTTGCCGTCCAGAATATACTTTTCGGCAATTTCGTAAAGTCTGTCGTAGTAGTCGGAAGCAAATACCAGTTGGTCGTACTCAAAGCCAAGCCACTTGACCGCGTCCACTATGGAATTTACGTACTCGTAATCTTCCTTTGCGGGGTTGGTGTCGTCCATTCTCAAATTGAGCTTGCCGTGATACTTGTCCTTTACGCCGAAATTTATGCACATAGCCTTGATATGTCCTATATGCAGATAGCCGTTCGGCTCGGGCGGAAAACGCACCTGTATCGCGTTGTTGCGGCTTGCAAATTTGCCCGCTTCCAGTTCCTCGTTTATAATCTGTTCTATGAAATTACTTGCTTCGGGAAGTTCCATAATTTTTACCGTTTAATCTATATTGAAATGTATTTTTAAATTTTCTGCCGCGGAATGATTACTGCGCTATCTGAATAATTCCGCTTATTTTATCGTTCATAACTTTGCCGCTTTCTTCCACCAGAATTTTGCTTTTCTTAAACTCTTTTTAACGCCTTGTCCGTTGAAATAGCAGTTACCCAGATTGAGTTGCGCTTCGCCGAATCCTTGTTCGACGGCTTTCGTGTACCAGTAGACCGCTTTTTCGTAATCTATTTCTACGCCCTTGCCGTTATTATAGCAAACGCCTAAATTGTTTTGCGCGGCGGCAAAGCCTTGCTCCGCAGCTTTCGTCCACCAGTATACCGCTTTTTCATAATTCTGTTCACCGCCAATGCCGTCATAATAGCAAACGGCTAAATTGCTTTGCGCGGTCGCAAGCCCCTGCTCGGCGGCTTTTTTGAACCAGTAAACTTCTTTTTCGAAATCTTCTTCAACGCCCTCGCCGAAAGAATAGCAAATAGCCAAATCGTTTTGCGCTTGCGCAAACCCTTGCTCCGCGGCTTTCTTCCACCAGTATACCGCTTTTTCGATATTCTGTTCTACGCCCTTGCCTTTATCATAGAAATCGCCCAAATGGTATTGCGCCATCGCAAAGCCGTTTTCTGCGGACTTTGTATACCAGTACGCCGCTTTTTCGTAATCTATTTCTACGTCGTCTTCGCCTCTTTCGTAACACAAACCTACGCAGCATTGCGCTTCGATATCGCCTTGTTCGGCGATAAAAATTAACGCGTCGATATCCATTATTACGAAAGCCCCGTTATAACGCCGTCCGCGTCAACGTCGATGTGTTCCGCACTGGGAACTTTACCGAGACCGGGCATAAGCATAATTTCGCCTGCGACCGCTACTATAAAGCCTGCGCCGCCTTTGTAGATAATATCGCGGACGTATATTTTAAAGCCCTTGGGCGCGGCAAGCTTTTTGGGGTCGTCGGAAAGGGAATACTGCGTCTTTGCGATAATTACCGGCAGACCCTTAATTCCGCTTTTTTCAAGCGACTTAATCTTTTCAAGCGCGGTATCGGAAAACTCCGCTCCGTCGCCGCCGTAAACTTTTTTAACTATGCTTTCAATCTTTTTAACTACGCCGTCTTTAAGCTCGTACGCGTATTTGAGTTTTGATTTTTTGCCGCACTCTTCGATTACGGCTGCGGCTAAATCTTTTCCGCCTTCGCCGCCCTTTAAGAACACGTCTGTGAATACCGCTTTCGCGCCCGCCTTTTTGCAGGCTTCGAGTACGGTTTTAATTTCAGCTTCGCTATCGGTTGCAAATCTGTTCATTGCAACGACGCAGGGTTTATTGTAAACCTTTTTAACGTTTTCAACGTGCTTTAAAAGGTTGGGAAGTCCCGCTTTAAGCGCGGCGATATTTTCTTCGGACAGGTTGGACTTGTCCGCGCCGCCGTGAAGCTTTAACGCCTTTACCGTCGCCACGACCACTACGCAGTCGGGCTGTATATCCGCAATGCGGCACTTTGTATCAAGGAATTTTTCCGCGCCCAGATCCGCGCCGAAGCCCGCTTCGGTGACGGTGTAGTCGGCAAGGGTCATTGCCGTATAGGTTGCGCGTACCGAGTTGCAGCCGTGCGCTATATTTGCGAACGGTCCGCCGTGTACGATTGCGGGCGTTCCTTCCAGAGTCTGAACGAGGTTGGGTTTTATGGCGTCCTTCAAAAGGGTTGCCATTGCGCCGTCCGCTTTAAGCTGTTTTGCGCGGACGTAGTTTCCGTCCTCGTCAACGCCCACTACTATTTCGCCTATTCTCTTTTTCAGATCGGCAAGGTCGCGCGCAAGGCACAAAATTGCCATAACCTCGGAAGCCGCGGTTATCTCGAAGCCCTCTTGCCTCGAATAGCTTTCGCAGCCGGCCATTTTTCCCGCTTCGCACTTGATGGTTAAATCGCGCAGCGCTCTGTCGTTCATATCGACGCAGCGGCGGAAAGTCACCTGTTTTATTTTAAGCGCGTTACCCCTGAAAATATGATTGTCAATCATGGCGCAGAGCAAATTATTTGCCGAAGTTATCGCGTGCAAGTCGCCCGTAAAATGCAGATTTATATCAGCCATGGGAACGACCTGCGCGTATCCGCCGCCGGCGGCTCCGCCCTTAATTCCGAACACGGGACCCAGAGAGGGTTCGCGCAGCGCAAGGCAGACCTTTTTGCCCAGCTTTGCCATACCGTCGGCAAGGCCGATAGAAACGGTAGTCTTGCCCTCGCCGCTCGCCGTAGGGTTTATGGCGGTAACGAGTATAAGCTTTGACTTCGGCTCTACTTTTTTAAGGTTGATTTTAGCCTTGTGTTTGCCGTACAGTTCCAAATCGTCTTCCGACAGATTGAGTTTTGCGGCAATTTCACGCACGTCTTTCAATTTACAACTTTCGGCAATTTCGATATCTGATAACATAAGCACCCTGCGTTTTTCTTTGATTATACCACATACGGTTATTAAATGTATATCTTTTAATACTACTTTTTGAAAAATTGCCCAACCAAAGTTTTCCTTATTATAAAGGCTCGCCTGCAATTTACTTGACTTAAAAAGCTGTTGTTAATAAAATAATTTAAAAGGAGTTTTAATGCAAAATTCAATGCAGAATAAAATTAAAAAGATAGTTTTCATCGTTCTGACGGTCGCATGCTTTTTCTTCGCGGCAACGATTTTGTTAATCGGATTCGGCGGTACGGCATTGCATCTTGCAGCCTACAACGAAAAATACACAAACAAATACGAGGCGACTTTTGTCAGACAGGAAACGCAAGGCTCCACGCGCTTAATTTACGTGCAGGAATTCGAAGAATACGCTTTTGTATTCAATAGCGGCGCAGTTGCCGACGAGCAAAGCTTAAACGCGCTTTCCGAAGGCGACCATATAATTTTCAGGACGCTTAACAAAATCGGATACGTCGACAACGATGAAGATTACAGCGACAGAATTTCAATCGTTTTTTTATCTTCAGACGGCAACGAAATTGTAACCTTTGAAAGTTCGAAATCAGTTGTAAGGAAATCGTATAAAAGCGTTAAAATTCAATGCTCCGCATTTGCCGCGGTATTTTTTGTGTGCGGCGTAGTACTTGCTCTTTATTGCTCGGGCGTTATTCCCTTTAAAAGAAAAATCAGTAATTAGCTTTCGCTCGGCGCAGCTTGCATTTACTTGACTTAAAAAGAGGTTTTTTATAAAATATTTTCAATAGATTTAGCGCGCAGTAATCCAACTGCGCGGCGTTAGGAGAATTATATGACGGATAAAAAGAGAGCGGTAACTATGGAAAAGCTTGTGGCGCTCTGCAAAAACAGAGGCTTCATTTTTCCCGGCAGCGAAATTTACGGCGGACTTGCAAACACCTGGGACTTCGGTCCTCTCGGCGTTGAGTTTAAAAACAACGTAAAAAAGGCTTGGTGGAAAAAGTTCGTACAGGAAACTCCCTACAATACGGGACTTGACTGCGCGATTCTTATGAACCCCTCTACCTGGAAGGCTTCCGGTCACCTCGGCGGATTTTCAGACCCCCTTATGGACTGCAGAAGCTGCAAATCGCGCCACCGCGCGGATAATCTCGTGGAAGATTACTGCAAAAAACACAAGATAGATATAAAGGTTGAAAGCCTGGATAACGATGGGCTGGAAGCGTTTATCAACGAAAAGAAGATTGCCTGCCCCGTTTGCGGCAAATCGGACTTTACGCCAATCAGAAAGTTCAACCTTATGTTCAAGACCTTTCAGGGCGTTACCGAGGACAGCGTAAACACCGTGTACCTCCGTCCCGAAACGGCGCAGGGTATATTCGTCAATTTTAAAAACGTTCAGCGCACTTCAAGGCTGCGCGTACCCTTCGGCATAGGTCAGGTCGGTAAATCGTTCAGAAACGAAATCACCCCCGGCAACTTTATTTTCCGCGTACGCGAGTTCGAGCAGATGGAACTTGAATTCTTCTGCAAACCCGGAACCGACCTTGAATGGTTTGCGTACTGGAAGGACTACTGCAAAAACTTCCTTCTTTCGCTCGGAATGAAGGAAGAAAATCTGAAACTCCGCGACCACTCGCCCGAAGAGCTTTGCTTCTACTCGAAAGCTACCACCGACTTTGAATACAACTTTGCGTTCGGCTGGGGCGAGCTTTGGGGCATTGCCGACAGAACGGACTACGACCTTAAACAGCACCAGAACGAAAGCGGCGAAAACATGGAATACACCGACCCCGTGACGGGCGAAAAGTATATCCCCTACGTTATAGAGCCTTCGCTGGGCGCCGAGCGCGTAGTGCTTGCTTTTCTGACCGACGCTTACGACGAGGAAGTTTTAGACGCCGAGAAAAACGACGTGCGCACCGTGTTGAGGCTGCACCCCTTCCTCGCGCCCTATAAGGCGGCGATACTGCCCTTGCAGAAAAATCTTTCCGACAAGGCTGACGAAATTTACAAAAGCCTTGCAAAGAAATTTTCGGTGACCTACGACGTGACCGGCTCTATCGGAAAGCGTTACCGCCGTCAGGACGAGATAGGCACCCCCTACTGCATAACGGTTGACTTTGACACCCTTGAAGACGGCTGCGTAACCGTACGCGACAGAGACAGCATGCAGCAGGTAAGAATTAAAATAGAAGAGCTTGAAAGCTATATCGAAAAAAGTCTTGAATTTTAAGTAATATTAAAGCCGCGGCGCTTTAAGCGCCGCGGCTTATTTTTTTATTCTTCCTGACCGCTTCCGGCAAGGTTTTTATCGATATATTTTTTTATAACCGACTTTCCGATTTTACTGCCCAGCTTTAAAAACTTTTCCTTGATTTTCGTCTTGGGCTTTTCCTCTTCCTCGATGTTGCCTTCAAATTCGAGGTCTTTGCAGGGGTCGAATGTTACGTAGCCGCACTCGGTCGCGTAAGCGAAGATGCTTTTCAGAATTCCTTCAACGAGGTATTTGTCGCTCTGCGCTCCCTGCGCCGCGCGTAATATTGCAACGGGCTTTATATTGTTGACGTACTTTTTACCCAAAAGAGGAATCAGATAATTATCGAGGCACCTGCCTATATCGTCGTGGTATTTTTGCGAAATCTTTTTAACCGGTTTCTTTCCCTCGTCGTCGGATACAATCAGTTCGTACCATTCGAGCGCGACGGCTGAAAAGCGGCTCTTGATTTTGACGGGGGAAAGTAGCCACCTTACAAGTTTGGCGATACCGCCCGCAATCAGAGGGATAATGGCGATTATCAGACAGAAAATCGAGAATATCATCATCGAAATGTCGATTGCGATATGGGTCGTGGTGAAGTCGCTGCCCTGCATGACAACGGCGAGCGCGGTTATCGTAAGCGCGAGCGAAAGAAGACGCACAACAAGACGGCTGATTGCAAGAATTTTGCGTATAAGCTTCATACTTTTGGTCTTTGCCGTAGCGCCGCAAGCCGTACCTATAATAATTATTATAAACACCGCCGCGTAAACGCTTAAAGCGACGTAGAACGTAATCGTTCCGCCCGTATTCAGCTTGTCGATAATACCGGAAAACATTATATACGCAACGTACAGAACGGTGTATATAAGGCTGAGTATAAGCGAAAACAAGTTCAACCTGCGCGCAATGACGGCGCGGTTGCCGTATAGGTTTTTAATAAAGCATCTTATATCGAAAACGTCTTTGGCAAGAGTAAAGGTTTCTTCCGCGTTAATGGTATGGCGGATAACCTTTTCCTCTTCGGCGTTTTCGAGCTTTACGATTTCGTTCTTTTTCTCTTCCATAAAAACTTTTCCCTATATTCATTATAGCACGGTTTCATACCGTTTGTAAAGAGTATCTATCTGTAATTTTATTCCTTCGAGCCTTGAAACAAGCTGCCGCGCCTTTAAATAGTCGCCCGCCGTTTCGGGATCGGACAGCTGAATATTTATTTGCTCTTCCTCTTTTTCAAGCTCCGCAATTTCGCGCTCTATCTGTTTTGCAAGCTGTTTTTTGCGCTCTTCCTCCGCGCGTTCCTTTTTCGAACGGTAACCGCCCTCTCTTTCGGCTTGCGCTGCCCTTTGCTTTTCCGCGGTTTCGGCTTGCTTTATTTTTTCCTCTTTCTGTTTTTCCGCAAGATAATTTTCGTAGCCGCCGCGATATATTTTCAGTTCGCCGTCCGCGATTTCCGCAACCGTCTGCGCAAGCGCGGATATGAAATATCTGTCGTGCGAAACGAAAATAAGCGTACCGCCGAACTCTTTCAGCGACTTTTCAAGTCCCTCCCTCGCCGGCAGGTCAAGGTGGTTTGTAGGCTCGTCCATAATCAGGAAATTGCCGCGCTCGCATTCCAAAACGCACAGCGCAAGTTTAACGCGTTCGCCGCCCGAAAGCGATTTAACCTTTTTATCCGCGTCCTCCGTGTAAAGTCCGCACCTTGCAAGCGACGCGCGCGCCTCGGTCTGGGTGTAACCAGTATGCCTTTCCCAAAGTTCGGCAAGCACTGTGTTTTCGCCGTCGAGATTAGCCGACTCCTGATCGAAGTAAGAAAACCTGACGAACCTCCCTTTGGTTATTGACGCGTTGCCGCCGATTATTTCCTTCAAAAGAGTACTTTTGCCCGTTCCGTTTTCGCCGACTATAGCGACTTTTTCGCCGCGCTTAACTAAAATATCCGCTCCGTTTAAAAGGCGTTTGCCGCCGCGTTCGAGGTTTAAATTTTTAATTTCTAGCGCGTTTTCGTAAGGTTCGACGTCGTAACCGAATACGAATTTGGGCGGCTTGGGCGGTGTGAACGGCTTATCTAAAATCTCCATTTTTTCAAGCTGTTTCCTGCGGCTCTGCGCCATTTTGGTAGTGCTTGCGCGGACTAAATTCCTGTCGACGTAGTCCTGTAATTTTGCCCGCTCTTCTACCTGCGCCTCGTATTCCTTTTGCTGCCTTGCAATGAGTTCGGCTTTGAGTATTTTGTACTTTGAATAATTGCCAGCGAACGAAAGCAATTTTTTGTTTTCAAGTTCAAGCGTTCTTTTTGTAATCCTGTCAAGAAAAAATCTGTCGTGCGAAACTACGAAAATCGCGCCCTTGAAGGCTTGCAGATATTCTTCAAGCCAGAAAAGGGTCGGAATATCGAGGTGGTTTGTAGGCTCGTCCAGAATGAGTAAATCGGGATCTTCAAGCAAAAGACGGGCGAGTTTCAGCCTCGTCTTTTCGCCGCCCGACATCGTATCGATTATCCGGTTATACATGTCCGCAAAGCCCAGACCGTTTAACACAGTCTTTATTTTTACGTCCACGTTAAAGCAGTCGTTTGCGGAAATATATTTATTGAGGCTCTCGATTTTAGCTGACAGCGCGTTGTATTCGCGGCTGGCGTACTCCGCCGCCGAAAGCTGCTCCGAAAGGCTTGAAAGTCTTTGCACGGCGGCAAGCTCCTCTTTGAAAATTTCAAGCATTTCGCCGTAAACGGTGTTGCCGCTTGTGTATCCGCCGCTCTGTTCAAGGCAACCGGTCTTTATGCCGTTTTTTCTTGTAACCGTTCCGCTGTCCGCCGTATACCCGCCTGTAATCAAACGGATAAGCGTTGTCTTACCCTCACCGTTCGCGCCGATAAGACCTACGCGCTCGCCCTCGTTGACTGCAAAAGTCACGCCCGAAAATATTAAGTTGTCGCCGTACGAAAACGAGGCGTTATCAAGTGAAACTAACATATTTTTTTAATTAATGAACGCCGAAAAACGCAAGGGCGGATTCATTTCGCCCGTTAAGCGTTTTACGTCGTACCGACGGCGTAAGCCGTACATTAGTAACCTCACGGAAAATATGCTTTGCAAATTTTTGTGAACGTTAAAAATCCCAGTCGGGGATAAAGTTTTGTCCGCTGCTGTCGGGTTGTTGTATGAACACGTTTTCAAGTCCGCATTTTTCAACCTCGTCCACAACGCGGTTATATTCGCGCGGCGTAATTTTACGCTGCAACTCCTTGTACTTTTCAATATCGCCGAAGGGCGTGTACTGCGCCATTAGGCTCAAATAAACGCTTTTCGGCAAAGTCGATACGAACTTGACCACGTTTACCGAATCGTACGCGGCAAGGGGCAGCACCAAATGACGGACTATGCACCCCGAAAGCATTTTGCCGTCGGCGCGCATCTGCAAAGGTTTTTGAGCCATAAATTTTACCGCCGGCAAAGCGTATTCGGCGTAGTCGCCGCGAGCCGTATAACGGCTTGCAAGCAGCGGGTCGATAAATTTTAAATCGGTCAGCCATATGTCCACGAATTTGTCCGCAATTTCAAGGCTGCTTATTTTTTCGTAGCCGTGCGTGTTCCACACCACGGGTATTTGCGGACGGTAAAGCTCTAACGCGCTTTCAATCTCTTTGAGGTAGTGCGTGGGGTTTACGAGGTTTATATTTTCCGCGCCCTCCCCTTCGAGCCGTCTGAAAATTTCGGCAAGCTCATTAACCGAGAACTGCTTGCCGCGTAGCGAGCGCGAAAGGTCGTAGTTCTGGCAGAACACGCACTTTAAAGAACAGCCGCAAAAGAAAACGCAGCCGCTACCCTTTTTAAAGGATACTGGCGGTTCTTCGAACGGATGAAGATAGTATTTTGCAATTTTTACGCCGCTTACTCCGCACGCGCCGCTCGCCTTTTCGCGGTCGGCGCCGCAGGAAACCGGACACACGCTGCAATTCATAGAAACATTATAAATTAAACGCCGCCAAAAGGCAAGTTTTGATTGACAAAAACAAACGCCGCTGTTATAATACATTCAAACCTATAAAGAGTGTGCGAGAGAACGGCTCGTTGACCACACAGCAACCTGCAATGCAAGGTGCTAACGCCGCGTCCTATGGGAAATATAAAAAAGTCATTTATCCCGTTCGGCGCGAACGGGATTTTTTATTAGAGGACAGATATGAAAAAACTTTTTACAAGCGAAAGCGTGACCGAAGGTCACCCCGACAAACTCTGCGACAATATCTCCGACGCAATCGTGGACGAAATTTTCAGGACCGATAAAAACGCGCGCTGCGCCGTCGAGTGCTGCGCGGCGTACGACAGACTTATGATTATGGGCGAAGTCACAACGTGCGCCAAAGTCGATTACGAAAAAATCGCGCGCGACACCATTAAGAAAATCGGCTACACTTTCGGAACGTTCGCGTACGACAAATGCAAAATTACGGTTGCAATTCACACCCAAAGCCCCGACATTGCTATGGGCGTTGACAGCTCTTACGAAAATAAAGCCGGCGGCGCGCGCGAGGACGTTCTCGGCGCGGGCGACCAGGGTATGATGTTCGGCTACGCCTGCCGCGAAACCGAGGAGCTTATGCCCCTGCCCATCTCGCTTGCGCATAAGCTTGCAATAAGGCTTACCGAAGTCAGAAAGACCAACCTTTTGCCCTACCTCCGTCCGGACGGAAAAACGCAGGTTACCGTTGAGTACGACGGAAATAAACCCGTCCGCATCGACACCGTGGTTATCTCCGCGCAGCACGACGAAAAAGTTTCGCAGGAAGTTTTGAAAAAAGATATTATAAAGCACGTGGCAAGCGTTCTTTCCGAAAAGCTTTTGGACGCGGATACCAAATACTTTATCAACCCCACCGGAAGGTTTGAAATCGGCGGACCCGAGGGCGACAGCGGACTTACCGGCAGAAAGATTATAGTCGACACCTACGGCGGCAGATGCGCGCACGGCGGCGGCGCTTTTTCTGGCAAGGACCCCACCAAGGTTGACCGCTCGGCGGCGTATATGGCGAGATATATCTGCAAAAATCTTGTTGCCGCAGGGCTTTGCGACGAGGTACAGTTGCAGGTTGCTTACGCTATCGGCGTTTCCCGTCCCGTTTCGGTGTTTGTCGACACTTACGGCACCGGCAAATTGAGCGACGGCGAGCTTGCCGACATCGTTTTGTGCGAGTTCGATTTGCGTCCCTATTCCATTATAGAAAAACTGGGACTGCGCACTCCTATCTATCTTCAAACCGCGGCTTACGGACATTTCGGTAAAGAAGGTCTGCCGTGGGAAAGACTCGACAAAGTTCAGGATTTAAAAAAGTACGTAAAATAAACTTGCAAATGATAAAATTCGGCACTATTAAAAACGCGCTGTCCGAAGCTTTCTTCCCGAATTCGTTTACCTGCGATATCTGCGGAATAGAAACCTTTGACGGCAATATCTGTCCCGACTGTTTAAAGACGGTGACTTTTAACGACAAAGTTACCTGCCCCGTCTGCGGCAGAAAGACCGTCCGCCCCGAAATTTGTCTTGAATGTAAGGCGGAAACGCCGAAGTTTAAAAAAGCGGTATCTCCACTCGTCTACGACGGCGGCGCCGTCACGCTTATTGCGAAGTTCAAAAACGGCAGCGGCTATCTCAAAGATTACTTTGCCGGTTTGATTTGCAAAAAGCTTGAAAATTTGCCCGAAGCCGACTGCATAGTTTACGTTCCCATGACCAAAAAAGCGGTACGAAGTCGCGGTTACAACCAAGCCGAAATTCTTGCAAAAAGCATATCCGAAAGAACGCAAATTCCCGTTTTAAAAGAAATACTTGTAAAGGTAAAAGAAACGGCGGAACAGAAAAACCTTTCGAAAAAGGAACGCGCGGCAAACCTCGCAGGATGCTTTAACGTAGCAAGCCGCGCGGAGATTAAAGATAAGACGGTACTGCTCGTCGACGACGTTTTAACGACCGGTGCGACCGCGGACGCAGCCTGCAAAAAGCTTTTGCAAGCAGGCGCAAAGCGCGTATATTTTGCCGCCGTCGCCTCGGTAGAATATAAGCCGTTTAATAAAAAAAAGACTGAAGATTAATTGACTTTCGCCGGTCGGTGCTGTATAATTTTTAACTGTAGTCACAAAAACTGAATACTTGGAGAGATGATGCGGTAACGCGAAGCGTTCGATACGACGAATGCGCCGCCTTCGCCCGCTCCCACTACTAAAACTGAATACTTGGAGAGATGATGCGGTAACGCGAAGCGTTCGATACGACGAATGCGCCGCCTTCGCCCGCTCCCACTACTAAAACTGAATACTTGGAGAGATGGCAGAGCGGTCGAATGCGGCGGTCTTGAAAACCGTTGATGGGCAACTATCCGGGGGTTCAAATCCCTCTCTCTCCGCCAAGAGCAATCGCGTTCTAACCCCGACACGATAATGCAGTACATTTTCATAAACGGGCTTGCGGGCTTTGTCGCAAAGTGGCAACCCAAGCCATTGACTTATGAAAACAACTACAACGTGAGGGAAAACGGAAAGTTTGTTAGAGCGTGAACAAAAGGAAAAAGCAACGGAAAAGACCGTTGCTTTTTTCTATATCCCCACCCAGCGGAAACCCACCCAGTTAAAAGGGCAAGTCGCTGTCGTCGTCTATCGGTATGAGCGTAGGCGGCTTTCTTATTTCGCCCGTATGCTTGCTTACTGGCGTATCTTTGCTTATGTCAAAGTTATATACTGCTGTAATACGCCGTAAAAATGCCGCCCACGTTTTAGGTTCGTTTTGTTGTATGTTCGTATATTGTTCTTGTAGCGGTATATTAGAAACTATATACACCGTATCGTAGCAAGCAACGCGGTTATAGTGTCGCCCTCGTATTCGTATCGGTTGACCGTCCAAATAGTCCAGTATTTCCGAGATTTTGAACGAACTACGAAACTCGTCTAAAAACAATACCTTTTCGCCGTTGTAATCGTCTATCCAACCAAATTCGTAATTTGTTGTTCGGTAAACATCGTCATAGCCGTGTTTTTTGAAAACGTAACTTGTTTTGCCGCAACCCGCCGAGCCGAATATATAATAGACTTTCATATTTCGGAATACTCTTTTATACTTGTTTTCCAAATGCGATTGTCTAAATTCTTTTGCCCAATTCATAACTCTAATAAAACGGTTGCCGTGCTTTTTGGATAGGTCGTAAAAACTCAAACCGTTTTCTATGTCGTGCATTATGTCCGTTAAATCCGTGCGTTCGCCGTCCTCTATAAACTCGCCCCATTCGTAATATGTAGGGCTTATTCTTGTTTCCTCGTCCATACAATAGGCACGGGCTTGTGTTCGTTTTCCTCGTCGTGCTTCGATATGCGCGTCAACGCCTATTTTATCTTTTGAAAGGTACTTTTTTATCGTGGTAAACCATTTTTGTTGCGTAAACTCAAAATATCCTTGATAATGTTCCGTTCCCGTTTCGGGGGCTTTTTCTCTTTGAAAAACCACATAGCGCAGGTCGGGTAATGTTTGTAAATAGGTCAAAAAATCTTGTTCACTTTGTACGGGGTTATTCACGGTAAAGCACCAATCACGCGCTTGTGAATTTCTTTTTGTTTCGGTTGTTTCGTCCATTACGGACAAATCAATTTTAATTTTATCGTCCATTATAGCCCCCGATAGTATTGTTTTGCCTAAAAAGTGTGACAGTGTGACGGGGTGGCGTAGGTAATACTATACGCCACCGGCACACGGGCGGCTGGCGCCGCCCGTGTGATGCCGTGTCGGTTATGAGTAAATGAGCGCGGCGGGCGCAACGTATAAAAGCGTTTCGCGCTTGCGCTGTTTGCGTAATTCCGCTTGCCGCTTGCGCTGTTCCCGTCGTAGCAACTTAAAGTCTTTTATAAGTTCGCGGGTAACAAACTTTGTGTTTTTGTTCAGTATGCCGACTTTGGCTTTGTAGTCCAAAATCACGTCGTCGGTTATTTCGCGGAAAAAGCGCGGCGGCAGTTGCGTGTCGCTTTCTTTCATAGCCGTGAGTATGTCTATATTCTCAAAGATAACTGCTAACTTTTCTTTGTGCAGTTCCGTAAAATCTAACTTTTCCATAGTTCCGTAACCTCGCTGTTATTGTTTTTTTGCTCGTCTTGCTTAAAGAGCGGATAGCGTTCACACCGCGCCAGCATAGCCGCCTTGTCGTTGCCCGTAAGCGTTGCCAGCCTCGTGTGATAGTTGCCCGTCATACCGTTGTAAAAATATTCTTTGCCGCTAAAACTGTCAACGCAAGCGTAAATATTGCCGTAATGCGTATATGCCTTTTTGACCGCCTCGCGCACGTTGCCGCTGTCTTTATAGCGGGCGTATTGTCGAACGCCCTCAAACTCGAAGCAGTTCCATACGGTTTTTATAAGCCGCCCGTGAAAGTCATAATAATCTTTTTTGTTTTGTACCTCTATGAGTTTATCCGAGAGCGAACGAAAGCGTTTGTCCGCGCTGTCGTCTATTTGTGTGTCAGCCCACATTTGAACGCCGACTTTGCGCTGGCGTTCGATATACCGCAAAAAATAGTCCGCAACCCGTTCCGCAGTCATTGACTTGCGGCTGTCTAACTTGCTTTGTATTTCGGGCAAAAAGATTTTTGCATAAGGCAGTAAATAGTCAACCTCGTGTACGCCGTCGTACAGCCCGATTTTTTCAAACTGTAACTCCATAGAAACACGCGGTTTATAGCCCAGCCCCCGCGCAATAAATGTATCGTCCACAACGTAAACCAAGTGTTGAACGTGCGGCGCAAGTGAAAGGTTATCCCAGCCGCCAGCCCGCAGCCGTTCTATTTCCTTTTTGCAAATAGATATGTCGCGGATCGAGCGCGGCGGTATCATATATTCGGTTGCAAAATGCGCTAATAAAGTTGTTTTACCAACGCCGCGCTCTCCGACGACATAAGTCAAATAATATGTTTTGTTTTCCATAAATACCCCCGCAAAAAGAATAAGGGAACGGACGAAACGCCCGCTCCCTCGTAAGATTTAGTTATTTGTTGCCCGAATTATTTTTGCGGTTGCCTTTGGGCTTTTCGGCGGGCGGCGGCGTGGGCGGTGTTGCCGCGCTGTCCTTTTGCAAATTGTTGTAAATGTACATCGAATTGCGCTTGCCGATATTTCCCATATGCCCGTATGCGCTTTGCTGTCCTTTACGGTAAGAGGCTTTTTCGCGGGCGGTAAATTGTTTTGCATATTCGCGCTTTTGTTCGGTGGTATAAGGTACATATTGACCGTGCGACTGTTCGCCCGTGTTCGTCGGTTGTGCGTTTGTGGTTTGGTTTGCCATAGGTTTATGCTCCTTTTTAGTTGTTGTTTTCTCGTCCGCTATGCTATCCGAACACGACACCATAATGAGGGTTGCCGAGCCGTCGGCGGCGTGTGCGTATGTTCCTTGATAGCCTTGCGGTATTTTGGGGGTTGCCATAAATTACGCCTTTTTTGCGGGCGCGAGTGTTGCCGCCTCGTCCTTTGCGGCTTTTGCAATAAGCAATTCCACAATGGTATTCGTTGCGCGGGGCAAGAAATAAAAGTATTCGTCGTCGTTGAACATTTTGAGTACAACCGCGATATATTCCGCGCCGTTCTTTTCGCTGGTACGCTTTTCGAGCGTAAAACTTTTGAAAGGCTCAACGCCCAATTCCGTGCAAGTTTGTATGAGTTCGACAACCTCTTTGTCGCACCACACGTCCGCCGAGCGATCGTTTATGAGTTCGACACGGACAAAGTGATTTTTGCCGCCACGTTTCGAGGGCTTTGCCACGATTTTGATTTCTTTCACTACCTTGTTTAAGTTTTCCATTTTTTGCTCCTTTTGAGTTTTATTTTGTGCCGCCGTAAACTACGTTGCGCACCGTCTTTTATGCGGCTACTGGTGGGGCTTTTTGCGCTAACCCCAAGCGTATGATTAAATTGTAATGTTGTTATTCAGTTGTGTTTTTGCGGTTGCTTATCTCAAAACGCACACTTCCCAGAATGTCATCATTTCGATATAAAAGCCCGCGCTGTCGCTCCATTCGATAGTCAAGTAATTGTCGCGTGTACACGATATTGTAATGGTAAACGTGTTAGGCGTTCCGTAGTCCACTACACCGAGCGTAGAGGTAAACGGCGTTGTACTCTTAATTGTCGGGGTATCGCCGCCGCCAGTCAAATCGAAAGCACCAGTCAAATTGCCGTATGCATCCAAAGCGTTCCAGTCGTCATAATACTGCCAACCATAACAGCCGTTGCTGTCAATGGAATTGTACCAGTAACTGTTACTGCCCGTATCGTGTATATTCGCTTGCATAAAGTTGACATCTATTTTTACCTTGTCGCCAGCCTTTAAGCCGCTAATATAAATGTCGGTAGAATTGCCGCTGTAACCGTCGGCGTATGCGTGGTATGCCTCGTTGTGCAATAGTGTCCACGTTCCGAACTTTGCCGTAAAGGTGGTTGTAGCGGTTATCTTGTAAGTAGAAAGATTTACAACGGTATTGCCGTCAACCGTCCAGCCCAAAAAGGTTTCGGTATCGAAAGCGGGTTTTGTTGCGTAACTGCCGTTTTGTACCTCTTGCGTTGCAACTGTCGTATTGCCGTTTTTGAACGTAACCGTGAATTTATCCACGCGGAATATTGCCGTAAATGTTACGTTATCGACAATCATATACTTGCCTACATCAACGGTATTTTCGCCGTCGATAGACCAGCCCACAAATACATAGTTTGATTTTGTCGGGTTTGCGGGTACAGTCGGCTTGCCGTGCTTTTCAACGATTTGCGTATTGTGTGTTTTGCCGTCGGCAATAAATTTCACGTCGTATTTGTAGGTAATATCCGCGACAAATACGGTATCCCCAGTAATGCGGTATTCGCTTACATTGACCGCAACGCCGTTTACTTTCCAGCCGTTAAATACTTTGTACGCCGTACTGGTAGTTGTCGGAGCGGTTGCATAATTGCCGCTTTTTACGGTGTCGGTTTTCAGCGTGGTGTCCTCGTACTTGAACACAACCGAATGCTGTTTTGTAAATTTCGCCGTAAATGTTACGTTTTGCGTAACGGTGTAAGTGGTAAGGTTTACGACATTGTTTCCGTCAATAGTCCAGCCGTCGAACACATAGCCGTTTTTCGTAGGGTTGGCGGGCGGTGTTACTTTGCTGTCTTTGAGTACAATTTGATTACTGCGGTTTTCGCCGTCAACCATAAAATTGACCTCGTATTTCAGCGTTACGTCGGCAACTATTTTTGTGTTTTGCGTAATGCGGTAAGTGGCAAGGTCTATCGGCTCGCCGTCAACCGTCCAGCCGTTGAATATAACGTAGGCGGTAGAGGTCGGTGTTGTAACCGACAAAAGGCTATGCTTGTTTACCACTTGAATGTTGTACACGCTCCCGTTAAACTCAAACGTGGCAACTACTTGTTCGCCGTTTTCCAGCGTAGAAAGGTATTGCTCGTAGTAACTAACCGATTTTTGCAATTCCGCTATTTTTACGTTCAGCGCGTTGACCGTTGACGAATTATTTTGTGCTTGCAGCGTTAAGTCGGCTATTTGATTATTCAGGCTTGCAATTTGCGCGTTCAGCCCGTCAATCGTTCTTGTGTTCAGCGCGTTGTTTTCTTGCAACTGCGTATTAAGGTTTTGCAAGTTCGTCAGTTGCTCCGTAAGTGCGTTTATTTGCCGCCCGTTCTCGTCTTTGTTCGCCTCTAACATAACGATTTGATTTGACAGCGAGGCGATCTCGCCGTTAAGTTCGGATATTGTCGCCTCGTTGCTTGCCTTTATCGTGTTAAGCGTTTCTACTTGCGTTTCGATAGCGGTTTTTTGTTCTTGCAACGTGGCGACTTGCGCTTTGTAGTCTTTGATAGAATTATTGAGCGAGGCGGCCTCGCTGGTGTACTGCGATATTAAATCGTTTTGCGTGGTTATGGTGTCGCGGTAACTGTTAATTAGTTTGTCGTACTCGTCCTTGTCAGTAAGGGCGGTAGAATAGCCGTCCTCATAGGCGTTTTGTATATCGTCTTGCGTGTAAAGTCCGTTGCCCGCCATTCCGTCCTTGACCTTTGACCAGTTAATAATGCCCCAAGTCAGAAGAAAGGCAAACGCTCCGATAATGAGAACGCTAAAAATAGCCGTTAAAACTTTTTTCGTTGTTGACATTGTTCGCTCCTTTATAAAATTTCGATTACCCGTAAACGGATGCCGTTATCCGCAAAGTATTGTTCCAAAAAACTTGCGTTTTCGTTGCCCGTCGTTGCGAGTGTTAGTTGGGTTTTGTTGCTTAAAAATTTGACGGATAATTTCATTGTCGCGCTGTTGATTACGTTCCCGTTCGTGTCGTAAAAGTCCATATCCACAGTTGCGAATACCGAGCCGGCGTTTATTTCCGTATTCAGTAGAACGTAGTCATTGAGTACGACTTGATAAGTCTTTTTCGCTCCGTCAAAATTTTCTACTTTGAGTAAGTCTTTTTCAAATGCGTATGTGTCGGTGTCGTCGTACAAATCGTGATAGAATACCACACTTGTTGACGAGTAATTAAAACTTTCTTGCGTGAATCGGTTGCTAATATCTATTGAGCCGTTTATATAACTTTCAGCCTTGATTTCCTTGTACAACCGAATCCCGCAAAATACGCCGACGACGATCAACACAAACGCGATTACATACAATATCACTAAACCTATGATTTTTTTCATATAAGCACCTCGTAATATTCGTTGTTAATTGCGTTTTCCAAGCCGTCAAACTCAATGCCGCGACTATGTTTTAATGTTTTCAGCCCCGTATCGTTCAGCGATTTATCCAGCAAATAGAATGTTCGTCCGTTGCCTATAATCGTCAGCGTGTCAATTTCCAGCCCGTCAAATGCGTTATAGTCCAGCCCCACAACCTTGATTTCTTTTTCCGTCAAATTATCCGAAAGCAAGTCCAGCGTAATATTGACTTTTGCGCGGGGCATATCCGCAAACAGTTTTTTGCCGTCCATAGAGAGGGATAGAAAATAACCGTCGTACACCTCGCTGTATCGGTAAGTGAATAAGTCCGCGCCGTTCAACTTGCTTGTGTCGGTAAGCGTGTATGTCATACGTTCTTGCCAGTAGGTCGTGTCTATTTGCTCGTCGGATATATCATATTTCGGGTTGCAGTCTATACACTTGAACATTGATTGACTACTATTCCGTGCGCCGTTTTCGTCATAATGGAATTTGAGTACCGAATACGACTTTATAATGTCCGTTACGTCGTCCGTTTTGTACTTGCCGCTTTCCTCGTCAAATGCTCGAATGGTAAAATATTCGCTCAAATCTACCGTAATGTAATAATCGCCGTAGCCCGCGCTATTTGACCGAATGGCTTGCATACAGTCCGCGAACACATCCAAGTAGTTGTACATCCAAATGTGTTTTGTCGGCTTGTTCCATATCCAAAGCGTGTACCATTGTCTTTCGTAAGTCGTCCAGTCGTATGTTTTATCTAACTGTATTTGATAGGGCTTGCCGTCAATGCTTATTACAAACGCCGTTTCGCGGTTTAACAACGTGCGCAGTTTCCCGCCGTCCCAGTTTATCCCGTTTGTGGTGTCGTAGTAGGTAAATGCTTTCGGCTCGTCGCGGTTTGCTTGTTCTTCGGTGGTTTCGACCAGTTTCAAATCTTCTTGTTTTAAGTCGCCTAAAAATTGCATACCCGACGACCTATAACTTGTTGACAGCAACTTGTAATCGGTAAAGTAATTGAGTTTGAGTTCTTGCAACGCTATGCCGTTGTTTTTCGCGTTACTGTAAAAATTCGCTTCCAAAAAATAGCGTTCCTCGAACTCGTCTTTTTCTTTTTCCGTCAACTCGTCCGCCTTTTTAATGTCAAGCCCGATTTGATTGTCGATATAGTTTACGCCGACGGTTATATCGTGTACAAAATAGTGGTAGTACACAAACGCGATAATAACGCAAACGGCAATCACGGTTATGAACACCAAACAGCAGTTTGCTATTGTCTTGATTAGTTTCATATATCCTCCTTTTTCGATTTTTCTTTGAGGCTTGCAAAATACTCGCTTAATTGCTTTTCGTACCGTTTAATCATTATTTCGGATATTCGGCTAATAACTTTTTCTTGTGTGTCCGTCATACCGCTCTTGTTTAACTCGCTCACTTTGACATATAAGGGTACATTTAACATCATTGTGCCGTCGGGTTGTCGTAAGCCGATATACGCTACTTTTTGAAAAAGGTCATTTGCCATATTTACCCCTCGTCGATATTCGGTACTTGTTTGCCCATAGCCGCCCAGTCTATCATTTTGACAGCCTCGTTTGCGCCGAAATAATAAATAAACTTTCGCGCCGTTGCCTCGTTTACCGCGCCGCCCTCTAATAGCGTTTTAATCTCTTGTTCGTCAATGTGCATATCCCGCGCCAGTATTGCCGCAGTTATGCCGTACTTGTCTAAAAAGGCTTGCAGTAACTCTTTTTTGATTTTCATTTTTCCACGCTCCCGTTTAGTAGTAGGCTGTTTTTGCGCCTCTACCTAATAAGCACGAGAATTGCGAAAGTTCACGGTCTAATTCAAAAGTTTTTTGATTTTTATGTAAATTCGCGTTAATCGGTTGGCGATTGCGGACTTGCCGACATTTTCCGCTTTCGCTATTTCCGTGATAGTCTTGCCCTCGTAAAATACTTTGCGGACGAGTGCTTGTTGTTCCGGCAATAGTTGTGATATTGCTTTTTGTATTCGCTCGTCGTTGTCGCGCAACTCAACGGCGACGAACGGATCGGCGGCGGTGTCGGTAAAATCTACGCCTAATTCCATTAAATAGTTTAGCGAGGTGTGCCGCCGCGTTTCCCGCCAATGGTTGCGCTTTTCCTCTTGTACTAATTGCAAGTGTAGAGCGTAAAACTCGTCCGTTACCTCGATTTCGCTTGTCGTGCCGTCCGCAAATTCGTATTTGATTTTTTGCATAAAAAAGCCTCCCGTTTGAATTTCAAAATTGATAAATTTCAAAATTCGCGCGGGAGGGCTACGACATTTTATAAAGCGACTTTTTTCGCAAAGCATAAAAAAAGCGTTCACGCGATTTTGCGTGAACGCTATGTAATTATTTGGTTTTTTTTATTTGGTTTATCATTTTTTCGCTCTTATAATTAAAACCCGCTTTCGGCGTTTCCGAAAACGAGTTTTCTTTTGCGTTTTTTGATATGTTAAAATTTTACTAGAAATAAAACACCGATATTAAGCGACCGTGTAAATTTTTACTTCGGGGTCAGCGCTCCAAAGCGGCTGTAATCCGACAAACACGTCGTTTTTGAACATATCGCTCGACAAATAAGCCGCTGCGTTTTCTACGCTGTCAAACCCGTGAAGAACTTGTACGTCCTCGTTGCGGATAAGCAAATCTTTTGTGAGTGCGCCCTTAATCTCTTTAAGGAACGGAGTGCGGTAGTCGGTGTAAACTTTTGCCGCCGCGGGACGATTTGCCTCGTCGATTTTCATAGTGATTTCCAAATAAGCCTTAACTTGCATTTTTCAATGCCTCCTAAAAAATAATTATTTGCTCGGTTGAGCTTGACTGTATTTTATCAAATACGCTCAAAGAGCGCAATATATAAACAAATTTATTAGCAACTATTATTTTACATAGTTACTTGCAATATTCTATGTAATACGCTATAATAAAGAAAAAGGAGTAAAAATTTATGTATAACCCCAAACTTGAAAAAGATATACGTTGCCCTCTTGAATACGGTATGGAAATATTCGGCGGGAAATGGAAATCTCGTATAATATGCGTGCTTGCCGATAAAAAAGTAATGCGCTATAACTCACTTCGATATGAAATGTCGAATATTACCGATGCTGTTTTAGCGGCAACCCTTAAAGAACTTATCGCGGAAGATATAGTTCATAGAGAGCAATACAATGAAATACCGCCGCGCGTAGAATATTCTTTAACGGAAAAAGGATTGTCGGTTGTTCCTATATTGCAAAATATATGCAAATGGGCAGGACTGTTTTATAATGCCGACAACGATAACAGTTTACGCCATTGTCAAAAATGTAATTATAAATGATTATTTAATTAGAAATAATGTCAACTCGTAAAATTAAGTAGTTTTTGTGTTCGCTTGTGCTTACCGCCTTGTGGCGTGGTATCACCGCCTTGCAAATTGTCAAGGGCGGCTATTTATCTCCCGTGAGGCATAAAGCCGCCGACCCCTACGGGGCAAACCCTTGACAATTTACTGCGACGGTATTTTTTGGCTAATTAAGGCGGGTAAGCACCAAAGCGAACGCAAAAATTTTTAAGCCGCAGTCCGCACAAAAAAGACAGCGCAAAGGAGCAAACAATGAACAACGCAGTTATCTACACACGGAGCGCAAGCCCCAACGAGCAAGCAATTAACGTGCAACTTGAAATTTGCCGCGAGTACGCCCGTACACACGGCTACAATATCGTTGCGGAATATTCCGACAATGGCAAATCGGGAATGAATTTTTGTCGCCCAGCATTTACCGCTATGAACGACAACCGCGACAAATGGGCAACTTTGATTGTCTATCGTTTAGACAAGTTATCCCGCAATCGTTCCGAATATTGCAAGTATAGAAAGACTTTGCGCGACGAGGGCAAGGAAATTATATCAATATCCGAGCCGCTTTCGGACGAATTTTTTGCAATATTAGAGGGTTTGCAAGAGCATTACACTAACTATAAAAAAGGAGCGCAAAACTAATGAAAAACGCAGTTATATACGCACGTTTCAGTTCACAAGGACAAAACGAGCAATCTATCGAGAGCCAAATTCGCATTTGCCGCGAGTATGCGGAAAATCAAGGCTATAATATCGCCCAAGTGTACGAGGATAAAGCACGGACGGGAACGAACGATAGCCGCCCGTCGTTTCAACGTATGATTAAGGACGCCGCCAGCGGCACGTTTCAGTACATAATCGTGTATATGTTTGACCGTTTCGCCCGCAATCGCCGCGACAGCATAATGTACAAGGAAATGCTAAAACAAGATTACGGCATACGGGTATTATCGGCAACCCAGCCCATCAGCGACGACGAGGGCGGCGAGTTCTATGAAATGTTTTTGGAGTGGAACGACGAGAAATACAGCAAGCGACTGTCAAAGCGTGTGCGCAACGGACTTGACACCAGCGTGGAAAACGGCACGTTTTGCGGCGGTTTTCTCATTTACGGCTACAAGATACGCAAAGAGCCGATAGCGGGCAAACGCGACAAGTTCATAAAATACGTTGAAATCGACGAGGAGCAAGCGGAAATCGTGCGCTATGTCTTTACCGAGTACGACAAGGGCGTAGCCAAGAAAGATATTGCCGACGCGCTCAACGCACAAGGCAAACGCCTAAATGGTAAGCCGTTCACGGGCAAGTCGTTTGACAAATACATTGTAAACCCCAAGTACACGGGCGAGTTCTATTTTGGGGATAGACTTTGCACCCACACATACCCCGCTATAATCGACAAAGCGCTATTCGAGCGCGTTCAAAAGCGGCTTGCCGCAAATCGTTATTTTGCGGGCGGAGCGGCAACGGCACGAGTGCCTTATCTATTGACGGGTAAAGCGTTTTGCGCCCATTGTGAAACGCCTATGGTTGCCGACGGCGGCACGAGCAAGACGGGCAAAACGCACCTATACTATGCTTGCAAGCGCAAGAAAAAAGGCGAATGTACCAAGCACCGCGAGGAAAAGGACAGGCTGGAATTTTACGTTACCCAAATGGTACATAACTTTTTGAGCGACAAAGAGAACGCAAAAAAAGCCGTGCGCGACACGCTGGCGTATTACGACAAGCGGACGGGCGCGGACAATATAAAGAGCCTTGAAACGCGCATAGCGAAAGCGCGCAAGGATATTGAGGAAATGACAACGGCGTTTATCGAAGCGAAAAGCGCATTGTTGCGGAAAAGCATAGAAAAGCGAATGACCGATTACGAAAGGCTAATCAAAGATTTAGAGAGCCAAAAGACACAGTTAGAATACGAGCGCGGTTTACAAGTCAGCGAAAACGACCTACTGGAATATATTGCCGACCTATTGAAAGGCGACCCAGCCGACAAAGCCCACCAGCGGAAGATTATTGACAACCTCGTTTACAAGGTATTTGTTGCCGACAATTATATAAACCCGATTTTGACTTTGACGAGCGGCAAGGAAATTGAGGACGTGCGGCTGTCAGAGGTCAAAGAGGTTTTAGACAAATTATACGGCGGTGTAGGTGTTCAAACGCAATTACCACCAGCCCGCCAGGCAGTAAGCCAGATACGTTTCTAGAGCGTATCAACCCGCGTCAACCGAATTTGGGGGCGCGGTTTTTTTATGGCAGAGCGGTAAGCGCTTCGTGCTTCGGTACGACGAATGCGGCGGTCTTGAAACCCGTTGATGGGCAACTATCCGGGGGTTCAAATCCCTCTCTCCGCCATAAAACCGATAAATGGTATCTTCATTTGTCGGTTTTATTTCTTTGCGGAAGAATGAGGGATTTGAGGGGAGGCAAGCGAAACTTGTTTCGCGCAGGTCTGCGGACTCTACCGCAGACTTGACAGCAATCGGCTTTTGCTGTCAACCGTGCGCGCTGCCAAAGGCGCAAATCCCTCTCTCCGCCATATACACGGCGCGCGAGAAATTAGATACTTTTTCAGGCTGTCTGATTTGGATGTTGTCTGCCCGCCATTAAAAAAAGTACGAACTTCATTTAACAAAAGTTCGTACTTTTTTATTGCTAATAAATATTTTTAAGATTGTATGCCGTCTAATAAAGTTTCCATATCCGCATTAAATTCAACGCTTCGACACTCTGTATTAAAGAAATGGAAACCCCAAATTTTATATTTGTTATCATCTGCAAACGTAATCGTAGGCATTGACTTTTCTTTCAATTCAAGCAAGAAATCTTCTTTCCACTTATCAGAATCGATTAAATGAGTACCTTTAGGCTCGACAAAAACAATAAGCTGTTCTACCGAATCCGTGCGGTTTTTACATAAATAAAGAAGATAATCAGGCTCGAAGCGCTCTCCGCCTTCAAAAGAATAGAGATGAATCTGCCGCTCGTTACGAATCAAGTATATTTTATCGTATTCAGAACACAAAGTATCAACGTAATCTTTAAAATAACAAACGAAAGCTTTTTCTTCCGACGTACCGTAGTTATCGTTGAAAACGAACCAGTCTTCCGCAGATAAATCCAGCCGATTTGCGCCGACTGAAAGATCGTTTTGCGACATTCCTTTACCGCCGGAAACGGGCGTATAATTTACGCTCTTATCAGCAATAAATTCATGCAAATAATGCGCCTTAAATTCCGTAGTACCTTCCCATACTTCTTCAATGGCGGATACTTTAACCGCTATCCTTGACAGTACGTTCACGCACGCCTTATAGATAATGCTCATCGGCGGCGTCTGATGCTTTGAGATTATTTTAATCTTTATATCGCCCAAATAATTTTTATTAGTTACAAAATCATAAGTTGATTTCACGTTGGGAAAATACGATTTCAGCGTATTAAATCTGAACACGTCAAACTGTCTTAACGCACGGTTAACGGTAGAATAATTTATTGAAGCAATTTGCTGAAACGTAGTCAAATACTGATACGTTTTAACGCTTATATCAGAAGAAACTTCTTCTAAAACAATATCTTCTCCGCCTTTCCCGACGGCGATTGCCACTTCGTAAATTTTATCCCTTACAGACGGCAAAAGCTCGTTTACGTCGCTACGGCTCTTTAACACCCTTTCATTTAAAAACACGTAACCGGTACGATATAATTCGTCGGCTTTGAACGATTCTTTTAATACGTATTTTCTTGTTACGATACCTTCAAGATCCAGTCCTACTTCACGCAAAGCCGTATGTAATTCGCTTATATATCTGGGTTCGTTCCAACAATGATAATAAAGAGTTTCGCAAATGCGAAGCTGATTATCGACGTCGTTATCATACTTGCGTTGGTATTTCGGTTGTTCCTGATCCACCTTAAACGGACAATATCTTGCTCCGCGTCCTATAAGCTGCGCTTCGGAAATCGTACCCGCGCCCGGCTTGCCGTTTTTTCCGTCACGCGTTTCATAAAGGCGGACAATATCAAACAAGTTAAGAACGTCCCACCCTTCGTTTAATTTGTCAACGGCAAATACTGCCCTATAAGGGTTGCTTTTATCTTCGAGCGAGTTCAAAAACAACTGATTTTTTTCGACTTCCTTATCATCGTTGGCAGAGATGCAATGCGCAGCAGAAAAATCGTCTTTGATTTCCTGCGCCAACTGTTCAAAAGATATGCCGTTACCTACAAAATAATCGTATGCTTCCTGCATTATAGGAGCTTGTCCGCGAATGGTATCAAAAACCTCTTGTATCTTCTCGCCCGTAAGCAACGATATATCTTTGATGAAATCCGCCATATTCTCGGCGTTGTCTTTAATGCGGTGCGATTTCAGAAGTATAACTGGCTTAATATTAAGACGGTTATCCTGAAACACTTTCAAGCGATACTGACTCAGTAAAACAGCCTGCAGCGACCTGTCAAAAACAGAGCTGTCGGTACGCAGCGTTTTGATTTCTTTGGAGTATAAATCGTCCCTGAATTTAGCTAACGGATAATCGAAGATGATTTTATTTTCATACTTTGCCAGTATTTCGGAATTTTTGATGTCGCAGGTTGCTGTAAATTCAAGCAAAATGTTTTCAATGTTAGAACCGAAAATGCGGCTGACAGTATGTTCCCAATGCTTAACGTTTTCAATTTCTTCTCTATCTTGCTTTTTAGTGCTTGCGCTTAAATGGTGAGCCTCGTCGGAAATAAGTACGACTTTTTTATCCTTGAAATCGTCAAAGGAAATGCTGTTTTCTTTGACCGCCCACATATCCGAATGTAAACCCTGAATAGTCGTAAAGCAAATGTTTATAGCATTTTCATCGGTACTCTGAAAATTATCGACTTCTTTTATTTTTATGCGTTCGCCGTCTATTATCAGGTTTTCGGCGAATAAATATTTTGATGATGCCGGTGTAAGAAAATTTTCCTTTGTCTTGCGTACGATATTGCTTAAATTGACGAAAAACAGAAAATTGCGATACCCTTGTTTGTAGAGGTAAAGCATAAGTCCTGCCATAATAAGCGTTTTACCGCTACCAGTCGCCATATGGAAAAGCGTTTGTGTAGGCTTTTGTCTTAACTTCGGATTTTCAAAATACGTTATGTAATTACAGAAAGCCGATTCCTGATATGGGCGCAGTTCGAACGCAGGATTCAGATTTTCTTTAATATACTGCGGAAGTTCACTATAATAGCCCACTTCCTTTAATGTGTCTATTTTATCAAAAAGGAAAGGCATGGTTACGACTCCTTATAGAAACTGTGCGTAAACGCCTTATCTTCTTCCGAAACGGCAAACTGCTCGTCATCGATATCGCAGTAATTGACGTAAAGCATATTTTTATCGAGAATCGCAATGAACAACTGCTTTTTATCATCAAGCGAAAGGGTATTAAAATCTTCCGCTTCGGGATTGATATCCTTCGGATTTACGTAACTACTTATAAAACCGCTTTCCTGCATTTCCGTCCAAATGTCAACGAGTTGCTTGTCGTTTTCAGCCGATTGTATTAACTCAACGTATTTTTGATTCAGCACTTTAAGTTCAACGGAAACAAACTCACCGCCACCAGTCCAGTTCGTTTCGCTTGAAATTCCGGATAAATCTCCGTTAACCACTTCCGATAGCCGCTGTTTACACATTGCATAATGAGAGTCAAGTTGCTCCAACCCTATAAACTTTCTGTTCATTTTAAGAGCAACTGCGCCCGTTGTTCCAGTACCGAAGTAAGCGTCCAATACGTAATCGTTCTCATCGGTAAAAGCGTATAAAATCCGTTTTAGTAACGCTTCCGGTTTTTTACCGTTAGGCAACTGCACCGAAGATTCTTTATTTATGTTTATGGTACTGATATCCATCCAGATATCGCCGACAGGCTCTTTAATATATTCGCTTAAAAATAGTACGGTATTTACTTTTGTTCCGTCATAATAAAGATAGGATATCTTACCCGAATCGTCCGTTAATTTGTAAAATTGATTTAACGGTAACTGTTCTTTAACCTTTGAATCACGCGTTACTAAATAGATCATTTCATCTGCGTGTCCGATTTTATCATAATCGCTTGATACACTTTCGGTTGTCCACTCGGAGCAGTCTTTATCGATATTAGTAATTCTCTTGTTGTAATACTTTGTGTAAGACTCCAAATTATCCTTCAATTTGGTTTCGACTTTTAATTGAACTGCAGGTTTATTAACGGCATAAATTAAAATGAATTCTTTTAGTTTTGGAAATTTATTCTGCAGATTTCCCATCTTAAAGCCCTTTAACTCACTCATTTTTACGCAGATTGTGTTTACGTGATTATCTCTTCCGTAAATCTCGTCGCATAAAACTTTCAAATACGCCATTTCGTTATCATCGCACTGCAAACAAATAACGCCGTCGTTACGTAATAATTTTTTTGCAACTTCTAAACGGTTTTTCATCATCGTCAGCCAGGACGAGTGTTTAAAGCTATCGTTATACGGAACTTGATCGCTGTTGGTATTATAAAGAATATCCCAATACATACACTTGATTTTCCCCGCAAATTTATCCAGCAATGAATATAATGAAAGTAAGTTGTTGCCTTTGATTATAAGGTTTTCATCGTTATATGACAAAATCGTTTCTGTTCCGTCTGTCGTATGTTTCCGGGCGTGCGAAAAAACTTTGCGGTTTAACAGATGATCTATATCATCGTGACACAAAATTTCGTTATAGAAAATTTCAAAACGTTTTTCGTTTTCAACAGTGCTATCAAACTCCAAAACGCAATCTTTATAGGGGAAAGATATAACAACGTTATCCGACGAAGAAATGAAGTCGCCGTTGCTATCCGTAAGACCGATTTTATTTTTATAGCGGGTATAAGAATCTGGTAAAAATTGGCGGTTATTTATAACCCAACCGAAACCGACCTTATCAAACACCAAAACGCCGTCCACTTCCGTGAAAAAATTTGATTTGCAAGTATCGTCCGAAAGCAATAATTTAATAAGCGTAGAATCCATTTTCATTGCGTCTTCATAGACGGCATTTTTAAGAATTTCTCCGCTTTCCGTAAAATAACGGTTATTGCTTTTTAACAAATCAAATAATACTTCATTCAATTTTTTCATTGCGAATTGCTCCTTACATAACAAAGTAAAGCTTTATAATTATAGCACAAACATTGTTTTAATCATAGTCTTTTTACATATTCTGTAATTTGTTTTTTAAGAGGGTATACGCCTCTTCGACATTGTCGGTGTTTAAAACGGTTTTTTCCATAGGGCAGATATCAGTTCCGGCACGGTTGATTATATTTTCGGCAAGCGTTTCAAAGCTGTACTCTATCCCTCGTGACTCAAAAACTTTTTTTGCGTGCGACGAAAGGGTTTTTGCAAAGACACAAACTATTCCGCACTTTACGAAAAGCATCGCCGCAGCCTTTCCAACTACTCTGTCCGCGGCAGAATATCCCGTAAGGTCAATCCCTTCCGCAATCAAGTCCATAACCGGCGCAATGCCCTTCTTTTCGCTGAAAATGCAGTTCCCGTCCCTGCAAAGGCAGATAGTATGCCCGTCGAGACCGTTCTTTGCAATCTGTATATCTGTCATTTCCGTCCGTCCCTTAAATTACTTTTCAAATTCCTTTGCGACGGTATTTAACAAATCGCGTATAGGCAAATGCTGCGGACAGGCTTTTTCGCACTTGCCACACTTTATGCAAGCAGAAGCCTTTCCGCCCGTTTTTGTATGCACCTCGTTGTAGTAGTAATCCGCGTTCCAGTCGCGGTGGATATTCTTTGCGTTAAGGCACGCGAACAAATCGGGTATGGAAATTTTTTGGGGGCAGCCCTCCGTACAGTAACGGCAGGCTGTGCAGGCAATTAAATTCATTCCATTAAAAACTTCACACACGCTTTTTACGGCTTGCAGCTCCCTCTCTTCAAGCGGCTTGAAATTTTTCATAAACGAAATATTATCGTTCATCTGCGCCGTGTCGCTCATTCCGGACAGCACCATAAACACTCCGTCGAAGCCTGCGGCAAACCTTATTGCGTAGCTTGCGTAACTTGCGTCTCCCAAACAGTCGAAATACTTCTTTGCCGCGTCCGGTAAATTTACGAGGCTTCCGCCCTTTACCGGCTCCATTACTATTACTGGCTTATTGTGCCTGTTGCAGACTTCAAGGCATTTGCGCGACTGCACCGCGGGGTCGTCAAAATCGAGGTAATTCAGCTGAATCTGCACTACCTCTATCTGCGGATACTCCGTCAGTATCTGTTCAAGCACTTCCGCCGTGTCGTGAAAGGAGATGCCGAAGTGTTTTATTTTGCCCTCCGCTTTAAATTCGAGCGCCTGCTCGTATGCGCGGCACTTTTTGAAAAAAGCGAAAATTTCTTTCGACTGCGCGTGCATGAGATAAAAATCGAAATAGTCCACGCCGCAGATTTTAAGCTGACCTTCAAAGAAAGGGCGAACCTCCGCTTCGGTCTTGAAACAGAAATTAGTCAGTTTATTTGTAAGAATATATTTATCCCTCGGATAGCGCTTGACAAGACAGTCGCGCAGCGCTGTTTCGCTTTTGCCGTTCAGATAGCCGTGCGCCGTATCGAAATAGTTGAAGCCGTTTTCAATAAAGGTATCAATCATTTTATTGAATTCGGCGTAGTTCACCTCGTTGCCGTTCATAGGCAGACGCATACAGCCGAAGCCGAAATTTTTACGTACGTTGTCAAACATTTTATCCCTCCGCATTTTGTTACTTTCCGTCTTTATTATATCATACAAAACGCCGCTTTTCAAGTAAAACTAAAGGACCCGCCATTTAACGGGTCCCGTTATTTACTCTTCCACTTTCAAGCCCCAGCAACGGCGGCGCTTTGCGATTTCGAAATCGTAATTCTTCCAAAGATTCTGTATATGTCTGTTATCTTCGAGCATGGGTCCTGTTTCGACGTATTTAACCCCGAGTTTTAAAAGACCTTTCAGGCACTCGTTCAAAATCATAGCCACCGCGCCCTTGTTGTTATGCTCCGCTGTGATGCCTATACTCATCATATTTGCGACTTCAACGTGCTTCATCGCTTTAAGGAAAGGAATAAAGCCGGACGGGAAAATGTGTCCGCGCCCCTTTTGCAGAGCTTCGTTTATGGACGGCATCATAAAACCGTAAGCTATAACCTTGTCGTCCTTTAAAATTACCGAAGCAAGCTCGGGTATAAGCACTAAACTTACGCTGTCGATTTCGCGCTTTTTCTGTTTTTCGTTTAAAGGACTTGTTCCGTACAGAACCGAATACGCTTCGTCAAGAACGTCCATACACTGCATCATATAGCCGTGCAGTTTCTTTTTGTCGTGTTTTAAAAGATAGGCGACGTCCAGAATTTCATAGCCGTTTTTGCGAGCGATTTTTTCGCTCAAATTTTCAAGTCTTTCGTCCTTTTTTTCAGGCACTGCCATTACGTAACAATTCCAGTCCACCACCTTGTACGCGCCCAGTTTTTGCATATGCTCGACGTAATAGGGATGATTATAAATTTCGATATAGGTCGAGGGTTTGTCAAATCCTTCGATAAGCATACCTTCCTCGTTGAGGTCGGAAAAGCTCATAGGTCCGATAATTTCGTCCATGCCCAGCTTTTTAGCCCATTTAAAAAGTTCGGCAAACAAGGCTTTGGTTACCTCGAAATCGTCGATAACGTCGAAACGCGTAAAGCGAAGTTGTTTAAGCCCCGATTTTTCATTCCAGCCGCGATGCCAGATACCCGCAATTCTTCCGGCGATTTTTCCGTCTTTGTACGCTAAAAACATTTTGCAATCCGCAAAGCGGAACGCATCGTTTATCTTCGGGTCGAACTCCGCAAACTCGTCCATATACAGATTGAGAACGGCGTACTTGTTGCCTTTATACAAATCGATAAGAAATTTAAAAAACTTTTTCTTATCCCTCTTTGAATGAATCTCTTTAACTTCTATCATATTTCTATTCTCTTTCGTAAAACTCTTGAAATGTTTTTATGTTTTTATTTTATAAGAAACACGTTGATTTGTCAACAAAAAACGCGCTACCGTAGTTTACACAACGGTTTGTAAACAGCCTGTCGATTTTACCGAATGCGGTTTTTCATAATCAGCAATTTACATAAGAGGCGAAAATATTTTGAGAAAGCCCGTCGCAAGTTTTCCGAAGATATTGCTCTTGCGCTTTTTCGCCGGTTCGTTTTCCGCAAAGACGGCGTTAAAATCTTCTTCCGCGTCCGCTAAAAACTTTTTATCGTCGGTAAACACGCCGTTGTCGTATTCAAGATAGAACGAGCGCATATCCATATTCGCCGACCCCACCGCCGCGCAGCTTTCGGTCAGAACGACCTTGCTGTGGACGAATGTATCTTTTACAAAGTACACCTTGACGCCGCAGGGAATAAGGCTTTCAGCGTAGGAAACCGTGACCCTGTACAAAAACAACCAGTCAGGTATCTGCGGCAGAACGAGCCGTACGTCAACGCCCGAAAGCGCCTTCCCCCTTATCGCCGAAAGCACTCCGCTGCCGGGCGCGAAATAGGGCGTCATAATATACAGCTTGCTTTTTGCGGAGTTTATCATATTCAGATATACGCCGCGGCAGACGTCCTCTTTAATGTCGGGTCCGCCGGCGTAGGGTACCACCGTTGAAAGGCTTTCAGATTTAGTATGCAACCCCGAATATTTGCTCCAGTCTTCTGGCGCGCCGCGTTCGAACTGCCACTGACGCAAAAAGGCGAGAGTCATTGCCTCTACTCCTGCGCCGTCCACTCTTACCGCGGCGTCCTTGAACACGGCGCGGCTGTCTACGCACTCGTCTACGACGTTACAGCCGCCGGCGTATCCGGTCTTGCCGTCAATTACTATAATCTTTCTGTGGTCGCGTATATTCAGCGCGAACGAGAAGGGCGCAAGCATTTTCTGAAAGGGTTGCAATAATATGCCGGCGTCTTTAATCCGCTTTTTTGCCGAACGGCTGAAAAGTCCCAGACTGCCTGCGTCGTCGTACAAAAGACGCACTTCAACTCCCTGCACGGCTTTTTGCGATAAAGCGTTCAGCAGCCTTTCAAACAACACTCCGTCGGCGACTATAAAAAACTCTATGAACACGAATTTTTCGGCGGTCTCCAAACGGTTGAAAAAATCTTCGAACAGTCCCGCGGGGGAGTTTATGTACTTTATATCCGTGCCGGAATACGGTACGAAGCCCGCGGCGTTATTCAGATAGGAACAGACGCTCTTTACCTCTTCGCAACTGTCCGGAAGAGAAAAAGATTGAGTAAACTTTGCGGAGCGGGCGTACAGTCTGTCGAAAGCGGACTTGTAGGCGGCGTAGCACACTTTTTTATGCGAGAGGATAAAAATAATATAGCCGCAACCGCAGGTTACTATCATTAAGACAACCCAGCCTATTTTGCTCTGCTTATCCCTCCGCGACGATAAAATAAATATGCAGCAGATAAACGAAAGCAATAGCGAGGCGTAGAAAAATGCCGGAAAAGCGTAAGCAAAAAGGGCGTATAAAATTATAATTACCGACGCCTGCGCGGCAAGAAACAAACTTGTCGAATACCACACCGCCGCGCCCTTGCCCTTCGGCTTTACGCGGACCGATTTTACCGTATTTACTTTTTCGCCTGCCCGTCTTCCGTACATAGCTATATTATAACTTAATTGTACGAAATTGGCAAGCGGCGCGATATTGACAATGCGGCATATATTATGTATAATTAAGGCGTTATGAAATTCAAAAGATATACCGATATCGGCTTGAAGGCGGCGACAGGTCTGCTTCTTGCCATTGCGCTGGTGCTTTCGTTCACCGTTTCAGATTACTACATATTCAACCGTATAGGCGAATTCAACTTCGTTTTCGTGTTCAGTCAATGGGTTAAAAAGGCGGGACTTCTTTTGCTGCCGCTCGCAGTCTTTTATAAAAAGAAGAGCTGCGCGGATATTGCAAAGTACATACTTCCGCCTTTCGTAATTCTGTCCTGCGGACTGTTCGGCAAATTTTTCGACGTAACGATGCTGACGGGAGCCGCTAACGCCGACGAGGTTTACGCGCACATAAACGAGTTTATTCCCAAAGCCGCGAATATGGCGCTGTTCTTTATAAATAACGCGCTGTACCTTGCAATCTGCGCTTTCCTCTTCGTCCGCGACGGCTGGAAGGTTAACGGCAAGTCGTTCATTTGGCTGCCCTTTGCTCTGGTTGCATGCATGCCGCTGAATATATTCGAAAACTTTTTCGATATTTCAAACTTTTCGCGGAGTCACTTCCTCTGGTTCAAAAATTTCACGCTGTGGCACTTCCTCGCGATATTAATTCTCGCAGGGTTTACTATCGGCAGTTACTACTTCCTTAAAAACAAGCCCAAAGAAAAACAGCATGAATTTCTCGCGGCGGCGGCCGTCGTACTTCTGATACAGTACCATAGCAAGGACTCTATGGTAGCGGGCGACGGGTACAACGTTTACCACACCGTTTTCGCGTGCATACCGCTGTTTATCTGCAATATCGGCGTTTACGTCGCCTGCCTTTCGGTATTTCTTAAAAAGCGCGTGCTGTACGCAATTTCCTTCTTCGTACACGCGGCAGGCGCGCTCACCGTGTTCGTTTACTTCGGCAAGGACGAAATGTCCAACTACGGAATTTTCTGCAGTTATTCCATTTTGTACTTCTGCCTGACCCACTGTCTTTTGTTTGCGCTGTCGGTTATGCCGACCGCGCTGGGGCATTACAAGTACAGACACAAAGACTGCTTAATTCCGCTCGCTTACTACTTCGGCGTAATTATAATTGCATCCCTTTCTAGCGCGCTGGTATCCTCCGCTTCGATGGACTTTACATACAACGGCTACACTTTGCAGGACGGCGAATGGCTGAAACCCAACTACGCGTTCACGCAGGTCAACCCCCTGCCCTTCGAGCTGCCTATGTGGAAACTGACTATCTGGCGGTACGATCTGAACGCCTTGTACATACTGGGGCTGTACGCCGCGTACGTTGCGATTTTCTACGCGATGAACGGCGCGTACTTCGCCTTCCTTGCGATACGCAAAAAGGTGCTCAAACCCAAGGAAACGCCTTTGGTTGCAATCGGGCTTTCGCCCGACAACGGCGCGGAAGCGCAGGCTGAAACCGCCGCAACCGACGAGCAGGAACACAACGACAACGAAGAGACAAGCAATGTTTGACAGACAATGTCTGTTTTGTATCTTTATTGCGTAAGCGTTAAATCGGATATTCCCAAACAAAACTTGAATAAAAAGCCCCGCGGCATGCATACTTCCCCTAGGTATTATTAAAAAGCGAAGAACTTTAAAATTCTTCGCTTTTTATATTCGCCCTATAAATTGAAATTTATCGTACGTGTTTATTATTACAATTTGTTTATCATTTTTCGGTTACTTTGTCTTTTCGCTTAAAAAAGCCAATAATCTGTCAAATGCTTCTTTTGAAATGGGATCGACGCGCTCGGATGCTACAAAACAGTGCGGTTTTGTTACTCCGTGTTCTGCATACGGATCGACAAGAGTATTTTCCACACCGACTTTATCAAGCTGCTTGTGCATATTTATCATATCGTTTCTGTACTCGCTGCCGAGCAAGAAAGTTTTAGGATAGTTCTCGGTTATATGCGGAATACAGTTATAACGGTTCTTTTCGTCTTTATTGAGATATATCGAGCCTTTTACGTAGTTGCCTACCAACATTTTGCAGGCAAGCGGCATAATGTTATAGTCAACGGGACCGTCGTCAACCACAACTGCCGAAATTTGCTTTGTAGTTACGGAAGGCGTTATTCCCAAAAGACTTGCATAATCAGGATTGGAAACTATTGCGCCATACTGCGCAACAATAATTGCCCCCGCCGACGAACCCATTAAAATAATTTTATCGGTATTAAGGTGATATTCGTCTTTGTGGTCTTGTATAAACTTAATTGCCCTGTTTGCCTGAATAAGCGGAACGGGAAAGCGGCAATCGGGAACAAGCGCATAATCCACGTTCACGATATTGTATCCTGCGGCGCAAATATCGTCTAAAAGATACGTAGATTCGGTTGCCGCCATCGGATCACCCATATTTTTGCTTCCGGCGAAAAAGCCGCCACCGTGGAAGTAAACGAGCGTAGGACGGTCAACCTCTTTGTTTTCATCGGGATACACAATATCCAAATAACTGTTGGGGTATTCGGTATCGTATTTTATTTCGCTGATAAGATATTGCCCGTTATCTTTCTTTCCGTCAATGGGATCATAGAACGGCTCGTAAGAGTTAATGGGATTATCGCCATAACTTGCCTTTTGTAGTATACCTACAATTATTTGCGTATTACAAGTAAAAACAAAATATAACGTAATAATTAAAGCAACTATGACGCCTATTACGGATAACGTAATAATCAAGCCTTTACGTTTCTTTTTAGGTTTAGCTGTTGTATCCATTTTGTTTAACTCCTTTTAATTAAGATTTTCAATGTAATTTAATAATTGCATAAAGTTGCCGCGCGGATATTTTGAAATGTCTTTATGCTCCTTATTTAAAAGGCAGTTGGTAAGTAAAAAGAAACTGACTCCCATAAGCGTTGCCGCACCGTCTTCGGTTGTATCGTTTCCAACGACTAAACACTCACTCGGCTTTACACCTATCTTTTCGGCTATCTCTTTGAAGTAGAGCGGATTAGGCTTGCAATAGCTTGAATTTTCGTAAGACGTAATAAGAGCAAAATCGTCCGGATTTACACCCGCCCATCCCATTCTCTTCATTTGCGCCGTCATCGGAAATACTGGGTTGGACGCAAGGACAAGCGTAAAGCCTTTTTCTTTTAATTCCTGCACGGTTTTATTCGCTTGTTCGTTATAGCCGCAATAGCTTTTGAGATTATCAAAGTCGTTTTCGTAAAACGTATTAAATTTGTCTATATCGTCATAAACTTTATCGCTGAAAAGCTCTGCAAATTCTTTCCAAAAAACATGTTCGTTGGTTTGCGTTCCGTTATTCTTTATCATAGCCTTTGTGCCTTGCCATACACCGCCAATCAATCGCTGCGGCTCATAACCGAATTGTGCAAGTTTCTTCGACAACGCATCAAAATAGGCAGTTGTAAATTCATCCTGCTGCATTGGCAACAGCGTTCCGTCTAAATCAAATAATATCGCTTTTATCACTATTCTCGTCCTTGACTTAATTGTTTAGATATGATATATTCATATGGAACTATCGTACCAAACCGCTATCATTGTAGCAAACGTGAAATTTCATATCAAGTGTCTGAAAGACTTGCGGTACGATAGCGGAAAAGTTATTACTTTTGGAACGAATTAAAAAAATAATATTAAAACGGTACGATTTTTAAAAAAAGTACCAAAGGACTTCAATTATGGGCAACGCTAAAACAACAGAGTTCTTGAAAGAATGTCTTGCCGACGCACTTATTAAACTGCTTAAAAATAAGCCGATAGAAAAAATAACCGTTCCCGAAATATCGGAAACGGCGGACGTCGGAAGAACTACGTTTTTTCGCAACTTCACTTCCAAAACGGAAATGATTACGTTCAAACTGATAAAACTTTGGGGACGCTGGGCAGAAGAACATAATTTAGTCGAAAGGTCAAAATTTACTCTGGATAATGCAGTCGATTTTTTTGCGTTCAATAATACGATAAAAGAATTGCTTGTAATTATATATCACAGAGATTTACAGCCAGCCGTTTACGACGCCTTCTATAAAGTAATGATGCCGCAGTTCGGGGCAGATGCTAACGAGTGCTATCGCAGTCGCTTTTACTCTTACGGGCTGTTCGGACTTTTGGACGAATGGATAAAACGCGGCTTTAACGAAACTCCCGAACAAATGGCAAAAATGACGTACACTATTATTTCTAATCCATAAAAAATCTGAAACATCTTTAACAAAGAAGCCGAGATAATCTCTCGGCTTCTTTGTACGTTAAATTACTGTTTACCGTTCCGCTATTATAAAACAAACAACTTAAAAAGTAAAATAAATAAGCGCACCCTCCTTGCCTGCAAGGTATAGCGCGCTATACTTATATTCTGTGATAAAAACCCTATGGAAACTACGGTAATGCCGCGGGGCTTTTTTAATTAATTTAATTTTTTGAAACTTTGCCGTGACCGTAAGCTTTAACCGAGTTTGCCACGTTGTTCATATGGTCGCCGATACGCTCCATATTGACGGCAAGCTGCAGATATATCGCGCCGGCTTCCGCGGTGCATGCGCCTTCGGTCATACGGCGCAGATGCGACTTCTGCATTGCAAGGTTGGCATTGTCGGTTGCCGTTTCCTCCCTTTCAACGTCGGGCAGATAGGTCAAATCGCTGCCTGCGAACACCTGACAAACGTACTTGTAAAGGTTGGTTATATGTAAATCCATTTCGCGTATTTCTTCCTGCGCGTGTTCGGAAAACTCTATTTTGTCCTCCACCGTCTTTTCGGCGTACTCGACTATGTTTTCCGCGTAGTCGCCGATACGCTCTATGTCAGAAGTCACGTGATAGAACGAGCTGACTTTCTTTTCGTCAATCTCCGAAATTTCGGTAAGAGATAGCTCGATAAGGAAGGAAATAATGTGCTTGTTCATTGCGTTTATGCTCTTTTCGGTTTCGTCAAACTCTTCCTTGCGCGAAAGGTCGCCCGAAAAAAGCATATCCAGCGAAAGCTTGTAGTTTTTGAAAGCTTTGTCGCTCATATTGAGTATCTGGCGTCTGACCTGTCCAACCGCTATAGCAGGGGTCTTCAAAAGACGTCTGTCCAGCGTCTCCGGATCGCTCTCTTTATCCGCGCCCTTCTTATCATGGACGATAAGGCAGGCGAGTTTTACGAGGTACTTTAAGAACGGCAGAAGTATTCCGGTCGTCAGAAGGTTGAATACCATATGGAAAATTGCAATCTGCCACTGCGTATCGATACCGGCAAGCGCCTTTGCAATATATTTGCCCGCGAACGCGACCGGCCAGATAAATACCAGACAGCCCGCTACGTTGAACAAAAGGTGAACCATTGCCGTTCGCTTTGCGTTTACGCTTGCGCCCATTGAGGAAATCAACGAAGTTAAGCACGTTCCTACGTTTGCGCCGAGGATAATGCACATTGCCATTTGCAGGGATATAAGGTTTGATCCCGCGAGCGAAATTATAATCGCGGTCAGTGCCGCCGAGGACTGCATAGCCGCCGTTAAAAGCGCGCCGAGAAGGAACAGAACAATAATTTCCCAGGTGAGCGTTTCTTTCGTACTACCGAGGGCGATAAAGATATTTTCAACAGCGCTGCGCGTATTGCTACCCTCAACCATAAGGTCGCTTACCGCGCCGGACATAACGTTAAGACCTATAAATATAAGTCCGACGCCCTGCAAAATTGCGCCTATCTGCTTTATTTTATCTTTTTTGCCGACCATCGCAAGAACGAAGCCGACGAACGCAACCAGCGCGAACAGCGCCGCTATTGAAAACTGCGCGCCACCTGCCGAGGAAAGCGCCATTATGAACGCGGAAATGGTCGTACCGATATTCGCGCCCATAATTACCGAAGCCGCCTGCGTCAGAGTCATAAGCCCGACGTTAACGAAACCTACTATCATGACGGTCGTTGCGGCGGAGCTGTTACAAAGCGCGGTTACCGCCGCGCCCGTACACACGCCGACGAAACGGTTTTTGGTTGCCCTGCCCATAAGGCGGCGCATCGACTTACCGGCGGCTTTTTCGATATTGCTGCCCAGCATACTCATACCGATCATAAACACCACTATTCCGCCGAGTATGAAGAACGCGCTGTTTACAATCGTCAGAACGTCGCCGCCCGTCATTGCGCATATGGAATTCACCATAAAGAATTTTCTCCGAAACGTATTTAATATGTATTCATTACAGATTTTAGCAGTTTTTTAATATGCTGTCAAACGAAATATTAATATTCATTTCGTTGCAAACCGGACGAATTTATTTTAAAATAATACTATGTTTAATATCGTTTTGGTTGAGCCGGAAATACCGCAAAATACCGGAAATATCGTAAGAACCTGCCACGCTACGGGGTGCCGACTACACCTCGTCCGCCCTTTGGGATTTGAGATAAGCGACAAGCATTTAAAGCGCGCCGGACTTGATTACTGGGACGAGGTGGAAATTTTTTACTACGACAGTTTTGACGAAGTTTTAAAAGCCAACCCCTCTTCCGCCTTTTACTTTTTTACTACCAAAGGACTTAAACGGCACAGCGACGCGACTTTTTCCGAGGGCGATTTTTTAGTGTTCGGCAAGGAAACGAAGGGGCTTGACGAAAGTCTTTTAAAGGCGCACAAGGAAAGCTGTCTGCGTATTCCTATGATTGGCGAAACTCGCAGTTTAAACCTTTCGAACTCGGTTGCTGTCGCCGTATACGAGGGACTGCGGCAAAACAGCTTTAAGGGTTTTAAGACCGAGGGGCAGCTGCATAACCTTAAATGGGATTAACGGCGCGCCGTTACAAATCAGAACAATCGGCGGTATTTTTCATCACTAACGCGCGGCGTCGTTTTAACGGAGAAAATTTGCAGATTAGACAAGGAAAAGCCCGCAGGCAATCCACGGACGGATTGTCAAGGGCTTTGACGAAGTATAAGCGCAAATTTGCCCGTTAAAACTTGTTCTGATTTATAACGGTGCGCCTAATGCTTTACATTTTTACTTTATTATTGTATAATACTTTTATGGAGCTTGAAAGCATAGTCGTTGCAAGCGGCAACAAAAACAAGATACGCGAAATAAGACAGATTTTCAAAAACGTCGTGATAATAAGTATGAGCGACCTGGGCTTTGACGGTGAAATTGCCGAAACGGGCAAAACCTTTAAAGAGAACGCGAAAATCAAGGCACAGTTTATTTCAGAAAGATACAATATCCCCGCTCTCGCGGACGATTCGGGACTGTGCGTTCACGCGCTGAACGGTGCGCCGGGCATTTACTCCGCGCGTTTTTCGGGCGAGGGCGACAAAGAAAACAGAGCGCTGCTTTTAAAGCGGTTAGACGGAATCTGCGACCGCGGCGCCTACTTTGAAAGCGCCGTATGTCTGTACCTGCCGGGCGGCAAGACCCACTTCGGCGAGGGCAGAACGCACGGCAGAATTTTGCAGGAAGAAATAGGCGAAAACGGCTTCGGCTACGACTGCATTTTCTACTCCGACGACCTTAAAAAGAGTTTCGGGCTTGCGACCGCGGAAGAGAAAAACTCGGTCTCCCACCGCTACCGCGCTCTCTGCGACTTAAAAAGCAAACTTTAAATCCGCGATGAAAAAGATTACCGTTGTTTCGGACTCGCACGGAAACCGCCGCGCCCTTGACGGGCTGGACGGAATATTTTCCGAAAGCGATATTGTAATACATCTGGGCGACACCTCTTCGGACGGAAGCTATATACGGGCGAAATTTCCGCATACCGTGCTTATAAACGGCAACTGCGACCCCGCGAAGCTGGGCGCGGACGAGGAAGTTATACAGGTTGAGCAGGTTAAAATTTTTGCCTGCCACGGGCATCTGTATTCGGCAAAGACCACCCTTTCAAGACTTGCGCGGCGCGCGAAGGAACTGGGCTGTCAAATTGCGCTGTACGGACACACCCACAGGGCGCGCGAAGACTTTATCGACGGCGTAACGCTTATAAACCCCGGGGCGCTGTACCGCTACGGCGAAAAGAGTTATTTATACCTCGTCGTAAACGGGGAAAAATTCACGACTAAAACAGTCCCTTTAAATTAAAGAGGAATTTATGAAATTCAAACATACATTCAACGTTTTTATAGACAACTTTTCGGTCACATTTAAACAGCTTTTGTACAGGGTGATAATTATGATTATCGCGGCGGTAATATACGCGCTTATAATCAACCCTTACAAAAACACACTGACAGGCTCCGAAGATTACATCAGCCTTACGAACGGCATAAAGGAATTTTTAAACAACCTTATTTACGGCAGACCCGACATTGCGCAGTCAACCGAACAGATTAAAACCGCGTTTGACAATCTGCTTGCTATGGTTACGAGCAACCGCGAAAATATTGCCTGGGGCGCCGTCGCAATAGTTTCCGTTCACTTCGTTGAAAAGTTTTTCACGGGGCTTGGAAACTACGCCGCGGCAGCCGTCATAAACGACAAAATGGCCCTCCGTGCAAACTCGTCGTTTACCCTTACGCTCATAAGAAACCTTAAAGAGGCGTCGCTTTACAATCTGATATACGTACCCCTTTCGATGATTTACGACGCCGCCATTGTTTTGGGGCTGTACTTCCTCGTTTTCAAAGGACTCTTCTTTATCATTGTCCCTTTGCAGTTAAGCATTTTCGTGACTCTTGCGGTGTTTGCAATTTCAATCAAGATGATGCTTACGACCGACTGGCTTCCCGCTCTTATCCGCGGCAAAAAGGGACAGGGCAAAGCGTTTGTGTACACATTTAACAGAAGACGCAAAAACAACCTCAACGTGCTTGCAAACTTCTTTGTACTGGTTATGATTATATTTATTCTGAACGTTGTCGGAGCGGTATTCTCGCTGGGCGCGGCGCTTCTCATAACCATTCCTTCGAGCTACGTTATTCTGCTCTGCTTCGAGTTTGTAAACTACTACGACAGAGAAGAACTCAAATATTTCATTGATAAAAACACTATCATAAAGCCCGACAAGGAACGTCCTCTGACGCGCGAAGAATTTTTCCGCGGCGAGTAATTTTAAAGCTTTACGCATAAAAAAAGCTTATTTTATTAAAAAATAACGACAATTTATCAAAATTATTACACTCCCCTCTTTACAACGGGGAGTTTTTTTTATATAATATATTTGTTAAACTATATTAACAACTCGGGGAGGAAAAATGAGTTATAAAGAAATATACGACGGTTGGCTCAACGACAGCCGTCTTTGCGAAGAAGGTAAATGCGAGCTTGAAAGCGTAAAAGATAATAAAGAAGAAATCGAATACCGCTTCGGCGCCGAACTCGAATTCGGCACGGCGGGCATGCGCGGAATTATAGGCTACGGCACGAACATGATGAACGTGTACACGGTAAAACGTGCGACGCAGGGTCTTGCGGAGTTCATTAAAAACCGCGGCGAAGCCGATATGGCGCGCGGCGTGGTTATCTCCTACGATACCCGTTTAAAGAGCGACGAATTTGCAAAAGCCGCGGCGGAAGTTCTGGCGGCAAACGGAATTAAGGCGTACCTCTTCTCCGACGTACACCCCGTGCCTATGCTTTCCTTTGCGGTAAGGTGTCTGAACACCATTGCCGGCATTATGGTTACCGCGTCGCACAACCCCAAGCAGTACAACGGCTACAAAGTTTACGGCGAGGACGGCGCGCAGATGTCGCCCGAGGACACCGAAGTGGTCGTAGGTTACATACAGAAAATCGAGGACTATCTGGGAACGCCCACGCCCGACGCGGAGCAGGTTAAAAAGTTTATAAAGCCCGTTCCTTCAAAGGTAGATAAAAAGTACTATAAAGAGCTTAAAAAGCTTACCCTTTCCAAAAAGGCGGTCAAAGCCTGCGGAAAAGATTTAAAGCTTGTATATACTCCCGTTCACGGTTCGGGCTATATCCCCGTTACCACCATTCTGAAAAAGATCGGTATACACGCCTCGGTCGTTGAAGAGCAGACCAAAAAGGACACCGACTTTTCCACCGTCGAAGTACCTAACCCCGAATTCAAGGAAACCCTTTCAATGGGCATTGCGCTTGCGAACAAAATCGGCGCAACCGTAGTTTTCGGCACCGACCCCGACAGCGACCGTCTGGGCGTTGCGGTTAAGAATAAAGAGGGCGAGTTTGAAGCGCTTTCCGGAAACCAGGTGGGCATACTCCTTCTGGACTATATCTTGACCCGTCTGAAAGAGGAAGACGCGCTGCCCGATAACGCGGCGGTCGTTAAATCGTTTGTTACCACCGGTATGGCGAAGGCCATCTGCCAGAAATTCGGCGTTGAACTTTTCGAAGTACCCGTCGGCTTTAAATTCATAGGCGAAAAAATCAAGCTTTGGGAGCGCGACCACTCCCATACCTACGTGTTCGGCTTTGAAGAGAGCTGCGGATATCTGCGCGGAACGCACGCGCGCGATAAGGACGCGGTAGTCGCTTCTATGCTGTGCGCGGAAATGGTTTGCTACTACACCTATATCGGCAAAACCGTGTTCCAGCGTTTACAGGAAATTTACGACACCTACGGCTACGTGCTTGACTGCAATATTTCCATTCCCTTCAAGGGACTTAACGCAATGAAGGATATGAACGCCGTCGTTGACGGACTTAAAGTCAGCCCAGTAAAAGAGTTCGATATTTACAACGTTTCCGCGGTACGCGACTACTCTTCAAACACCAAGACCGAGATTGCGACGGGCGAAAAGACCGAAATCGGCTCTCCCCTTACCAACTGCGTTTACTACGAGTTGGAAAACGGCAGCTTTATCTGCGTCCGTCCCTCCGGCACCGAACCCAAACTCAAAATTTATTTCTCCGTAAAGGCGAACAATAAAACAGACGCGGAAGCCGCGCTCGAAAAAATGCAGGCTGCCGTGAAGAAACTTATCAAGGCTTAAAAAAAGATGCGGCGCGAAATTTACGCGCCGCATAAATTATAATCCGATAAAGGCTATGGCAGCGGAAAGCGCAATCGCTATCCGCGCCGTTTTTTTTATTATGTTAATCATACTCTTTCCGCCTTTCCCAAACGCTCGGCTACGTTAAGCCCTTTCATTGTACGCAAATCGTCAAACAGGCGCTCGGTATCCGCGCAGTACGGCTGGTTTAAACGGTCGCCGTCAAACTCGTGGCGGCTTCTGATAATATTTTTCTGTCTTTCGATATAAGCTGTATAAGTCATCTCTTCTTCTCCTTTTACGAAACCTATTATAAACTTAATACTTGACAAACTCTGTCATATATGATAAAATTTTTTTAATAATTTTAACGGTTTATACTATTCGCGGCATCAAAATAATATGCCAGGGAGAAACAAATGAAATATCAGATAATGATTGATATTATGATGACCCTGTTATCAAAACGCAAAATGACGGCGCGTCAGCTTGCCGACAAATACGAAATTTCGACGCGCAGCGTGTACCGCTACGTGGAAGAGCTGAACGTCTGCGGCGTTCCCGTGGACGTGGAGCGCGGCAGATACGGCGGAATTTCCATTCCCGACACCTTCCGCCTGCCCTCCTATTACTTCACGCGCGAAGAATACGCCGCAACGGTAAACGCGCTGGGCGCAATGGCTTCGCAGGTAGGCGATAAAAGCGTCTTGACCGCAATGGAAAAACTGCAGCGCCGGCAAAAGGCTGAAAAACGCGAGCTTTCAATCTGCGGAAACATTTTAGTCGACGGCGGAAACTGGTGGGGCGGCAATAAATTTTCAGAAAAAATGAAGGTTTGCGAACAGGCTGTAAACGAAAGCAAATCGCTTTTGATAGACTACATATCGCGCAGCGGCGAACACTCCAAAAGAGTTATCGACCCCCACCTTCTGATTTTTAAGCAGAATATCTGGTACGTCTACGCGTTCTGCCACACCAAGCAGACTTTCCGCACCTTTAAAATAGGCAGAATTAAAAACGCCGCCTTTACGGACGACGTTTTTAAAAAGCGCGAGTTTACGCGCGACGAGATAGATTTGGACTTTTACGTATCGGGCGACAAGCTTATCAACGTCACCCTTGAAATCGAGAAAAACTCGCTCTCCGACGCCGAGGAATGGCTGGGCATCGACAATATCGAGACGCGCGGCGACGGATTTATCGCAAAACTCGCGCTGCCCGACGACGGCGGACTTGTGAACAAGATTTTAGGTTACGGCGGCGCGGTCAAAGTTCTGGAACCGCCCGAGCTTAAACGCAGGGTCAGCGAGACGGCGCAGAAAATTACCTCTTCATACTGATAAACGCAGCGCGAAAAGCGCTGCGTTTTTAATTGCTTTACCAGGGGAGAGTTTCGCCGCCCAGAATATGAATATGCAGATGAAACACCGTCTGCCCCGCGTCCTCGCCCTGATTTATAACGAGGCGGTAGCCGTTTTCACAGCCGTTCGCCGCGGCGATTTCGGGAATCTTTGAAAACATATAGCTCAAAAGCTGCGCGCGTTCATTATCCATTTCGGACAGCAGTTTAAAGTGGTCTTTACCTATAGCGAGAAGGTGTACTTTCGCCTTCGGTTCGATGTCCTTAAAGACCAGCATTTTATCGTCCTCGTAGACCTTTGCCGACGGAATTTGTCCGTCTATTATTTTACAGAAAATGCAGTTACTGTCTTTCATCTTTAAGTCTCCCTATCGTAATTCGCAGTGATATTAATATTACCGAGCAACCGATCGCTATCGCGCAACCCGTCGCGCAGATTGCAATGAGAATATCGTACCCTTCAAACTCTTCCGCCGTAGTGACCGCAGTAACCGTCTGGTCGGACGGATTGTAGTCGTAAATTCTTATTTCGCCGCCGTAAATATCGAATACGCCCACGGTTTCGTCGCCGAATTCGTATTCGTTTAAATAATGGCGCGTCGTCAACCCGTTTATTTCAAGCTCTACCGAAACGGTATCCAGCTCGCCGTCGTCCAGATAGTAGCCGTAAAAATAATCGTATTTTCCGTATTTCACTTTCTGTATTGCGTAAGTCAGAGTTAACTCGTCGTTCTCTTCAACTTCATAACGCTCTTCAAAGTTTCTGATATTCGGGTCGTATTCCCTTTTATCATTGACGGTAAATTCAATTCCGCCTTGCAGGTAGTCGATAAAGTCTTCCTTCGAATCGAAGGTTACCTGCTGATAATCCATTCCGATAGGCATTGCGCAGAACAAAAGCGCAAGCACCGAAAGGAATGTTGCGGCAAGACAAAATGTCAGATTTGCGGCGTTGGTAAAGCGCAAACGCCGTCCCATCGCCTTCGCCTCTCTAATAATATCTTCGTTAAAGGCGGTCAGATCCATTTCGGCTGCAAGAGTTTTAACGCGCGAACGGTTTACTATTGCAATGGAACTGCCTCCGGCTATTATTACGCAGCAGGTAATATCAAGCACCTGCCACCAGCCATCTATCGGCAAATCCCAGCAGATATGCAGCCCCACGCTTACCAGTATCATAAACAGTAAACTGAACGAGCGCGGCGGATTTTTGATATAGCAGAACGCCCAACCTATTGCACCCGTCCACAGAATGTGAGTACAGAACGACGATAAACCTCTGTCGACGAAAAGCGCGACCGTAGCCTGAATATCACTGCTGTAAAAGGCGAAATATTTGTCCGAGTAATAAAAGATATAGCCCATATCCTCTATTACCGAAAAGCCCGCGCCCACCGTAGCCGCGATTAAAAAGCACGCGTAAGGGTTTTTCTGCTTTAAAATAGCAATGAGTATTATTGCCGGAACAGCCTTTGCAAACTCTTCCAAAACGCCGGCTTCCACTGCGGCAAGCCACGGGTTTTTTATAGGAAGAAGTTTGTAGCCGAACTGCGATATAATACCGGCAACCGTGCCGCCGCCGACAAGAATTGCGATAATCAGAAACAGACTTATATCGCGCTTGGGGTAAAGCTCGTAAAGCAAAATTACGAAAGGTACGGTAAATGTTATGCCGCCCAAAAAGGTTACCGACGGTATGTAAAGGTCGTTTCCAGTCAGTCTCAAAACGAGGGTATTGACCGTAAACAGAATTAAAAGCAAAAAGAAGGCGCGCACGTAAAGCCACGGGAAAGCGCCGCTGACGCCCGAATTATCGTCGCCCAGTCCGCGCGTAAAAATCTCCCTGTACTCCGCCTTTGAACGCGCGCGGAAGGTTTCCTTGAAAAAGTATATAAATCTCGCGCGCGCTATCGCGCTTTTACTCTTGCCCATTAATTTCTGCCAGAACTCCGTCTTTATATAAACTCAATAATTTTACTCTGTATTTTTTGCCGGCACAGAGCGCGCCTTTTACGTAAACGCGGATATAATTACCCGTGTAGCCGCATGTTTCGCCGTCCGAATACTCTTCGGCGATTATTTCCTGTTCGGTTCCCAAAAACTTTTGCGCGAATTTATCCGCCGCAACTTTTGCCGCCGCAAGAAGTTTATGAAGTCTTTGCGACTTAACTTCTGCGGATAAGTCTTTCATTTTAAACGCGACCGTACCCTCGCGCGGAGAATACGCGAACGCGTGAACGCGCGCAAAACCCGCTTCCTCTATTATGGAAAGGCTTGCGGCGAAGTCTTGCTCCGTTTCGGTCGCAAAGCCGGCTATTATATCGGTCGTGATTGCCGCGTCCGGAAATGCTTTGTAAATCGCGCTGCATTTTTCAAGGTATTGCCCGCGCGTGTAGTGCCTGTTCATTGCCTTTAACACGCTGTCGCTGCCGCTCTGCAATGATAAGTGAAACTGCGGCGCAAAGTCCTTTAAGCCTTTAAGCGCGTTTAAAAACTCTTCCGTAACCGCAGAACATTCCAACGAACCCAGCCGTATCCTTTTGTCAACGCCGTAAAGGGTGCGTATAAGCTGCGGCAAGCCGCCTTCAAACGAGGATATGTTTATTCCGTTTAAAACTATTTCGGGGCTTTCAACCTGTTTTACTTCTTCGACTATGTCTTCTATCTTACGCGAAGTTTCCCTGCCGCGCAGATAGGGTATTATGCAGTAAGAACAGAAGTTGTTGCAGCCGTCCTGAATTTTGATAAAGGCGCGGCTTTTGACCTGCTTCGGATAGGGCAAGCCCCTTAAGCTTCCGCCGTAAATGCGGCAGAACTCTTCAACTATCCGCTCCTTTTTTTGTGCGCCGCAGACGTAGGTAACATTCCTCTCCTCAAAGCTCTGCTTGGATTTTTCGGACGCGCAGCCGCAGACGAAAATTTTTGCGTCGGGGTTGAATTTTCTCACCCTCGCTATAAGCTGACGGCTCTTTTTTTCGGCTTCGCGCGTGACGGCGCAGGTGTTTAAAACGTACGCTTCGGCGTAGCCGAGTTTATCGTCAACATCCCAGCCCGTGTTTTCAAGCGCGGACATAATGGACGCCGACTCAACCTCGTTCACCTTGCAGCCGAGCGTGAACACAACAGCTTTCATTTAAGCTCACCCAGCGCGAACGCAACGAGAGAGGTAAGCGCAACCGCAGCCGTTTCGGCGCGTAAAATGCGTTTACCCAGAGTAATCTGCGAAAAACCGTACTCCTCGGCTTGTCTTGCTTCGGCTTCCGAAAAGCCGCCCTCGCTGCCGACGACGATTGCCGTCGCGCCGTTGAGAGTTGAAATATCGCAGGCGGACTTATCCGCAAATTCGCAGGCGAAAATTTTGTTTTTGCAAGTTTTGGCGCTTTCAAGCGCTTGGGCAAAATTATCAAAATAAACAACTTCGGGCGCGCGCGAGCGCATACACTGCTTTGCCGCCTCTCTCGCGACCTTGTTTAACCTTTCAAGCTTGTTCGCGTTCATATACGCCGCGCAGTACTCTGACGAAAAAACGCCTATTCTGCCAGCGCCCAGCTCTGTCGCTTTCTGTACGACAAGTTCGGTCTTGTCGCCTTTGAGCGCGCCGCATAAAAGGTATATCAAAGTTTTCGGCTCTTTGTCGCCCGCCTTTTCGCCCGTAATATGCGCGGTCAGACTGTGCTTGCCGACCTTTGTAACGATTGCGGTAAACTCCTTGCCGCTTCCGTCAAGCAGGGTAATTTCGCTGCCCTCTTCCACGCGCTGTACGGTCTTTGCGTGAACAAATTCCTCGCCCGAAAGTTCTACTTCCGAACGGTCTTTTATCTCTTCGGTAAAAAATCTTTTGCGTCCGCTCATAGTTTAAAAGACAAGGCGAACCACTCGCCCTCATGCATCTGTTTGTCAAAGGTAAGACCCTGTTCCCCGAAAGCCTTTAACACGCTTTCAAGGCGGGGTTCTATTATTCCGCTTAAAATAAGTACGCCGCCCTTTTTGAGATTTTTGGGTATTGAAGGCGCAAGGCGGCATAGAATTTCCGCCGTGATGTTTGCAAGAATTATATCGCCCTTGATACCTGCGTCGTTCAGAAGGTCTGCGTGCGCCACGTTTACTTTATCGGCAACGCCGTTTATCTGCGCGTTGTGGTTGGCGCTCTTTACCGCAATGTCGTCGATGTCGGTGAGGTAGGCAAATTTTGCGCCCAGCTTAATTGCGGAAATGCCCAGAATTCCGCTGCCGCAACCTACGTCGATACAGACGGAGTCGGGCGTGAGATACTGCTGCAAAAGCTTTAAACACATCGAAGTCGTCTCGTGTTCGCCCGTGCCGAACGCCATATTGGAGTCCAGTTTTACGACCTGCTCATGCGGACTTTTTTCGTAATTTATCCATTCGGGGCAGACTACGATTTTTTCGCCTATATGCAGGGGGCGGAAATGCTTGCGCCATATTTCAAGCCAGTCGTCGCCCTCCACTACGCGGCAGGTCATCTCCAACGTTCCGAAAGAAATTACGCCTTTGCCGTTTTCCGCAACCTCTTCCAAATCTTCGCGGATAAGCGGCAAAGTCTTTTCCGTTTCGTCCAAAGCTATAAACGCCTTAACGAGAACGTCGCCGCCTTCTTTAAGACTTTCATCGATATAGTCCCAGTACATAGCCTTGTTGCTCTGCAAAGCGATTACGTCTTTAACGTCCGAAATAGCCACGCCGTAGTTGGTGTAGCGCCATAAAACGTCCGCGACAAGCTCGCTTGCCTCGCTTGTGGTATGTATGGTGAGTTCGGTAAATTTCATATCTGTATTTTATCACATTAACGCCGTCAAACGCAACTGATTTTGTTAAAAGCTGAAAAGGGCGCTCTTTTTCGACAAAACCCGAAAAAAAGCGCCCTTTACTGAAAAATACTCTATTTGTTTTTTGAGAGATACTCAACCGCGGAATGGGCGGCAACGTTGCCTTCGCCCACCGCTTTCGCGTACTGGTAGGGCGCGCCAGTGCAGTCGCCCGCGGCGAAAATGCCGGCAATGTTGGTCGAGCAGTCGCGCTTGACCAGTATCCGTCCGCCGTCAACTTCAAGCCCGTGTACGAGGGTCGAGGGCGATATTGCGCCCTTTAAAATGAACAGCCCGTCTACCTGAACTTCGCCTCCCTTATAGCGCACCTTTTCAAGCTTGTTTCCGCCCGTAACCGCGACGGGGTTTTTAAGGATAATTTCGGCTTTGGGCGACTTTATTTCATAGCCCTGATACATAGGGAAAACATACGCCTTTTTTGCTATGTCCGCTAAAAACTCTATTTCGTGTTCAAACTTTTTATCGGTGCATAAAACGGCGATAACCTTGTCCCTGTACAAAAAGCCGTCGCAAGTCGCGCAGTAGCTTATGCCGCGTCCGACAAATCTGTCCTCGTTTTCAAGCGACTTAACCGTTTCCGCGCCCGAACAGAGAATTACCGTCTTTGCCTCGTACTGCTCCTCGCCTGCAAGAAGGATGAATTTGCCGTCCGTGTCGTACACGCCGGTTACCACCTTTTCGCAGATTTTAATGTTCATCGAGTCTATATGGTTCTGAAAGGTCCAGGCAAGCTCGCCGCCGGTGACGTCGGGAAGCCCGGGATAGTTTTTAATCAGCGGCGCCTGTCCAACTTTTTTTGAAACGGCGCGGTTTGAGAGCCATATAAAATTTTTGCCTAATACTTTTAAATTGATTGCGGCGGAAATACCCGCGGGTCCGCTGCCTATAATAGCTACGTCGTACATAATTTTTTTATTGACAACTTTTTATTTTTTAAAGCCCCGCTTGTACCGCAGGGCTTTATATTATTCCATACTGGTAAGTTTTTCTGCCAGATCTTCCATTTCCTTTGAGGGAATGGAAACCTCGCTCGACTTTACAACTCGGTCAACTTCAACTTTGGCTTTGTCGGGCGGAATTATGGTGCCTACGCCGGCAACGCAGCCGCCGGGACAGCCCATGCCCTCTATCATATATCCGTTGAGTTTTCCGCTCTTTGCAAGGAACAGCATTTTTTTACATTCCGCCAGTCCTTCCGCGTGCTGAATTTTAACCTCCGTGCCGGGGTAGTATTCCTGTATGCACTTTTCTATCGCGCTTGCAACGCCGCCCGAGCAGGCGTAACCTCTGCCGGCGCCCGTCGCCTGGAGGGAAACGGGTAAATCTTCCATCTCGGAAATGTTAATATTTTTTGCGTCGAACATACCGGCAAGCTCTTCGAAGGTTATAACGAAGTCAACGTAGCTTCTTACCGTCCTTCTCGAAGCTTCAAGCTTTTTAGCCGCGCAAGGTCCTATAAACACCACCCTTGCGTCCGGACGCTTAACTTTAATCGAACGCGCGGTTGCAACCATGGGCGTGAGTTCCTGCGAAACCTCGGAAGCGAGGTCGGGGAACTGTTTTTTGATGAGAACAGCCCAGGCAGGGCAGCAGCTTGTAAAAAGGAAAGGCAGCTTGCCCTTGGCTATATTGTTTACGTAGTGGTGCGCTTCGGCGACGCAGCCGACGTCCGCGCCCACTGCTACCTCGTAAACGTCTTTAAAGCCGAGCGCGAGTAACGCCGATTTAAACTGTCCGAAAGTAACGTTGCCGAACTGTCCGACGACCGCCGGAGCAAGCGCCGCTACTACTTCGTCTCCCTTCTTTATAGCCTGAATAAGCTGGAATATCTGCGATTTGTCCGCAATCGCGCCGAAGGGACACGCGGACATACACTGACCGCACGCAACGCAAATATCGTTGTCTATATGCGCTCTGCCGTATTCGTCGGAAGAAATAGCCTTAACGCCGCACGCGGAGGCGCAGGGGCGTTTGTGGTGGGCGATAGCGTCGTAAGGGCAGGCGGCTTTGCACTTGCCGCACTTAATGCACTTTGACTGGTCAATGTGAGACCTGCCGTTAACAATGGAAACGGCGCCCTTGGGACAGGCTTTTATACAGGAATGTGCCACACAGTTGCGGCACTGGTCGGTAACGTAATACTCGTTATCGGGGCAGCTGTCGCACGCGGAGGGAATTACCTGCATTAAAGGCGGTTCGTAATACTTTTCCGCTATAGTGCTTTTATCAACGCCCGAAGTGATATGTACGGGTTTATTTGCCGGACGGAGCGAAAGCCCCATTGCAAGGCGGACGCGCTCGGACGCTATCTGTCTTTCGCGGTAAATACTCTCGCGGTATTTAGGCTCTTCGGACGGAGTTATCAGAAATGGAATCCCTTCTAAATCGCTCGATACGTCGGTTGACTCGTACGCGACCCTTGCTACTTCGGTAAAGACCTTTCTGCGAAGGTCGGTTACTACGCTCTGACTTTTCATATTTTCTCCAAATGGTTTATTCGATAAAATAATAACATATCCGCACTTTTTTTTCAATACTTTGCCGCAAGTTTTTAATGTGAATTTTGCGCTGTTTTTAAGAGATTTACGGCGTTCATAAACGCGGCGCGGACGTAACGTCCGCGCCGCTTAATAATTAATTATTTTTCTGATGCAGTTTTTCCTGCGCTATTCTGTAAAGCTCTTCGGTAGCGAAAGAGATTTTCATAATTACGTCGCGTTTGTTTACGGGGTGAAGCCAGAAACTGTCGTCACGGTTGGAAATATCGAGGCAGTCGCCGAAAAGTTCCTTTTTCTTTCTGTCGCGGTAGTTGAATTCCAGATGCACGCTTTCAAGCTCGCTGGGGGCGAGGTGTTTTTCAAAAGGTTCGCCGTAGGCGTTGCACCAAAAATGCGTACCCGTCATATCCTGACGGAATTTGCCCCTGCCCTGCGCGTAATACTTGTTTTTGGGAAGGGTGTGGACTTCTATCTCGTCCTCGAAGAAGTATTCGCCCGACTCCACTTCGCGCCTCACGTTTTCGCGCTCCCACTTAAACCAGTCGGGTATGTGTTCAAACCGCGTATTGCCGTCATGCGCCTGTAACCTGCCGTATTCGGTCATCTCCCACTTTTTGCCGCAGTGTCTGCATTCCAAAGTAGTACCTGCGGAATACATTTCGTGTTCTCTGCCGCACTCGCAGCACTGGTACAAAATACTGTGCAGACCGCGCGCGCGTTTGGGGAAATCTATTTTTATTTTATTGTCAAACTGATACTTGAAATCGTCGTACTCGAAGTTATTTAAAATGCGCTCGTTAATTTCCTCCGCGGTGAGCGTTTGCACCTCTTCCGCCGTCGCAACGCAGATAAGTTTAGCTTTTAACGGCGTGGGACGGAATTTGTCCTTGTTCCACTGCGGATTGCAGATAAAGTTGCCGTAGGATATAAGCACCACCACGGGAATTTTGAGATACTTTGCCATTTTTCCGACCGCGGGGGTTATAAAGCTGCGCGTACCGTCAAACGAGTAACGTGCTTCGGGATAGATGCAGACTGGGTTTTTGTAATGCTCGGCGCAGTACTTGCAGTGCTTTATCATCTGAAAGTCCTGTATGAATTTGCGCTTTGCAATGCCGCCCGCCATACGCATTAAGGTTATCGTATTGTCGTGCATGGCGTCGATTGCTACGACAAAATTCATATTCAACGGTTTTATTGCGCCGTAAAGTATTCTGAAATCCATTTCGCTTGCATGGTTTGCAAGTAAAAAATAGGGCGGTTTAATGCCGTCCATATTTATTTTTTCGCACTCAAAATTGCGTTTTTTAAGCACGGGGTTAGCCGCAACAGCCTTCGCTATGCCCATTAAAAGCGGATTGGGCTTTTTGGGCTTAACTTTGAAATTATAGCGTTTAACTTTTTTCATCTACACCATTTTATCATAATTAATATAATTGGTCAACAGTTATTTGATATTTGTTTATTTTCACTAAAACACCTCCCCGAGTTGGGAGGTGTTTTATTTCAGCCGTTCCAGGTACGGTGTTCTTTGAACCAGTCGGTTTCCTTTAAAATTTTATCGTTATTGGAACACCAGAGTTTGAGTTGTCCGCCCGTGATATAGAAAACTATATTTCCGTTCATCGGTTCGGGGTGGTTGGTCGTATAGTCCTCGTTTAAAATTCCGAGGGTGGTGACGTAAATATTCTCGGTGTGTTTTGCCATTCTGTCGATAGCTTCCTGCGTGGGGAAAGTGTTCAGCATAGCCTCCGATTCGGGTTTGGTCGCGGAGGGTTTGTCTGCGTATTCGTAAGTTCCGGCGCAGGTGCAGATTGCTATATTTTCGGGCTGAATAGCGTTTAACAATACGTCGTTTGAAGAAGTCGACGAGCCGTGGTGTCCGCCCTTGAACAACTTGCAATGCGGCAGATTATTGTTTGCTGCAAGCGACTCTTCCCCCGCTTTTTCCAAATCGCCGGTGAATAAATAATTGTAAGTTTCGCTTTCGCTTATCTCCTGCGATAAAAGCGTGCAGACAGAATAATTATTTTCGTTTGAAGTGGTACTGTCGTAATACTTCTGGTAGAGGACGTTTAAAGAAATCTTGTTTCCGTCGTCGAGATAATAGGTCTTTTTTGCGCCGTCAGTCTGGTACCAGCACTGTTTTGCCGTGTATACGGAAGCGCCGTTTTTCTTGGCGTAGGTTACGGCTGCGGCGTAATCGTTATAAACTTTCGAAGTGGTTTTATGACCTGCAAACTGAATTACGGTGCCAATCTCGTAGCTGTACAAAACGCCGTTTTCCTTTCCCTCTTCGCCTGCGAGCGCCGCTATGTGGTCCTCGTGCGCGTGGGTTGCGATTACGTATTCGAGTTTTCCGTCCGTACAGTATTGGTCAATATAGCTTTTAACCGTCGCGGTGCTGTTGCGTTTGGAGCCTGCGTCAATCAGAACTTCGGTATCGCCGCACTTTATAAGCGTGCAGTCGCCGGCGTTGCCGTTACCCAGCTCTAAAAAATGAATGGAAAGCTCGCTGTTTGAAACGACCTCTACGCTGGGCGCGTTGTTATCGAAGCCGCAGACTTTGCAAACGTTGTTTTCGTCATAGTCGTGATTTTTTGTCGCGGGGATTTTGTCGGTCTGCTTTTCGCCGCAGACGTTACATTCGCGCGCCTTTTCGCCGTCCTTGCCGCAGGTTTCCTGCGTAGTAACCGTCCACTCGCTCCACTCGTGTTCGTCCGTTCCTAAAAATTTATGAAAGAGCGCCGGCTTCACGAAATACAGCACGACTATTGCTATTATCACTACCGCTATAATTACCGCTAATACCGCAATAAGCGTCCGCTTGTTTTTTGCGTTTGTTTTTCTGCTTGCCATAGTTTACCTTAAAGTGATTTTAACTGGTTTAATATCTTTTCGCGCATCTCTATATATTTATTCAGTTTGGCGCGCTCGTCGTCGACAAGTTTTTTGGGCGCCTTTGAAATAAAACCCGAATTGTTCAGCTTGCCGTCCGCGCGCGCAATTTCCGCCGTAACCCTTTCAAGCTCGCCTTCAAGACGCGCTTTTTCCTTTTCCAGATCGACCAGCTCGCCCATAGGGATATAGATGGTGCAGATTGCAAGCACTTTGGTAACCGCGTTGTCGCCCGCCTCTTCCGCGGAAGATACGAATTTGATTTCCTTTGCGCCGGCGAGTTTTAAAATACTGTCCTCGTTCTGTGAAATCAGCCTCTTGCTTTCGGTCGCGATATAAAGATTAACCTTTTTGGAGGGCGGACAATCCACTTCGGTCTTGACCGCGCGGACCGCCTTTATTATATCCATAATGCCGGCAAAGGACTGCTCGTCCTTTTTGTACGCGAGCTTTGAGTTGTAACGGGGGAATTCCGCCGTCATAATAGTGCCTTGAGTGTTGGGCAGGTTGCGGTAAATTTCGTCCGTGACGAAAGGAATGAACGGGTGCAGAAGCTTGAGCGCGTTTTCAAGCACGAACAAAAGCACCGAGACTGCCCCCTCCTTCTTCGCCTTGTCATCCGAATACAGAACGGGTTTTACAAGCTCGATATACCAGTCGCAAAAGTCCGACCACATAAAGTCGTACATAATCTGGCAGGCGATACCCAGCTCGAACTTGTTCATAGCGAGCGTTACGTCGCGTATGGACGACTGCAGCCTTGCAATTATCCACTTGTCCGCAGGGGTAAGCTTGACTTCAGACAGCGGTTTTATTGCAACGCCCTCCGCGTTCATAATTACGAACCTGCTGGCGTTCCATATTTTGTTCATAAAGTTGCGGCAGCTTTCGACCTTGGTGTCCGAATAGCGTGTGTCGTTGCCGGGTGCTACGCCCTGTAACAGCGAAAAACGCAGGCTGTCCGCGCCGTATTTTTCGATAACCTCCAAAGGGTCTACGCCGTTGCCCAGAGACTTGGACATCTTTCTGCCCTTTTCGTCGCGCACCAGTCCGTGAATTAAGACGTCGCGGAACGGTACTTTGCGCATATGTTCAAGTCCGGAGAAAATCATTCTGGCAACCCAGAAGAATATAATATCGTAGCCGGTGACAAGAACGTCGCCGGGGTAGAAATATTCCAAATCGGACGTGTCATCGGGATAGCCCAGCGTCGAGAAAGGCCACAGCGCCGACGAGAACCAGGTATCGAGAACGTCCTCGTCCTGGCTCAAATTTTTGCTTCCGCAGTGAGGACAATCTTCGGGGTCGTTTTTTGCGCAGATTTCTTCGCCGCAGTCGGCGCAGTACCATACCGGTATTCTGTGACCCCACCAAAGCTGACGCGAAATGCACCAGTCCTTGACGTTTTCCATCCAGTTATAATAAATTTTTGCGAACCTTTCGGGAACGAAGATGATTTTTTTGTCAATAACCGCGTTTATCGCGGGGCGGGCAAGCCCCTTCATTTTGACAAACCACTGACGGGACACAAGCGGCTCCACCGTGGAATTGCAGCGGTAGCAGTGACCGACGTTGTGTGTGTGCGGCTCTACCTTTACGAGCGCGCCGGTAGCTTTCAACTCTTCGACAAGTTTTTTGCGGCACTCGTATCTGTCAAGACCGGCAAACTTGCCGGCAAGCTCGTTCATGGTGCCGTCGTCGTTCATAACGCGGACAACGGGCAGCTTGTGGCGGAGTCCTACCTCAAAGTCGTTGGGGTCGTGCGCCGGAGTGATTTTAACGCAGCCCGTGCCGAATTCCATATCAGCGTGATTATCGCCGACTATGGGAATCGCTTTGCCTACTACGGGCAGAATTACGTTTTTGCCTATTAAATGCTTGTATCTCTTATCCTCGGGATTGACCGCGACGGCGGTGTCGCCGAACATAGTTTCGGGACGGGTGGTAGCAACTTCGAGGCAGATATTTTCGCCCTCTACGGGATAATTTATGTGCCAGAAATGACCGTTTTCCTCGTCGTAAATAACTTCCGCGTCCGAAAGCGCGGTCTTACAGCAGGGACACCAGTTTATAATGCGGTTTCCCCTGTAAATGAGCTTTTTGTTATAGAGGTTTACAAACACCTCGCGGACGGCTTTTGAACATTTTGCGTCCATAGTAAAAGTAAGGCGCGACCAGTCGCAGGACGAGCCTAACTTTTTAAGCTGCTGAACGATTCGCGCGTTGTACTTGTCCTTCCACTGCCAGACGCGCTCCAAAAAGCGTTCGCGGCCCAGACTTTCCTTGCTTTCGCCCTCGGCTTTGATCTTTTCAACCACCTTGACTTCGGTCGCGATTGACGCGTGGTCGGTGCCGGGCAACCAAAGCGCGCAGTAACCCTGCATACGCTTAAAGCGTATGATGGCGTCCTGCATCGTTTCGTCCATGGCGTGTCCCATATGAAGCTGTCCCGTTATGTTGGGAGGCGGCATCATTACGGTAAAGGGAACCTTGTTATCGTCGCGCACCGCTTTAAAGCAGCCGCCCTCTTCCCATTCCCTGTAAAGTCTGTCCTCAAAGTCTTTGGGGTTGTAAGTCTTTTCCATAATAACCTCTTGAATAAATCTTTTCTATTATAACCCAAAGCCCGTTTGGTTGTCAAACGCAAATAATCGGCGCATACAATGTATTATTAAATTTTTTCAGGCGGCGGCAATTAAAAATTTTTATATTGCCGTCAGCCCAAGGAGTAATACATTGAAAAAAAGGCTTGTATTTGTGCTTCTTTCGGTCGTAATGGCGTTGGTTTTGCCCCTCTCTTTTGCGGCTTGTAAGAAAAACGGCAAACTTATAAGAATCAACGAAGTAACCCACTCGGTATTCTACGCGCCCATGTATCTTGCGGACGCGCTGGGATATTTCGGGGATGAAGATATCGAAATAGAAATCACCAACGGCGGCGGCGCAGACGCTACTATGGCGGCGGTGCTTTCGGGCAACGCGGACATCGGTTTCTGCGGACCCGAAGCCGTTATTTACGTTGCAATAGGCGGCAGCAACGACCAGCCCAAAGTGTTCGGTCAGCTGACAAAGCGTGACGGAAGCTTCCTCGTCGGCAGGGAAAAGATTGATAACTTCGACTGGAGCATGCTCGAAGGTAAATCTATCCTCGCAGGCAGAAAGGGCGGCGTTCCGGCTATGACATTCGAGTACGTTTTACATCAGTCGAACATAAACGCTACTTTGAATTACGACGTTGCTTTCAATATGATGACGGCGGCGTTTGAAAGCGGCGTTTCAGACTACTGCACAATGTTCGAACCCACCGCTTCCGCATATCAGGCGGCAGGCAAGGGCTATATAGTCGCTTCGGTCGGTCAGGATTCGGGCGAGCTGCCCTACACCTGCTTTATGGCGAAGGACAGCTATATAAAGAAGAACGGCGACAAAATAGAGGGCTTCCTCCGCGCGATAACCAAAGCTACGAAGTACCTGCTTGCAACCGACAGCGCGACGGTCGCAAAACAAATTGCGCCCTACTTTGACGGCACGAGCGAGGCGAGCCTGAAAACCTCTGTCGACAGCTATAAATCCATCGACGCATGGGTAACAAACATGGCAATGAAAGAGAGCGTGCTGACCTATTTGCAGGATATTATGGAACACTCCGGCGAACTTGAAAAGCGCGTCGCTTTCAACGACATAGTAATAACCGAAACCGCGCAAAAGGTTTATAACGAAGTTTACGCATAATGCTTACTTTTAAAAACGTAACGTACACCTACCACACGAAACAGGGCGAAACCACGGCGGTAAAGGATATGAACTTTACCGTGGAAAAGGGGCAGTTTGTATCCGTAATAGGTCCGTCCGGCTGCGGCAAAACGACTATTCTTTCAATAGCCGCAGGACTTCTTCCCCCCTCCTCGGGCGAGGTAAAAAGAGAGACGGGCGAGTTCGGATATATGCTGCAACGGGACGCGCTGTTTCCGTGGCGGACGGTGGAACAGAATATTTACCTGCCGCTTGAAGTTAAAAAGCGCAATACTCCGGCTATGCGCGAGAGAGCGATAGGCCTCGCCGAAAAGTACGGGCTGAAAGACTTTTTAAAAAAGACCCCCTCGCAGCTTTCGGGAGGTATGCGGCAAAGAGTCGCGCTAATAAGGACGCTTGCGGCGGGACCCGAAATCCTTTTGCTTGACGAACCCTTTTCGGCGCTCGACTATCAGACGAGGCTTGAAGTGTGCGACGACGTTCAGGGCATTATCAAGAGCGAGCAAAAGACCGCGCTGCTCGTCACACACGATATTTCGGAGGCGATAGCCCTTTCGGATAAAGTCGTAGTGCTGTCCGCGCGTCCGGCGCGCGTGGTCGGCGAACACCTTATCGAATTCGGCGAAGGCAGTCCCAAAAAACGCCGCGAGTGCAGCGAATTTGCCGCCACGTTTGAAGTTTTGCGCAAAGAACTGGGCATTTAAAACCTTCCTCTTAACTACGAAAGGAACACTCAAATGAAAAAGACTAAACCAAACTACTCGCGCGAGCATCTCGCGTATCTGAAGAAATTAAAACACAAAAAAGTTTTCGTAACCCTGTCGCGGATATTTATTCTTACGCTCATACTGGGAATATGGGAGCTTTGCGCGCAGCTGCAGGTTATAGACCCCTTTATAACCAGCTCGCCCTCGAGGGTGTGCCTGACTATCGCCGAACTGTACAAAAACGGCTCGCTGTTCTACCACATAGGAATAACCCTTATGGAAACTATGGTGGGCTTTGTGCTTGCGGTGGTACTGGGCTACGCCGTGGCTATACTGCTTTGGTCGAGCGAAACGGTCAGAAAGATTTTAGAGCCGTATATAGTCGTTTTAAACTCGCTGCCCAAAATTGCGCTCGGTCCTCTGATTATCATCTGGATAGGCACGGGCTACGACGCGATCATTTTTATGACCGTGCTTGTTTCGATTATAGTCTGCATAATGAATATGCTGGCAGGCTTTATCGCGGTGGATAAGACCAAACTTCTTTTAATGAAGTCTATGGGCGCGAGCAAGGCTACGACTTTGCGCAAGCTCATAATCCCCGCGTCCCTCCCCACCCTTATAAGCACCTTAAAGGTTGCCGTGGGGCTTGCCTGGATAGGCTCGATTATGGGCGAATACATCGTTTCGCGCGCGGGACTGGGATACTTAATAGTGTACGGCGGTCAGGTGTTTAAGCTTGACCTCGTAATGACCGCGACCTTTATCCTCTGCGTGCTTGCGGGCGGAATGTACGGAATTATATCGATAATAGAAAAACACGTTACAAAGTAATTTGCTTTGTAACTGCAAAAAAGGCTTCCCGTCGGGAAGCCTTTTAATTATTATTTACTCGTCAATCAAGCCCAATAAATAATCGGCGGATACGCCGAAAAACTTTGCAAGCATTACTATTGCCTCGGCGTTAGGTACACGCATTTCATTTTCCCACTGCGTTACAGCCGAATGACCTAAACCTAGTAATTTTGATAATTGCCTTTGGCTTAATTCTTTTTCCTGTCGCAAATCTTTTAATCTTTCCGCAAATATTTTCATATAAAAAATATATCAAATTTTATATAAAAATACTTGACTGACTTATTTTGATGTCATATAATATAAATACGCTCTTGAGTTGACACGCAAGCAACCCTACCGCATTTTTATTTTGCAGATAAAAACAACCGCCCACGGAAAATTTTCCGTGGGCGGTTGTTTATTGCTATTTTAAAACATTAAGGTTTCGCGCAGTTCGCCGAGGTACCAGGCAGGTCCGTCAAGCGCTATGCGGTCAAACTTGGGTTTGAGTTTTTCGGTAATCTTTAAAACGTAGCAGTACGGCAGAATATTGTAATAATACCCCGGGTCGTCCTCCACCAGTTTTTCAAGCTGTCTTACTTCGGCAAGCAGTAAAAACTTTTTAAAGCCGCATATTCTCGCGTAGTATTTTAGCTGTTTACCGGAGCGTATGTCTATCTTCTTTGACAGGAAGAAAACGTTTAAAATACACACGGCAAACGCGGCGGTAACAACTATCGCGGCGGATGCGGGCAACTCGGAAACGAGGACCGAAAACGGCACGCCGCCGAACATCAGAAAGAAGGGTATCATCATAAACCGCACAGCCGAGCCTTTGGGAATACCGTCGTTTTCGGAAGGCAAATCAAGCACCAATTTAGGAAAAACTATTGCGACAACGGGAAAAATCGATATTATCACCAAGTTGGTCCGCATGGAAACTCCCACTATGAGTATTACGGAAAGCAGCATTGCAAACGAGGTTACAAGGCTTGCAATTCTGCAACCCTTTGATTTTTCCGCCGTTATCTTATTTGCCTCTTTTTTGATTTCGGTAGCGATTTGCGCGTATTCATTGTTAAAATCGGCAAGCGCGGCGAGCGTGTAAAAGACTTTTCTGCTGCCGAAGAAAAGAGTTTCAAAAAGCCGCTTTTCGACACAGAAAATATCTCTGTCAAAGCCGTCGGAGCTGTCGGGACTTACTAAATCTTTTACTTTTGTAAGGGTAAGTCCGCGTTTGCAGTCCTCTTCTATCGTGATAAAACCGCGGTCCGCCCAGTAGAGCATTAAAGGATTGAAAATATCGCGCGGTTTTGCGGAGGCGCCGTAGTATTGAATCATAATATCCAGCGGCGAAGCGCCTTTCGGCGGAAGATATTCCACCGGTTTTACAACCGAACGCTTTTTGGCAACGCCTATTATTACCGGAATTAAAGTGGTCAGAAGTCCGCCCGCAATTATTATTGAGGCGATTATAACGTTTTCGATAATCACAGCAGACTCCCCCTTTTGCCCGTAGTATTTACGTACCAGTCGGGAAGCTTTGCGGTCGCAAATCTGCCCTTTACAAGGGGTTTGATATTGAACGCGTACAGATAGGGCAGAACCTGATAGTAGTCCACCTTTGCGTCAACGAATTTTTCCCTGCTTGAAAACAGCAGAAATTTTCTGAAATTCACAAGGTCGGAATAGTCGGCAAGGTTGTTCTTTTCGCGGTGGTCGATAAACTGTATTAAAATATAACTGCCTATGAAAAGAAATATTATCGAGGCGTAAGCAATGCGCCACGGGTCGAAAATTCCGTCAAAGAAAGCAATCATTACGGCTGCCGCGCCCGCGACCCACATCATACTCCAAATGAAGCGGAACCAGAAGGGAATTTCGCGCATAAATCTGAACACGAACATTCCCAGCATCATCATAAAGGGCGGAATTATGCCTGCGAACGAACCGGTTATGCACATATAAATCCCGCAGATTACGAAGGGCGCGAACGAGATTATAAAGGTCGCGACTTTAAGCCTGTAATGCTTTGCCGAATATACTCCCTCGTCCTCGCGCGTGGCGTAGCTTCTGTTTATTGAAATTATTTTCGTTTTGCTTACAAGCGGTTTGAGTAAATTTACCGTAACCGCCGAACCGTGCCGCGCGAATACCGCGTTGAAAATATCCCTTTCTCTAACGTACGTTCCGCGGTCGAAGAACACCGCCTCATCGTCGTTGTGTACGGGCGGACGTTTTAAACATACGAGCTTTACGGTATAGCGGCTGATCTGCTCCACGCGGATATAACCCGACTGCGCCCAGTGGACTATGAGGGCGCGCGTCAGTCTGCGCGGATAGGTCTTGCCTATAAAAATACGCTGCACGTCCAACGGAGAAAAACCGCGCGGAAGCGCGGTTACGGTTTCTCTCTTTACGTACGCTCTTGCGCGCAGTCCGTATATAACCGCGAGTATTACCAGCGTAAGAATACAGGCGTAAACGGATACCGCGGCGATGTGGTATGGAATAGGTTTATACATTTCTTTTAATACGCTCTTGCAAAGATTACGGTATGCGCCGCCTTTTTACCGCAGACCGCGCATTTGCAACTCGTTTCGCCCTCGGCAAATACTCTTGCCGTAGCGGCGGTTTCAGCCTTGACCTTATCCTCGCATTCGCGCGAGCCGCACCAGCCGGCTTTTACAAAGTTGCCGCCCTCTACGCCCTTTAAAATTTCCTGTAAACTGTCGGCGTAAATTATGCGTCCGTCGCGGCGTACGCGCGCGCTTTCAAGCATATCTTTCTGCACGGCGTCAAGCAAATCTTTTACGGTTTTTTCGATATTGTCTAAACCGTACTCGCTCTTTTCGAGAGTGTCGCGGCGGAATATCATAGCCTTGCCGTTTTCGATGTCGCGCGGTCCGAGTTCGATACGGAGAGGCACGCCCTTCATTTCCCACTCGTTGAATTTCCAGCCCGGGCTTTGCTCGCCGTCGTCGAGAGTTACTCTTACGCCCGCTTTTTCAAGCTTGCGCTTTATGTCCGCGCACACTTCCAGAACGCCGCCTTTTTTAGCCGCGATAGGAACTATTACGACCTGCACGGGCGCGACTACGGGAGGCAGAACCAGTCCGCGGTTGTCGCCGTGCGCCATAATAAGCGCGCCTATAAGCCTTGTTGAAACGCCCCAGCTCGAAGTGTAGACAAATTTCTGCGCGCCGTCTTTATCGAGGTATTTTATATCGAACGCCTTTGCAAAGTTCTGACCCAAATAATGGGTCGTGCCGGCTTGCAGACTTTTACCGTCCTTCATCATCGCTTCCATTCCGAAGGTCGCAACTGCTCCGGCGAATTTTTCCTTTTCGGTCTTTCTGCCGCAGATTACGGGAATTGCAAGACATGTTTCGGCAAACTCTTTATAAACGCCCAGCATCTTCATGGTTTCGTCCAGCGCTTCCTCTTCGGTCGAGTGCGCGGTGTGACCTTCCTGCCATAAAAATTCCGAAGTCCTCAAAAAGGGACGGGTCGTCTTTTCCCAGCGCATAACGTTTGCCCACTGGTTTATTAAAACTGGCAAATCGCGGTAGGACTGTATCCACTTCGAATACATACTGCCGAATATCGTTTCGGACGTGGGACGGATTGCAAGAGGCTCGGCAAGTTCTTCGCCGCCGGCGTGCGTTACCACCGCAACTTCGGGCGCGAAGCCTTCTACGTGTTCCGCCTCTTTGGTGAAAAAGCTCATGGGAATGAGCAAAGGGAAATACGCGTTCTGATGCCCCGTGGCTTTAAATCTTTTATCAAGCTCCGCCTGAATATTTTCCCATATGGCGTAGCCGTAGGGGCGTATTACCATAGTGCCTTTTACAGGTCCGTAATCCACAAGTCCCGTCTTTACTACGACGTCGGTATACCAACGCGGAAAGTCGCTTTCGATATCGGCGATTTGTTCAACGAAATTTTCCTTTGCCATTATATTTACTCCAAAAATGCTATTGAATAAAATTGTACTGTAAATTATACCATAGCCGCGTCCAAAAATAAAACAATTTACAGCGTATTTATCAAAAAATACCGGCTTTCGGGGCGTAAAAATTTTGGCGGAAACGGGGTTAAATACTTGTATTAAAATGTTTAATATTGTATAATCTAAATATGCAATGCGCATCTTATAAACAACTTAAAAGCGGAACGGACGTGCGCGGAATAGCCGTAGGCGACAATTCCCCCGTTACGCTGACCGACGAAGCGGTTATAGCAATCAGCCGCGCGTTTGCAAAATGGCTTAAAAACAGGAGCGGCAAGAGCCGCCTTAAAATAGCCGTCGGCAACGATAGCAGAATTTCGGCGGACCGCATTGCGCGTTGCGTGAAAGAGGGACTGACTAAAAGCGGCTGCGACGTAATTTACACGGGGCTTTCTTCCACTCCCTCCATGTTTATACTTTTAAAAAAATCGAATTTCGGCTGCGACGGGTCGGTTATGATTACCGCGTCCCACCTGCCTTACGACAGAAACGGACTGAAATTCTTTACCCCCGACGGCGGACTTGACGGCAAGGACATTGACGAAATTTTGGCTATCGCCGAAAGCGGTGAAACCGGAACGACAGGAGACTGCGGCAGTTGCGAAAACCGTTCGTTTATGTACGAATATTCGGCCCTTCTCGTAAACCTCGTCCGCAAACAGACCGGAAAGGATAAGCCTCTTGCAGGCAAAAAAATAATTGTGGACGCCGGAAACGGCGCGGGCGGTTTTTTCGCGGATAAGGTTTTAAAGCCTCTGGGCGCGAACACCGACGGAAGTCAGTTTTTAAACCCCGACGGAACCTTCCCCAACCACGCCCCCAACCCCGAGGACAAGCAGGCGATTAAAAGCCTTTCCGACGCGGTCGTAAAACACGGCGCCGACCTCGGAATTATATTCGATACCGACGTGGACCGCGCAGGCGCGGTAGACTGCGACGGCGGCGAAATCAACCGCAACCGACTTATCGCTTTGCTTGCCGCAATGCTTTTAAAGGATAAACCGGGCGTTATTGTCACCGACTCGGTCACGAGCGACGGACTTACGCAGTTTATCGAAAGTCTCGGCGGAAAACATTTGAGATACAAGCGCGGATATAAAAACGTCATTGACAAGTGCAACGAGATTAACGCCTCGGGCGGCTACTCCCCCCTCGCGATAGAAACGAGCGGTCACGCCGCATTCCTTGAAAACTATATGCTTGACGACGGCGCGTACGTCGTTGCAAAACTGCTTATATCCCTTTCAAACGCAAAGGACGGCGAAAAACTGACCAATCTTATAAGCGCTTTGCCCGAAGCTGTTGAGTGCGACGAGATAAGGCTGACCTTTAACCAAAATTCAACCGACTTCAAAAAAGAGGGCGCAAAGATTATAGAGGACCTGAAAACCGCCGCGACGGCTTCCTCCAGTATGCGCCTTGCCCCCGAAAACTACGAGGGAGCGAGAATTAACTTTGCAAAGGGCGAGGGCGACGGCTGGCTTTTGTTGAGGCAAAGCGTTCACGACCCCGTTATTCCTGTCAACTTTGAAAGCAATACCGCCGGCGGAAACAAGCTGATGGCTGTAAAACTTTTAAAGCTTTTGGAAAATTACGAATTTTTAAATCTTGAAAACTTAAAAAAATTTACATATTAGGAGAAAATTATGTCTGTTGCCAAAAAGAGTGTTGACACCGTAAGAATTCTGTCGTCGGAAGCAATTCAGCGCGCAAAGTCCGGTCACCCCGGCATCTGTATAGGCGCCGCGCCCATAGGATACGAGCTGTTTGCGGATTTTCTGAATTTCAGCTACAAAAACCCCAAGTGGGACAACCGTGACAGATTTATCCTTTCGGCGGGACACGGCTCTATGCTGCTGTACTCCCTCCTGCATCTGTTCGGTTACAATATATCGCGCGAAGATATAATGAATTTCAGACAGTTGGGTTCAATCACTCCCGGCCACCCCGAATACGGCAAGACCGAAGGCGTTGAAACTTCGACAGGACCTTTGGGACAGGGCGTGGGCAACGCGGTAGGTTTCGCTGTTGCCGAAGCGCACCTTGCGGCAATTTTTAACAGACCCGATTTCCCCGTAGTTGACCACTACACCTACGTTCTCTGCGGCGACGGCTGCCTTGAAGAAGGTATGAGCTACGAAGCATGCTCCTTCGCCGGTACGCAGAAGCTCGGCAAACTTATTCTCTTATACGATAAAAACAATATTACCATCGAAGGCAATATTTCAAAGACTTTCAGCGAAGACCCCGCGGCGCGCTTTGCGGCGCAGGGCTGGCAGGTTATACGCGTAAACGACGCAAACAACCTCAACGCTTTAAAGGCGGCGATTGAACGCGCAAAGAGCGATTTAACCCGCCCCTCCATCGTTATCTGCCGCACTGTTATAGGCTACGGCTCGCCCCTCGAGGATACCGCGGACGTTCACGGCGCGCCCATGGGCGAGGAAAACCTTCAGAAAATGAAGGAATTTTACGGCTGGACCGAGCAGCCCTTCGACGTTCCCGAGGACGTAAAGCAGCACTGCATGAACATTGCGGAGCAAAAGCTTGAAGCGGAAGAAAACTGGAACAAGATGTTTAAAAAATACAAGCGCGAATATCCCGATCTTGCTGAAAAGTACCAGAAATTTATGAACGGCAACGAACCCGATTTCAGCAATATGCAGGAGCTGTTCCGCTTTGACAAAGATGAAGCTACCAGAACTTCGGGCGGCAAAATTCTGAACAAAATCGCGGACGTTATGCCCAACCTTATGTCGGGTTCCGCAGACCTTGCTCCCTCCACCAAGACCGAGCTTAAAGGCAAAGGCTATTTCTCGCCCGAAAACAGACAGGGCAGAAATATTCACTTCGGCATCCGCGAACACGCAATGGCGGCTATCTGCAACGGTATTCAGCTTCACGGCGGTCTGCGTATAGTCTGCTCGACCTTCTTCTCCTTCTCCGACTACATGAAGGGCGGCATAAGAATGAGCGCTCTTATGAATATTCCCGTAATCTACGTAATGACGCACGACTCTATCGGCGTCGGCGAAGACGGCCCTACGCACCAGCCCGTCGAGCAGCTTATAGCACTCCGCTCTATTCCCGGAATTAAAGTATTCCGTCCCTGCGACGGCAAAGAAACCGCGGCGGCGTACATTTCGGCGTTCACGCAGGAATCCCCCACCGTTCTCGTTCTGTCGAGACAGGATCTGCCCCAGTATGAAAACACCGGCATAAAGGCGCTTACCGGCGGATATATCCTTGCCGACTGCGAAGGTACGCCCGACGTTATCTTAATCGGCACCGGTTCGGAAACCGAACTTTGCATGAGCGCAAAACAGTTGCTTGCAAGGGAAAATATCAAGGCGCGCGTAGTATCGATGCCCAGTATGGAAGAGTTTGAAAAGCAGACCGACGAGTATAAAGAATACGTCCTGCCCTCTGCGGTAAAAGCAAGGGTATGCGTTGAAGCGGCTTCGCACTTTGCCTGGTACAAATATTCGGGCGACTGCGGCGAGGTGCTTGCAATGTACTCCTTCGGCGTATCAGCTCCCGCAAAACAGCTTTTCGAACATTTCGGCTTTACCGCCGAATCGGTTGCGGAACGCGCAAGGCTTTCGATATCAAAAGTAAAAGGTTAAGTATTTAGAATTAATTTAAATGCGCCTCCGAAAACCTTTTCGGGGGCGCGTTTGTAAAAGTAGAAATATTATGAAAATTGCAATAAATAACAGCGCTCTTGACTACGGCGACGTGGAATTTTCGGCATTCGAACGCCTGGGCGAAGTGAAATACTTCGGCGAGCTTTCAGCCGGGGAATTATACGCTACCGCCGCGGACTGCGACGCGCTTATTATCAATAAAATCGCGGTAGACGAAAATCTTTTAACCGCCTGCCCGAATATTAAGTACGTAGGGCTGTTTTCAACCGGCTACAACCTGATTGATTTAGCCGCGTGCAAAAAACACGGCGTGACGGTTTGTAACGCGCCCGACTACTCCACCGGCGCGGTAAGTCAGCACACATTCGCGCTGCTTTTGAGCTTTTACGGAGCTATTAACGAGTACGCCGCGTCGGTCGCTGACGGCGGCTGGGTAAAGAGCGAAACTTTCAGTTACTACCTTGCGCCCATGTACGAGCTGCAGGGCAAAACCTTCGGTATTTTCGGCTACGGAAATATCGGCAGGGCGGTCGCGAAGATTGCGGAAGCGTTCGGCGCTGAAGTAATTGTCTGCACGCGCACCAAGCCAAAGGGCTGCCCCTATAAAGTTGTTGATTTTGAAACGCTTTTACATACCAGCGACGTTTTATCCCTCCACTGTCCTTTAAACGGCACGACGGAAAAGATTATCAATAAAGACGCGCTGTCAAAAATGAAAAAAAACTGCGTTCTGATAAACACGGCGCGCGGCGGACTGATTGACGAAAGCGCGCTTGCCGAAGCGCTTAACGGCGGCAAAATTGCGGGCGCGTGTCTTGACACGGTGTCCGAAGAGCCTATGAAAAAGGACAACCCCCTTCTTCACGCTAAAAACTGCCTTATAACTCCGCATATAGCCTGGATGCCAAAGGAAACGCGGCAACGGCTTATATATACGGCGGCGGCAAACCTTAAAGCATTTATCGACGGCAAACCGGTAAACACTCTATATTAAAAACAATATGAAATATAAAAAAGCGAAGAACTTTAAAATTCTTCGCTTTTTATATTCGCCCTATAAATTAAAATTTAGCTTTCTTTTTGCTTTGAGTTTTTAATATGTAATATTAACTTTGAAATTCCGACACAAATTAAACGGAAAATAACGGCAAGTATAATTGACGACGGCAAAACGATAAGCATTTTTATCCATTGCGCGCAATCTGTATATGCGTAATCAAGCAAGGTAATTAGTACGGGGTGGAACAGGTAAATGGCAAGTGAAAGGCTACCGAGGTACGCAAAAATTTTACCGGCTTTTTCATTTGTGATACTAACGCCCTTATTTGCAAAAGTAATTGAAATTGCCGCAAATACGCCGACAACAGTTATCGCCATACAAACGGGTTGTAAATTTGCGCTTAAAGGAATGAAGCCGAGAATAATCGGCGCGCAATAACCGACTAATTCGACAATCTTTAATGTAACTGCGGCAGGCTTTTTAAATTCGTGTTTGGCAATAGCCACAGAAAGGTAATATGCAAACATTCCGACGCACAATTCGCCCCATGCGCGTAAATAATAAACTAAATTAGTATTGAAACCAAACGGCAACCCGAAAGCCAAAGCAGGGACGACAAGTATTACAACTAATATCAAAGTAACCCAATAGCCCTTTAATTTTTTGCGAAGTAATAAGCCTATCGGGAACATAAACAGCATTGATAAAAGCATTGACGACAAATACCATTCAGGCACAATGAGCGCGTCGGCATAACCGTTATACCATAATGCGCCGCCTTGAAGCAAAAATACGCTCGGCAAACCTTTTAGTAAAATTTTGCCTGCATTGCTTAAATCAAAGACGAGTATAACAATAATTACGGCAATAATAGCTACTATATGCGTCGGTAAAATTCCTTTTACTTTGTTTTTCATAAAACGCGCCGTTTCAATGCCGAAATTACGACGGTTTTCATTAGCGTTTATCTTTTCAATAGACCTTGCAAGGAAATAGCCCGAAATCAAAAAGAAAAATTCAACTGCCAGCGCGCCGTTTTCAAAAAAATCGGCAATATCGTTATTCATTGACATTTGAACGTGATAGCCGACAACCAAAATGCTGAAAAGAAATCTCGCAAGTTCAACAAGTACGTTTCTGTTTTTCATTAGTTACTCCCCTAAATTACTGTCTATAGTTCCGTTATTATAAAACAAACAACTTAAAAAGTAAAATAAATAAGCGCGCTTGCCTTGCTTGCAAGGTATAGCGCGCTATACTTATGTGGAGAAATTCCCTATAGGAACCGCGATTAAAAATCGCCGCATTTTTTTAAGTCTGATTTTGCCTTGCCGCCGCCAGCATAAGTTTTATGCGGTTTTCCTGATTTACTTTGGTTGACGAAGGGTCGTAATCGACCGCAACCACGTTTTCGTCTGCGTACAGACTTTTAAGCGTGCGTATTGCGCCCTTGCCCGCTATATGATTGGGAAGGCACCCGAACGGCTGCGCGCAGACCACGTTTTTTACGCCCGTTTCCGCAAGCGCCGCCATTTCCGCAGGAATGAGCCAGCCCTCGCCCATTTTAACGCCCTGGTTTAAGACCTTGTCCGCGCAGGAGCGCAGATGCTCGAAGTCGTGAACGGGTTCAAAGTTGCCCTCCTCTTCAAACTGCCCGATGATATTGCGCTGAATTTTGCGCAGCAGCTTATAAACCTGTTTATAGGCGAACGCAATCAAGGGGCTGTGACCGTAAAACTTTCTGTCGTTGACCACGTTGATTATGCAGTACAGTATAAAGTCCATAAGCGCAGGCACGACCGGTTCGCAGTTTTCCGCAAGCAGAAAGTCAACCAGTCTGTTGTTGCCGAGGTTTGAGTACTTAACGTAAATTTCGCCGACTATGCCGACCTTTATTTTCCTCTCCTGCGCGCGTTCTACTCTTGCAAAAGTCTTTATTATATCGCCGTTCAGTTTTTTGTAATTTCTGTATCCGCCCTTTGCAAACGCTTCAACCGTGAATTTGACCGCCTCGTCGCGCGCCGCGTCCGAAGCTCCCTTTTCCTTTTCGTAAGGTTTTGTCTGGTAATAGCACCACATAATACTGTCGCCGTAAAAAATCGCGTAGGCGAGTTTGAGCATAAGCGTGTAAGATATGGGCATTGACGACTTTTTTTCCAGTCCCGAAAAATTGAACGACAGCACGGGAACGTCGGGGAATTCCGCCGCAAGCGCCTTTTTTATAAGCGAAACATAGTTCGAAGCGCGGCAGCCTCCGCCGGTCTGCGTTATCATTACGGCGGTACGCTTTTTGTCGTACTTTCCACTTTTCAGCGCGTCGATATACTGCCCCACCACGCAAAGGCAGGGATAACACGTGTCGTTGTGGACGTGTTTTAAGCCCTCGTCAATTACCGCGCGCGACTCGTTTTTCAGCACTTCCACGCCGTACCCTTCCATTTTCAGAATTTCCTTAATAATCAGAAAGTGCCACGGCAGCATATCGGGCATTAAAATTTTATGGGTGCTTTTCATCGACTTGTCCCACTGGGGGAAGTCGTTTTTATAGTCCGCAGTTTTAATTTTTGCCATCGTTTTTCGCGCTCTCCTCTATCGCCGCAAGCATACTGCGAAGCCGTATTTTCACAACGCCGAGGTTGTTGATTTCGTCTATTTTTATCTGCGTGTACAGTTTGCCGTTCTTCTCCATAATCGACCTCACCTCGTCCGCGGTAATTGCGTCAAGTCCGCAGCCGAACGAAACGAGCTGCACCAGATTCATGTTTTTGCGCTTTGCCGCAAAGTGCGCGGCACGGTACAACCGCGCGTGGTAGGTCCACTGGTTCAAGACGTTTACTTCAACTTTGCCAGACTTTTCAAAGACGCTGTCCTCCGAAAGCACGGCTAAATTTAAGGAAGTCAGAAGCTTGTTTATCGCGTGGTTGATTTCGTTATCGATATGATATGGTCTGCCGGCAAGCACGATTATTTTTTTGCACTGCTCTTCAGCCTTTTTTATAATCTCGTCCGCCTTCGCGCGTATATCTGCGTGGTAGCTTTCAAGTCGCGCAAAGCCGCAGGCTAACGCCTTTTTTACTTCGCCCTTTTTCACGCCGTATTTTCTGAACACGCCGTAAAGCTTTGCAACCGCGCTTTTGGTCATATTCAAATCGATATAGGGCATTATGAAATTTTCGTCCGTGAGCCGCTCGTTATTCGCTTTTAAAAGCTCGGAATAGTACGCGACCACCGGACAGTTGTAATGGTTGGTCGAACAGTGTTCGTCAAGATTATAGCTTTCGCAGGGCAGAAAAATAAAGTCCACGCCCTTATCCAGAAGGCTTTCTATATGCCCGTGCATAAGCTTCGCCGGATAGCATACCGTATCCGAAGCTACCGTGTGCTGACCCTTGTAATACAGTGCGCGGGAGGATTTGTCCGACAATACGACCTCAAAGCCCAGACTTTCGAAAAAGCCTGCCCAGACGGGAAGCTGACCGTACATTCCAAGTTGCAGCGGTAGCCCGACTTTGCCGCGCGAGCCTTTTGCGCCCGTTACACATTCAAGCAGTCTTTTCTGCTTGTAGGCGTAAATATCCAGCTCGTCGGAAGCAGGTTTAAGCCCCGCGCCTTTCTCGCACTTGTTACCCGATATAAACTTTCTGCCGTCGCCGAAAGTTATTACGTTTATATGACAGTTTGAAGTACAGCCGCGGCAGTTCGACGACGCAGACTTATACGTAAAGTTTTTAAGCTCCTCATCCGAAAAAAGAGAGCTTTTTTCGGGCGGATTTTCCATAGCGAAAAGCGCCGCGCCGAACGCGCCCATAAGACCGGCAATGCCCGGCCTTATTACCTTTTTGCCAGTTTCCTTTTCAAACGAGCGTAAGACAGCGTCGTTTAAAAAAGTGCCGCCCTGAACTACTATGTTTTCGCCCATGTCGTCGGCGCTCTTTGCGCGGATAACCTTGTAAATTGCGTTTTTGACTATCGACGAGGATAAACCTGCGGAAATGTCGTCAACGCCCGCGCCCTCTTTCTGCGCCTGCTTTACCGCGCTGTTCATAAACACGGTGCAGCGCGAACCCAGTTCAACCGGACGCTTCGCGTACAAGCCCTGCTCGGAAAACTTGTTGATTTCCATACCCATAGCCCTTGCAAAGGTCTGTATAAACGAGCCGCAGCCCGACGAACACGCTTCGTTGAGCATAATGGAATCTATCGCGCCGTTTTTGATTTTAAAGCACTTTATATCCTGTCCGCCTATGTCGATTATAAAGTCAACCTTGGGATTAAAGTGCAGCGCCGCCTTAAAATGCGCAACCGTTTCCACTATGCCGAAATCGGCTTTCAGCGCGCTTTTAATTAAATCCTCGCCGTAGCCCGTGACCGCCGACGCGCGGATATTCAGTCTGCCGCCAGCCAGCGCGTAAAAGTCTTTCAGCTTTTCGATTATAACGTCCAAAGGCTGACCCTTGTTGGAAAGATACTGCGAGTAAAGTATACGGCAGTCGGGGGTTATGACTATCAGTTTTGTAGTGGTCGAACCCGAATCTATTCCGAGATAGCAGTCGCCCGAATAGTTTTCAATATCCGCAAATTCCAGATCGGTCGCGCGGTGACGCTTTACAAATTCGGAGTACTCTTCCTTACTCTCAAAAAGTGGTTCGCCAGTTACAATATCGTCGCTTTCGCCTGCGTTAAGAATATCTGCGATAATCTCTTTAAGGGGTTTTTCACGCTCGTCGAATGACGCAAGCGCCGCGCCTATCGCCATGAAGCAAGGGGCGTTTTCGGGGAACACAGCGTTCTCTTCCGTAAGGTTTAAGGTGGTAACGAACGCCTTTCGCAGTCCCTTTAAAAAGTGCAGAGGTCCGCCTAAAAACAGCACCTTACCCTTTATTTTTCTGCCCTGCGCAAGACCGGACACCGTCTGGTCAACGACCGCCTGAAAAATGGAAGCCGCGATGTCTTCCTTGCGCGCGCCCTGGTTAATGAGCGGCTGAACGTCCGACTTTGCGAACACGCCGCAACGCGAAGCTATCGGGTAGACCTTTTCCGCATTCAAAGCGAGTTCGTCCATCTTCGCCGCGTCGATATTCAGAAGGGTTGCCATCTGGTCGATAAACGCGCCGGTGCCGCCTGCGCAGCTTCCGTTCATACGCTGTTCGGCGCCGCCGGTGATAAATATTATTTTAGCGTCCTCGCCGCCCAGTTCCACCGCCGCGTCCGCGTCGGGATAATATTTTTTTATAGCAATAAACGCAGCCTGAACTTCTTGAACGAAGTTCAGTCCGCTGCGCTGTGAAAGCCCCAGTCCCGCGCTTCCCGTGACGGAAACCGAAAAACTGCCGTTGAGCTTTTTCGAGACTTTTTCAAGTTCCGAAATTACGGTTTCCTTTACACGGGATAAGTGGCGTTCGTAGGATGAATATATTAAATTACGGTTTTCGTCAAGAACGGCAACCTTTACGGTCGTTGAACCGACGTCAATTCCCATATATCCTTTCATCGGATATATTATATCATAACACTTGCGTTTTTTCAATTTTATTGACAATTATGAGAATAAAAATATTGTAAAAATCAAGTAACGCTTTTATGAAGATATTTGTTTTTGGTGGCAATTCCGCCGCGGATGTGCCTTTCGGACAGATTTTTGTCCAGCACCTCGCGGACGTCCGAAAAAAGCTTTTTATCGATAACTTCCAGCCGCTCCGTCACGTCCTTATGCACGGTTGACTTGCTTATGTCAAAGTGCTGCGCCGCGCTGCGGACGGTTGACTTGGTTTCTATTATGTACTCCGCCTCCCTCGTAACTCTTTCAGTAATATAATCCCACATCGGCAAACTCCAAAAAATTCAAAGTAATAAAATTTATGCTCGATTTTGTCGACTTATGCTGATTTTTGGGCAAGTTTCGGGTTTTAGGCAAATTTTAAAGCCCGTTCCTCGAACGGGCTTTAATTTTATCTGTAACTTTCGTCTATGGCTTTTAATTCCGAAAAAGTGTCTATTTCTACGATATCTTTAAAATCGCATTCTCTTACGGCTACTTTATAATTAGAAAGACAATACTCAAGCGGAACCTGATCCCAGTACCTTTCTTTTCCGCCGGGCATAAAGAATACATTCTTTACGTCCTGAACGAGTTTTTTACCGTCCTCTTCGGTCCAGTAGGAAATACCCACTATCTGATGGCAGTCAACTCCGCCTATCGCAATTTTTTTAATGATTTTGTCTTCAGTGTAAATGCACCAGTCGTCCGTTTTTTCTACCGGTATTCCGAGATAATTCGACTGATACTGATACTTTTTAATGAGCGACTTATTGCTCAAAAGCAAATCCGCTTCAAGTATATAAGCGCCGCAAATTTTATCCCCCGCGCACAGAACGGAAGAAATATTATTCGTTTCGTTGTAAAGCGGATTTTCAATAAATTTTATATTGGGGAACTTATAAAGAAGCTGATCGAACTGTTCGGCAAGATAACCTCTTACGATGTAGATTTCCTCTATTCCCGCTTCTTTTAAAGCAGTCAAAGTAGAATCGATAATGCGGTTTCCCTTTACGCGAACAAGAGGCTTGGGCGTATTCAGCGTTATGGGGACCAGTCTCGAGCCGAAACCTGCGGCGATTATAACGGCGCGTTTAACGCGGTAATTCTCCATAATTTCATATCCTTCTGGAGTTACCGTATTACCGTTCACAAGGCCCAGCTCGTTAAGTTCGCTTAATACTTTATTAACCGCGCCGACGGAAATGCCCGCTTTCAAGGCAATTTCGCGCTGGGTGCGTACCGCCGTATCTTCAATTAAAAGATCTAATACGTCAAACTGTTTTTTACTTAACACGTTTTCTGTCTCCATATTTTTTAATAAGCCCTGCGACTGCTTTAATAATAATATTTACTATAAAGATTAACAGCGCCACCACTGCCGCGCATTCGAGCATATTGTAGGTCTCAAACTGGTTAATAAGCAGCGAAAGCGGTCTGTTGTCCGAGGTTGCCAAAAACGATACCGCGGAAATGGTCATCATACTGTTGACAAAGAAGTATGAAAGCATTTCTACGATAGTATACTTACTTTGGGGGATTATAACGTCCTTTACTATCCGCCATCTGCGGACGCCGAGAATGTGTCCCACATCTTCGAGATTTTCGTTAAGCTTACCGAATGCGTTGTATATCATAAGATAGGGCGAAGCGAAAAAGTGAACGGTATTGACCATTATAAGTATTATAAGAGTTCCGTAGAAGAACGATTTTTTAAACACTATTACGTATGCAAGACCGAGAACCAAACCCGGAACCGCAAGACTTGTTATTGCAATCAGATGCAGAAATTTGGTCGCCTTGGTCTTCATTCTTGCAGTCATATAAGCCGTTAAAAATGCAAACACCGTTCCTACTACGGCGGTTAACAATGCGATAAGTAAAGAATTCAAAAGGAATTCGCCGCCGTCTTTTCTGAACGTTTTTACAAAATTGTCAAAGGTGAACGACATATCTCTGGGATACTGTTTTGCAAACGCCTGAACGCAGAACGATACTATAACCAGTAAAGTGAATAAAGTAACCAGCGTGCAGATTACGTACGCCGCAACGTCTTTGAGCTTATTTTTCTGCTCTTCAAAGGGTTTTAACACGAAGGACGAATTGCCCTTGTTTTTGTTAAAAAGGTCGAACAGGAAAGCTGCGATTGCAGGAACCAACAGAATAAAACCTATTACACTGCCCGTTGAATAGTTGAGCTGTCCGGCAGCTTCTTCGTAGAGCATGACAGGCAGCGTCTTAAACTGTCCTCCTACCGACAGCGGCACGCCGTAGTCGGTTAAAATCATAGTAAACGTTGCGAATATTACCGAAATTAACGGCTTTTTCAGATAGGGCAGCGTTATCGCCGCAAACTGTCTGGGTTTTGAAATGCCGAGTACCGTAGCCGCCTCGTACGGAGAGCAATCCTCGTATTTTAAAATATCCGAAATCATTAAAAACGCAACGGGGAACGAGTACATAACCGAACCGAGTACAACGCCGCCGAAACCGTAAATCGAAGATTTTGCATGAAACAGGTTGGTGATAATTCCGTTATTTCCGAACAGAATTATAAGTCCCATACCGTGCGAAATTGACGGAATGAGCATAGGGAAAACCAAAACCACGGAAAAGATGGCTTTCAGTTTTATGCTCGTCCTGTTTATGCTCCACGCAAGCGCGTAGGCAACGACCAATGAAATAACCGTAGCCACGAGCGTTGACGTGAGTGAATTAAGCACCGCCCAACCGAAATTTGCCGAAGTAAAGACGCTGACGATAGCGTCTTTATTTATGTAGAAAAGCATGCGGACTATCGGCAAAACTATGATTATGAATAAAATTATGAAGATTGCGATTTTACCGATTAACGCGGGTTTAATTTTTTTCATCGCTCATCTCCACGAATTTAGCGATAGACCGCACTTTTGTTTTTAAATTTTCTACGACAAAATCTTTTACGTAGTCGTTTGCAGGCGACGTAACTATTTCCGTCGGCGTACCTATCTGACTGATTACTGAATTATTCATTACCAGAATACGGTCGGACATTGAAAACGCTTCTTCCTGATCGTGCGTGACGTATATCATCGTAGTTTTATATTCAGCCTGAATTTCTTTCAGCTCTTTACGTAGCGAAAGTCGGGTTGCAACGTCCAAAGCCGACATAGGCTCGTCAAAGAGAATAATTTCGGGATTCAACGCGAGCGTGCGCGCAATAGCAACTCTTTGCTGCTGTCCGCCCGAAAGAGAATAAGGTTTTTTATCCTTATACTCCTCCAGACCCATTTTTTTAATGAGCGATAAAGCGGTATCACGCGCGGTCGCCTTGGTTTCCTTTTTAATCTTTAATGCGTACTCTACGTTGCCCAGTACGGTCATATTTTCAAACAAAGCGTAATTCTGGAATACAAGCCCCATTCCGCGCGCGGCAGAAGGGGCGTTGGTTATTTCCACTCCGTCTTTGAGTATATGACCGGACGTGGGAGAAATTAAACCTATAAGCATTCGTAAGAGAGTAGTTTTACCGCAACCCGAAGGTCCTAATATCGATAAAAACTCTCCAGCGTAAACGTCGAATGAAACGTCGTTCACCGCTCCCTTTTTGTCGAACGTTTTGGTCAGGTTTTTTATTTCGAGTTTTTTTGTTAATGTTTCCATTTTGCTAAAAGGTCTTCCTTCTTGGCGAGCGTATTATTACTCATATTGGAATAGACGATATTTTCAGGGAACGCCGCCACATTGTAAACTTTATTCTTAAGTACGGGTTCGGGATAATATCTTGCGCATACCGCGTCGGTAAAGTCGCTGTAAAGATAATCCATAACCTTTTTAACGCTTTCGCGCTTGTCCTTACCTTTTACTATGCTGTTGCCGTAAAGGTTGAAAGGCGCGCCCTCGTCGAAAAACAGAATTTCAAGCTCGTCGTTGCCTCCGGCAATCTTTTCCGCAACTTGCGAAATCATTCCGAGTCCAACCGCAACTTCGCGGCCGACAAGCGCGTTAACGGGACCGGAACCCGAGCTGGTGTACGAGAGAATATTGGAAGTAAGGCTGTCGAAATACTCGATAGCTTCGCTTTCGCCCCATTCGTTTACGAGAGCGAGATAGAACATATATCCCGTACCCGACGACTTTGGCGAGGGCATAGAAACAAGTCCCTTGTATTGGCTGTCAAGCAAATCGTTATATGATGTGGGTTTATCTAAATTTCTGTCTTTCAAAACTTTGGTGTTAATAAAGATACCGCCGCCTACGCGCAATTCGGGAAGCAGATAATCTTTTGCCTGGGTTTCGAGAGTATCGTCAAGATATACGCTGTAATCGTAATAACCGGAAAGATCTGCAAGCGTTCCAGCTTCTACCATTTTCTCGATATAACCGTACTCTTCAGCGAGAATGATGTCGCAATCCGAGCCTGCGCCCTCTGCGATAATTTTAGCCGCAATATTGCTGGTGGACATATATTCTATCTTAACATTGTAATCGGGAAACTCTTTGTCAAGACATTCCTGCAAATACTCGATACAATAGTCTTCCGATGACGTATAAATTATAACCTTTTCCTTGGTGTTGCACGCCGTTGCCATGAAACAGGTTAACGCCACCGCCGAAGCGCCCGCAATAGCCAAAAATCTTTTTTTCATTAGAAAACCTCCAAAAATTCAATTTCACTGTTATTTACTGACTTTTTGAACAAAATGAATACCTGCCCTGCTATATATGATGCAAAAATATCCCTCTTGTTCACAAGAGAGAAATTTTTATTAAATTTTGAACAAAAAGTATAATTTAATTTTACTTTCAGGAAATTAAATGTCAAGCGTTTTAATACTCTTTTTATAAAATTTATTATAATACGGGCTTTTTTGCATTTTTCTCTTACTCTTACTTGCGTTCAAGCGCGTAATTATACAATACCTGTCCCGCCACCAGTTTGTTACTGGTAACGCCGCTGATATACGGGTCGAGGTTTAATATTTTCTGTTCGTCGTCAACCGTCCACACTTCGAGCGGAATTCGGGACCGGATACATAACTCTATTGCCTGCGAATCAACATATCCGCAATCGCAGTCAAGAAAAACGTTATCTCTGTCTGCGCCCAGATCCAGTAATTCTTCGACTTCCTTTTCCGTCACGCGGTTGACGACAAACCCGATTCTTGCGTCGCTGTCGGCATCCAATATTACCTGCAAGCAATTTTTACTCGAGGATATCCAGGTTACCTTGTCAATCATACCGTATTTCGCAACCGTATCAACAAGTATTCCCACCTGGTCGCGCGAAATAGTCCACTTTACTTCGATATACGGATGAAGCGAAAGGTTACGGCAAAGAGATATAAATTCTTCAAACGAAGGAATTTGCTCGCCTGAATACTTTTCGTCTTTCCAGCTTCCGAAATCAAACGCGCGGACTTGTTCAAAGGTTAAATCTTCAATGCTTCCCGAGCCGTCCGAAGTCCTGTCAACCGTATCGTCGTGTAAAAGCACCGCCTGCCCGTCCTTTGTAAAAGCGACATCGCATTCTACCATTGTAAATCCTTTTTTAGCCGATTCACGGTAGGCGGCAAGCGTGTTTTCGGGCGCAGTGTAATATCCGCGGTGATTAACGGAATTTACCGTATAATTAACGTTACCGTCAAAATTGTGAACGTACTCCGCCGCAGGCTTACATCCCGAAAATGCAAAAACAGTTGCAATCAAAATAACCGTAAGTAAAAATATTAAATTGTTTTTAAACCTTTTAAACAATTCGGCAGTTCTCCTTAACGGAATTTAAAACGAAATAACTTTTTTAACATTCTTTGTTTGAATTAAAATTACCGATATAATCAATCCTATTATGAAAACCATAACGGGCGCAAAATATACGTAGGCGGCTGTTCCGCTCGCAAAATGTTTAATTACCGGATATATAAAGTTATAATGAAGTATATAGACTCCCATTGTCGCTTTACTGAAAACCGGTATACAATCGCTTTTGAATTTAAATCCTGTAAAGGCAATAAATACAAATGCCGCAACCATTATAACGACCGGCGAATCGTACATATATTCCGCTTTATCGCTTGACAATACGCTTGATCCCATATAGTAACAATACGACGTCATTACGAACAGTAAAATGACCGTCAACGGAATTACAATGCAAGCCGACATCTCCGAAAAACGCTTTCTTATTTTGTACAAATAAGCGCCGCCTACGAAGTAGGTTAAATGCGTCCAGAGCCTGAAAGTCTGAATTACGTGTTGCGAAAGCATATCGCTGCCGCTTAAACTGCGCGCAACCGAAATCTCGTAAATGGCAACCGACGAAACAATCAGCAAAATCAGCATTATTACGGAAAGAACGCGTGACTTGTAAATTTTGTGTATAACCGGCAGGAGTAAATAGATTAATATTAAAGAGCCGAAGAACCAGAAAATATTAAAATAGCCTTTCTGGATAAAGCAGCCGAAAATATCGATATACCATTCTGAAACGTCGCGGTTTACTATCGCCTTGATAAAGAAAAGCAACGTACTCCAGAACAGCGTTATCAAAATTATTTTGACAATCTTTAAAATGCAGTATTTAAAAGTGATTTTTTCTTTGTTTAAAAGCAACGCTCCGTTTACCATGAAAAACAACGGAATAGAAATCGTGCCTAAATAGTACAAAATCTGGGCAACCGTTCCCGAATTTCTGTCCAGCGTGTGAAGTATAACCACGCCGGCGCAAGCTAGAATTTTTATTGCGTCTAAACTTAAATCTCTTTTGCGCTTAATATCCGCAGAGGGCTTGCGGCGGTAAAATTTATTAAAAAATTCGCCGATTTTACGATACGCGCCCCAGACGTACTTGTCTTTTAAAAGGGTTAAAACGCAGAAATATATCAGTACGCCGCATCCGGTCATATACAAAGTGTGTAAAACCGAAGGGCTGTAACCTCTGAAGATAAAGAACAGCGCGGCGAACATTACGAGTCCGGCAATCCAGTATTTCCAGGAAGAGAGCAGAATTTTTCCGAATCTGATATTCTTCCGTAAAAATATCAGCATCACTCCCGTTACTATCGTTTCCGCTATAACGGTTGCTATTGCCGCACCGTAGCTCTTTATAAAATAAATCAAAAGCAAATTTAAAAGTAAATTTGTGACAGCGCCCAATATTACGGCGAGTGTATACTTTTTGTCTTGCTTGCTCGGAATTAAAAACTGTATCCCGAAAACGTTGCTCAAGCCTATTATCGGAATAATGGGCGACAAAATCTTCATCAGGGTCGAAGCCTTACTATAGCCCGAACCTAAATACCACGAAATAAGATTATCCGATACGGCAATCATTCCGAACATTAAGGGAATGCCCATAAACAGAACAAATTGCGTGGATTTGTAAATGTTTGCTTCTACTCCCTTTATATCGCCGTCCGCAAACTTTTTAGAATTGCGTGGAATCATTACAGTTCCCAACGATGTTAACACCGTCAAAGCCATTTTTACAAGTTTTTCGGCGTACTCGTAGTTACCGTTTTCCGCATCGTCGCGCGTTATAAGTCCTATCAGGGTTTTATCCAGAGATGTGTATACGGACGTTGCTATCGTGGGCAAAAACAGAATAATCGTAGGTTTAAGATGCTTAAAAGGATGCGTATCTTTTAAGTTGATTTTTACAAGTTGCTTCGGCAGGTAAAGCCAAAGCGACAGGTTGCTTAATATTACCGCTCCGCTTTGTATCAACGCGTAAATCCACAAATCGTCCGTATCCTTTACAAAGAGGAAAATGCAAAGAATGCTGACGCTTTTGATTACAATATTTCTTAATACTATTCTGCCGAACTCTTCGTTCCCTTTGAAAAAGAATGTAATATCAAAAGCAACAGCTATGACGTTTATGGAAAGTATAATCATCAGATAATTATACTTAACACCGTAAACGCCGGCTCCGGCAAGTACAACGTATACAATTAAAGTTATTCCCACCGGAATAAGCCTTACAAAAAATATCTCCCAAAAATCTTTACTTTGCTGCGCTTTATCACCCTGATGACTTGCGACCAGACGCTGCGCGTAAAAGCTGAAGCCCAAGGAAGCGAAGAGCGTAAAATAGGTTGATATCGAGTAAGTAAAGCTATACTGTCCCGAACCCGTTTCGCCCAGCGCGCGCGCAACATAAGGAGTTACTACTATAGGAATTATCAACAAGAATAACTCATACAGCAAATTGTATACGTAGTTTTTCTTAACGCTCTTTTTGCCGGCTTTTACGGCGGAACCCGACGGCGTATCGCTTACGACAAAGCTTGAAGGCGCGCTTGCGCGTCTTGCCCGCGTTTTTGCCGTCAGCGGTATAAAGCCGCCCAGTAAAACTATGAAAGGATTACATATAATACTGAAAAGCTGCGGATCTGTAATCGAGTGAATTGCCAAAAAAGCAAGCGCGATGCAGCAGTACAGTTTGTTTGCTTTTATATACCTTCCCATAAGAAAGGTGAAACCTACGATTAACAGGATAAGCATAACGCTTCCGTAGTTAACCGCTATATTCATATACGACGAATCGACGTAGAAATAATCTCCCTCCGTCGCCCCGAAAGTTACCCAGGTGATTTTTTGCCCGAACAGCGGCATTCCGTATTCGACAAACGCTTTATGACCGAAATGCAATCTGGTATTCAGCAAAGAATTAAGTTTGTGCATCCACCCGACCGACGGATTGTAGAATATCTGCAGGCATAAAGCCGTGACTGCGCACAAAATGAAAGCAAATAAAAAGAGATAACGTATCTTGCTTTTATCAATACGGCGGACGAGTTTAAAAATCCAGCACACCGCAACGAGAAGTATTGTCAGATAATAGACGGCTCTCGTATCGGTAAAATAATGTATAAGGTAGTTTATAAGCAGAATTATTATACTTTCAAGTAAGTTGGGACACCTGCGCTTTAAAAACAACCACATCAATAAAGCGTGAAAGAAATAATTTGCTAAAAAGGTTGTATATACGAAGCCTAACGCATACCTCAACCTGCCGCCCGCCTGAACGGTATAGTTGGAAGGAATAATTCCTACAAACGAACTGAAAACCGTCACTACTATCATTGTGGAAAGAGCTATAAACGACGTTCTGATTACGGTTTTGTCGTCGACGTTGCTTCCGCAAAAGACGTAAGCAACCAAAGGAATTACTATAGTGTAGTTTGTTGATTTATAAGAAACGTAAAAGCTGAATAATATTATTAATATCCATAAACAAAGGTTTCTGACGTTATAAGTTCCGTCCGCAAAAAATTTAAAAACAACTAAACATATTGCAAGCAACTGTAACGCGTTTGTAACTGTCGAGCCATAGGTATTTTCAAATTCGGTCTGCGAAAAAATGGTACAGACAAGATAGACGAAGTAAGAAATTATAAAAATAAACGTACCGAGTTTATATTTTTTGTTACCTATAAATAAATATTTAGTTGTGCCGTAATTTTTTACTTCACTTAACATATTTGACTTTAACTATCTTTCTCTGCAAAATACATTTAATTTTATTTACGAGGACGCCGATAAATCCCTTAAATCTTCCGCCGTCGGTACGCACTACCGCCACGTATTTAACTTTTAAATCGTTTTTAACCAACCAGATGTTTAACAGCCTTTCAGACAAGAACCCGAATACTCTTGCGCGGTATGCGTCTCTCGCGCTGGGGTCGATATATTTTTCCGATTCGAAAAGAATATCGAAGAGCCACTCGCAGTAGCTGTCGAAAAGCTCTTTATTGCAAATCATCATATTGCACATCGAACCCATATTTGAATTCATAACGTAGTCGTACGCATTGAGATAACCGGAATATTTTTCACCTATTATGTTTCTGATAATATCAAAATCGTTTTCGTCGAAATTCTGACGGTATCTGTTAAGTAAAGTATCCTTAAACCTGAACTTTTTCGGACAAATAACGTCGTATTTTTTTAAATACTTTTCGATTTTTCCGGGCTTTAAAATAAAATAATTTTTCGCGTCAAACAGATTGAAACCGAAAACTCTGCGGTAATGCTCAATGCCTACTATATCGCTTTTAGTGTTTTTCCATATCCAGTATACTGCGGTCAATTCGCAGTAATTTTTATTTTTCGCAGCAATGTTATCGCCGGTCGCATCCGTAACCATATCGGAATTTATTTCACCGGCGCCTACCTTTATATAGGTTCTGTGCGGATAGGCTATATTTTTTTCTTTATGAGTTACGACCCATAATTTTATATCTTTCATAAAAAGTCACCGTTAAATCAATAATTGCCGAAATCTACTTCAAGTCTGCCGTGATGATTTCTTTTATCTACGGGCGGCAGTTGCATATAATCTCCGTAGAAATAGGTTAAATAAGTATCGTAATCGGCAATACCAGGATATTGCCTGTCTTCGAAATCAAAATTTTTGAGATTCTCCAACCAGACCCTTTCCAGAGTTTCTTTTTTCAGTCCGTACGTGCCGTCGCTCGTAACAACGTATTTGGTATCTTTATTTTTGTATCCGGTAATTATCTTTAATTTGCGCTTCTTCAGATATTTAACGGAAAAGAATTTGGAAACGAACCGCGCAATCTTATATGAAGCTCTCTTTTTTACTTCGCTGCTTCCGTACCCGCATTTTACCCATAAAAGGCTTCTGTAAAACCAGAATCTTTTACGCTGGAAATACGCCGCCGTTTTGTTATCGGCAAGATTATCGATGGGAAAAATATCGATATATATTCCCTGATTTGTCTGAACGTCCGAAGAAAAACTTTCTAAAACTTTCGTACCGCATAAACGCAGTTTTGCGAAATTGAAAGTATAGTACTTGTCCTTTTCGTCCGTTTGAAGATAAAACTTATTTTGGTCTATTTCAGATGCGCAAACGGAAAGAAACTTTTCGTAATCTTTCCTTAACATTCCGAAGTCCATATCGTCGTCCCAAGGGATGAAGCCTTTATGACGCACGGCGCCGAGGAGAGTTCCCGCAATCATAAAATATCTGATATTATGTTTTTCACAGATGCGCTTTACTTCGTCTGCAAGTATAAGATGCAGACTGTGCATATGCGCCAGTATCTTTTCGTTATTGCCCATTATTGTAAATATTATTTTTTATTTTTCAAATCCTGCTTGATTTGCGTGGTGCTGATTTCAGGCGTTCTTTCAAGATAGACCACTTCCACACCTTCCTCTTTCAAAAAATCGAACTTACCTTTCCAATCGTCGCCTATCACAAAAGTATCGATATGATAAAGATGCATATCGCTCTTTTTTTGTTCCCAGTCTTCTTCGGGTATTACCAGATCGACAAACCTGATTGATTCGAGAAGCATCTTTCTCTGCTCGTAGGAAAAGAAGCACTTTTTATGCTTCATATCAGAATTGAACTTATCTGTGGACAAAGCGACGATTAAATAGTCGCCAAGTTCTTTCGCGCGCCGCAACAGGTTAATATGTCCGTAATGCAGCATATCGAAAGTTCCGTACGTTATAACTCTTTTCATATATTTTTCTCCGCTATGAAACCGCTAATTATTAATTAACCGGTTGTAATAATCAAGCACGCGACCGGAATAGCTTTCAAAGCTGAAATGCGCGCTATAAGTCTCAAAAGCTCTATCCTCAAACTGTTTTTTAAGTTCGGTGTTTCGGCACAATTCAATCACTTTTCCGGCAATCGCCTGTGAGTTCTCTGGCGGTACAAGTAAACCGTTCTCTCCGTCTTTTACCACTTCCACCGTTCCGTCGACGGCGGTTGCCACTATGGTCTTTTTAACCGAAAACGCTTCAATCGGCGTCAGGGGCAAGCCCTCCCAAAGCGAGCTTAAAACCACAAAATCGGACTGCGCCATTACGTTTCTGATATCGGTACGATAACCTAAAAATACAATATCTTCGCTTAAATCCAGACTTTTTACCAAATCGGATAAATACTCTCTCAAATCGCCGTCGCCTGCAATAATGTACTTAATACCGGGAACTTCTTTCTTTACCAAAGGCAAGGACCTGATGAAATATTCCATCCCCTTTTGTTCGGTCAATCTGCCGACGTTGCAAACAATCTTATACCCCTGATTTTTGAAATCGGCTATATTTTTTAGCGGAGTAATATTTCCGTCAAAAGGCTCTACCGCATTGCGCAAAACGTATACCTGCTCTTCAGGCAGATTGTAATATTCTAAAAGGTTTGACTTTACCTTTTCTCCGACGGCAAAAATGCGCGAATACTTATACGCGTAACGGGTTAAACGCTTTTTATTATAAAAGGTGTTATGAACATTTATAAAATGAATTTTCTTTTTTGCCAGCCCCGATAATCTGACAAAAAAAGCCGCCATCCTGTGATGGGAATGAATTATATCAATTTGCTTTTCTTTTACTATTCTTTTTAAAAAGTTCGCATTTTTTAAAATTTTGACAGGTGATTTGCTTTCGATATCCGATATGGTTATATGTTCTATCCCTAACTGCTCCAACAGCTTTACGCTGTCACCGCCGCTTGAACAGACGTAAATTTTATTCGCGCGGTCTTTAAGAATTTTACACATCTGCAAAATTACGCGTTCGGTGCCACCCTGCTTCATAACGCTTGTAAAAAATAAAATATTTGAATTTTTTAAGCAAGTTTCTTTTTTTGTCATTTATAAAACCGATTTCAGATTTTTTATTTGATACTTCTTTAAATATTCCCGTCCGCACGGTCTTTGTAATAGGTATTTATAACGTGGTGAGGAATTCTGTCTTCCAAAGGCGGAAGCTTTGTATAATCGCCGTACTCTTTTCTCAATATTGAATCATATGCGGCAGGCGCGAAAAATTCGGCATCCTCAAACGGCATCGGTATCTTTTCATTATATTCTTCTCTTTCAAAAACAACGCTGTCTAAATAGCATTTTACAAATTTACTTTTTTCAAAAGGATACTTTTTCATCAGACGTTCAAGTTTTAAAATAAGTTTGTGCGGCTTGAACACCCCCGCAAAAAAGATTGCCGTTCTTTTGAACAAACTCAAACTTTTATCTTTCTTCATAGAAGCCGCAAGTATAAGTTTCGCCAGAAAATCCGCGCGTTTATTATAAAAATATCGTTTAACCTTACCGTCGGGCAAGCCGTCCAGGGGCCAGATATCAACAAACACACCGATAGGGTCGTCGGTCTTGTATTGCGGCTCGACCAATATCGTATTGCAATCGATTACCTTTGAAAAATTTCTTCCGTAATAGGGTTTAGTAGTATGATTGACAACAGTTAAACCGTTCTGCTTTGCAAACCCTGGGAACGATTGCAAAAACTTTTCATAATCGGGTCTTGGCATTTGAATATCGATATCGTCGTCCCAGGGAATAAAGCCGCTATGCCGTACCGCGCCGAGCAAAGTTCCGTACGAAAGATAATATGTGATATTATGCTCAACGCAAAACAGATGAATTTTTTTCATTATTTCAAGTTCAAGATTTTTCAATTCATCTAATTCGACTATTTCTCTCATTTGCAATCCTTTAATTATTTACTTTTGCGCGGTTTATATTTCCTTGCCAGTCTGAAAATTTTTATGTCGTCAACGAAGTATCTTTTGAATAATCTTGCCGGTTCCTTAAAAAAACGGTACAGCCACTCTAAACCGTGGTTGCTCATCCATTTGGGAGCGCGTTTAACGTTGCCTGCCAGAAAATCTACCGTTGCGCCAGCGCAAACGGAAACTTTTGCGTCATATTTATCTATGTTTTCGTAAATAAACTTTTCCTGCTTGGGACACCCGAGACAAGCTAAAAGTATATCGGGACGCGCTTCGCTAATCATTGCGTTGATTTTTTCAAGCTCTTCGCCGCTTTTTTCAAAACCGAAAGGCGGCGCGTAAGTTCCTGCAATTTTAATTTGCGGATACTTTTCTTCAAGCTTGGTTTTTGCCATATCCGCAACGCCTTCTTTTCCGCCGAGTATAAAAACAGAGTAACCTTTATCCGCGGCTCTTTCGCAAAGCAGCGGCACCATATCCGAACCGGACACTTTTTCATATACCGGCTTTTTGTGCTTTTTTGCTATCCAGATAAGCGGTTTGCCGTCAACGAGAACCATATCCGCTTCGTCGGTTATTTTCTTTAAAAGGCTGTCTTTTTCTATTTTTATAATAACGTCAACGTTTACCGCAACGACATAGGACTTCTTTTCCGCCGCTATCATTTTTTCGATTGCGGCAATACACTCGTCCATAGTGCAGTTATTGACAAACGTATTTAAAAACTGAATTTTCTCCATTCGTTTAACCAAAAAATCTTTCTTCAAGCATCAGGCACAGGCAGTGGTAAACGGGAAGGTGCAATTCCTGAATCATGTAGGTTTCGGTTTCGGGTACCTTTATAGCTACGTCCGCGCTTTTTGCAAGTTCGCCGCCGTTTGCTCCGGTCAGCCCTATTACTTTCAACCCCTTCGCTTTTGCAACTACGGTTGAAAACATAACGTTTTTCGCATTACCCGAAGTAGATATTCCCAATAAAACGTCGCCCTCCTGTCCGTACACGTTGACCTGCTGGGCGTAAGTTAAAAGTCCGCCGTTCTGCACGTCGTTTATATACGCCGTATTAAGAGCCTGATGTCCGCCGAGCGCTATTGCAGGCAAACCGCCCTGTAACCGTTCGGCAAGTTCGGCGCCGCGTACGGCGTCAACTTCTTTCAATGTCAAAGCAAACCCGTCGGCGCATTTTCTGGGGAGTTTAAAACCTTTCATAAGTTCCCCGACCATATGCTCGCTATCGGCGCAACTGCCGCCGTTACCGGCAATTAAAAGTTTGCGTCCCGAAGCGAAACACTTTTCCAAAAGGTTATAAGAGCTGATTATATCTTCTTTGCACGCGGATAAAACGGGATAACGGTTTATAAGTTTTTCAACGTGCTTCTGTAATTCTTTTTTCATATCCGTTCCAAAATTTTATTTATACAATCAAGTAAATCATCGCCGTGCAAATCAGCCCTGTTATCATTTCCGATAATTGCCGTTTTGCAGCCTGCGTTTATGCCGCACAAAACATCATTTTCGCCGTCGCCCGCAATCCAGCTTTGCGCGAGATCTATGTTCAGATCTTCAGCCGCTTTTATAAGCATACCCGTTTTGGGCTTTCGGCAACCGCAGTCAATTTTCAGTTCGGGAATTTCGCCTTCATACCCCTTGTGCGGATGATGAGGACAAAAATATATGCCGTCAAGATAAGCGCCGTTAAGTCCTAAAAGCGTTTCCATCTTATTGTGGATTTGCCGAAGCTCTTCAAACGTAACTTCGCCGCGCGCGATAACGGGCTGGTTTGTAACGACTACCGCCAAAAAGCCGCTGTCGTTTATTTTTTTAACGGCTTCCGCCGCGCCTGCGCAGAGTTTAAAATCCTCTATATTTTTGAGAAAGCCGACGTACTCGTTTATAGTTCCGTCCCTGTCTAAAAATATTGCCTTTTGCTTATTCCGCAGATTTTTGCTTTTGACGATACCTTTTTCAAAATCTCGACAAACGCTTTCGTACCGTTCGGGAGTTCCCATATCCTTTACGTATTCGGGACTGTCGTATACGAACATTTTTCCGCTGCCGGCCAAAGGCTTTAAAAGCTGTCTGTCCAAATCAACTTTCGAGGAAGTAATTTCCACGTTTAAAGCTTCTGGAGATATTACGTGCAGACCTGCGTTCACCCTGTTGCGGTAATACTCCGGTCTCGCGTCTTCCCTGGCAAGCCATTGTCTGACACGCCCCTCTTCGTCCGCAACAATCAGTCCGCTGTCGTAAGGATGACTGTTAGGGTGTGTAAAAAGCGTAACCTGTCCGCCCTTGCTCTTATGGTATTTCACAAAGCGGTTGAAGTCGATATCAAAAACGGCGTCGCCGTTTAAAAGCAGAAAATCTTCGGTTAATTTATCTTTTAATTTAAAAAGCGCCCCCGCATTTCCGAGCGGTTCCCGTTCGAAATAATACTCGATATTTACGCCGAACTTTGACCCGTCTTCGAAGTAGTCCGTAATAATTTTGCCGAGATGCGAGACGGTTATAATTATATCGTTTAACCCCTGCCCGCGCAGACATTCTATTTCGCGCTCCAAAACGGGCTTACCCGCAATTTTTATCATCGGCTTGGGGATATCGCGCGCAACCGAAGATATACGCGTACCCTTACCGCCGGCCATAATTACGACTTTCATATCAGTCCTCTTTGCTGGTGCTTTTATCAAAGAATTCGGGCGTATAGTAAATGACCCTCGTTCCGCTCCTTTCAAATTCAAAAGGAACTTCCATTAAATCGGACAAGGCGCTTCTTACGCTGTTCTGCTTTTCGGGCTGAACGTAAAAAAGCAAAAATCCGCCTCCGCCGGCGCCGAGAAGCTTACCGCCCAACGCGCCTGCACGAATACCTTTTTCGTAAAGTACGTCAATCGAATCGGTAGAAACTTTACTGCCCGTCTGTCTTTTTAAACGCCAGGTCTTATCAAGCAGTCTGCCAAACTCGTCCAAATCGCTTTCGTTATTTTCAAGAATCCGCTGCGCCTCGTCAACAAGATCAAGCATCTGGAAAAGTTGCTTTTGCTTGTCCTCCAAAGAACAAACCGTAGACTGCTGTATTTCCGCAGAATATCTTTTAAAGCCGGTAAAAAACAGCATTAAATTATCGTCTAACCGCTTTTTCCTTTCAGGCTTGATTATTACGGGATTTACGTGATAACCGTTCGCGCCGAAATCTATACGGTTGAACCCTCCGAAAGACGCGGCAATCTGGTCCTGCCAGCCGCCCGCCTCGTTGCAAAGCGTTCTCTCTAAATAAATTGCATCGTTAGCAAGCTGCTTTTTTGAACGGTACTCACCCTTTAAACAGTAAAACGCATTCAAAAGTCCTACGGCGAACGTGCTTGAAGTACCAAGCCCCGTTCTTGCAGGAAGATCGGCGTCGTAAGCTATATGCAATTCTTTCATATTGAGCATCTTCATAGCGTTGCGTACCATAGGATGCTCCATATCGTCCAGCTTGCAAATTCTTTCGCTTTTAGAGTAAATTAACTCCGTCGTGTATTCAAAAAAACGCGGCAAATGTCTTACCGTAACGTACACGTATTTATCAAAACTTGTTGAAAGAACCGCGCCCCTGTATTTTTCAAAAAATTGAGGCATATCGGTACCGCCGCCGAAAAAGCTCATGCGGAACGGAGTTTTAGTAATTATCATAAATTTGTCCTTCTATGTAATTTCCGACAAAACCATATAATACGGCAATTATAGTATTAGATTAATTATACTATACACTAATATAAAATGCAAGCGTTAGTATCGCGATTTCACCGCTATTCAAGCCTATTCAATTCAACATAATTATTAACATTTAAAGCGAATTGTAACGCAAAATATCGCTTATAAATTAAAAAAGCCTTTCCTCTTTCGGAAAGACTTTTCGAGTTAAATTTTAAAAGTTTCTATAACGGTTTGAATTTGTAAATGTACTTTATCAAGACCCTGGCGGGTTTCGGAGGAGGTGGCGATAACGTCGCCGGCGCCGCACTTTAAGGCGGTTGCGATATTCTGCACGCTACGCCCAATCTGAGCGCGGGAGAGCTTATCCGCCTTGGTCGCAATTACCGTAAAAGGAATTAAGTTATAATACAGATACTCCGCCATCTGCAAATCGTCCGCGGTGGGGTCGTGGCGAATATCGCAGAGGGCGAAAACGTGGTCCGCGCGCTTTTCGGCAAAGAAAGTTTCAAGAAGCCGTCCCCACTTCTCCTTTTCCTGCTTTGAAACGCGAGCAAAGCCGTAGCCCGGTAAATCGGCGAGGATAAATTCGCCGAAGTCAAAATAATTTACAAGCCGCGTCCTGCCGGGGTCTTTTGAAACCTTGGCAAGTTTTTTTCTGCCTGCAAGCATATTTATAAAACTCGATTTGCCGACGTTCGATTTACCGCAAACCGCGATAACCGGCTTGTCGCTCTTTATAAACTGTTCTTTGTTTGCCGCGCTTGTTATAAATTCCGCATTAGTGATTTTCAACTTTTTAAATTCCTATAATCGCGCTTTTGAACACCGTATCCACTTCGGTTACGGGTATAAAGTTAATACTGCCGCGGACGGCTTCGGGAATGTCTTCCAAGTCCTTTTGGTTGTCCGCAGGAATAATTACATCGTGAATGCCCTTGCGGTAAGCGGCAAGCGCCTTTTCTTTGAGTCCGCCGATAGGCAGAACTTTTCCGCGCAGGGTAATTTCGCCGGTCATAGCGATAGATTTTTTAACGGGCTTTTTGGTGAACGCCGAAAGTATGGCCGTAGCCATAGTTATGCCGGCGCTGGGACCGTCCTTGGGGGTCGCGCCCTCGGGAACGTGAATATGAATATCGGTCGTTTCGAACACCGAAACGTCTATGCCGTAGCTTTCGCTATTAGAGCGGATATAGCTTATTGCAGCCCTTGCGCTCTCCTTCATGACGTCGCCGAGCTTTCCGGTAAGCAGTATATCGCCCTTGCCGCGCATAGCGGAAACTTCTATCGTGAGCGTAGTGCCGCCGACCGCCGTCCACGCGAGACCGGTAGCCGCGCCCACTTCATCGCCGTCAAGCGCGCCGCCCTCTCTGTCATAACGTTTAGCACCTATTAAATCGGCCAAATTTTTAGCGGTGACACTGACCTTTTCAGCTTTGCCGTCCGAAAGCTTTACCGCGGCTTTGCGGCAGACCGCGTCTATCATACGCTCTAAATTGCGCACGCCGGCTTCCAATGTGTAGCCCTCTATAAGGGCGTCTATCGCGCCTGCGGTTATTGAAAACTCTTCCTTTTTCAAGCCGTTAGCCGCCTGCTTTTTGGGAACGAGATAGCGCTTTGCAATTTCCTTTTTCTCTTCCGAGGTATAGCCGCCCAGCTCTATAATTTCCATTCTGTCCAAAAGGGGCGCAGGGATAGTATCGAGAGTGTTTGCGGTGGTAACGAAGAGAACCTTGCTCAAATCGTAAGGCACTTCGATATACCTGTCTACGAAATTGCAGTTTTGCGCGGGGTCTAAAACTTCCAGAAGCGCGCCTGCGGGGTCGCCGCGGAGGTCGGAGGAAATTTTATCGACCTCGTCCAGAAGGAACACGGGATTAATCGAACCAGCCTTTTTCATACCCGTGATAATGCGCCCGGGCATAGAGCCGACGTAGGTCTTTCTGTGACCGCGTATTTCCGCCTCGTCCTTAACGCCGCCGAGGCTCATTCTGACGAATTTTCTGCCGAGACTTCTTGCTATGGACGATGCAATTGAAGTTTTACCCACTCCCGGAGGACCTACGAAACAGAGTATGGGCGCGTTTGCGCCGTCCGTGCGCTTTAACACCGCAAGGTATTCGGTAATGCGCTCCTTTATCTTTTCAAGTCCGTAGTGGTCCTCGTTGAGTATTTTAACCGCGTCCGACAATAGTTCGGTATCGGCGGTAGCCTCCTTCCAGGGCAAATCCAAAAGCCAGTCGATATACAGTCTCAAAACGTTGTATTCGGGCGAAGAGGACTGCATACGGGACATTCTGGAAAGCTCTTTCAGAGCCTTTTCTTCGACTTCCTGCGGAAGCCCCTTCTCCTTGATTTTCTGCTCCAACTCGTCCTTTTCCTCGCCGTCGTCGCCAAGTTCGGTATGAATGGCGCGGAGTTGCTCGCGCAGGTAATATTCCTTTTGGTTCTTTTCTATATTCTGTCTTACGACCGCGCCTATTTTGCGCTCTAAACGGCTGATTTCAAGCTCGTAGTTCAGATACCTGTCGCACAGTTTAAGCCTGTCCGCAGTCCGCTCGCACTCCAGAATTTCCTGCTTCTGGTCCACGCGAAGCTGCATATAGTGCGCGGCAAGATTTACGAACTCGTCTGGGTCGGTACATCTTTCGAGCGCGGTAAGCGTGTCCTTGCCGAAGCGGTTGTCCGAGGTTACGTCCTTTAAAATTTCCTTTGCCGTGCGGAAATACGCCTCTTCCAGAGCGACGTCGCCGTGAACGGGCGTAATCTCTTCGGCAACCGAAATAAAGCTGTCGTTTTCCTTGAAAATCTGCTTTGCGCGGGCGCGGTAAAGCCCTTCCACCGAAATTCTTACAGTGTTTCCGGGGAGTCGGGTTATCTGCCTTATTTTTACGACCGTGCCGACGTCGTAAACGTCGTTTTCGTCAATATCGTCCTTGTCCTGCACTTTTTGGGTACATACCAAAAGGCGCGAATCCTTTTCGGACGCGAGTTTTACCGCCGTCAGCGAAATAAGTCTGCCGACATCGAACGACATAGTCGTATTGGGAAAGACTACTCTGCCGCGTAAAGCCAAAAGCGGGAACTCGTGTAAATTAGCCATAATATCTCCTGTTTAAAGCAAACGCCAAATGCGCGCGGTACGGCGCATTTGGCGCGTTAATCAGAACCAAAGAATTTTAAATACCAACCAGCCTTAAACGCGGCTTTTTTGCTCTTTCCGCGCGCGCCGCTTGTAATACGTCTCTACGGATTGTCAAGGGCTTTAACGAAGTATAAGCCAAAATTTACACTTAAAATCTGTTCGTATTTAAAATGCTTTGGTTCAAGCCGTTTCCTTGTAAATTATCTTGGGTTCGGCTTTATCGGTTACGCATTCTTTGGTAACGACGACTTCTTTGACGTTTTTCTCCGAGGGCAGTTTGTACATTACCGAGGTCATAAAGCTTTCGATAATCGTTCTCAAACCCCTCGCGCCGGTCTTTAATCTGATTGCGGTGTTTGCAATCTCCCTGACCGCGCCGTCTTCAACCGTAAGTTTAACGCCGTCCATTGCTATAAGCTTCTGATACTGCTTTATAATTGCGTTTTTAGGCTGCGTAAGAATGTTTACCAGCGCTTCCTCGTTGAGAGGGTGCAGACTTACGACGATGGGAACGCGCCCGACGAATTCGGGAATAAGTCCGAAGCCGGTCAGATCCTGCGGCTTTACGTCTGCGAGCATTTCGTAAACGTTTTCCTCGTTGTCCTTTACCGTACCGCCGAAGCCCAGCGACGTGCTGTCCTTGCGCTTTTGCACTATTTTGTCAAGCCCCACGAAAGCGCCGCCGCAGATGAACAGAATGTTGGTCGTGTCTATACGCAGGCACTCCTGCTGGGGATGTTTTCTGCCGCCCTGCGGAGGAACGTTTGCAACCGTGCTTTCGATAATTTTCAAAAGCGCCTGCTGCACGCCCTCGCCCGAGACGTCGCGCGTAATCGAAACGTTTTCGCTCTTTCTTGCAATTTTATCGATTTCGTCGATATAGATAATGCCGCGCTGCGCCTTTTCGATGTCGTAGTCGGCGTTCTGAATTAATTTAAGCAAAATATTTTCAACGTCTTCGCCGACGTAGCCGGCTTCCGTCAATGTAGTTGCGTCGGAGGACGCGAAAGGCACGTTTAAAATTCTTGCAAGCGTTCTTGCAAGCAAAGTCTTTCCGCAGCCCGTGGGACCCAAAAGAAGAATATTGCTCTTTTCAATCTCTACTTCGCTGTCGTCCTTTACGCCGCTCGCGAGGTTGTTGATGCGCTTGTAGTGGTTATACACCGCAACCGAAAGCACCTTTTTCGCCTCGTTCTGACCTACGATATATTTATCAAGCTCTTCCTTTATCTCGGCAGGCTTTTTGAGGGGAACGGGTTCCATACCCGTACCTTCCAGATCTTTTACCATATCGCCGCAGATTTCAACGCACTCGTCGCAGATACACGCGCCGTCCTGCCCAGAAATAAGCCTTTTTACTTTATCCTCGGTTTTACCGCAAAAAGAACAAAATCTCTTTTCCTTCAAAAAAACTCCTCAGCCGCAGAAATTTTAGCAAAGCAGCCTTTGCGTTAAAAAATTTCAAGGCAAAAATTTCACATTATTTTAATTTATATTATTTGCGCCGAAAAAACGCAAGGCGGAATTCACTTCTGCCGTTAAGCGTTTTTACATCATTGGCAATCTCACGGAAAATTTGCGCAAGCAAATTTTCGTGAACTATCTTTTATAGAATACTCTGTCAATAAGACCGTAGTCCAAAGCCTGCTGCGCGGAAAGGTAATTGTCCCTGTCCGTGTCGCGCTCTATATCCGAGAGAGGTCTGCCGGCATTCTGCGCGAGAATATTGTTCAGCTTCTGTTTGGTCCTCAAAATGTGTTCGGCGGCAATCTTTATATCGCTCGCCTGACCCTGCGCGCCGCCGAGAGGCTGGTGAATCATAATCTCGCTGTTGGGAAGGGCGTATCTCTTGCCCTTCTGTCCGCTAGATAACAGGAATGCGCCCATCGAAGCCGCCATACCTATACAGATGGTGGAAACGTCGCACTTGATATAGTTCATCGTGTCGTAAATTGCAAGTCCGGCCGAAACCGAGCCGCCGGGGCTGTTGATATAAAGCGAAATATCCTTCTGGGGGTCCTTCGCTTCAAGGTAAATAAGTTGCGCTACTACGGTGTTAGCCACCGCGTCGTCGATTTCGCCGCTCAAAAAGATTATTCTGTCCTCTAAAAGACGGCTGTAAATATCATACGAACGCTCCCCTCTGGAAGTCTGTTCTACGATGTAAGGCACTAATGCGCTGCGTTCCATAATACGCCTCCTCTTATTCTTTTTTAGCTGCGGGCTTTTTAGCGGTCGTTTTCTTCTCCGCCGCCGCAGTTTCGGTTTTTGCCGCCGCTTTCTTTGCGGGAGCTTTCTTCACTTCGTCGCTGTACATTTCGTTGTTAGCTTTAAGGAAGTCAAACATCTTGGTGATTATAATATCGTTTCTGATATAGTCGAGCTGTCTGGGGTCCATACCCTTTTTGTATTCGGCAACCGTCTTTTCAACCGACTTTGCCTGCTCCTCGATTTTAGCTTCGACCTCTTTGTCTTCGGCGGTGAAATTTTCGCTCTTGACGATTTTATCAACTACCAGCTGACTTAATACTCTGTGCTGCGCCTGTTCGGTATACTGCGCGCGGAAGTCTGCCATGGAAAGTTCCATATATTTGAGATAGTCGTCAAGCTTTAAGCCCTGATACATAAGGCGGTAGCTGAATTCCTGTACGAGTCTGTCGGTTTCGCTCTCTATCATTGCGTCGGGAATTTCGACTTTCGCGCCCTTGCATATTTCGTTTATTATGCTGTTTTCGGTCTCGTCCCTGCCCTTGTTTTCCGCGTTCTTTTCAAGGCGTTCGCGCACGGTCTTTTTATACTCTTCAACCGTAGCCGACTGCGAGTGCGTCTTTACGTATTCGTCGGTGAGTTCGGGGAGCTTGTTTTCGGTAATTTTATGAAGAACGATGTTGAACACCGCGTCCTTGCCTTTAAGGTTTTCTGCCTGGTAATCATCGGGGAATTTCACCTTGATGTCCTTGCTTTCGCCTATCTTCATGCCTGCGACGCCCTCTTCGAAACCGGGGATAAACGAACCGCTGCCCAGTTCGAGATTATAGTCGTCCGCAGTGCCGCCGGGGAATTTTTCGCCGTCTACGCTGCCCGAGAAATCGATATTAACCGTGTCGCCTAACTTGCAGGCTCTGTCGGTAACTTCGACTTTGGTTGCGCCGCTCTGAAGAATTTTTTCAACTTCCTTTTTCACTTCGGCATCGGATACATTATATTCAAACTTCTTTATTTTTAAACCTGTATATTTTTCAAGCGTAACTTCGGGCTTTACGGGAACGATTGCGCCCAGCACAAGTCCCTTACCCTCGGTCAGGTCTTCAACCGAAAGCGAAGGTTCGCCGACGGCGGTGAAATTGTCCTTTTCCTTTTCTAAAATATTGCCGTAATGTTCGGAATAAAGGACGTTGAACGCCTCTTCGAAAAGCACGCTCTTTCCGTAATAAGTTTCAAGCACGGGCTTGGGAACCTTGCCCTTTCTGAATCCGGGAACGGAATATTTGCCTCTCGTTCTCGCGTAAGACTTGTTTAATGCGTCCTGCCACTCTTCTTCCGTGAAAGTGATTGTCAGTTTTACCGTACTCTTTTCACCGGCGGTTTGCGTATACTTCATCTTTTATTAATCTCCTGTTTGTCTTAACCGAATAATTTTATCGGCTGAATTTTAAATTTATACGAGGTATATTCTATCACAATACTTTTATTTTGAAAAGCGTTTTACCGTAAGTCTAATCAATTTACTTTTGATTTTTTTTGTTTTATAATGGTAAAAAGTTTTATCGGATAAGGTATTTAACTATGCCGCAGGACGCGTTTACAATTTCATACGCCGCAAAAGAGCTGAAAGAACTGCTTTCGGGCGGCAAAATTTCGCGTATTATCCAACCGGCGCGCGAAGAGCTTACCTTTATTATATACACCCGTTCGGGCAACCTTAAACTCGACGCATGTCTTTCGGCAAGGGCGGCGAGGTTGAGCATCTCCGACGACGAAAAGCCCGTTCCGCAGGTCGCGCCCAACTTTTGTATGCTTCTTCGCAAGCACCTGCAAAACGCGGAAATTCTGGATATTGTCCAGCCCGACTTCGAAAGGATAGTTTACTTCGACTTAAAGTGCGTTTCCGACTTCTCCTCTTCCGTTATGCGGCTGTACTTCGAAATTATGGGCAAGTACTCCAACGCGGTACTCTGCGGCGGGGACGGAACGATAGTCGGCGCGCTTAAAACGACATCTATCGGCGACGATACCAAACGGCTTATTTTAGGCGGCGTGAAATACGCCCTGCCCGAACCGCAGGACAAAGTTTCGCCTTTCGACCTCGCGGCTTTGAAAGAGGTTTTAAACGCGGACGGCGACAAGGTGAAGATAATTGCCGACAAAATCAAGGGCATTTCCTACGCCACCGCCCTCGAAGCGGTGGAAAGTCTGGGCGAAAACCTTACCGCCGAGCAGCTTTACGGCTATCTGTTCAGCGAAAATATCGCCCCCTGCGTAACCTATTCGGACGGCGAGCCGTCTGACTTTAAAGTACGTTCTGTTTCAAGTGAACAAGTGCGCTATCCTTCACTTTTAAAGGCGCAGGCGGCGTACTACTCTTATATATATACAAAACAGACCTTTCAGACGGCGAAAACCAAAGCCGAAAGCGCGCTGGGCGCGCAGATTAAAAAGACCGAAAAACGGCTTGCGGAAATTAACGCGAAGCTTTCAGAGTGCGAGGGCGCGGAAAAAATCAAGCTGAAAGGCGAGCTGATTACGGCTAACATTTACGCGATTGAGCGCGGCGCGAAAGCTTTTGAGTGCGTAAACTACTACGACCCCGAGGGCGGCAAAATAAAAATCGATTTGGACAATACCCTCACCCCCTCGCAGAACGCGCAGAAGTATTATAAAAAGTACGCGAAATTAAAACGGACCTATCTCAACGTTAGCGAGCAGAAACTGCAGGCGGATAAAAAACTCGATTATCTCAAATCAATTTCCGCGCATCTTAACGCCGCCGAAGAGCTTATCGACATTGAAGAAATTTCGGAAGAGCTTATTCAGCTCGGCTTTATAAAAGCGGCAAAGACAAAAAACAAAAAACCGGCGGTTACGCCTTACAGAGTGTTCGGATACTGCGGATTTAAAATTATCGCCGGGCGGAACAATCTGCAAAACGAGCGGCTCACCAAATCGCTTGCGCCGGAAGATATCTGGCTGCACACGCAAAAGTACCACTCTTCCCACGTCGGAATTATCACCGACGGACGGAACGTTCCCGACGAAGTTATCAAGGTTGCGGCGGAAATCTGCGCCTACTACTCCGACGGCAGAGAGGGCGCTAAAATTCCCGTGGACTATACCAAAAAGAAATTCGTTAAAAAGCCGCCCAAGACGGACGCGGGCTTCGTGATTTACACCGACTACAAAACCGCGCTCGCAGACCCCGACGCGCACAGAGAGCTTTTAAAGGAGGAATTATGAAAAAGAAAGACGAGCAGCCCCTTATTCCCTACACGGGCAAAGCCTTCGCCTACATCGCCATAGGGCTTGAAGCGGCGGCGCTTATCACCTTTATTCTTGCGCTTGTTTTTTCGACCGCAGGGATATATCTTTTAATCGCCTCCGTTCTGCTTGCGCTGGGCGCGCTGACATTCGCGAATATCCAGAAAAAGAAAAACCCTTTCAAGCACCTTAAAATTGTAACTATTTGCGGCTACGTTACCCTCGCCCTGCCCGTGTTACTTTTCATCGGCGGCATAATCTGGTCGGCAGTTTAGTATTTGCAGGTATAAAAACCGTAAAATTTTACCATTATTAATATAAATGGACAGAATTTGCGGCGCGGTACTCAACAAAATTAATAGTTTAAGCCCTGCAGGGCGGTACGTAATTATTGCCGAGGACGAATTTAACGAATGTTTTCCCGACGGCGACGATAACGGCGAGCAGCTTGACAAGGTTTTAACCCAACTTAAAGAGGGCGGTTATATTGACGTCAGATACTCGCGCGGCGACCTTTACTGCATTGCGCCCTTAAAAGAGTTTATCGAAGAGGACGAAGCGCCCGAGGAAATCGAGACAGAAGTTCCGAAGCGTAAATTCAACTTTACCTTCGCCTCCGCTTTTCTGGGCGGAATGCTGGGAAGCCTTGTGATTTCGCTTATATTCGCGCTGGTGTAAAGCATGCTTTCGAAGAGCGAAAACGAAGTTATGGCTGCCGTGTACAGTCTCTGCGACGGCACCGACGGCTGCCTTATTTCGCCGCTTGATATTCTGTCCGTTCTGCCCGCGAAAAGAAAGTACAATCCCGAAGTTATCGACGGAATTTTAAACGACTTGAAGTGCGACGGGTATTTCGACCTTATAACTTCCGAGCGAAAGGGCGAAAAGATGTACGTAATCAACCTGAAAGAAAACGGATTTAATTATAAGCGCAGCGCAAAGCAGAAACAGCGCGATATTACTTTCAGAATAGTTCTCGCGTTTATCGGCGCCACCGCCACTTTTATATTCGGTTTAATCTTAAAAGGCATCTTCGGCTAATAAACCTACGGTTTAATCACGTATCTTAATTGCGATAGCGAAATACAACTAATCACAAATCAAACTCAAGCAATGCTTGACGCGTATCTTAATTGCGATAGCGTCTGATTGACTATTCACTAATCAAACATAAATCAAACATAGCCGCCGACTTGCAGTCGGCGGCTTTTATTATCCCCCTTTATATATTTGCATTTTTTTACGCGGTTTGGTAAAATGAAATTATGAAACGCAAAAAACTGTTTATTTCGCTTACGGTAATACTCTCATTCTTCATTGCGCTGTCAATTTTTCTCGGCGTATGGTTTTACGCGGACAAGTACGAAAGCTTTGATAAAAACTTCTCGAAAGAGTTCGCTATCCCCGGTCTCAAAGACGGCGCGGTGCCGCAGGGAATGGGCAACTGCGAACTTTCCAATGTTAAAGATAAAGACGGAAACGTTATTTCCGCAAAGCAGCAGTACTTTTTTATAACCGCGTATATGGTTGACGGCTCGCCTTCGCGTATTTACGTCACGGGCGGCGACACCGGCTATATCGGCTACGTCACAATGAAAAACGTGGACGGCACCGACTACACCGGTCACTGCGGCGGAATTGCGATGAACAGCAACGGCTCTATCGTCTGGGTTACGGGCGAAAGCACCGTGTACGTTGCAAAGTCTTCCGATAATAAGGACAACGACTACACCGTTACCGCTAACGAAATTATCGATAAGGCGCTGGGCAAAGTTACGGGCGAGGACGGGGAAATTGACCGCGCGGTTAAATTTACGGCGCAATTCGATGCAAACTGCAACGCAGACTTCTGCTATTACTACAACGACCCGAAATACTCGAACAGACTTTTCGTCGGCGAGTTCTACCGCAAGGGCAACTACGAAACGGACGCATCCCACCGCCTCACCACTCCTAACGGCTATAAAAATACCGCTTTCGCTTATGAGTACGCAATAAACACCGGAAACAAATACGGTCTAACGCCCCTTTCGGAAAGCAGTCTGAACGAGGAAAATCAGGTACCCAGAATTTATTCGATATATTCGATACCCGAAAAGGTTCAGGGCTTTGCAATCGCGGGAGACAATATCGTTCTTTCGCAGAGCTACGGACTTTCAAACTCGCACATAACCGTTTACGACAAGACGAAGGTTACGGCAAGCAAGACGACCTTTGAACACTTTGAGTACGCAGGCATAAAACAGATTTCGGGCGCCGGCTACTACGCGGATATTACGATGTACACCGTTGACTACAACGACAAAGATATGCTTAAACAGGACTACTCCATTCCCTCCATGTCCGAAGGGCTTTGCACGGTCGTATCTGCAAACAGCGCAAAAGTTTACGTACTGTTCGAGTCCGCCGGTAAAAAGTACAATCTTTTCGTCCGCGAGCAGCTCCCCGACGTTTACTCGATAAGAATAAAAAATTAAATAAAAAACAGACCGCGAAAAGCGGTCTTTTTTTATTAGTAGCAATACATAATACAGGCGCCGATAATAAGTAAAAGCAAAAAGAAAAATGCCGATATACCGAAAATAACGTGACTTGCAACTGCAAGGCGTTTATTATCCTTTATCACGATACTGCAGACGGCAAGCGTTATCGAAGCAATTATGAAAACAAACGAAATCCACATAAGAAATAAAATATTTTCTCTTGAAAACTTATCGTATACGCTGTAAAAGTGATCTACATGCACGAATATTTCTTGACCGTTTTCATCCATTCCGGGATAAGCGGCAACGTCGTGATATATCTTTATAAAATACAAAGGCACAAACAGACAGTTTAAAATTATTTTGCAGATTTCAAAAATTAATAGAGATTTTCTTTTCACAATTTCAACCCCTCTTCGGTTATTTATACTTAAACGGCTTAATTTGCGTGTTTGTCCCGATTTTATAAAATTAAAAAAAGCCGCTGTCTTTCAAAAGACAGCGGCTTTTTTTAATTTAAGTTTGATTAGTGACAAGCAAATCTATTGCAACCGCAATTAAGATACGCGGTCAAGCGGAACGCTTGTTACTTACAAAAGGCAAGGCAGGCTTTGTACAGCGAGTATATATCAGCCTTTGAAATGAGTTCGTAAGGCGCGTGCATGGAAAGCACGGGAACGCCCACGTCAACGGTATCTATGCCGAGGTTTGCAATAAACATTGCAACCGTGCCGCCGCCGCCGATATCTATTGCGCCCAGCTCGCCGGTCTGCCAGTAAACGCCGTCCTTGTCGAAAATATCGCGGATATAGCACATATATTCCGCGTCCGCGTCGTTGGAAGACGACTTGCCGCGCGCGCCCGTATATTTTGAAACCGCCGCGCCGCAGTTAATAAAGGTCGTATTACGCTTTTCAAACGATGAAGCGTACGCAGGGTCGTAGCCTGCGGTAACGTCCGCGGAAATGCACTTTGAATTGTATCTTACTTCGATAGGATTAACGCCGAATGAGTTTGCAATGGTGTCAATTACGTCGCAGATAACTTTGGACTGCATACCGGTCGTACCGTTGCTGCCGACCTCTTCCTTATCGGCGAATACCGCTACCACCGTTCTGTCCGACTTGCTGTCGAAGATAGCTTTCATTTCGGGATAAGCGCACACCTTGTCGTCGTGACCGTAAGCCGCGATAAGCGCCTTGTCAAAGCCGACGTCGCGCGCCTTGCCCGCGGGAACGAAGCAAAGCTCCGAACACTGGAAATCTACTTCGGTAATGCCGTACTTTTTATTGAGCAAAGTCAGAACGGCGGTCTTTACGCTCTCTTTGTCCTCTTCGTCGCCGACTGCGGGAAGTCCGCCGATAATCGCGTTAAGGCTTTCGCCCTCTACCGCTTTGCTCATAGGCTTTGCGCTCTGGTCTGCGGCAAGATGGGGCAGAAGATCGGTGATATAGAAAATAGGATCTTCCTCGTCCTCGCCGACGCAGATTTCCTTTTTAACGCCGCCGGGCAGCATAACCACGCCGTGCAACGCAAGGGGAATTGCCGTCCACTGGTATTTTTTAATACCGCCGTAGTAGTGAGTTTTGAGATAGCAAAGACCCGATTCTTCGAATACGGGGTTGGGTTTTAAGTCAAGTCTGGGCGAGTCGACGTGCGCTACCATAATTCTTACGCCGTCCTTTGCAACGTCCTTTTTGCCTACTTTTATAAGGAAAATATTTTTGCCGCGGTTTACGAAATATCTCTTGTCGCCGGCTTTAAGTTTTTCCGAAAAGCTGAAGGGCTTGAAGCCGTTTTCTTCGGCAAGCTTTTGCGCCTGAACAGATGCGTCGCGCTCGGTCTTGGCATTATCCAAAAATTTTTTATAGCCTTCGGCAAACTCGTAAATTTTTTCAAGTTCGGCGCCGTCCGCCTCTTTATAAACGTTTTTACGGTTATACTTTAAATCCATAATTACTCCTTTTTATCCGTTATTTTTATAATACTTTCAAAGTATACCACACCTTTAAAATATTTTCAATCTAATTTAAAATTTTTTCAAGAAATATTTAAAAAACAGAGATATAAACTTTGCTAATTATTAATAATGTGGTATAATTAAGCTATATAATTGCGCCTGAAAAAATCAAAAACGGCGATTTTCGGACGGAGTATGAAAAACGGTCAATCCGCAGCCAAAAAGATAGCGACGCTCGCGATTTTTACCGCGTTAAGCCTTATCGCGTTTATTATAGAAAACCAGTTTCCCCCGCTCTTCTTTCCGGGGGCGAGAATGGGGCTTGCGAATATCTTTTCGTTTGCCGCCCTTATAATGTATTCGCCGTGGGAAGCGTTCGTAATAGTTGCAATCCGCACGGGACTGGGCGCGGTGTACGCGGGGAACCTTTCCTCCGTTTTGTACTCGTTTACGGGCGGAGTCGTTTCAATGGCGGTATCTTCTGTTCTGATGTACGCCGTCCATCCGCGCATTTCGGTAATTGCGGTAAGCATAGCCGCAGCGGTATTCCACAATATAACGCAGAATATCGTGTTCGTAATCCTTTCAGGCACGACGCTCACTTTCGGATATATGCCCTACCTCATACTCCTCGGAATCCTTTCGGGAGCGATTGTCGGCGGCGTTGTAATGCTTGTATTTAAAAAAGTACCGCAAAGCGTATTCGAAAGGGCAATTTACAAAAAGACCAAAAAGGTTTAGTCTGCCGTTGGCAGTTTAAATAAACGTATTAAAAATAAGGAGAGAATTTTTCAGTGAGAGCAGTAAAAGGAAAATACTACTTCGGCGGCATACACGTTAAAGATATGAAGCGTATCTCAAACGGCGCCGCGCTGGAAGTTATGCCCGACCCCGAAACGGTCGCAATTTCCTGTTCGCAATCTCTGGGCAAGCCTGCCGCTCCCTGCGTGGAAGCAGGACAGGCCGTTAAAGAGGGACAGATTATTGCCAAAGCCGAAGGTCTTATCTCTTCCGACGTTTTTGCGAGTATCTCGGGAACGGTTACGGAGATAAAAGACATGCAGGGCGCGGGCGGCGCGGATGAGAAGTATATTTTCATTAAACGCGGCGAGAATGCCGAAAAGGAGTTTTTAAAACCCCTCCAATCCCCCTCCGCGGAAGAGATTAAGCAAAGGATAAAAGACGCCGGCATCGTAGGTCTCGGCGGCGCGGGTTTCCCGACGGCTGTCAAGGTTTCGCCCGGAAAGCCGGTTGACACCTTAATCGTGAACGGCGCGGAATGCGAACCTTACTTAACCTGCGACCACCGTCTTATGCTTGAAAAGACGGACGAGATTGCGCGCGGCGCGAGATATATCGCAACAGCTCTGGGCGTGGGCAAAATTATTATCGGCATAGAGTCGAACAAACCCGACTGTATAGCGAAGTTTGAAGAATACGACGATATTCAGCCCGTAAAACTTGCCAAAAAGTACCCCATGGGCGGCGAAAAGCAGCTTATTTATACAACGACTGGCAGAAAGGTCGGCGCGGGCAAGCTGCCTGCGGACGTAGGCGTTATTGTCCAGAACGTTGCAACCTGCTACGCGGTATGCGAGGCGGTTGAACTGGGTAAGCCCCTCATTGAAAGGGTTGTTACCGTTTCCGGTCAGGGAATCAAGCAGCCCAAAAACCTGTGGGTAAAGCTCGGTACTCCCGTTAAAGATATCGTTGAATTCTGCGGCGGCGAAATTACCGTAATCGAAAAGGACGAAAACGGCGAGGTTGTAGAAACTGCAGTTCCTCCCAAAAAGGTAATTCAGGGCGGACCTATGACGGGCGTTGCGCTTGCAAGCTACGACAACTACACGCATAAGACCACTTCGGGCGTACTTCTTCTCACCGACGGCGAAGCTGCGGCGGAAGAACCCACCCCCTGCTTAAACTGCGGAATGTGCGCTGACGTCTGCCCCATGCATCTGATGCCAATGAACACCGCATTCTACTCGGCGGGCGGCGACTTTGAGTCAGCTGCGAAGTACGGCAACGTTTCCTACTGCATAGAGTGCGGCGCGTGCGAGTACGTCTGCCCCGCAAAACGCCCCTTAATTCAGGCAATAAGAAAGACGAAGGCTACCCTTCGTAATAAGAAGGAGAATTGATATGGATAATTCAGTTGTAATTTCCACCCCTCCTCACGTCAAATCAAAACGCACGACCAAAAGCATAATGCTGGACGTATTAATCGCGCTTGTTCCCTGCACGGTTGCAGGCTGCGTGTATTTCGGCTGGCAGGCGCTTTTAATAATACTTATGTCGGTATTCTCGTGCGTGGCGACCGAGTTCGTGTACTTTTTCATAGCAAACAAAGGCTTTGCGAAAAAGTGCAAGGACGCGAAACCGGTGTGCAGGCGCTGGGTGAAACAGTTTGACTTTTCTTCAATAGTCACCGGCGTAATTCTTGCTTTGATAATACCCGTAACCGGCAAGTGGTACGAAGTTTTGTACGAAGTATTAATCGGCGGCATATTCGCGGTAGCTATCGTTAAAATGCTGTTCGGCGGCACTGGCAAAAACCTTGTGAACCCTGCGGCGGCTGCGCGCGTGTTTATGTTTATAAGCTTTGCGCTCACCGCTTACACCGCTCCCAACTTTTCGGCGTTGAGCCTTACCAGCGGCGTATTTACCGGCGCAACAAACCTTTCATGGCTGTTCCCCGCGGAAGGTAACCCCGTTTCAAAGATTGAAGTTCTGGATCTGTTCCTCGGAACGGGCGTTGCGGGCTGTATCGGCGAAACCTGCAAGCTTGCTATTCTCGTCGGATATATCTATCTCTGCGTACGCAAAGTCATCAAATGGTGGCAACCTCTCCTTTTCATAGCGGTATTCGGATTTACAGCGGTATTCATGTCCGGTTTCTCTTACGTCAAGACCGGCGGCTACATCTACAACATGCAGCTCTTCCTGCCCCACCTCTTCTCGGGCGGCGTGCTGTTCGGCGCGGTGTTCATGTTCACCGACTACTGCACATCTCCCAAAGGTATTTACGGACAGATATTCTACTATATCGTTGCGGCGCTGCTGGTTGCGGTACTGCGCTACTTCACCAAACTCGAAGTAACCTCGTTTGTAATTCTTTTAATGAACCTCTTCGTTCCGCTTATCGACAAATATATGATAAGAAGACCTTTCGGCTATATCAAAGTAAAGAAATTCAAAAAGGCGAAGACGGTCGAGGAAAAAGTTGAAGAAGCGGCTGAAAATATGATTGTAGACACCAACGCGGAAGCGAAAGTTGAAAATCCCGACAAGGAGGGCAATTAAATGACGGTTAAACAGTTTTTTAAGAGCAACGTCTTTAAGTGCATAGCAGCCCTTCTCTGCGTGCTTCTTGTCAGCGGCGTTTTCCTCACCCTTATGAACGCGCTTATGCACGTTTCGGACGCGGAAAGACTTGACAGAGCGATAAACAAGATTTACGGCAGACCGGTAAACAAAACCGCGGTCGCAGTTGCCGACTATAACAGCAACGCGACCATTAACGAAGCTTACCACATAACCGACGACGGCAACTACCTTATAAAGGCTACCGGTAAAGGCGGCTTTGACAACGGTACTATTACCTGCTGGGTCGTAGTAGAAGTCGACGGCGGCAAGATTTCCGGCATAGGCAAAGTCGTTGTAGACTCCAACAAGGGTCAGACCCAGATGGCGGAACTTAAAGACAGCTTCTTCAATAAGTTCTCCACCGGCTATTACGAAAACATTTACTACACCACCGACGACGGCTTCGTCGTTACAAACTCGACAAAATCGTCAAACGCGGTGTGCAACGCGGTCAACGGAGCTTTGGACTTCGTACTCGCGCAACCCGGCATTACCGGCGGCGCGGTAGACCTTTACACCGAGTTCCTTTACAAAGACAATATCGAAACAAAGCTTTCAAGTCACGTAGTTCTTGAAAACGGCAGCGTTAAATTTACAATAGTTTCAAAGGGCTACGGCAACCCCAAAAACTTCACGAGCGAAGTTACGGTAAACGCGAGCGGCGTTATCACCGCATTCGATATTATCGTAAACGGCTCTACCGGTTCAAATTACGCGGCGGTGGTTGAAGCAAACGTTCAGCAGTTTGTAGACAAAGACCTTGCGGGCATTCTTGCAATTCTGGACGCGGGTACCGAATACCCCGCATACCCCGGCAACGGTTTCGGCGGCTTCCTTGAAACGGGCGCAACCGAATCAACCTATACTGCATACACGGCGGCGTTGTTTGCGGCGGCTAACTATCAGAACGCGCTCAACCTCGAGGCCGAAGAAGGAGACGAAAATGAATAAGTTTAAAAAGATTACTTTAGACGGACTTATCTACCAGAACCCCACGTTTATGCTCGTTCTCGGTACCTGCCCCACTCTGGGACTTATCAGCTCGGCATTCTCTTCGATGGGTATGGGACTTACCGTTCTCGTAATACTCACTTTGAGCAACGTATTAATTTCCGCGCTGCGTAAGGTAATTCCCGACGCGGTGCGCATCCCCTGCTATATCGTAATTATAGCTACCCTCGTTACTTTCGCGAGAATGTTCCTCGACAAGTTCGTTCCCGAACTGTACGAAAGTCTGGGCGGCTTCCTCGCGCTTATAGTCGTTAACTGCATTATATTAGGCAGAGCGGAAGCGTTTGCAAACAAGCACACGGTTATCGAATCCGCCGTGGACGGAATTGCCAACGGACTGGGCTTCACTATTGCGCTCACGGTAATGGGCGTTATCTGCGAATTCTTCGGCAAAGGCTCGCTGTTCGGCTATCAGATTATGAACTTCAGCATCGGTATGCTTGCAAAGCCCGCGGGCGCGTTCCTTATATACGGTATCTGCATTGCGGTGTTCGTATATATAATCGACTGCTTCGAGCGCGCGCGCAGAGTAAAAGCTAACAAGCTTGCGCGTGAAAATCTCTTAAAGGAGGCTGCGTAAATTATGGGCGCATTTATAATGGTTGTACTTTCAGCCGTTCTTACAAACAACTTTATCACGGCTAAAACTTACGGTATCTGCCCCTTTTTAGGAGTTTCGAAAAAGACTTCCAGCGCTGCCGGTATGGGCATTGCGGTTACTCTGGTTATGGTACTTGCAACCCTGGTAACCTATCCTATCTATACCTACGTAATGGTTCCTCTTAAAATAGAGTTTCTGGAAATTATATTCTTCATCTTCATAATAGCTTCGCTCGTGCAGATGCTGGAAGCAATTATCCGTAAAATCTCTCCCTCTCTCTACAGCGCAATGGGCGTATATCTGCCCTTAATTACCACAAACTGCGCGGTTCTGGGCGTAACCGAACTTTTCACCAATGCAAAGATGAACGGTATCAATTTAAGCCTCGGCTCGTTAAGTGAAATCATAAGCGGCGTATCGGAATCCATACCTATGCATTTAGGCTGGGCGGTACTCTACGCGCTGTTTGCAGGACTGGGCTTCACCCTCGTTATGATTATAATGAGCGGTATGCGCGAAAAACTCAACTACTACAAAACGCCGAAGGCGCTTGCCGGCTTCCCCATAGCAATGGTTACCGCATGCTTCATCTGTATGGCGTTTACGGTATTCAGCTATATCAGCGTTTAAGGGAGGGAAATTATGAATTTACTTGAAGTAACTAATCAGACCTGGATTACCGTAGCGATTGTCGCGGGAATTTTCGCAGGCTCGGCGCTTCTTATCGGCGCGTTAATTCTTATCGTCGGCAAGGTTTTCAAAGTCAACGTCGACGAAAAGATTACTAAAATTTTAAACAACCTCGCGGGAGCAAACTGCGGCGGCTGCGGCTGCTCGGGTTGCAGCGGCTTCGCTTCGAAGCTTGCGTCCGGCGGCGCGGAACTTTCGGACTGCCACGTAACCTCGCCCGAGGGCAAGGCTGAAATCGCAAAGCTTTTGGGTATCGAGCTTAAAGACGAAGAGCCTACCGTTGCGGTAGTTCACTGCAACGGCGGCGTTGAAAACTGCGCGGATAAGTTCGAGTACAAGGGCAACCCCACCTGCGCTTCGGTAAACTCGCTGCTCGGCGGAAACAAGGCTTGCTCCTACGCCTGCCTCGGTTGCGGCGACTGCAAAGCGGTCTGCCCCGAAAACGCGATTGAAGTTACCGAAAGGCTTGCGCAGGTTGACCCCGACAGATGCGTTTCCTGCGGAGCGTGCATAACCGCCTGCCCCAAGGACATTATCGACCGTATCCCCGCTTCGGCGCCCGTATACGTTGCCTGCTCGTCAAAGTGCAGAGGCAAGGAAGTCACGAGCGTCTGCAAGGTCGGCTGTATCGCCTGCGGCATATGCGCGAAAAGCTGCCCTCACGGCGCGATTACCATGCAGGATAACCTGCCCGTGATTGACTACTCAAAATGCACCGGCTGTCTTACCTGCGTTGCTAAATGCCCCAGACACATTATTATAAGCCGCAAAGTAGTTGCGGAAGAAACTCCCAAGCAGCCCGAACAAACGGCTTAATACAAACATAAAATAAAAATCCACCCGCATAGCGGGTGGTATTTCATTTTCGGGCAATTAGCCCTAATCATTACTGGCAGCGCACAAGTGCGCATATTTTAGACCTGCCAGTCTTGCATTTGTTACTTGCTGCCCTTAAAAGGGTCGTTAGGGTCAAACACGCTTAATTGGTCTGCTTCTTTATCTTGCTTTAATGGGTTTGCTATGTACTCTTTTATTGCAACGGTATCTTTTCCTACCGTATTTACATAGTATCCTTTACACCAAAATTCGCGGTTGCGGTACGCAAACTTTATATTCCCCCATTTCTGATATATCATCAAACTACTCTTACCTTTCAAATACCCCATAAAACCCGCAACGCTCATTTTCGGCGGTATGCTTACCAACATATGTATATGGTCTGGACAGATTTCTCCTTCCAATACTTCTACACCTTTCCAACGGCACAACGTTCTTAATATTTCTCTTATATCTAACCGCTTTTCTTCAAAAAATACTTTCCGTCTGTACTTTGGCGCGAACACTATATGGTACTTGCAATTCCATTTTGTGTGTGCTAAACTGTTTGTGATGTTATTTTGTTCACTCATTATAATATCCTCCGATTGTGTTAATTTTTCAGACTGGCAGGTCTTACTTAATTTTACGCAATCGGAGTTTTATTATCAAGATGTATCGGTTAACCTCTTTTAAACCACGCGACTATCGCGTGGTATTCGTTACACAAAAAGAGCGGCACGCAGAAATTGCATGCCGCTGAATCTTTTACAGTAATTACTTATTGCCTTCAAACGTGTCGTAGAAACCGTCAATATCAAACAGTCTGCCGTCGTCCGATTGAGTACGCGAAGAACCGCCCTTCGTCGTGTCTACAGTCGTCGTAGTGGTTATAACCGCATTTGACGGATAACTTGCCGACGTGTTCGCTACGTTCGGTTTTTCCTCTGTCTGGGGTTCCTGAACGGGTTCCGCAGAAGTAGCCGCGAGGTTGCCCATAGCCATATTCTTTACGAATGCCGCCATAATCGCGCCCATAACCTCGGCAGAGTTACCCTGCGCAGGCTGACCATCTTGATCAGCAGGCATATTTGCCGGCATCGCTAACTGCGGAGCCTTTGCGCCGTAAGAGCCGTCTATACGCATTTTTGCAAATTCAAGCTCCATTTCCTTTTTCAGCGCGGCAACTTCCCTGTCGGAACGCTGTTCTTCACGCATAGAGCGGACGTCAGCCCTCAAATCAGAGTATTCGCCGCCGCCGACACCGCCGCCGTACTGCGGCATCATAGGCATTTGCATCATTGGCATCTGCTGTACAGGATAATATTGAGGTTGCATTTGCTGCTGCACCGGAACAGGCATAAACTGCGGCTGCGCGGGCTGCTGATTAGCGATTTTTTGATTTATCTGCGCAATCTCCGCTTCTATCCTTGCCAAAGCGTTATTATCGACCGTCTGCGCTTGTTGAACTGGCATTGCCTGCTGTTGAGGCTGCTGCGCCATTGCCATGGTTGCCATACTTGCACCCGCCATTCCGGCTTGCGCCTGCGCGCGGATCTTTTCAAGCTCGGCTTCCTGCTTCACTCTTGCAAGCTCGCGCTCCGCTTCGAGTTTTTCCTGCTGCATTCTACGTTCATCCTCTCTGCGTTGACGTTCCGCTTCACGTTCCTCTTCGCGACGTTGTCTTTCTTCTTCGCGGCGCATCCTTTCCTCTTCCTTCAAAGCTTTTTTTTCCTCGCGCTCTTCCTTGGTCTTACGGCGCTTTACGCATACCACAATTATTACTATAAGAAGAATTAAGAGTGCAAGCGCAATGAGGAACCACGCCCAGACGGGAAGTCCCGCCGCGGTACTCGTCATAAAATCTTTGACTTTGCCGAAGAATACTGCCGCGCCGCTAGTGGGTACGGTGTAGTCTATACTCTTGGACGTTGCGCCGAATTCGGTGTCGCTTTGTTTAAACTGTACGTTTCTTACAGAATCGTCGCCGCCGAATACAGCTTCAACATTAAACGATTTGCCGCTCTTCAATTCGGGTTCTTCTACGAATACACCCTCTTCGTAATAACGGTAACCTACTTCAAGCGTACCGCCCGCAATCAGATCTTTGATATTCTGGGGAAGTTTAAGAGTTGCTCCCTTCTTGCCTTTGTTCCACATATTCGTGGTATCTACGATGAGCGGTTTAATGTTCCAGTTATAGGTTGCTATGGTGCAGTCACCGTTAATGGCAGGTTTCACTTCGTCTGCCGCAAGCGAATATTTTACAACTGCTTTTGTAGGTGATGCGGTTGAAGAGTTAAGCCATTTATAGTTACTGTCGGTAAGCTCCAGCGTGGTCACATAGTTGCTTGCGCCTACGTTTCTGTCGGAAATCTTGCCGTCTACCTTTATTATATTCATACCTGCGGGACCGTAAGTAGTCCAGCTTGCGCCCGAAAGATTATCCGCAAAGTTCTGCTCTTTGCCGTTAAAGGTCATTTCACCGAGTACTGGAACAGGTATTGCTTTGGCTTCTATCGTCACGGTTAATCTGTCGGTTACGAGTATGTACGTACTCTCCGCCATTGAGCCGAGAATTACTTCTATACAGTAATCTCCTGCATCTTTTGGAAGTTCGCCTGCCGCAAGCGCGTTAGCCGCCACGGGGGTTGTACCTTTGTAGTACTTAACGGTAAAGTCCGTAACGTTCATTGAGTCGCTGCCGGTCACGGTTACGTGCGAAATACCGAAATGCGTATTACCGTCATACTCTACGGTTGCGTTATCTATCGCCGCATTAGCAAGTTTGTTACTGCTGCCCGTAGTAAACTGGGCGCTGGGCGTTGCGCCGCTATCGGTCACTTCATAATTAGCCGCATACGCAGACTTGATAGATGCTTCCACTTTGTAGTTCTTCGGATTGGTAAGGTCCACCGCGTCTTTTATGTCCTGAAGTGTTACGGTATTTAACGAAGGCAGTTCATAATACGTGTAATCAATGTATCCGGCATACGTCGGATCCAGATCAAGCTGTTTTATTATTATGTTGCCGGAGTAACTTACGTTTGTAAACGGTTCGGCTATGTTCTTAAAATTTTTGTAAAGGTTCTTCTTTACTATATCCCAGTTGAGATCAAGCAGGCTTGTATCGGGATCATTGAAGTTATTGGTATCATAATTAAAATCAAACTTCGAGATAGTAGCCGTATAATTATTTACGGCGCTTTCTATCGAACCCGTATACAACGCATCCAGGGTCAAGCCTCTCGGCAAAGTGCTTGCCTTTACTCTTACGGTTATATTGTAGCCGTCGTTATACTGCGGAGGATTTGCAGGATTGTAGTCCGTCCAGCCCGTAGAACCGTTCAGCGAATACTCCCACTTAACGCCGCTTAAATTGAAAGTGCCTTTTTCAATCTCCCACTTGAATTCAACTTCGCAGGTGTCCTGCATAACTCCGCTGACTTCAAAAAGATTATTCGTGTCGGTCGATTTCAGAGCAACGGTTGTCGTATACGTATTTACGCTGTTTCCGCTGCGCGTCAGATAGCCCGCGGTGTATTTGGAAGTGTCAACTATTACGAACGTATCTGCCGAGGGTATCTTTATCGACACCTCGTACTTAACGCCGTCCGTCGTGCTGCCCGATTTCAGTTCAAAAGGGACTTTAAACGAACCGTCGTTTGCAATCGTGCCGCCTGCCGCGCCGTCTTTGGTGTATTCCCAGTCGTAAGTACTCGGGTCCAATTTGCCCGATTTTACTTTAAAGCTGAGCCTATCATTTAAATTTAAGGTAATTTTATAGTTTGCGTTATCGCCCGTATCGCCGTTTAACTCTACTCTAAAAGTATGATCGCCTGCGGCAATAGTCGAGGGCATAGATATAGTGGTGATGTTGCCCACAGTTGTGCCCGTCAACGTGTTGCTCGGGTTGTCATAATAGAACAGCAGACTGATATTATCGCCCGATACCCTGTCGTCAGTTACGGTTATTATAGTTGCGGTGCTGTCGCCGAACTCCCATTCCGCGCCGCCTGAAGCGGGTTTATTACTTATGATAGCGGTAGTTATAAGTTCTTTCGGCGTTATTTCAAAATCAACGGGCTTTGCCGAGATTGAGCCATCTGCCCATACATAGTTTGTTGTATCACGCAAGCTTAATCTTACGGTATAGGTATCAACGTTCTTTGCCTCGAACGTGTCCATTTTATCGTTAACCGTTTCACCGGTTGAGCTTGAGTAAGTTACCGTGTTACTAGATTTTGTTGCGGTTACCCCGTCCATACTTATATACTGTCCGGCATTGAAGTTCGCCAGCGAAAAAGTTAGCGGGGTGCCCGTGTACTCCTGCGTCGCAGTTATAGTAGGCACGGTGAGCGTTTTTTTGTCAACCTGTAACGTTACCGGCTGGTCGTCTGTCGTGCCGTTAGCACCAATATCCCAACAGTAGTTAACTTTATCCTTTAATTGGAATTTTACAGTATATGTGCCAGCTTTCTTAGCTTCAAAGCGCGTATTCGTCACGTTCCACTCTAATTCCGTTGTGGGCGCAGGCGCAGTCACCACGTCCATTGTAGTTGCGTCAAAGTCCGAACTAACGCCGAAATAACAACCGTTGAGACTGGGATTATAAGTCTGCGTTGTGTTCGACACCGATGGAACAGATAAGCCTATACGGTTGATTTTAAGCGTCATTGTTTTTACAGTACTTCCGTCGTCAAAGGTTATACCACTTGTAGCGGTCGGTTTAATATTAAACGTTATTTTATAAGTACCCGCTTTGGTGGCGGTAAGCGTGCCGCTACCGTTGGAGGCTGAAAAGCTATAATCGCTTGGGCTTATTGGAAGGTTGTCGTAGCCTTTTGCGTCAAGGGTCACGTTTACGTTTTCACTACCTGCATAATGAACGAGATCACTGTTCAAATCGGATGTATCTACGTCAGCGTAAGTAAAGTTTACGTTATGCGAGTTTCCGTCATAATTCAGCGTTAAAGTGTCCGTCGTTGCAGGTACGGGTAATTTTGTTATTTCCACCGTAGTATCACTGCAAAGACCGGCGGCATAAAGCGCCTGTGTCCAACCACCCCTGGCAGCGGTGACAGCACCTTTCAGAATGTAGTAAGTATAAAAATCTTGTGGTGATCCTGTATTATTTGCAAAAATTAAATTATCAACCGTATCAACAGGTTCAATAAAAGTCCCCGCTCCACCATGGTAAGCGGTCCACGTGTATGGACCATATTGTTCTTTAAAGTCACTATAACTGCTGTCTTTATAGCGCTCTATGCTAAGGGTTCCGGTAGTGTAACTACTGCCCGTTGTAGGTGAAGACAGTCCTGCTGTCATACCTATTCGATATTTAGCTTTATATTGCGTATATGCGGGTACTGTTATTTTGATACTGAATGGATAATTGCCCGATACAAGCGTATTGGATGCACTCGCTTCCGACATAGAAATACCGTTTCCGGCAGTTACTCCAATCGTAGAGGTCGACCACCCGCTGCTTATGTTAAAGCCTGCGGGTGAAGTGCCAGCTATAATAGTCGGAGTCCCAAGCACATCAACATACGCGTTGGCGTCAACTTTTTCTGCTTTAGGCAGTAAAAAGCTTATGCCAAGTGCAAGTGCAACTGCGCAAAGCATTGCGAGCAATACCGTTAATATACTTCCTCTCTTAATTTTCATAAATTCTTCTCCTTGAATATCGCAAAAATTTCTCGATTTCGCTTCACTCGAAATGACAACGAGGCGCCTCCCTCCAAACCTGCCCTCGCGCTCTGCGGCGCAGGGGCAAGTCAAGAGAGGTTTCTCTGCATCCGCTTGCGCGGATATCAGATGACGTGGTCTTAAAAAAAAGTAACAAAAAAAGTGTGGCTCCGAAGAGACACACTCTGCTATGTAGTATCTCTTACGGTTACCACACCTGCACAACAGATGAATAATTTACATAGAATGTCTTACAGCAAACGCGATAAATATTCTGTTTATACCAATCATCTTTGTATAGAGATACATACTGCACTAAAAAAGTACAGAGATTGGATATCCAGAATATTTTTTAACATAAAAAAAGCATCTGTCGTAAACATTTTTATTCAGTTGTGCAAATGTGGTATAGAGATTATACCACAGCATTTTTAAAATTACAAGAGTTTTTGACAAATTTTTTAAAATTGTGGTTGTCCGCATTTTTAAACACAATATATAGTGTTTTGGCGTCATTTTGATTTGATTTGCCGCTATAAAATTAAACATAAATGATTGTACTGTCGATTTTATTGACTTATTATACCTATTTATTATATAATTATAGGGCTAGAACCAAAGTGTTTTGAACTCAAACTCGCCTTAAACGCGACTTTTTTGCTCTTTCCGCACGCGCGACGCTTGTAATACGTCTCTGTATGACTGCGCGCCCCGCGCACATAAATCGCTAAAAAATGCGCAGTTTAAGGTGCTTCGCAATTTTAAGCAGCAAATTTTGAGATTAGACAAGGCAAAGACCGCAGGCAATCCACGGACGGATTGTCAAGGGCTTTAACGAAGTATAAGCCAAAATTTGCACTTAAAATCAAGTTTGAATTCAGAACACTTTGGTTACCGCATTAACTTTTCAAGGAGAAACTTATGAAGACAGCTATTATGACCGACAGTAACAGCGGTATTACTCAAAACGAGGCAAAAGAACTGGGAATTTACGTCGTTCCTATGCCCGTATTGATTGAAACAGAAGAATATTTTGAGGATTTAACTCTTTCGCAGGAACAGTTTTACGAAAAGCTGAATGCGGACGCGCAAGTTTCAACCTCGCAGCCCAATCCCATTAACGTCGGCGAGCTTTGGGATAAAGCTCTTAAAGACGCGGACGAGGTCGTTTATATTCCTATGTCAAGCGGACTTTCGGAAACCTGCCACACCCTTCAGCACTACGCGGAATCGGAAGAAAAATACAAAGACAAAGTTTTCGTTGTGGACAACCAAAGAATTTCTATCACGCAAAGACAGAGCGTTATGGACGCTTTGAAATTGGCGAAAGAAGGCAAAAGCGGCAAGGAAATCGCCAAATGGCTGATGGACACGAAAATGACGGCAAGTATTTACATTATGGTAGATACTCTCAAATACCTTAAAAAAGGCGGCAGACTTACCCCCGCCGTTGCCGCAATAGGCACGCTGTTCCACATTAAGCCGGTTTTGCAAATTCAAGGCTTCAAACTTGACCAGTATGCAAAAGTTACAAAGCTTTCCGCGGCGAAGAAAACTATGATTGAAGCAGTAAAGAAAGACCTTGAAACAAGGTTTAAAGCCGAAAGAGAAGCCGGGAAAATGGTGCTTGCAATCGCCTACACGGAAAACTTTGCAGAGGCTGAAAAGTTCAAGGTGGAAATTAACGAAGTTTTCCCCGATCTTGAAATCAAGTATATAGACCCCCTTTCGTTGAGTGTTTCCTGCCACATAGGTCCCGGAGCTTTGGCTCTCGCATGTATGATTGAATATTAAAAAAATTAACTCCGCTTTTTCAAGCGGAGTTTTTTTAAAACAGTTTTTTCATAACGCGACGGTGTTTGAACATTCCGTTATAAATTACGCCCACGACGAAACAGGTCATCATTACGTAGCACCATAAAAGGAAAATTATCAGCGAGGCGATTTTGCCGTAAAGCCGCTCGGGATTGGCGAAATGCATATACACGCCGAAGCCCAGCAAACAAATTAGCCACAACGAAGTTGTCAGCAAGCTGCCTGCCACCGCCTCTTCCGCCTTTAACCTATAAGGACAGGAAAAAATATTTAATACGAGCGCAACCGCGAACGCCGTAGCGGTTATGAAGGTGTATGAAATCACGTCGGACAAGTAATACGGCATAATTTCGTCCAAAATCCAGTTTCCGACAACGGACATTGCCGCAATCAGCGCAATCAGCAATAAAGTTGCAAAAATAAGCGCCAGTGACGCAAGCCTTAAACGCAGACCACCCTTTACCGTCGGCGAATCGTAAATTATTTCGCCGCTACGCCGTAGATGATAAAAAAAGTTGGTCGACGAATAGAGCGTGGTCACTAAAAGTACTATTCCTGCGCCGCTCGCCGCTCCCTCGGCAGAAGACTTTAAATCACGCAGAAACGGGCTTACGCTTTCGAAAAGCTCGTTTGAGAGGAATTTTTCGATATCTACGTTTCCGCAAATCAAAGTAAGCCATAGTATAAACGGCGCGATACTCATTATTAAAAAGTATACCAGCGTTCCCGCAATCGTCGAAAAGCGCTTATCTGAAAAAAATTTGAAAGTGCCTATTATTCCGCGCATATTCCTATTTTTTGCAATTTAAAAAAAATTAGGGGTATCCTCAAAAGGATACCCTTGTTTTTTTAACGGTTAATTATTGCAACCGCAGGAATTACAAGAATTGCAGGAATTGCAAAGTCCGTACTGCGCCGCATAATACGCGTCAAAACAGCCGCAACCGTTGCATGTATTGCAGTTGTTGGAAACATTTCTGGTTATACTGAACTGTTCGGTGTTATTACAGCCGCAGCCATTACCGTTTCTGTTGTTACCGCACGAATTGCAACCGCAACCGTTACCGTTTCTGTTGTTGCCACAGGAATTACAGCCGCAGCCGTTACCGCTTCTGCTATTACCGCAGGAGTTGCAACCGCAACCATTACCGTTTCTGCCGTTTCCACACGAATTGCAGCCACAGCGAGAACAATTTCTGAAAAGATTTAAAAGTCCGACCCAACCGCAACCGTTGTTACAATTATTACACATTTGTACATATTTCCTTATTCATTAGTTTACGGGCAAAGGTTTTCCCCCTCGCCTCATATTTCATTATATGAAAAGGCGCGGTCGCTTTGCGACCGCGCCTTAAAAATTATTTAATTATTATTTGCCGAAATATCTTTTAAGAAGTCCTGCAAAGCCTGCGCCGTGTCTCGCTTCGTCCTTTGCCATTTCGTGAACGGTGTCGTGAATAGCGTCGTAACCAAGTTGCTTTGCACGTTTTGCAATAGCAAGTTTGCCCTCGCATGCGCCAGCTTCCGCAGCCGCGCGGAGTTCAAGGTTCTTCTTTGTTGAAGGAGTTACAACCTCGCCCAGAAGTTCAGCAAATTTAGCAGCGTGTTCAGCTTCTTCGTAAGCGTAACGCTTGTAAGCCTCGGCAACTTCGGGATAGCCCTCGCGCTCGGCAACTCTTGCCATTGCGAGATACATACCAACTTCGGTACATTCGCCGCTGAAATGAGCGCGAAGTCCTTCAAGGACTTCCTTGTCTTCAACCTGTCCCTCGCCGACAATGTGTTCGCAAGCGTACTTGCTGTCCGCCGTAACGGGATTAAACTTCTTTGCCTTGCAAACGGGACAAACTTCTACGTCATCCTCAACAATTTCGCCGCAAACTGCACATTTTTTCATTATAAATTTCCTCCGAAAATTTTAATACTTTTATAAAAAAATTATATCATAACAAAAACTAAATATCAATAAAATTCTTAGGCGTTTTTATGATATGAATTGAAAAATATTTTATAACAGTTTAATAATATCCGAAAATTTTTCGGCAAAAACAGAAGCTCCCGCTGCTTGAAGTTGCGATTTGTTTCTATAACCCCAAAGCACGGAAATACACTTTAAACAGGCATTCTTTGCCGTTTGTACGTCCGCCTCGCCGTCACCGACAAATACGCACTCGTCCTTATTTAATCCCATGATCTCTAATGCCTTTAAGGTTGCGGTGGAATCGGGCTTTAAAGGATATTCTCCGCTCTGCCCCAGCATTGCGGAAAAGCAGAACTTTGACAATAGTTTGCGGCAAACGTTTTCCGTCGCGCGCTGCGGCTTGTTGGTAACGACCGCAAACTTCACGCCGCGGCTTTGTAATTCGTTCAAAACTTCCTCTTCGCCTTCATACAAAGTAGTCAGCTCGTTTTCAATATTACTGAATTTACGGGCGTAAAGATTGTAAACCTCATCCGCAGGGCCGTCACCGACGGCATCCTCAACCAGTTTACGCGCCCCGTGTCCGATAAGTTTTGCGCACGTTTCTACGTTGATATTTTCAAGTCCGAACGTAGTAAGACATTCGTTCAGTACCTTATGTATATCTCCGATAGTATTCAAAAGTGTGCCGTCCAAATCAAAAATAATACCTTTAATCATATTACATTTTTTCGGGAACGCCTATTCCCAAAATCGCCAGCGCGCTTTTAAGCGTGTACAACGTTGCGCGCGTCAGCGCAAGTCTGAAATGCTTCGCATCGCCATCCGCGGTAAGAATTTTACATTCTATATAGAATTTATTAAACTTCTGCGCAAGATTAACCGCATAGCGCGCGATATAACAAGGCTCGTACTTTTCAGCTGCTTCTTTCAGCGCGTCGGGAAACGCGGCAAGCTCTTTAACGACTTCAAACTCCTCCTCATTGGGCAAATAAGTTTCGGGAAGAGTTTCCGCTTTTTCACTCTTTAAAAGTACCGAATTTGCCCTTGCGCAGGTATACTGAACGTATACGCTCGTTTCGCCCTCAAATGATAAAACTCTATCGTAAGAAAAAACTATATCCTTTATCTTGTTGTTATACAGCGCGCCGAAAATAACTGCGCCTATGCCTACCTTTTCGGCAATTTCTTTTTTATTTTCAAGGTTCGGATTCTTTTCTGCGACTACCGTATATGCCTTTTCTATACACTTATTTATAACATCTTCAAGCCAGATAACTTTACCCTTTCGTGTTGACATCGCGCCGTCTTCAAGCGACACCATACCGTATGCGACGTGAACCAAATCCTTTGCCCAAGGTTTGCCCATAAGTTCAAGCACTTTAAAAAACTGCTTAAAATGCAAATTCTGCTGATACGCAACCACGTAAAGGCACTTATAAAAGTCGTACGTATTTTTACGATAGACTGCAGCCGCAAGATCGCGCGTAGCGTAAAGCGAAGCCCCGTCAGAGCGCAAAACAAGGCAAGGCGGCATTCCGTACTCTTTCAAATCTACAATCTGCGCACCCTCGCTCTCTTTAAGCAGCCCTTTTTCTTTGAGTTCGTCGATAACCGGCTGCATTTTATCGGTATAAAACCGTTCACCGGCAAAGCTGTCAAACTTTATATTCAACTTTTCGTAAATCTTGTTTACGTATTTTAAAGTAAGATCTTTAAACCACTCGAAAAGCTCGTTAGCTTCTTTATCACCGTTTTCTATAAGCCGAAAATACGTACGCGCTTCCTGCTCCATCTCCTCGTCGGCTTCGGCATTGAAACGCACGTATAAATCGTTTATGGCGTGTATACCGCCCTTTTCAACTTCTTCCTTATTGCCCCAATGCTTGTACGCGCTTATCAGTTTTCCGAACTGTGTTCCATAGTCGCCCAAGTGGTTTATGCCTACAACCTCGTAACCCAGATATTTATAAAGTTTGTAAAGCGCGCCGCCTATAACCGTCGTCGACAGATGTCCGATATGGAAGGGCTTTGCAACGTTTACTGAAGAATATTCCACGCAAACTATCTTACCTTTACCCTCTTCCGATTTGCCGTAATTTTCGCCCTTTGCTAAAATTTCTTTTAAAACGCCATTAGCGAGTCCGGCTTTGTTTACGCTGAAATTGAGATACCCGTTTACTGCGGAAACGCCGCTTATAACGCCGTCGGTTGCGTAAGCGGCTTTAAGCTCTTCTGCAACAGCTACGGGGCTCTTTCTCAAAACCTTTGAAAACTTAAAACAGGGTAACGCAAAATCGCCCATTTCGGAATTGGGGGGCGTAACGATAAGCGAATAAATTTCTCCGCTATCCACTCCGTCAACTTTAATACGTTCGGCAATATATTTTTTATAGTCCATTTTATTTTCCTCAAATACTTAACAATTTTATCACATACTTAAAATTTTAGCAACTTTACCGCCTATTTTGTTTTGATTATTTTTAGCGTTTATATTATAATTTAGTTAAACAACTTTTGAGGAACAAAATTATGAAATTAGGCTTTGTAGGACTTCCTAACGTAGGAAAATCCACACTTTTCAATGCGATAACCCACGCAGGGGCTGAAGCCGCAAATTATCCCTTCTGCACGATAGAACCGAACGTCGGTGTAGTAACCGTTCCGGACGAGCGTCTGGACAAGCTTGCGGCTTTATACGAAAGCAAAAAGGTTACTCCTGCTATCGTTGAGTTCGTTGACATTGCAGGTCTTGTAAAAGGCGCATCCAAAGGCGAAGGTTTGGGAAACAAATTCCTCTCGCACGTGAGAGAGTGCGACGCAATCGTTCACGTCGTGCGCTGCTTCGAGGACGAGAATATAACCCACGTCAGCGGAAAAATAGACCCGGTTTCGGATATTCAGACTATTACTCTCGAACTCATACTTTCCGACATTGAGGCAGTCACAAAACGTCTTGACAGAATAAGATCGGCTGCGCGCGGCGGCGCAAATAAAGAGGCTGCGGCGGAATATTCCCTTTTGGAAAGGCTTGAAAAGTTTTTAAGCGAAGATAAACCCGCCCGTCTTTTCGAGTGCAATAAGGAAGAACAGCCTATTGTTGACAACCTCTTCCTTCTAACCGCAAAGCCTGTAATTTACGCGGCAAATATTTCGGAATTCGATATGGGCAAGCCAGACGACGACATACCTCTCGTCTGTACCGTTAAAGAGTACGCAAATAAAGAAAGCAGCGAAGTTTTGGTTATCTGCGCAAAAACCGAAGAAGAAATATCGCAGATGCCGCCCGACGACGCCGCAATGTTTCTGGAAGAACTGGGACTTGAAGAGAGCGGCTTAAACAGGCTTATTAAAAAGAGTTACGACCTTTTAGGGCTTATCTCATACCTCACTGCCGGCGAAAAAGAAACCCGCGCCTGGACAATCGTAAAAGGCACCAAAGCGCCGCAGGCGGCGGGCAAAATTCACAGCGACTTCGAAAAAGGCTTTATCCGCGCCGAAATATGCGACTGGCAAACTCTTTTAGAATGTAACGGTTTGGTCGGCGCCCGTGAAAAAGGCAAAGTCCGCTCGGAAGGAAAAGATTACGTTATAAAAGACGGCGACGTAGTCCTCTTCCGCTTCAACGTTTAAAGGCAATACAGTATGAAAAAGAAAAAACCAGTTTTAAAAGTTGTTGCCATTGTTTTAGCAGTTTTAATTACTATTATAATTGTAACGGGTTTTACCGTCTGTAAACTTCTTTTAAACGAAATGTTTTGCAGAACTGATTCTCCCGATTTTACTATTTCGACTACTTACTCCGCAGACGAGATTGATATAGAAAAAAGAGCCGTTGAGTTTAAAAGCAAAAAGAATACTTTACGCGGATACGTTTGGGGAAGCGTCGACAACGAAAAACTGATAGTTATTTCACACGGGCTTGGCGGTTTGTCAAATGATTATTATCCCGAAATGAAATACTTTGTCAGCCACGGTTACCGCATACTTACCTACGACAATACAGGCACTGCGACAAGCGACGGCAAGGGTACAACCGGTCTTTCACAGTCTACTGTCGATTTACATAACGCGCTTTCATTTGTTGAAAACGACGCCGAACTTAAAAATTTGCCCGTCTACCTCTTCGGTCACAGTTGGGGCGGTCACGCGGTAACAGCGGTTCTAAATTACAATCACAAAAATATTAAAGCTGTTGCTTCTGTTGCCGGTTATAATTCAAACGGCGGTATAATGCTTGAATGGATGAAAGGCGAAATGGGTTTGGGCGGTTTTGCTTATCTTATATTCCCTTATGCGGCAATTTGCGCAATCGCCGACGCAAACGGCGCTTATTATAAGACCGCAGTAAAAGGTATTAATAAAACAGATATTCCCGTTCTTGCCGTACAAGGCGGCGCAGATGAAACTGTTTGGGAAGATAGTATTTACAATCACCGCAGCGAAATTAAAAATAAAAATTTTGAATACTTTTTCATAGAAAACGGAACGCACAACGGCGTGCTTGAACCTGACGATACGGAAACCGTAGAATACAGAAACACAAAACAAAGTGAATATGATGAATTAATAAAACTATATGGCATTGTACCTACGGATGCAAAAAAAGAATTTTTTAAAAACCTTGACATAGACAAATATAACGGCGTAAATCACCATACGATCGAAAAAGTTTACGAATTTTTTGAAAAAGCTTAAACATATTTTCAAACATTATAAAAGCTCCGCGGCTATTGCCGCGGAGCTTTATAGTTTTTTTTATTACTTCAATTCAGAGAAGTATTTGATGGTTCTTACCATCTGCGAGGTGTACGAGTTTTCGTTGTCGTACCAGCTTACTACCTTTACGAGGGTAGTGCCGTCGCCGAGGGGCATGCACTTGGTCTGCGTTGCGTCGAACAGCGAACCGTAGGTCATACCGATAACGTCGGAAGAAACAATCTCCTCTTCGGTGTAGCCGTAAGACGACGAAGAAGCCGCCTTCATTGCGTCGTTGACAGCGGTTGCGTCAACCTCACCCTGACATACTGCGATAAGCTGGGTAAGCGAACCGGTGGGTACGGGAACGCGCTGCGCGCAGCCGTCGAGTACGCCGTTGAGTTCGGGAATAACCAGACCGATTGCTTTTGCCGCGCCGGTCGAGTTGGGAACGATGTTAACGGCAGCTGCTCTTGCTCTTCTCAAATCGCCCTTTCTGTGAGGTCCGTCAAGAACCATCTGGTCGCCGGTATATGCGTGAATGGTGGTCATATAACCTTTCTTAATTTTGCAAAGCTTGTTCAAAGCGTCAGCCATGGGAGCAAGGCAGTTGGTCGTGCAGCTTGCAGCCGAAATAACGGTATCGCTTGCTTTCAAAGTCTTTTCGTTTACGCTGAATACAACGGTAGGAAGATCGTTGCCTGCAGGAGCGGAAATTACGCACTTCTTTGCGCCGGCTTTGATGTGAGCCGAAGCCTTCTCTTTGGAGCAGTAGAAACCCGTGCATTCAAGTACGACGTCAACGTCGTGCTGCTTCCAGGGAAGATTTGCTGCGTCCTTTTCTGCGTAGATTTTGATGGTCTTGCCGTTTACGGTAATACTGTCCTCGCCGGCTACGACCGAGTCGCAATACTTGTATCTGCCTTGAGCAGAATCGTACTTCAACAGGTGAGCAAGCATCTTGGGGCTTGTCAGGTCGTTGATTGCAACGATTTCATAGCCTTCTGCGTCAAACATCTGTCTGAATGCAAGACGTCCGATACGTCCGAAGCCGTTGATTGCAACTTTTACATTTGCCATAAATAATATTCCTCCGAATAATTTGTTATTATTTTATAACACGATTTTTTTCAAAACCTAATAGATTATACCAAAAATTACCGCAATAGTCAAATATTTTTAATCCAATCATTTTAACGCCGTTTTAGTTAACTATTTGCATAATACGATAAAAAAACACATTTTCAAAATATTCTTTATAAATTAACTTGAATTTTATCACATAATGAATTATACTTATTTCAAGGTAGTATTTACCAATTTAATATAATATTAAAATATGTCTCGGAGGAAATTATGGCACTCGTTTCAGTAAAAGAAATGTGCGAAAAAGCAAGCAAAGGCAAATACGCGGTCGGTCAGTTTAACATTAACAACCTTGAATGGACAAAATCGATTTTGCAGACTGCGCAGGAACTTAACTCTCCCGTTATTCTCGGCGTATCCGAAGGCGCGGGCAAATATATGACGGGATTTAAAACCGTTGCTTCTATGGTAAAAGCAATGATTGAAGAACTCAATATAACCGTACCCGTCGCTCTTCATTTGGACCACGGCACCTACGAAGGCTGCTATAAGTGCATTGAGGCAGGCTTCTCTTCCATTATGTTTGACGGTTCGCATTTTGCGATTGATGAAAATATTGCTAAAACCAAAGAGCTTGTAGAAGTTTGCGCAAAGAAAGGTTTGAGCCTCGAAGCCGAAGTAGGTTCAATCGGCGGCGAAGAAGACGGCGTCGTAGGTATGGGCGAGTGCGCCGACCCTGACGAATGCAAAAAAATCGCTGATTTGGGAATCACCATTCTTGCAGCGGGCATCGGCAATATACACGGCAAATATCCCGCTAACTGGCCAGGATTAAGATTTGAAGTACTTGAAAAGATTAAGCAAAAGGTCTGCGATAAACCTCTCGTCCTTCACGGCGGCACGGGTATTCCTACCGAGATGATTAAAAAAGCCATATCGCTCGGCGTTGCGAAAATTAACGTAAATACTGAATGTCAGCTTGCATTCCAGGAAGCAACCAGAAAATATATTGAAGAAGGTAAAGACTTGCAGGGCAAGGGCTTTGACCCCAGAAAACTGCTCGCTCCCGGCTGCGAAGCTATCAAAAAAGTTGTCAGAGAAAAAATGGAAATCTTCGGCAGCATCGGAAAAGCCTGAAAAATTTAACGCCTCCGCCTTTCGACGGAGGTTTATTTTTTTGCCTTTTACACATATTAAATGCGTATGAAAAGAAAATTAATTTTAATTGCCGCTATTCTCACACTTCTACTCGCTATCCTTCCGGCGTGCGACGCGCAAAAAGCCGGTTCGTTAAAGACGATTACCAGCCCGTATATCGCGCAGTACGAATGCACGAGCGCAACCTACGGAGACGATAACCTTCTTGATAAATTTGACTATATTGAAGTTAATCTCGCCGACAAAAAAGAACTTGAATTGATATATAAACTTAAAAACGGAAACAGAAACGTTATAACGACAACTTACGAACTCAACCCCGAAACGCGCGAATTGTCTGCGGATATCGGGATATTCGGATACAAATTCAAACAAACAACTAAAATCGAAAACGGTAAATTTACCGTAACAAAAACAATCGGCAAAAAGCTACTCATTATGAATTTTGAACTTAAATAAAAAAATACGCGCCTTAATTCAAGCGCGTATTTTTATTTAGGCTGATAGTTACCCGTAATCTCTTCCATTCCTTCGCTTTCTATTTTAGCAAACACCTCTTCAAGCGGCGTATCGAGTTCCTCGTCAATCGTCGTGTGCATTTCACGCTTGGCGCCCTCGCCCAAAAGCTCGGAAGATTCCTCATCGTAAACGGCAAAATCGTAGTCCATCTTTGCAAGATCTTCGTCGTTATAAATTTCCGATAAGCGGGCTTTTTCTTTTAGCTCCCGTTTGTTTTTTATAACTTTTAAAATTATATAGATTAATATTAAAATTAGAAATATGCTGCCGCTTATTATTGCAACTATATACTGGGGTTCCATATTTTTATTTTACTACTCAATTAATATTATGTCAAGATTAATTTGATTTAATCGCCAAACTGTTGTATAATTTAACAAAAATCAAACTAACCGGAGTCATAATGAGTACCGACAAAAGAGTTATTAAAACGCGTATAGCGATTAAAAACGCATACATGACGCTGACTTTAAAAAAAGAAACGGACAAAATTTCAGTTTCGGATATTACCGAAGAAGCCGGAATAAACCGTTCGACTTTTTATTTGCATTACAGTAACGTATCGGAAGTGATCAAAGATATTGAAAGCGAAATAGAAAGCGAAATTTCCGAGTGCATAGAAAGTTTTGATACGAAAAATATTTACGGAAGCACTTATGCGACCTTTACCGCATTAACGCAAGCTTTGAACAGTAAGGAAACCGTTAAAAGATACATTACAGAATCAAACGCATCAAAATATTTAACGGTAAAGCTAAAAGAAATTTTCGTCAATAAATCGATGTCAGCCATAAAAAAATATAGCGGGAACGCCGACAGTGAAAACGCCTACTATCCCCTCGTATTTATCGTCGGCGGTATAATGGATATCTATCTGAAATGGGTAAATTCAAAGGACAACGATATCTCTTTGGAAGAGCTGATAAAAACAGCGACTATGCTTATTCAACCTGTTTTAAGTCATCTGAATCTTACTTAAAGCTACGGAGCGCACGCGCTCCGTTTTTTTATAAGCCGAATAGATTTCATAAATTGCGGCAATAAAAAGTATATTAATTTTATGAAAAAAATAGTATTCAGCGGCGGCGGAAGCGCGGGTCACGTTATCCCTAATATTGCGCTTATAGAGCAACTTAAAAACGAGTTTTCTATAGCGTATATCGGCACTAACGGTATTGAAGAAAAAATCTGCAAAGCGAACGGCGTGGAATTTTACAAATACGACGCAGTAAAGTTCGTACGCGGTAAAATTTTATGCAATCTTGCAATTCCGTTCAAATTATTCAGAAGCATAAAGCAAGCCGGAAAACTGCTTGATTATATTAAGCCCGACCTCTTATTCTGCAAGGGCGGTTATGTCTGTATTCCTCCCGCTTTTGCCGCGCGCAAACGCAAAATTCCGGTATTGACGCACGAATCGGACATCACTGCGGGTCTTGCCAATAAAATTATTGCCGGCAAGTGTGAAAAAGTTTTAACGACTTTCCCCTCCACTGCCGCGCAGTTTAAAAACGGCGTATACACAGGCTCGCCCATGCGTACCGCTATATTCGACCGCGATAAAAAAATTGCCCGTGAATTAATAGGGCTTGACAACCGACCTACACTAATTGTTTTCGGCGGCGGCAGCGGTTCTAAAATTATAAATAATAATATACGCGAAATAGCTTTCGAAATCTGCAAGCGATTTAATATCATTCATATCTGCGGCAAAGGCAATAAAGTTGAGTCAAATATCTACGGGTATAAACAGATTGAATTTGCGGACGATATGGGGCTTATTTACGCCTGCGCGGACGGCGCGGTTGCAAGATGCGGTTCCAATTCCGCAAACGAACTTATAGCGTTGAAAATTCCCACCCTGTTTATTCCGCTGCAAAATTCTTCAAGCCGCGGCGACCAAGTAAAAAACGCGGAATATTTCTGCAATAAAGGAGTTTGCCGCGTGCTTTCCGAAAAGCAGCTTTCGCCCGACTGCCTTAAAAGAGAAATATACAATTTGTTTGCCGACCGCAAATTAAAATCCGCGCTCGGCAGAAACTGCGTAGAGTGCGGAAATGAACGGATTATTAAAGAAATTAAAGCAGCCCTTCAATAAGAATTTTTAAACCTATTCCGATAAGCACCAGACCGCCGATAATTTCGGCAATGCTGACTTTTTTCTTGAAGAGTTGACCTACCTTTACACCTATTACAAGCCCGACAAGACTGATAATAAAAGTAATTATGCCGATTGCAACGACGCTTACCCAAGCCCAAAGCTGAACGGGGCTGACCTCGCCGAGAATTGCGTTTAAACTGAATCCCACGAAAAGCGCGTCAATACTGGTTGCAACGCCCTGAAGGAGAACTTCAACGAAAGAAAACTTTTTAATATGTATTTCTTCGCTTTTCGCGCGCAGTTCCTTTATGCCGTCAAAAATCATTTTGCCGCCGATTATCAGAAGTAACGCGAAAGCTATCCAGTGGTCGACCTTATCAAAAACGTCTATTTTCTGAAACGCCATTCCGACGTAAAAACCGATTATCGGCATTACCGCCTGAAAAAGCCCGAACGTTAAAGGAATTAACACGCCTTTACGCTTATTTAAATTTTGGTATACCATTCCGTCGCAGATTGACACGGCAAACGCATCCATCGCCAATGAAACTCCTGCAAGGAAAACGGATAATACTATTCCTGCAATCACCATATTATTATAACACAGCTTTATTATTAAAGTAAATGAATTATATTATTTTAATATGACTGAATTGCAAAATTTTTTAATAAAACACCTTAAAACAGTTTGCTTTTTAATTTATTTTAAGTATAATAAATTATGCTGTTATTAATGAGGTGTAGCGCAGTTTGGTAGCGCGTCTGGTTAGGGACCAGAAGGTCGTGGGTTCAAGTCCCGTCACCTCAACCAATTTTGCCCGATTTTGAGTGAAAAAAGCTCAAAATCGGGCTTTTTTGTTTGGTTTTTAGTTGTTTTTCTTAATTTGAAGTACATTACATTTTCGATTTTGGGGCACGTTTTGGGGCAGAAACCTTAATAATTCAGTTTTTGCCCTTCTTTTAAAAGAAATTCATCGGACAAATCCGTATAGATATTCCCGAGTGCACCGAGCGAATGTCCTACAAATTCATTCCTTGCTACGTCCGCTACTCCGCATTCCTGACATCTTGTATAAAAAGTCGTCCTTAAATCGTAAAGTCTGTTCTTCGGTAAAATCTTATGAAACTTTTCTCTTATCCGGTTTTGTACGTAAAAATTGAATTCAGTAACTCCCTGTAAATACGGTTTCAACATTGGCGTTATTGGAATCTTCTTATACTCTACTTTACCGTTCTTGCGCTTACTGTTAATAGCTACAATGAAATCGCCTTCTATATTAGCACTATAATATTCGTTAGGGCGCATTCCCGTATACAATCCAACAGCAAACATAAGTTGATAAGGCGTTCCCGCTGTCTCAGTAAGTAAAAGTTTTTCCTGTTCCTTTGTAAGTGAAGACCCGTGCTTCCGTTCATGTACTTGATGGAAAACCAAGTCCATAGGATTTGAAGAAACTATTCCGTGTCTTATTGCCATTTTAAAAATGTTGTTCAACAGACAGAATATCTCTGCCGCAGTTTTATTCTTATCTTCTGCGTTAAGTCTGTCAATTAGACTTTGACACATAAAAGTCGTGATACTTTTTATTTGTCTGCTTTCAAACTCTGGCTTTAAATGTAAGTTATACCTGCCAAGAGTTATTTTGTATGTACTTGCTACTACCTTACGCTTATAGTAAGTTTCAAAGAAATAAGTTGCAAATTCGTGAAAGGTTGTAGGCACTGTAATTACAGAGCTTTTCTTCCCCGCTTTCTCTACTTCATTTAATTTTGCTATAAACTTATCCTTTGCTTTTTGTATCTCGTTAGCAGACACACAAACATTGTAGCCGTTTCTTCTGTACCTTATCTCGTAGTTCCAAGTGTTCTTACCGCTCTTTCTTTTACGGATTCTTGCCGTACAGCCCTGTGTTCTGAATTCTTTCCTGAATGTTTTAGGCATAATTGAAATCTCCTTTTCTGAAAACTTCAAAGCCTTTTCATTAGTTAATTGTTCTTCGCTTTCTTCACTTACCGAAGTAAGCGACTTTATTTTATCCAAAGTTATACTGTCCGCCGCTGCTTTCAGTATAGTCCTTGCCAATTCATCGTTGCCTTCGGGTAGTGTTTTTAAAGTTCTTAATATGTTATCTAATTCTTGGTTTGTCAAGTATCCTTATTCGGACGTCAACTCGGAATTATTCCGCGTCCTTATAGCTTTGAATACTATGTTCTCTTTCCATCGCGTTTTCCTCCTTTTGCGAAAAGATTAAATTAGTTACCCAGTTTTCTTTTTCATTCTCTCCAACTCAAAACCGAAAAAATCGTCGTAGCCGTCCATTATCTTGGCAAGGTCAATGTCGTGTTCGGCAGCATCGTCTAATAATGCTTTATAGCCAGCCTCGATTAGCTGCACCTTTGTGTAGCCGTATCTCTTCAAAAAATCGTTAATCTGTTCGGCTTTTTCTCGCGGTACGCTTGTCCCCCAAACCATACACTTAGCCTTTCTCTCAGCCTTGTGCTTCTCTTCGTATCTCTTGTCCTTGATTGCTCTTGTTTTCTTTTCCATAGCAGGCTCCGTAAAATTCATTAGTCGTATTCATACGACATTGCAATTTTAGCATACTTACTTACAAGAGTCAAGGGACCACGGAAAATTTCTTACATATCCCGTATTCTTTTTAATTGGCGAAGCTCATAATCATCTGCAAATTTGGGCGTGTCCTGAAAGCAGCCTGTTTCAAATGCCTCTGCGCTTACGGGTTGATGCCTTAACTCCAAACGCTTAGCCTCAAACAATGAAGATAGAATTGACTTGTTTATATTCACGTTCATTATCAGTTCAGCGAACAGTCTTACTACCTGTCCGTAAAACTCTTCATCTTTACCGTGGGCAGAATCATACTGTTTAGTTTCCGCCTCATAGTCTATTTCTCCAAACGCCTCTTTAATAAGTAACGGTAAACCGTAATCAAGCGCATCGTTAATCAGCTTATTAAAGCTGTTTGCATATCTGTCAAGCGTGGATAATTTATCTATCTGGTCCCACATTAAACTTGACGATATTCGTATGTACCTTCTTTCTCTTTTGTCTTTTGGTGTACTTTTTCTTCCCATTTAACCTCCATAAAAAGCGGGCTTCCCGCTTGTTCCCGTCCGCAAGCGGACGGCTCGGAATTGACACTTGTGGCAATTCCCTTTACCTGCCTCCAAATCCTCACTTTTTGCAACACTTTTCTAATGTCTTATCCGCTCATTTTTTACCTCCTTAAGTTCCAATTTATCTTTCAATGGCGAAAGTTTTTTTACATTAAAAATTTATCCCTACAATAGGTAGCCCAATAACTAGGCTAAAAGTTTACATTTTTAAAAAAATTTTCACTAAGCTTTCATTTTTGCATACAGAAAAGGAAGTTCAAAACTGAACTTCCTTTAACTGTAATATTTAAGTTTGAGTATTAATTTGTCAATCTAAAGGATCGTAGAAACCATCACTGTCGAAAATTCTTCCGTCGTCACGTACAGCTCTCTGCTGTCCTGCCTTTTGCTTGCTTGTGTCTACCGTCGTCGTGGTAGTGATTATCGCATCAGCGGGATACTGCGCCTGAACGGGCTTTGCGTGCTCTTCCTGCGCGGTTTGCTGAGGCAGCATCTGAACGGGCGCTGCGGGTATCTGCGCATTGCTTCTTAAGGCCGCCGCTATTGCCGTGCCGAGGAAATCCGCATCAATCGGCTGCTCCTGCTGTACAGGCATTTGCATCTGCATAGGAACCTGCTGAGGCGCGGGAAGCTGTTGAGGCTGCTGATACATACCGCCGCGTACAAACCTCTCTTCCGCGAGCACTGCGCGCTGTTCAGCCGCGTGATAAAGCTTTTCTTCAGCCGTCCTTATGCGCTCTTCAGCGAGGCGCGCTTCAGCCGCTCTTGCGCGTTCTTCCATATACATTGAGTGATAATCCGCTCCACCGCCCATATTGTTCATCACAGGCTGTGCATAAGGCATATTATAGCCCTGCATAGGCATCGGCATCTGCGGCATCATAGGCATTTGCTGATACTGAGGCGCACTGTAAGCCGACGCACTACGCGAATTAAGCTCGTTGCGCATTGCAACCTGATCGTTACGCATAGCCGCCTGATCGTTGCGCATTGCGGCAAGCTCTGCCTGAATTTGTGAAAGAATACTGTTGTCAACCGCAGGCTGCTGAACCACAACCGGCTGTTGTTGAGCTACAGGCTGTTGAACGGGCTGCTGCTCGGATTGCTGAACAGGCTGTTGAGTCTGAGCGCTGGCCTGAGGCTGCTGCATAGCCATGGTTGCCATGCCCATTCCGCCCATACTTGCCGCGGCTACGGCTTCCGCCTTGATTCTTGCAAGCTCGGCTTCCTGCTTTGCTTTTGCAAGCTCCATTTCAGCCCTCTGCTTTTCTCTCTCGGCTTCGCGCTCTTCCTCGCGGCGGCGCTTCTCTTCCTCGCGTTCTTCCTCACGGCGTGCCTTTTCTTCGGCGCGCTCTTCTTCCTTGCGGCGTCTCTCTTCTTCACGCTCTTCCTCGCGCAGACGTTTTTCCTCTTCGCGCTGACGGCGTTCTTCTTCGAGACGCTCCTTTTCTTCCAGCTTGCGCTGTTTTTCCTCTTCCTTAGCGGCTTTGATAGCCTCTTTTTCTTCCTTGCTCTTGCGGCGCTTGCATGCTACTACGATAATGATAATCAGCAGAATCAGCAGCGCAAGTGCAATCAGGAACCAAGCCCAAACCGGCAAATACATAACCGTCTTGGTCATGAAATTCTTTATGCTGTCCAACGGGCTCGGTTTCGTTCCCTGACCGTTGGTCGGGTCGTACGCGCCCGAATTGGGAGTTGCCGTTGCGGCTTTGGTTGCGGCGTCAAACTCGAAGTTCTTCGCATAATCGGGGTTGAGCTTCGCGGAAGAATTGTATTTCTGTCCCGCAACTCTGTCCTCGGGTGCAACCGAATAGCCGTCCGTGTCGGTATAAGTGTACTGAATAAGTCCGTCAACCGGTCCGTTATAGCCGGGGATTGTCAGCTTCAGGGTGCCGTCTTTCTGCCAAACGCCTGTAATTACGGCTTTGGTGATTTCCCAGTGCACGGTAACCTGCTTTTTGTCGCTGCTTAAGACAGACGAAGAAGCAAGCGCCCATTTAGCCGCCGATTTGGTCGTCGACTTATCGGAAGTGGATTTAACCCACTCAATATTGTCGCCGTACTTTTCCGTGTTGAGTTTAAGTACGAAGTTGTACTTGCCTGCATCAGTTCCGAAGTAGTCGCCGCTGACCATAATTACGAAGTCGCCGTAGCTGCCCTCTAAGTCGGTCCAGACGTCGATTTCGTCGCCCGAATAAGACTTATCTTCAACCTCGGGGATTAAAATCTGCTTTTTGGTAATTTCAAATTCAAGGGTTATTGCCTTTCTGTCAGGGTTTTCCTTCGTGCTGCCTTCCCAGCAAGCGTTCACGCCGCTGACAAAGCGTATCGTCACGCTGTACTTGCCCGACTCGGTCTGCCACAAATCGTCGCTTTCCTCGGCTACGTAGATATAATCCTCGTTGCCGTCCAGACCGTTAAGCACAAATTCGTGCTCATCGCCGTCGTACTCGATACTTGCGTTCTCGAACGAAGGCTTTGCTATAAACTTCGTGTTCGAATCGATTTCAAACGACGAAGAGAATTCGATTTTTTCCGCAACGCCCGGTTTAATCGCAATTTCGATATCGTCCTCGTAGCCTTCCTTAACGTAGGGTTTAGCGAAGAAGGTGTTGCCTGCGGGCGCGCTGTAATAGTCTTCCTCGGTGTAAACAGTGCCGAACTCGTCCTCGATGCGGGTGCCTACTACTGCCGCCGCGCCTGTCAGGTCGAATTTAGCCGAAGAAGATTCTTCGTCGCCCGTCCAGCCCGTTACGGTAATAGTCTGCTTTGCAACGTCGATTTCGACTTCCTGCGTTTTAACCGTTCCGCCGAAAGTTACGTTGTTGCCCGTCTCGCCCGTAAGTTTGATTACGTCGAACACGACAACGTACTTGCCTGCGTGGAAGCCGTCGTACTGCTCGCCGTCATAGCCTGCGTAAGCGTCGCCGTTGAACTTAACGGTTGCGTTGTAGTAAACGCCAAGTCCCTCGGGGTCCATACCGCAAAGCTCTAAGAGATTGCGGGGGTCGTCAAGGAAGTTGAATTCCGTCCAGCTGCCGTCAAAAGTCGGCTTGCCTAAATCTCTTTCAACTATGTCGACGAATTTTTTGGTTTCAAGCGTTGCGGGCATTACGAGCGTTTCGTAATTGTCCGTATCCAATCCGCTTATCGTGTACTCGACGTAGTAAGTGCCTACGTTTGCAACCGTGTTGCCGGCTGCGCCGTTCAGCTTATAGCTTACCTTGCCGCTGAGTTCTGCGGGCAGGTTGATAAGGACGAATTCATAGTCCTTAGCCGCGCTGCCGTCGCGCATATATTCGAGTACGGTGGTTGCGGTAATCTCGTGCTCCGCGCCGTCCTCGCCGATATAGCCCCACTTCACGTCGTCCGTGTCAATGGTTGCTTTCTTAATTACGTAAGGGATACTGTCCGCCGCAAATACGGGCGCGTCGTAGTTATCCGTGTCGTAAGTAAAGGTTACGGTCAGAGTGTAAGAACCCGCGTTGGTGTTGTTGTCGTCCGTAAGGGTTACGGAAGTCATACCGGGCTGAGATTCAACGTCAGACTTGCCCACGAGGGTGAACACGTGCGCGGTGCCGTCGTAAACGAACTCGGTTACTTCAAGTCCTGCGCCGTCAATCCACTTGTTCTGCACTTCGTCCCACGTTGCGGTAACGGTGTCGTGCGTGTACTGCCAGCTCAGACCGCTCGTATCGAACGTGCCCTTTGCAATGCTGAACTCGAACTCGCTCGTGCCTGTGATAACGTTGTTGTCCGCCGCGCTTGCAGTCAACTCAACCACTACTTTGTAGTCGCCGACGTTTACGGGTGCGGAAGCAAGCTCGGTTGTAAGGTCGGTCTTATCGTAATACTTGATTACGAAATCCGAAGTGGTTACGTAGCCGCTTACGAGTACTGCGGTTGCAACGTAAGGCGAACCGTTGTAATAGTAAGTTACGCTCGTATCTAAAAGCGCGCCGTTGAGGTTCAGATTAATCTGTACGGGGTACTTATCTTTACCTACGGAGAATTCCTTGTAATCGGTTCCGACCAGCTCGTAGCTTGCCGTATTCGCCGATTTAAGCGCAACCTTTATCTTGTACTGAACTTCGGTGCCATCAACGTATACGGGGCTGCCGCACGAAATGTACGAACCCGAGCTGTCCATCATCTCGAACGAGTAGTCGATAAGGTCCTCGTTCGCGGTCATTCTGGGGATAATTACGATATTGCCGTTCGTGTCGCTTTCCGAGTGGTTGCTCCACGTTACGTTAATCTTCTTCTTTGCGATTTCCCAGTCGCAGACGAAGTCGAACGTGCCGTCGTAGGTCGTCGTATCGCCGTAAACGGGCTCGATATAGTTGGTCGTGTCGCTTGCGGTAAAGGTTACGCGCAAGCTGTAGGTGCCGACCGCAATCTGGTTTATCGCGTCGGGATTTTTAACGTAAGATGCGGTAAGTCCCGTAGGAATCGTGCCGCCTTTCAGCGTAACGGTCTGGGGGCTGCCCGAGTATTGCAAGGGGTTGGCGGAGTCGTAATCCCACTCAACCGTGGATAAATCGAATTTAGCCTTTTCGATTTCGAAGTAGAAATCGTGAACCGACGTCGTATAGCTTACCGAGCTGTCCTTAGCCGCGATAGTAACCGTAACCTTGTAAAGGGTCGATTTCGCGTTCTTCGCGCTGGTATCGCCCGAATACGAAGCCTTAACGCCCTTTGCGGCGAGTGCAGCGCTGTCAAGGGTTAAAGTGAACTGATAGTTCGCGTTCGCGTACGAAACCTTGTAGGGGTCGGTAGCCGTGCCCTTGCCCGAGGGAACGATAGTTGCCGCGCCGCCTGCTAAGCTGTACTGCCACTCAATGTCCGATGCGGTGAACGCTGCGTCGGGCGGGTCTATGGTGAAGTTTACAGTCTTTTCGGACATCTTATAGTTGCCCGTGGTGGTCGTGTACTTCACGCCGAAGGTGTAGCTGCCCTGAGTTAAATCGTTGGGTATGGTGAAGGTGTCGCCCACTCCCGCTACCGCGATTTCAAGTCCGCCGCTCTTTTTATAGTACGCCTCTATCGAAACGGTGTCGCTGCCGATAAGTCCGCTGAGCGTAACCGTCGCGGTCTGCGAGGTGCCCTGCGCCCAGCTTGTGGGCAAGCCCGTAATCGTGGGCGTAAGCGTTGCCTGCTCGATTTCAAGAGTGAACTGCTTGGTTGCCGTACCGCCCGAGGTCTTCCATACGGTGCCCGCGCCGCCGTCGGCAAGATCTGCGTTCACGTAGTAAGTTCCCGCATTGGTTGCCGAAAAGGTCAGAACGCCGGTCGTATTGTCGTAGCTGTCAATGGTAACTCCGGTGCCGGGCGTGTAGCTTACGTCGCCGTCGGTAATATTCTGCAGAGTCATCGTCTGCGGATTGCCGTCATAAGGAACAGTCTTTTTGTTCGAACCCGTGGTTGAAACGGGGTCGTCTACCTTTCTTGCCGTTATATTAAAGGTTTTTGAATCAATCGTTTTGGTGTCCAGAACGTAGTTATAGTTGCCGGTTGCCTCGTTTTCAATCTCCGCCGTCGCCTTGTAGGTGCCTATCGCCGTGGGCAGGGTGTAAGGGTCGGCTACCGAAGCGCCCGTCGTGCTCGAGTATTTCAGCTTGAGCGAAGGAGTTTTTGTAGGGTCGGTCGTGTCGTGCGTGGCAAGCGCTCCGTCAAAAGCCACGCTGGGCAGACCGTCGCTATCGTACGTGAATTTTACGCCGATAACTTTTTTGTTCACGGTAAATTTGACGGGCATCCACCTCTGCGTGGTGTAGCTTCCCGTCGGGTCAACCGAAGGTTTAAACTTGAATTTATAGGTGCTGTCGGGGTTCAGGGTTGCCGCCAACGCAACTTTTATATAGTAGTCGCCTGCGTCGATAGGGCCCGCGCCGCTCACAAGGTTCGCGGCGGTGCAGGAGGCGTCTGTGTGGTAGGTAAGAGTTACCCTATCGCTTTTATACCACTTTGTCGTTGTGGTGTCGGTTACGTCCGCTATGCTCAGTGCCGAGCCGGTGTAATCCGCCTCTACGTCATTAGGCGCCACCGCCGCTGACGCGGCAGATGACAGATCTAAGCGAAGCGCGGGCCGCACGCCGTCAGTATAGTTGACATTATTGTACGTGGGACCGCCGGAAGGACCCAAATCGTAGGCACCACTGTAATTTGAAGGGTAGGGCGACCGCGTCCACTGATACGAACTACCGTTTATTGCCCAGTTAGCAGAAGTACAACCCCAGCTGCCGCCGTTCTGCGCCTCGTCCGTGGAGGGCAACCAGATATTATCCCCCGTAGGACCGGGAAGAATGAAATCTGCGTACGTTCCGCCAGCTACAAATTCCTTAAAAGTGGTGAACGCCGTAGGCGCGCAGTTAGCAGAAGCTGATTTTTGGTTATTTTGATATTTTGTACAAGTGGTACCACTACCGTTAGGATATCCACCGTAATAATAGCCAAGGTCGGTCTGTCCCATATTTAAAGCCGCGCGTATCCAGCTGTTAGTATAGTCATTACTTGCAGGACTGGTTGCTTTTGTAGAATAGGTACCGTCGGAAAAACTATAGTTGCCTATCGAATTTTTATGCCATAAGGTAAGAACCGCGCTATCCCCGCTTTTTTCAACAAGCACGGGCCACCACTCCATTCCGCCAAAGGTTATCGCGGATGAATAGTTGCTCGCTTTCAGCGTTGTTCCGCTTTGGACGTCGTCAATCAAGTCGCCCAAATCGCTGTAGCTCTTGCCCGAAGTGGAAGCCGCCCAGGCGTCAAGCGCATCCGCGTTTAAATCGCCGCCGTCGTAAAAGTCGGTACCGGCTGCTTTCGCGGTCTTTGTTGAGGTTGTACTTAATACGGGAATTGCCGCAAGCGCGCACGCCGCCGCGCATAATACCGCAAGTATTACCGTCAACAGGTTCCTTTTAACTTTTTTCATAAAATTCTTCTCCCTGATATATTGCTATATAATCGTTGTCTTTTGTTGTTCTTTGTTTGGCGGGAAAGTAAGCGGACGGCGCAGGTTTGCCACATTCGCACAATCCTTTCATTTATTTTGGTTTTGCGCCGCCGCTTTTCCCTTTCTGAATTTACCCTGCGGATAAAATCAGATGATTGTAGTACAAAATTTGTCGCACTTTGCAAAAGGTCAGTTAAAGTATACCTTTTTTGGACTAATTTGTGAGCTATTTAAAAGCACAAAAAAACTTTAAAATACGGGCTTTTATGCCATTTTAGTGCCTATATATAATATAATATGCCGCAAAATATGTCAATAGTATTTTTGCAAAAAATGTATACTTTTTTTGGATTTTTTTATTTTTTGGGTATTTTTTTTAAAAAACCTCCCAAAAATTACATAAAAGAACTCCAAAAAAACTATCACCGAGTCAAAAATTTGGCAATAAACCCGGTGTATTATAAGAGAGGAATTATGATTTACGCTTATGCTCGCGTTTCAGCGACAGACCAAAACCTGAACAGACAGATTGACAGCTTTTTAAATTACGGAGTTGCCAAAGAACACGTTTACTGTGACAAAAAATCGGGCAAGGACTTTGACCGAAAGGGCTATAACCGCCTTCTGAAGAAACTGAAAAAAGACGATTTACTGATTATTAAATCAATAGACCGCCTTGGAAGGAATTATGAAAAGATTATTGCGCAGTGGATTTACATCACCGAGGATATCGGCGCAAACATACTCGTTTTGGATATGCCCATCCTCGACACCCGCACAAACGACAACGGACTTACGGGCAAGCTGATATCGAATATCGTGTTGCAGATTTTATCGTACGTGGCGCAAAAGGAACGTGAAGAGATTAATGCACGCCAAAAAGAGGGCATTGCCTCGGCAAAGCTTCGCGGGATACGCTTCGGCAGACCCAACCTTGCTTTGTCGGAGGAATTTTTGCAGCTTGTTGAACTGTATAAAAGCGGTGAAATCACTGTAAAGGAAATTCTGGAAATAACTGGTTTGAAAAAATCCACCTTTTACTACCGTATGAGCCTTATTGAAAACCGTATTGCTTAAACTGCCTTTTATACCGAGCGCAGCCGAGGTATCTTTTTTTTACACAAAAAAAACTCAACCGCTTAGTTTTAAGCAAATAACTCAAAAGCTAAAAAAGCCGTTGAATTAAGGTTGAGTATGTTTCGCCTCCGATATTTTTAATAATACGGAAAGCAGGACGAAAGCCCCTTCATTCTCCTATCATTCTGTTCGTCTGTCAGTGTACAAGACGAATACTGGAAAACCTGCCAACTGCGGGCAGGCGAGTGAAGCGCGGGCCGCACGCCGTTAGTATTGTTGACATTATTGTTATTGGTACCGCCGGAAGTATTCAAATTGTATGCATTATTGTAATTTGAAGGGTTAGGCGACCGCACACAAGTACATAAAACTTTCGCCCTTGTAAAAATATTGTAGCATATAGCTTGAAAAATTACAAGCTATCTACCGCCGCGTTTGGTACTTTTTACCCAGCCGGTCAATAATTTTCTGACTTCGGTCAGCTGTTTTGAAATTATTGCGGTCTGTCTGATATTTATTGCCTGTTTGCTTTTTGCCGTCGTTGCAAAAAAATCGACGATATTTAAGCTTACCATTGCAAGTTTTTGATACTCAACTCGCTTTTCCTCGTCGCGCTCGTAATTGGCAAGGTAAAGGTTTTCAATTACGTCAACCGAAGCATTTTGCAAACGGGTGATTATGCTCCACCTCAATTTTTTAGGCGAGCGCTCGGTTATTACGAAGATATACTCGCTCAGTTTTTTCGCGTGGGTGAAAACTGCCATTTCCTTATCGTGGGGCGGGTCAAAGTCTGTCAGGCGGTACGGCTTGCGCGCCGCACCGTTTTGCAGCGCAATAAGGTCTGCGGGCGGGTCAGTATCCAAAGTTTCGGACGCGGTGCCCTCCTGCTCCGCTTTGATTTCGTCATTTAAAAAATCGATTGCCAATTGTTCGTCTTTATCCATTGCTTCTCCTTACTAAGCCGATGTTTGCAATCGAGCATAGTTTTTTAAATATTTCGTGTTCCAATTTATAGCATCTGCCGTGTTTTAAATGTCCGTGGATTGCAGCGAGGGAACACTGAATTCTTTCGTCGTCGATTAGTCCCTCTATGTAGGCTTTTTTCAGAAGTTTGGCTCGGCTTCTGAGCCTGCGTTTGGTTTTCTTTTTTATCGTTTTGACTATTCTGCCGGTCGGCGTTACGAAGTATCGGAAGCCGAGATAAGTTACGCCGTTTTTGAGCGGGAAAATCTGGGTTTTGTCGTTGAGCTTTAAACCCAGCTCGTCAATCATTTGTCGGATTTTTTTAAGTACGCTTTTAAGGTACACTTTGTCATGATGCACGAGCACGAAGTCGTCCATATACCTCGAATAGACTTTTATGCGGAGCTGCTCTTTGATGTGGCGGTCTAAGCCGTTCAGATAAAACATTCCGAAAACCTGACTTGTCTGGTTACCTATCGGAATACCGCGGTTTGTTATCTTCGGGTTATCCCCGATTGGTTCTATGCCGTATTTTTTAAGAAATTCGTTGCTTGTGCTGTAGCTGTCGATTATATGCGCGAGGAATTTTTTCAGCCGTTCATCCGCGATTTCTTTGCAGAACACTTCTTTTAATTTCGGGTGCGGTATACTGGGGAAATACTTCAAGACGTCACCCTTTAAAAAATAACCGTTGGGACCGTGTTTTGCGACGTGTTCTTTCAGCATATTTTCAAACCGCGCCAACGCGAAGTGCGAGCCCTTTCCTTCCTGACATACGCAGTTGTCGAGGATTGCGCGCTTGGAAAAATAGGGCATAAGCAAGTCGTCGCAAATCACGTGCTGGACTATTCGTGCGCGGTAGCGCAGGGTTTGGATTTCGCGCCGCTTAGGTTCGTAGACGATAAAGCTGTTGTATCTTTCAAACCTGAATTTTTCGTGCTTGAGCTCGTCGTAAATTTCGCCCAAGTGTGAAAGCGTTATCATTTCAAACTTCACAAGTTGTCTTTTGTCGCGCTTACATCTTCTACCCCTGAGGTGCGCACGAAGCAGCGCTTCAAAGGTGAAAATTTCGTCATAAGTTTTTTCTATCATTAGTGTGGTTTTGTATCATTCTCCTGCAAACCGATTTTTTTTACGCATATCTAAAATTTTATAACGTAATACTTTATCCTTTAAGCTCGATAATTTCTGCCATGTCAGGAGATTCCAGCAATTCATAAAATTCATTTATTTCATTATGTTTTTGTGTCGGATATTTTTGCGAATTACGATATTGGCAAAATGAGAAAGCTACACTCGTCTTAGCCCTTGATAAAGCAACAAAAAAAGAACAGCGATCCTCTTCAGGTTGCTTTTTAAAATTCCAAAAAGCCGAATCTTCTAATCCAATAAAGTACACAGCGGAATATTCAAGGCCTTTGCTTTTATGAATAGTCATTATCGGAATAGAATTCATACCCATAAAGTTATCAATAGCAAATTCCCAATCCCACTTAGCAATAATCAGTTCTTTATAAAAAAGTTCAACAAATTTATTTATGCATTCATTTAAATAAGTAGACTGTCTATAAGAAGCGAAGCCCGCCTTCAATCTATCAATGCCGACATAATCTGTTATATTATCTATAACTTGTTTTACGGATTCTAAAGAATCCGTTTTTTTAATACAAACGGAAAGCTCGTCTAGTTTTTTAACTAACTGAGATAGCATATTTCGATACGTGTCATTTGAACCTTCGTTATTAATTCCTTGTAATTCTTCTAAACCATCTATAACAAATTTCCATTCGGCAGGTCTTTTTATATCTACAGAAAGCTGCAAAATAGCAACTATAAGTTCAACAACAGGTTCTTTAATTAAATCTTGATAGTCAGTTTCTATTCGTGCACGTATTCCATACTTTGCAAGGTCATTTATAAGGCTTGCTGTATAATTTTGCGGCTGTTGCTTACAAAGAATACATATATCATTAGGCAGTATTCCCGATTCTATTTTTTGCCTTATTCCATTTGCGATTCCGCTTGCTTCAACAGTTTCATCTTCTGAAATATAGAGTATAATTTCGCCGTCGTCTGGTTTCCATTTATCAGCTGTTTCTACCTTACCTTTAGTATCTTTTAATGAGGCATACATAGCTTTTTGAAGAGCAACCAATCTTGGCGCCGATCTGTGGTTCATCACCAACCTCAACCCTGTTGCATTAAATTCATTATAGAAATCTGTAAACGCCGTCCTTAATGCACCAGCCCAAAGCATAATTCGTTGCTTATTGTCTCCAACCGCAGTAAGCTTAGAATTAGAATTCAAAAAACAGCACGAAATAAGATTATACTGTAATTTTGTTGTATCTTGAAATTCATCTAAAAACACGTGTGAATAAGTCGCCTGTATAGCTTTTTTAATTTGCGGATTTGTTCTTATAATGTATTCTGCTAAAATTGAAATCATTTTAAATGTTAAACAAGCACCATATCCGTCAAAGCCCTTTGTAAGTAACCGCCAAACTTTATTTTCCATTGAATCCCCAATTAACGGTAATTGAACTTGTCCTAACACACCATCAAAATGAATTTTAAGTTTCCCCGGCGATAATTCATATGTGTTTTTAAAACCTGCTTTTAGAAAAGCCGCTTCAATAACTTTAAAATCATTAATAGCATAATCTGTAGCCGGAAGAATTTCTTTCGGTAAAGCCAACCTAAAATGATCGACTATACTTTTGGCAAAAGCATCATACGTTAAGGACACAAAACGGCTTTTAACTTCTTTACCGCAGCGGTTAACAACCCGCTTCTTTAAATTCTCCGCCGCATCATTTTTAAAACATATTGCTAGTACTTTTTGAGGGTATACACATTTATTTGTTGCAAACAAATAAGAAGCCTTTTGCGCAAGTAACTCCGTTTTCCCTGCACCTGGACCGGCGATTACGCAGACATTCCCAGGAACGCGAACAGCTTTGTCTGCCGCTTGTTCAAGTTGAATCCCGTCACATGGAACCCAGTTTTCAGGTAAAATCAGTTTCATTTGTCAAACCTTCAACATACTTTCCGCTTTATTAATTAAACTTTCATATACAGTCGGAATATGTGCTAACAGCTCTGCCGGCTGTATTTTGGTTATAGCCTCAATATGAGTTGTAGGCTTACCACGTTGCAAAAAGAAATAAGCATACCAAATCATAAGCTTACGCTGTGCTTCGCTATACGTTGAACCATCTCCGCCACAACCTTTTAATGCAGCTTTAACACTTTCTTTTATCCGCCGCTCATATTCGGGAATTAAAGATCCGGTTTCAATTTCTTTTATAAACTTTCTTTCTTCTCCATTAGCTGTTGCAACCATAAGAGTGGGTCCCTCTTTTTCATTAAGGATACCTTTATAATGTTCCGTATAGTTTTCAAGCATCAAAAAATCAATATCCAATGGCGCAGAAAAATACACATTATAAGACTCTAATAACTTTATCCAGCCTTGCATATCATCTGTGGAGTGAACATCCCATAAATTCATTTCCGCCAGCCGTTCTTCAGTTAAAACGCCTGTATCAGTTTTTAAAATTTCATTTCTGTCTACACCGTTAGAAATCAACTGATTCAATACATATTTGATCCTTCCCCATCCGCCGCCATCACGTTCCATATCCAAGTCCAGCAAGGTAATATGCGGAATTTGTAAATCATTAAGCAAGCGCCAAAAATGATTCACGTGCCGCCCTCCCAAAGGAACAAAAGAAACTCCGTTTAAATCTGTTTCATTATTTTTTGCTTCCCAAAATCTCGGCAGAATAATTTCTTCGCTATCCCCTTCACATAAGATAACTAATTTAGCAAAATACAATTCGGGATATGACTTAACAGCTTCTTTAATATATTTATATTGATCTGATAATTTTTCGGAATCTGGTAAAGTAATGTTGCGTATTTTAGTTTTACAATCTTCTATCTCCATACGAAAATACCTAAGATTATTAGGTTCAACACGCCGCACAATTGCCGGAGAATGTGATGTTAAAATAGTTTGGGCATTACATTTCTGAGCAATGTTTCTAAGATTATGTATCAACTTCCCAATTAAATGCGGTGCTATGTGATTCTCTGGTTCTTCTACTGCTATAATTGTTAAAATCGGAGGTCTACGATTAAACGACATATGCTCTGGATCATTTTCCAATTCCTGTTGAATTTTAACCTCTACAGCCAGTATGCTATCCACTAATGAAATATAAAAAAGTGAACGCAATCCGTCACCCATTTCATCAATTGAATATTCCTTCCCAGTTACAGTTGGAGAAAAAACCACTTCTGATTTACGAATAGAAGATTCAATATCTGTACTATTAAATCTTAATTGAGCGTTGGAATAACGCGCATCAGAATCGTATGCTGACCATTGTGAATGTATTAACGAGCCCAATATTGATACACCGCTCTCCTTCATAAAATCTTCATTTAGTTCATTTATTTTTTCCTTAATGCTTGTTTTGGTATCATCACTCCAATTGATGCTATTCATAATTTGATACATCATGGTACCGGATACATTTTTAAGTTGTTTAGCAGGATCTCGAACCGCCGGAATATAAATCACACGAATCAGATCCAGTTCCCCACGTTTCGCAATATGTTTATACTCTTTTGAAATTTCTTCATTTTCTGAACAAGCTATGTAATTTATTTCACTTTCTATTGCTCCATCAATATTATTGCTTTTTTCCCAACTTGCTTCTAAACGAATTCTAAGATATAAATCACCTTGAGGTCCATCGACCACCATGCTTTGGAAAAACGGTGGTACAGAATTAACTGCCGAAGATGATTCGTCATTTAACTCATCAAAAACGAAAACTGCTTCAATATACAAATCCTGTCGTTCAAGTTCCTCTGGCTTCATAGTTTTAGGTAAATGAAAATCACTTCGCCGCAAAATTCTTTCCGCACTATTTTCTGAAAATAAAATATTTAATGCACAAAGAGCAGCAGTTTTACCAGTACTATTACAACCTATAAATGCAGTGATATCATCTATAGGGATTATTTCTTCACCATCGCCAAAACACCGAAAATTATGAATCTTAATTTTTGATAGTCTCATCATTGAACCTCCTATGTAATTAATTTAAAACTAATTTCACGTCATCCTTAGTCTTACAAAATTTTCCAATTCATATTAAAAATTATATCATAAATAGTTGTATACCGTCAACTATCATCTTTCACGTAATATTAAACCTTTATGTAATTTTAATGCATTATAAAAAGCGATTTGTCTATTATCATCTACTACTGACAACAAAATATAGCCACCTTATTTAAGGCGGCTTACAATTAACTTAAAAAGGCTATTAAAGTTCCGTTTATATTTTAAATTTTTTTGGGGCAAGGTTGGGGCAGAGCTTATATTAAAAGCAATATTTTGTAGTTTTAAAACTATCTAAACACAAAATATAGTACTATTATAAATTTTTAGGATTGTTCAAGTCCCGTCACCTCAACCACTATAAGCTTGAATTGAACCGAAACCTGGTTTTCAATTTAGGCTTATTATTTTTATTCAGAATAGATAAAAGAATTCCGTACGGCATTGCCGTACGGAATTCTTATTTAAGTTTGAATTGTGACTAGTCAAGAGGATCATAGAAGCCGTCGACGTCGAAAGTGATGTCGTCAGTGGAGTCTGCCGCAGTACGGCGGAGGTCGACGGACTTGACGTTGTTACTGCTTTCCGTACTCTTGTTCTCCATCGACTTCGAAGTGTCTATTGTCGTGGTCGTGGTCATTACCGCGCCTGGAGGACAGTACGGAGGCTGCGACATCGTCATAGAAGGTGTCGTCTGCGACGTTGCCGTTACCACAGGCTCTTCCTCCTCCTTCTTCGGCTGTACCGGAGCGTACGCCGGTTGAGGCAGCATCGCCACAGGAGGATAACCGTATGCAGGCATTACGCCGTATGGCGTCATTACCTGTTGGGGAGCCGGTAACATTCCGTATGGCGTCATTACCGCCTGCGGTGCAGGGATTGACTGCATTCCGTAGCCCATATTCACAGAAGGATATCCGCCGTAGTTAGGATAATTCTGCGAATACTGTCTGTCGTTATCGGACTGCTTATTTGCGCCCTTCGCTTCCGCGATTGCCTGCGCGGTTTTGAGTTCCGCCAAAGCCTGCGCGCTCTTCATTTCCGCCATCTGGACTTTCAAATCCATCAGCGTCATGAGGTCGCTGCCTGCCGCGGGAGCCGCCGCCTGTACAGGTTGAGGCTGATACATAGGTTGAGGCATTGCCTGCTGATACTGCATCGAGCGGAGCTGTTCGCGCGCGGCTCTGTTTTCGGCGCGCATTTCAGCCATCTGCTCGCGCATTTCTTTAATAAGCTCGTTATTGGTATTATCCACAACCTGCTGGACAGGCTGCTGTACGGGTTGAGGCTGCTGCTGTTGCGCGGGCTGCTGCGCCGCCATTGCCATTGTTGCCATACCTGCACCCGCCATGCCTGCCTGCGCCTGCGCTTTGATCTTCTCGATTTCTGCTTCCTGCTTCGCTCTCGCAAGCTCGCGCTCGGCTTCGAGTTTTTCCTGCTGCATACGGCGCTCTTCTTCCTTACGCACCTTGATTTCCTCGCGCTCTTCTTTTGTCTTGCGGCGCTTTACGCATACCACGATTATTACTATAAGAAGTATTATCAGCGCCAAAGCTATAAGCAACCACGCCCAGATAGGAAGTCCCAGCCAGGTCTTGGACATAGCTTCTTTCAAGTTGCCGAAGAATACCGCCGCGCCTGTCTGCGGTACGGTGTAGTCTATATCCTTTGATACCGCGCCGAAATCCATATCGCTTCTCTTGAACTGTACGTTTCTTTCAGCGTCGTCACCTGTGAATACCGCTTCAACCTTGAACGATCTGCCACCCTTCAACTCCGGCGTTTCAACAAATACGCCGTCGTTGTCGTAATAGCGGTAACCTACTTCAAGCGTGCCGCCCGCAATTAAATCTTTGATATTCTGGGGCAGGTTAAGGGTTGCGCCCTTCTTGCCCTTGTTCCACATATTGGTGGTATCTACTATAAGCGGGTTAATGTTCCACTCATACGTTGCAATTTTATCGTCGCCGGTCACTTTTACGCCGTCAACCGCAAGGCTGTATTTAACAATTGCTTTCGTAGGCGATACGGACGAAGGATATATCCACTTATAGTTGGTATCGGTAAGTTCGAGCGTGGTTGTGTAATTGCCCGCGCCGACGTTCCTCTCCGAAATCTTGCCGTCTACTTTGATTATATTCATACCTGCGGGCCCGTAAGTAGTCCAGCTTGCGCCCGAAAGATAGTCCTCGAACTTCTGCTCTTTGCCGTTGAACGTTATAGTGCCGAGCGTGGGGATTGCTATACCTTGAGCTTCTATCGTCACGGTTAATCTGTCGGTCACAAGTATGTACTTGCTCTCCGCCTGTGTGCCGAGGATTACTTCTATGCAGTAATCGCCCGCGTCTTTGGGCAGTTCGCCCGCGGGAAGCTCATTAGCCGCTACGGGTAACGTACCCTTATAGTACTTAACGGTGAAGTCCGTAACGTTCATTGAGTCGTCACCGGTTATCTTCACAAGCGAGCTGTCAAAGTGGGTGTTGCCGTCGTACTCTGCGGTTATGGGCAACGTGCCGTCACTGCCGTCTATGGTTACGGACGCAAGCTTGTTGTTGCTGCCCGTCTTAAACTGGTCGCTAGGGGTACTGCCGTTATCGTCTACCGTGTAGTTAGACGCGTAAGCCGGTTTTATATACGCTTCCACTTTATAATTGTGCGGACTAGTAAGGTCCACCGCGTCTTTTATGTCCTGAAGCGTTACAATCGCACCGCTATTATCCAAATCATAATAAACGTAGTCAATATATCCTGCGAACGTAGGATCCAGGTCAAGCTGTTTTAAGATTATATTGCCGGAATAGGTTGCATTGGTAAACGGTTCGGCAACGTTCTTGAAACCTTTGTACAGATTCTTCTTTGCAATCTCCCAGTTGAGATTAAGCAAACTTGTGTTGGGTGCATAGAAGTTATTGGTATTGTAGTTGAAATCGGAAGCCTGAATTGTTGCCGTATAATTATCTACGGTGCTTTCTTTCAAACCCTCATACAACGAATCAAGCGTTAAACCCAAAGGCAAAGTGCTTCCCTTTACTCTTATCGTTATATCGTATCCGTCGTTGTACTGCGGAGGATTTGAAGGGTCATATTCGGTCCAGCCTGACGTTCCGTTCAGTGAATACTCCCACTTGACATTGGTTAAATCAAACGTTCCCTTTTCAATCTCCCAGTTGAATTCGACTTCGCAGGTGGACTGCATATTTCCGTTGACCTCAAAAAGGCTATTCGGATCGGTAGATTTCAAAGCAACTATTGTCTTAAAAGTGTTTACACTGTCACCGCTACGAGTCTGATAACCTGCGGTGTGTTTAGTAGTGTCAACCGATACAAATGATGCGTCAGTTGCAGGTATCTGTATTGACATTTCGTATTTTACGCCGTCCACAGAACTGCCGGCTTTAAGTTCAAAAGGAACTTTCAGCGAGCCGTCGTTCGGGTTAGTGCCGCCTGCCGCACCGTCCTTTGTATACGTCCAACTGTAAGTTGCAGGATCTAATTTACCCGAAGCAACTTTAAAGTTAAGTGTGTTGTTTTGAGTTATTTTATAGTTAGCGTTGTCACCCGTACTGCCGTTAAGCTCAACCGTTAAAGTATAATTACCTACGGCAATATTTGTGGGCATAGTTATAGTTGTGGTATTAATGCCGTCGAACGTTCCGGTAAGGGTATTAGCCTTACTTGTACCGCCGGCTACGTCGTAATAGAACAGCAGGTTTATATTTTCGCCGCTTGCTCTATTGTCCGTTATGGTTATTGTCGCAGTATCGCCGAACCCCCATTCCGCGCCGCCTATTGTGTTTGTCTTGTCACTTGCAATAGCGGTTGATATAAGTTCTTTCTGGGTTATCTCAAACGGCACGTTTTTGGCGGTGTTTGTACCGTCCGACCAGGCATAGTTTGTGGTATCGCGCAGGCTCAACTTTACGGTATACATACCGACGTTAGTTGCCTCGAACGTGTCCGTAGTATCGGCAATAGGCGCGCCGCCTGCGCCCGTTACAGTGTTACTGCCCGTTCCGGTTGCGCTGTCAACTTTTATATAAGTACCCGAATTGAAGTCCGCAAGAACAAACTGCAACGCGCTGCCCGAATATTCCTGCGGCGCAGTTATAGTAGGTATAGTGAGTTTTTTAGGCTCAACCTTTACTGTTGCAGACTGGTCTGCAGTTTTGTTGCTGCTACTTACATCCCATTCATAGTTTTTAGTATCTAACAACTGGAATTTTACGCTGTAAGTACCCGCAGTAGTTGCATCAAAACAATTGCTTGCCGAATTCCAGGTTATACCTGTTGTTACGCCCACGCCTGTCATTGTCGCCGCATCAAAGTTTGAATCAACGGTAAAGTGGCTGCCGTTGGCAGGATCGTAGGTCAGCGGTGAGTTAGTTATTTTCGGAACAGTAAGTTTTTGGGGATTGATTTTAAATTTTATATATCTTAAAGTATCTGTTTCGCCTTTGATTGTGTCAGCGTCGCCACCGAACATATAACCAGCCGCGATTGCTGTTGAATTTAACTCAACCATAACCTCGTAAGTGTCTACGTCTACCATATCGGTAGGATTAGCGGTAGGATAGGTTAAGTCCATTAACGAAGCGTCATACCATTTTTTCTTGTCTGCCGCAACGTCCGCAATAGTCAGTACAGAGCCGGTGTACGTTGCTTCCATGTCTTCCGGGGCATCCACGCTAAACGGCAAACTTATGTTAATTGCGGGACGTATAGCATGATTAGTGCCCACGTTCCACTGGCTACCGACAAGACCGGAAGCGAACAGACGTAACGCATAATAGTAACTTGACGTGTCCGGGGAACGCGTCCAGACGGATTCACTCCACATTCCGGCAATACACCCCCAAGTACCGCCCGCAGCAGCCTCGCCCGTGGAAGGAAGCCATACGTTATCACCCGTAGGACCGGGAACGACTACCGAAGCATAAGCGCCGCCGTTGACAAAATCCGAAAAGTGTGTAAAAGCCGTAGGCGCGCAGTATGCTCTCGGTGCTCTTGTTGATTTATTATATACAGTAGGTGTACAGGCAGAAGCAGCGTTATTCCATGAGCCGTAATAATTGCCATTATTCGTTGTTTCACCCATGTTTATAGCGGAGCGTATCCAGCTGTAAGTATAGTCATTACTTTTAATGGACGTACTTACACTATTATTATAAGTTCCGTCAGAGAACATAGTGTTAGCAACCGAGGATGCAATCCACAAAGTGAGGGTTGCTCTGCCGGTACCGCCAGTCAGGTATACGGCGTACCAGGTTTGCCCGCCAAATTTGACTGTTGCGCCGCTAAAGTCGGTTGCGTTTTTAGCACCGCTTTGAAGAGCGGTACATAATTCATTGTAACTGCTGTAACCTGCAGACTGCGCCAATTCTTTAAGGGCGGTTTTATTAATATTGCCCGCTTCGCTTGCGTCATACATCTCGGTGCTATCCGCCCGCGCAGATATTGTTTCATTTTTAGACAAAGCAAAACCGACGCCGAGCGCTATCAGCGCGGCGCAAAGCATTGCGAGAATTACCGTTAATAAATTCCCTCTCTTAATTTTCATATCTTTCTCCTCTCCTTTTAGGAATTAAGCGGGCGGCGCGGTTTGCCACATTCGCGCATCCTTTTAATTATTTGCGCCGCCGCTTAAATTTCCCTCTCTTCTTTTACCCTGCGGTAAAATCAGATGACGTGGTACGAATTTTTCCAAAAACTCCCTTTTCCATTAAAGTACACTTTTTTGTAATTTTACTATTGACATTTTTCGCGGCATATAATATAATAAACACACTCAAAAATGCCCAAAAATCCCCTTTTAGGACTTTTAAAACACTATTTTTCTCGGTTTATATCCATTCCAAAAAAGTGTACTTTTTTGGAATTTTTTTTATTTTAAATGTATTTTTTTGTCTATTTTTCCAAAAACTAGTAAAAGGTAAATAAATTTTTGCTACCTGATTATTAAAACATACACTAAAAATCGACATGTTTTTACATACAATTATGTTAAAATTGTATCAAGACCACATCAAAGGAGTAAAAAATTTATGACATTTGCATATGCGCGCGTTTCTGCCGCAGACCAAAACCTAAACAGACAAATTGACAGCTTTATTCAGTTCGGCGTGAGCCGAAGGCGCATTTATTCTGACAAGAAATCGGGTAAAGATTTCGAACGCACAGGCTATAACAGACTTTTGAAGAAAATGAAAAAGGGCGACCTATTGCTTATTAAGTCAATAGACCGCCTGGGAAGAAATTACGAAATGATTATTGAAGAATGGGCGCGCATTACAAGGACTATCGGCGCGGATATCCTCGTTTTGGATATGCCAATGCTCGATACACGCGCGCGCGGCAACGATTTGACCGGTAAGCTGATTTCAAACATAGTGTTACAGCTTTTGTCCTACGTCGCGCAGAAAGAGCGCGAAAACATTAACGCGCGCCAACGCGAAGGCATTGCCTCGGCAAAGCTGCGCGGAGTTAAATTCGGCCGCCCCCTTATCCCTATGCCCGAAGATTTTGCCGAATGCGTGGACGCTTACAAAACAAGAAAAATTACTTTCGAGGATGCGCTGAAAAACACTGGCATGAAAAAATCGACTTTCTATTCGCGCATGCTGCGCTTCATCAAAAACCGCACGGCGTAAAAATAAATTCAGCTCTTCATTTTGACGTGGTAAAAATTTTATATTATCTCAAATAAAAAATCCGACGAACCGGTTAAATCTAACCGTTCGCCGGACTTTTTTATTTTATTGCTTTAGCTAACTTTATTAATGATAAGGATCAGACCAGTCTTCGCCGATAAGATCGCCGACATAACGCGTATCTGTTAGTGTTCCTGTATTAATTGTACCTTCATTAGTACAATCGTAAACATATCCGGTATAGGTAACATCCAGATAACCGACAATTCCTCCAATGCGCGGGCTAAAGCGTGGATTCTGGACATTAACGTTGATATAATTAATATTGCCTTGATTTATACATCCTATTATTCCTTCATCAGAAGATGCAACTATGCCGCCTATATAGTATTCTTCATCATATGTATTGAAGAAATAAATATTTCCCATATTGGTACAGTTGAGTATTTTACTGCTTGATTCAGCAGCAATGCCTCCGATATTTCCGATACTATATATGTTTGATTTATTGACGCAATTCACTACATCACCGTAACCAACCACTCCGCCTATCCTCGCATACCTGTCCACAGTGTTTAAAATACCCACACTAATTTGAACTCCGTCATGCATAGTATAGGTTAAAGGATTACTCGATTTAACCGTGCATGAAATCATCGTGCCGTAATTACTACCGCAGATTGTTCCTATCCTTCTATACGGACCATTAAAAGCATTTTTAACTTCAAGGGTACAGTCTAAAGTAAAGTCCTTGATTGTTCCATAGTTTTCAAGAATAAATCCGTAAGCATAAACGTTATAATCAGGTACTAATTTGATATTTCTGACTTCCCCGTAAAGCGTACCATAAAAACGCCATAAAGGATTCCAGACTCGACCGCCGTAATCCACGTTAACGTGGAAGGTTTTATCTTTGGTTGTATCAAGATACAATAAATCTCCTAATTGAAAAGGAGTCGTTATTTCATATATTCCCGTAGTCCTGTCATAGCAGTCTATCAGAATGTCCGTCTTTCTGTACGACGCAGTTACCGTGAGATCTTCAAAGTATCCTTCGGTACCTTTCATATCCCACGTAACTTCGTAGCCGTAGTAAGTAGCAGGCGCGAATATTACGTGATGTTCTACGTCATATTTGGTAGGATTGATATTTTCTGTTCCTTCCCAAACATTCGCGTACGTAATACTATACTCAATCGGCTTCCAAAAACCCTTTATCGTTAAATCGCCGGTCATCCAACTTTCAATTTTTTCAATACCCCAATAAAAATCATAACCCGGGTATTCAAGTTTAATAAGAGTTATTTCTTTTCCGGCATCATAAGTTGAAGGATTAGGATTTTCTAAACCTTTCCAATCAACATCATAATCTATATCATAATCTTTTGACTCCCAATTACCCACAACTGTTAAATTTCCTGTAGTACCTTTTTCTATTTTCTTCGGATTCCAACTAAATATGAAACCGTCTCGTGCAAGATTAGCAAATGTTATTTCGTCTTCAACGGTATATGTAGTCGGATTGGGATTTACAAGATCATATAAATCAACGTCGTAGGTAATAGTGTATTCAATAACTTCCCAAGTTCCCGTAACAGTTAAATCACCGACAGTACCTTTGGATATCGCCCCAGGATGCCATTTAAAAGTGTAACCAACTGCAGAAAGTTTTGCAAATACAATCTTGTCTTCTACAGTATACGTCGTAGGATTGGAATTATAGTTTCCCTTTAAATCAACATCATAAGTTATTTTGTATTGAACAAGAGACCAATTTGCCGTAACGGTTAAATCTCCCGTAGTTCCTTCAATAATTCCTGCAGGCATCCAATTGAAATTATAACCTTCTTTTGAAAGTTTACCAAAAATTATTTCGTCTTCTATGGTATACTCCGTAGGGTTAGGATTTAATTGTCCCTTAAAATTGCCGTTGTAAATTATGTTATATTTTTCTAATTTCCAATTTACATAAAGAGTTTCGGGGTCACCATCGTTCCAGGCGCGGGCGCCTTGATACTGGCTGTTATAATATTGGAAACCGCCCTCTTCTTCACCAGAATATATGCCGTTAAAAATATATCCATTACGAGATATTGTGCTTTCGTTATCCGGCACAATTCTACCAGGCTTAATGCCGATTTTTAACTCTTGACCGTTCAATAAATCAACTGTTATATACGTAAGCGGTTTATAATTGATTTTTACGTTATTCTGATTATTTACCGCCCAGTTGCTATCCCAGCCTTCGGGAATTTCGTCTTCGTAAATATCAACGTAAATAATCTGTTCGTCAACGTTTACACCCAAATCAGAAAACGCGGCTTCACCTACGTAATTCACGCTTTCGGGTACGGTAATATTTTTAAGAGCGACACAGCTGCTGAAAGCTTCCGCGCCTATTCCGTTCACGTCAGGAAGCACGTTGGTTCCGTCATATTCGCAACCGTGAATTTTAATGCTTTCAAGATACGTGCAGTTGTAAAACATTCTTTCGGTAATCAAATCCATACCGGCAGGAAGGGTTATCGATTTTATGTACGCCTCTTCAAATACTCTCGTTGAAAATCCGTCAGCATCGCCGACAATAGGTTCCAAGTCAAAACCGCTTACAGGATTATCCATTTGCAGATTTTCAGGATGATTAAAGGTTACGCCGACTTCGATATTTATTTGCTCTGCGATAGCAAACAAAAATGCGTTGCTGCGTATATTGATTTTATGGTTGAACGACGGAGCTTCGGGATAGTCTGCGTGCCTGTCCCTGATTGTTATAGAATTGACCTGACTGAACAGGAACGCTTCGGGACAAATATTCAATACGGGAAGATAGCCTAATTCTTCGTCAACGCAAACGCTGTTATAGATGACTATGTCTGAATCGATATCAGAAAGATACTGCTCTTCCTTAATTTCGTAACCGATTACCGTCTGATTGTCAGTTGCCAAAACTTCGCGGTACTGAATGGTATCCTGCGGATCTACGCTATACATTATTTCGCCGGTGAAATAGTCGCTCCAAGTAGAACTCCACATAATATCAACTACTTCAACACTGCTTTGAATGTAAACGGTATTTGCGTTATTCCTTAAAATGTTTGAGCCGACTTCCATTACGGTTTCGGGAATGAACAGCCTGTCCAAAGTAGTACACATACCGAAAGCGTTTGTGCCGATACTTTCGACACAAGGCATGCTGACAAACTTTAATTTAGTGCAGTTCATAAAAGCATTGATGCCTAAAGTTCTTACCGTTTCGGGCAATATAACTTTTGTAAGGTTTGCGCAAGAAACGAAGCCGTTTGCCGCAACTTCGGTAACTGCCAAGCCTTCGTACGTTTCGGGTACGACAACAAACTCTACTTTAGAGCGGTATGCGGGCTTTACCGCAACTTTGTAAGAAGTTTCGCCGTCTTCGCTTGTGATTCGCGTGAAATTTAATTTATCGTTTGAATCAATCGTTCCTGCATTTGCAGTTTCAATTTTCGGTATAAGCAGTATTATGCCGAACAGCAAAACTAACGAAATCAAAATACAGATAATTAAATTTCTTTGTTTTGTACTTTTCATAATTTTTCTCCTTTAATTTACTTTCTGTATATATCTACTTGTAAAAAACAACTTTTTTCCACAAAAAAATAAAAAAAGGCAAAAATATTTTGCCTTTTTTAATGAAATAATTTTTAAATATAAAGGTTAAAGTCCAAGTTCACCTGCCCAAAACTCAATGGGTATTCCAACTTGCCCGGCTTCAACCAATGCCAGATTTAATAAATAAAGTTTCTCAACAGATAAATCCAAATCATTATTGCCTTTTTTTTGATATTCAGAAAAAACTAAATGATAAGAATAAGCACTTATTTGTAATTCTATTGTATGAATAAACTCGTGAATGAATGGTTCTATAGTTGAATTCCATTTGTAGTAATTAATATCTAAAATGTCTTCCAATGGTTGATTATTAATTAAATTTCCTCTATACACGGATTCCAAGTAAACACACCCATATTTCTTCATAGCAATGCCGCTACAATCACGGAATTCATAATCATAATCATTCATACAAAAAGTTGTCATTATACTTTGGTAATTAGTATCAATTCCTAGATTTGATATTTCAGGTATATCCCTTGCATAAATGCTGTTTACCTTATTACCATATCTAATACTATCACTACCAACAGGAACGGTTGTAAAATATTCATCAATTTCAAACGTAACTAAACCGTCAAGCATATCGTTAAGATAGTTACTCATTTGTTTGGTAACCGTTTTACAGATTTCGATATCGAATTCGGACATTTTATAGTAAACGTCAAAATCTCCTTTACCCTTTATCGATGTAATAGTGGCATCAAGTTCCGTAACGTATACCATTAAAATTTTGTAAGTATAATTTTCGTTTGCGGTCCATTTGGCGTATATTTCTTTTTCGGCGCTTTGCAGTATTTCATTGCCGATAATCATATTGCCGCTTGTATCGGTCACCTGCGTTTCGCCAACGTACCACCCGCCAAAAGTAAAATGCTCTCTTGTAGGTACGGGGAACTCCACAGTTTCAAAATCATAATAGTCAAAGGTAAATTCGGTTATATCCGTTTCCGCTTCGCCCAACTTATAGTCCAGCTTGTAGGTTGCATAAACACATTTAAATTCCGCAGTTACTGTATTACTTTCGGTAATGCACAAATCCTGTCGTTCCGCCGTTGTTACGCCGTCGGACCACTGCACGAACTCGTAGCCATCGTTCGCAATCGCTTTAACCTGCGTGGCGTCCAAACCCATTAAAACCTGTTGTGTCGTTTTTCCTTCTATCGTGCCGTTGCCGTCAGTTAAATACGATAACGTAAATTTATCGTATGATTCTCTCTCAAATAATGCCGTAGCCGATAAATGTTTCGTTATGTTTGTATCCGTTCTTACAGGGTCGGGACTATTGTTGTCAGACCATTTGACAAATCTGTAGCCGGTTGCCGGTATTGCCGTAACAGTGGTTGCGTTGCCGCCGAATTCTACAGTTTGCTCTGTGTCTCCTTCAATAAAGCCGTTGTTTAAAAATTCATATGTTCTATAACTTACAGAATATTTGCACTTTTTAAAATATGCCGTATACGTCAAATCTTCATTATTTATTACGTCAGTCCTCATATACGAAGTGCGGTTATCGGACCACTTTACAAATTGATACCCCTCGTTAGGAATGGCGACAACATCCGAAGTTTTCCCACCTGCTTTCAGTGTTTGCTCGGCTTGACCGAGAATTGTGCCGTTGCCGTCAGTTTCATATCTTACCGTATATTTGCCGACGTTACAAGCGGCAAAACACGAAACAAAAACAGATATTATCAATATTAAAACTATTAATCGCTTTTTCATTTAATCAAACAACTCACTTATTAAATATAAAATATAATCCTGATCTAACGCTTCTTCAACTTTTAAATAGTATTTATAACCGTGGTAATTAAACGTCGCGTAACTTTCAAAACCACCGGAACTCCATTTAACTTCAACGGAATTTATATTAGCGGTTACCGAACAAAAATCCGCCATGATATTTAAAAACTCAAATTCGGTTTTATCGTCAGTGACGTAATATAAAGTGTGGACGCCGTTTATATCAAAGAAATCTTCGTGTATACAGACTACTTCGTCCGTGGCGTTTAATCTGTATTGTCTATTTTCAATGAATTCTAATTGGTCATACCAATTAAAAGACAGAATATCCAATTTGTTTTGATCAGCATACTGCGCCACCGTTAAATCGGACGATTGGATATAATAGTCACCGTCTGAACAGTATCTGATTTTATTACCGTCGTCTTTAACTTTGGGCAGTAAAATTAATGTAATCATAATCAGCACAATAGCAAATAGCAATATCATGCTCATTATCATTATATTTTTCTTTTTTAAATTAAGACTTTTAGCTAATGCAAGAGTACTATCAGAATTATGGACAGGCTCATCGATTTCTAATCCGATTTGAGAATCTATTCTCCGCCATATATTTTTCTTTCTTTCAGTATCCTGCTGCTCTATCAGTTTATGAAAGTCCTGTTCTTTTGACATTTTAACTCCTTAAGTTATATTAACTGCATAGGCAGCGTTGCACCAGTCTGTAGAATCGATTTTTAAATAACCTGTCGTCAGAGAATCGAGTGCAGTCGCTATTCTTAAATATTTATCAGTCCTGAAAATTGTGTTACCGTTATAATAGTTTACTATGTAAAGACCGTATGCAACCGCTACATGACCGCCGGAAAAAGTATTACACGTTAAAGTTTCCGAAGTATTCAACGTAGTAAAACTATATAAATCCATTTTGCTGCAAAAAAGTATAGTCGGATTGTTATTATTTACTGCATTCCTGAAAGCCGTTTCGTTAACTTTTTTCGAACTGTAAACGCTTGAATACTGAAGTGAACGTCCGCGATTAGTAACGTAAGCCGCCAAACCGTTTTTGCAATCGGTTTCACCTACTCCGACATCATCAACGTTGGTTCTCATTAACGTATACAATTCACGCATAACCTGCGGAATATAAACAGAATCGCGGCTTTTATATACCCCGGAAGATATGTAAGTGACGTAGTTGGGAATTAGTTCCTCAAAATACCTGTCGTAGAATCCTATAATTATTGCACCTGCCGTTGCCCCGCATGAGTTAGAAAGCTCGGAAATGGGCGTATATTTCGGAACGCCTTTATATGTTTCGACACTGGTTACTTCTCTGTTTGTAAAGGTAATAGTTTCTTTCGTGGTTGCCGTAGTAGAATATGAAACGGCATCTCCGTAACCTGAATATCGTGAAGTGCTTGGTTTGTTAAATTTGAACATACCGATACAGCACAAAAGAGTCGTAAATAAAGTAATAGCTATCAGACTTTTTTTAAATAATATTTTCATAGTTATATACTTTCATCTCCGTTCAATTTTTTATTGATTTGATCGATTAACATTAATATTCTTTTATGTATTCTTGATTTAGAACATTCGGTTTCTACCGCTATTTGATCCACCGTATAATCTTGCCAAAAACGCATGTACAAAATTTGTTTATCATCTTCAGATAGCTTCCCTATTTCTCGCAAAAGCATATCTTTATCGGCAATGACTTCCTCAACACTATAGCCTATTTTATTATCATTGACTTTATCTAACGGAAAAGTATTTTCCGTTTTTCTATTAAAATCAATTGCTACATTTTGGACTATCTTGCATAACCAGTTATAACCGTCTTTTGATAAATCAGCAGTTTTTAAATATTTAAATACCCGTAAATACGATTCAATTAGTATATCTTCATAATCATTTTTATCTGCTGCATACATTAAAGAAATTACTTTTAAATGATTATAAGTAAAATCAAACAATTCCTTTTGTTTAGAATTGTCTCCATTTTGTAGGTCTTCTAATATTAAGTTTACCTCTTTACAGAATTTTGACATTCAGTAAACCTCTTTTGCGTATAAGAAAATAAGCACAAATTATTTTACCATTTGCTTAAAAAGATTTATCAGCGCTTTCTTTCCCCAATCGGATAACTACCTAAAATATTTAATAAATTCATTTTCTTGAAAAGTTAGTTATTCATTTTCACTTTCAGATACAAGTTGAGCAAACGTAATCTCTCGGTCAATTTAAAAATTATTAAATTCTTCTTTTCTACTATCTCAATTATATATACTTATATTTTCAAAGCTTTTTCCACTTTTTTAGAAAATTTTTTTAATTTTTTTGTTTGACTGTCAAATTATGCCTTTGTTAACCTTACTAAACTCCACTCAAAGACTTGCCACATAATCAAATATTTTTGGTGCTTAACACTTCGTATAACAATTACAATAAATTTATACTGATGTTTTGATAAATACCCGCGCAGTGCTTGTTTATATGTCCTTTATTAAAATAAAATTAATAATAAGCATCGAACCTTGCATTTTTCAAAATATTTCACAGCAAATGTCTACAATTGGAACAATTGAGCTTGGGTGAACAATTTTAGAGAGTAATCGTCAAGTAATATGCCTTAACTATAAAATATTCTTGTTTTTTGATACAAAAAGTCCGTCTGCAAATATTTTGGCTCTTTTCGCCAAATTTGAATAGCCTCTACAATTTAGTTCTAAACATAAGAAAAAACCGCTATATTTAGCGGTTTTTATGGAGCTGTTAGCGGGATTTGAACCCGCGACCTCGTCCTTACCAAGGACGTGCTCTACCTGCTGAGCCATAACAGCACTTAATTCATCGTGATTATTATATTTTAATTTGCTGTTATTGTCAATTCATTTTCGACGATTAAACATAAATTTTTACAACTAAAAAGTAACTCACGGATTACTCCGTGAGTTACTTTTATTATTTACTTTCAAAGTTGTCGTAAAAGCCGTCAATGTCAAACATTCTGCCGTCTTCAACCTGTTCGCCGCGGACGGTGTGACTATCCGAAACTTTTTTGGTAGTGTCAACGGTAGTCGTCGTCGTAATGACCGCGTCGGGCGGATAAGTCGCCGAAGCGCTGTTCTTGCTCTCCTCCGTGACCTGCGGCAATTCGGCCGGTTTCTGGGCGCTTATATCGGAAGGATTGACGCCCATATTGCGCATCATCGCCGCCATAATTGCGCCGACTTCCTCCGCAGAGTAATTGCCCTGCGCGCCGTTAGGCATATCCATAACGGGCTTTCCGGACTGCTGCGCAAGCTGATTGTAGCCGTAAGTCATCGGAACGCCGTGAAGTTTAAAGAATTCAAGCTCCATCTTCGCCGCGTTTACTTCCTGCGAAGCTTCCTGCTTTGCCTGCATCTTTGCAAACTCGGCTTCCATTTTCGCCATCAGAATTGCGTTCATATCGCCCATAGGCTGAGGTCCGTAGACGGGCGCAGACGCCGCATAGCCGCGCGATGCGTTCTGCTCGGCGCGGATTTGCGCCAACTCCGCCTCGATTTTTGCAAGGACCGCCGTCATATCGCCGGAAGGCTGACCGTAATTAGGCATTTGCTGCTGAACGGGTTGTTGCATCTGAACGGGCGCTTGCTGCTGCGCGGGTTGCTGCTGTACAGGTTGCTGCATAGCCATTGAAGCCATTCCCGCGCTTGCCATACCTGCCTGCGCGCGTATCTTTTCAAGCTCGGCTTCCTGCTTCGCTCTTGCGAGTTCGCGCTCGGCTTCAAGGCGCTCCTGCTGCATTCTGCGCTCTTCTTCGCGGCGCTGACGCTCTTCTTCTTTGCGAGCCTTCGCCTCTTCGCGCTGTTCTTTGGTCTTTCTGCGTTTTGCGCATACAGCGATTATTATAATAAGCAGTATGATAACCGCCAACGCGATTGCAAGCCATGCCCAGATAGGCAAGCCTAACCACTTTTGAGACACAAATTCCTTGGCGTTGCCTAAAAGCGCCGCCGCGCCGCTCTTGGGAACGGTGTACGCCGTCTGGGGCGACGCCGTAACGCCAGCAACGTCGGGCTTCTGGTCTTTGAATTCGAAGTTACCTGCGTCCGCGCAGCTCGGATCAACGTAAGCCGCTACGAGGAATTTATTGCCGCCCTTCAGCTCGTATTCTGCCAAAGGCGCGCCTTCGGTATCGTAGTACAGAGTTTCGATTACCAGCGAGGGTTCAGCGCCGGTTGTCAAAGCTTTTACCCAACTGGGAAGATTTAACGTTGCGCCGTCTTTGCTGAAATTCCAAGCGTTTTTGCCAGTCGTATCAATGACGAATTTATCAATAGTCCACTTGAATATTGCCGTTGACTTGTCAGCGGAAAGTTCAGGTTCCGCCGCGTCGTCCGCAAGCGCGTATTTAACTGCCGCTTTCACTGGCGTTTCGGTCTTGTCTGCGGTCCTGGGAAGTACGAAGATATAATTCCCCGCGTACTCCGCTTTGATGTTAATTACCACGCTGTACGAGCCGGCGTTCTTAGCCTCGTGTATGGAATTTTGAGCAAACTCCATATAGGTCTCGTCAAAGTTCTCCAACGAACCTAACAGCTTCTGCTCCTCTCCGTTGAAGGTGAAGCTTGCGCCGTCCTTTAAAGTAGGCACTACGAGTTCAACGGGCTTAACGGTAAATATGAAATCGGTGTCGGTGAGCGCGTAGTCGTCCTTATAAGCGGCTTTCAGTTCCAGTTTAACGACGTACTTGCCTGCGTTCGCTTTTGCGAAGTCGAAATCTGCAATCGCCTTTTTCTCGTCGGGCTTGCCTTCGGGATAAATGTACACGTTTGCGCATTTGCTGAATTCTTCGCCCGTTTCGCTTTCCTTGCGGAGTTCGAAAATTTCGGTCGACTTAATATCCGTGTGATAAACCGAGCTGTCTTTAAGCACTTTTACGAATACGCGTATTTTCGGCTCGCCGAGGTTGGTGAACACGTAGTCGTCCGCGCCTTCAAACGATAACTCGTACTTCTCCGCGCCCTTGACGCTGTCGTCGATTACCATTCTAATGAATATAGGTAACGAATTTACAGCCGTGCCATCGGAGTTTTCCTTGCCGGCGCCGTCGGTATTGATAAGGTAATCAAGCGCGGTATTGCCGTCGCCGGGAACCTTGCCCGAAACCACGGGGTTGGTAATGTCGGTCGTATCGGCGTAGTAATACTCGTACTTAATAAACTGTTTGAGATCGGGGTCGCCGTTGAAGACGTAAATCTGATAAGGCAGACCGTTGTCGTCCTTGACAGGATTACCATCGGAATCAACATAGTCTGTAATCGTCCAGCTTACGCTAATTTTCTTTTTAGCAAGAGTAATTTTATCATTCTTTGTGAATGTCGGCGTGGTTATAATATCGCCGCTGTCGTTTTTGTAGCAGTAATTGCTGTTCAGCGTATACTCTATTTCAAAGCCGACGTCGCCGGGACTGTTGCGCGTACCGGTATACTTCTTATCCGATACGGTCGCATCGTCAATACCCAGAGGCAAAGGCTTTTTAACGCGGACGTACACGCTTAAATCTTTGAATTCGGGCGGTTTTTTGGGGTCGTAAGTTCCTACGTACTCAATCTTGCCGTCGTCGTTCATATACCCGTACTCGTACTCGACTTTGGACAAATCTACTTCGGCTCTGCCTATCTCGTAGGTGAACGATAAGGTTGCCGTGTAGATATTGCCGTCGCTGTCGGCTGTATCGGGTTCGTAAGTGAATTTCGTACCTGTATAGTCCGACTTTGCAGGCAGTTTGTTGCTTGCGCGCTTGTCAGACTTGACTTCGATATTTACCGTGACGGTAACAGTGTCAGCCTTTATAAAGCTGTTTGTAGTCGTTCCGTCTGAATATTTGTAAGTATAGAGTCCCACAACCTGCAGGTAATCGACCGCGGAGAAATCAAGGGTGAACAGATACTCCACCGCCGTTTTCTTCGCTTCATCGTAAGCGTACTTCAGGTTATCGGGGCTTTCGGGCAATTCAACGGGATCGTCGCTCGCGCCCATAAGACTGGACTTGTAAACCGTCTTGATGTCGTCAAGGCTCGCTTCCGCCGCAGAAATAGTCAATTCTTTGGTGTAAGTTGCAAGCGCCGCCGCAGGGTTGCTGTCGTCCACTTTCAAAATGTAGTTTTTGTTAACGGTATTAATGTCCGAATCCGCCAGTTTTAAAACTACCGTATACTTGCCTGTTTCGTGCTTGCCGTTTAAATCGAGCAAGTCTTTGAAAAGCAGCTCCGTATCCGAAGCCGAATACTTTTTAACGCTGCTATCGCCATCGGAATTGAAGTAATACCATATTTCTATTACCGGCGTTTCGCCTGTAACGGGACCTTTACCCGACACGTAATCATAGGTCAGCTTGCTCGTTTCGTCGTTAGACTTAATAGTCCAACTGCTGCCGCTTGCGCTTGACGTAAATGCAAATTCAAGCGTTACGGGCTTAATTTCGTACTCAACATATTTAACCGGCGCGGGATCGGTATCGCTTGCATCGCTCCACTTGTAATCGCGCACTACTTCGTTACCTGCCGTGTTCGTTTGGGTAAGAAGTCTGTAATGCAGTTTATACTTTCCTGCGTTAGTCGCCGCAAGAGAAATATCGTTGCCGGACGCATTAACGGTAAACAAGTCGTTGCCATCATTATCCTTCGGCGCTTGTTCCTTCAGGTAGGTTAAACCGTCCGTATCTAACGTGCCGTAGGTCATTAATAATTTGCTGTATCCCGTAACAGGGCTGAAAGACTGCTCTGCGCCAGTGTAATCTTTAGGCAGCATTGTACTCGGCGCGGTAACGAGCATACGCGTTATTGTATACGAACGCGTTGCATTTTCGCCGGAGTCTGCAACCAGTTTATAGTTACTGGTGTCCTTATTCTTATCCTCAAAAGACACGGTATACGTATCCGCATGCTTGGGATAATTACTTCCCTTCGTCGTGCCGCCGCGGACGTTGTCGATATCTTTTATTTCGTTATCGCCGAACTGCGCGTCAGAACCTGTAAACTTTAATACAACGTAAGGTATTTTAGTCGTAGTCGTACTGGGTGTTGCCGTATTATCGGTCGTTACCGGAAGAGTGTAATCAAGATACACCCACGGCGCGGCAGATGCGCCGGTTGCGGGCGTAAAGTTTTGGTTATACGCTACTTTCCAGTCCGTAAGTCCGATATTTTTCCACTTATACTTAATTTCCGCTTGCTTTATTGTAAAGTAAACTACTTTATATCGCTTTAAGTCTTTTTGCGCTTGCGTCGTTGACGGATCATCGTAATCTAAATCGTCGTCGTCCCAGAATAACGATGAATCTTTCAGCTTTATGGTAATTTTGTATTTACCTGCATCTACAAGATTTGTTACGACCGTAGGATCTACTTTCAAGCTTGCAGTTATACCGTCTTTACCCAATGCGGGCGTATCGAAAGTCGTAGTCGTATCGCCCTGCTTGATAAATTCGTAGGTAAGCTCTACCCTGTCGCTGTCCGTATAGTATTTAGATAAATCAGTATACCAGTCGGGTTTGAGATACGAAAGAGTATGCTGACTGCCGTTATAAGTTACAGGCTTTTCCGTAGCGTTATCGTATGCGGTAGTAGTTGAAATATCGCTTGCTTTTAAACACGAGCTTCCTTCTGCTGCAGTTAAATTTAAGTGCAGCGCAGGACGGATGCCTAATGATGCCGCGGGATAACCGTAACCTCCAATACTCGATGAAGACCAGAATTGCACATAGTACGCAATTGTAGGACTACTTGAACGCGACCATACGTATTCCGAGCTATTGGTAGAAGCGCTCAATATATTGGTAGAATCATAATTAAGGCTGCCATTATTGAATTTTGCTTGGTCGGTTCCGGTAGAATACGTCTCCCATAAACCTTTCGCCATATTTGGTGTACTGGAATACTTTCGTCCCACCTCACAGATACTGGGAAGCCAAACGTAGTCAGCGCCCCAATCATTGTAATGGTTTACAGCGCTGTATGCATAGTTTTTAACGCCCTGACTGTACCAAGCACAGTCGCCATACTTTCCGGTGCCGGGACCGATAGTTGTACTCGTAGTGCCTGCCACAGTTGATAATTTGCCCGTGGCTTCCGCGCCGCTTGCGTCGCGCGTCAGCGCGTCGTTTATAAAATAACCGTCATTCGTATTACTGCCGTTTGCATACACCCAGTCAAGGCTGTAAGTATATTCAACGTCAAAGGGTTGGGTTATGTAATTAATTAAAGATTTGTTTGCATTTGCCGTACCGGTAAGCGCGCTGTTATTCAGCGTAAAAGCTGAAAGCACATTGTTTTTACGGTCATTCGAAGAAACAGCACCTGTCAACGAAGTTACGCTCGCATTAGACGTATTCCATGCGTACTGGGTTGCACTGCCATCGGGATTGCCGCCATTCAAGACAGTCATTCTTATTTTACTCGTAGAATAGGCGTTGGATATATATTTAACTGCAGTTGGCGTATGATCGGTTGAACTATACTCACCCGTTGCCCAACCGAATTGACTTTTTATTACTGTATTCGAATTATCTTTTAAAGGTTGGGTCATCCAAAGGGTAGCAATAACGTCTCCGTTTTTATCCTTGGTTAAAAAGGTAACGGTCCACTCCTGTCCGCCGAAGTTAACTACAATATTTTTATTGCCGTTTAAAGTATATAAATCTAATGCAGACTTATATTCTGGTAAATTAGTTTTTACTTTATACCCGTACTGCGTTGAATGGGTTCCCGTTACGGTATTTGCAACCGCCTGCAATGTGGTGCCGGTACCACCCGTGAGCGCGCTGTAAAGCGCGGTAAGATTATCCCTGTCAAATACGGCGTTGGGATTTGTACTCGAATTGTATCCTTTCTGCGTTAACTCATCTATTTTTATAGTTTTTGAGCTATTCGCCAAGTCCGCCGCAGTCTGCGCCCGTGAAGATATTCCGCCGAACAGACCTATCGAGCATGCCAATAAAACCGCGCAAAACGCGGAAAGCATTATGGTCCAGATACTCCGTGTTTTTATTTTTCGCATAGTGTGGTTCCTCTCTATAACAAAAAAAGTGTGACTCCGAAGAGACACACTCTGCTATGTAATATCTCTTCAGGTTACCACACCATACACGGTACGTACTCAATTTAATAACTCATCCCTATATGCGGTGCAATGCATACAAACTTGCCATAAACGAGGCTATACTTAATGTAAAGAGATATACTTGCCAAAAAATAGCAAATATAGCCGTTTACGAAAAAGTATAACGGGAAAAGAATATAAAAAAATATTAAATTGGAGGTACGTATAATACTACGTGTATAATGTGGTATAGAGATTGTAACATAAATATTTTCACTTTTCAAGGCTTTTTGACAAATTTTTTAAAATTGTGGTTGCCAATTTCTGCAACCACAATATATTGTGTATGTCTTCGATATTTCCGTATCTTAATTGCCTTTTCGTCCGCTTTACTACCCTCAAATCAAGCGAATTTTAATAAAAAACGCGTCCGCGGCTTTAATAGCCGCGGACGCGTTACTGTTTACCTTAATATAATTACTCTTCGTCGGGAAGGTCTACGTTGTGGAAAACTTCCTGAACGTCGTCAAGCTCTTCAAGCTTGTCCAGCATCTTTTTAAAGGTTTCAAGCTTGTCGCTGTCCAGAGTGACGTAGTTTTGGGGTACCATTTTTACAGCCGCCTCTAAAAAGGTGAAGTTTTTGCTTTCAAAATACTTTCTCGCGGTAGAAAATTTTTCGGGCGCGGTGTAAATTTCGTAGCAGTCGTCAAGGGTCGTAAAATCATCCGCTTCGGCTTCAAGGCAGTATTCCATAATAGTATCTTCGTCCAAAGCAACCGTACGCTCGATTACTATTACGCCCTTACTGTCGAACATATACGAAACGCAGCCGGTTGCGCCCATCTGACCGCCGCACTTCGACATTGCCGAGCGAACGTCGCCCGCAGTCCTGTTCACGTTGTCGGTAAGGGTGTTTATTATTACCGCCGAGCCTGCTACGCCGTAGCCTTCGTAGGTCAGTTCTTTATAATCTTTGTCGCCAAGCTCGCCCGCCGCTTTCGCGATTGAACGCTTTATATTGTCGTTGGGCATATTTGCAGCTTTCGCTTTTGCAATTACGTCCGCGAGTTTGGAGTTAGTATCGGGATTGGGGTTATTTTTTGCGGCTACCGCTAATTCTCTGCCCAGTTTGGTGAATACCGCGCCGCGCGCAGCGTCGGTCTTGCCCTTTTTTGCCGCTATGTTGTGCCACTTTGAATGTCCTGACATATTTATACCTCTTTATTTATGATTTTTGAGCGCGTACATTGCAATTCCTGCCGAAACTGCCGCGTTTAAACTTTCGCAAGTGTCGCGCATGGGAATTTTTACCGTAAAATCAGCGCGGGCGGAAACTTCGTCCGAAATTCCCGAACCTTCGTTGCCTATGCAAAGGCAGAATTTTTCGGGCGGCGTAAACTTAAAAACATTTTCGCCGTTCATGTCCGCGCAAATCAGCGGAACGCCGTTTAAAGCGCTGAAAATTTCGTCACGGGTCGCGCGGTACAGCTTTACGCGGAAAATTCCGCCCATACTCGCGCGGACAGCTTTCGGTGAATACGGGTCGGTACAGTTTATAAGGTAAATTTCCTCATACCCTGCCGCGTTTGCCGTTCGTATCACCGTACCTAAATTGCCCGGGTCCTGCAAGCAGTCCAAAAGCAAACAGTCGCCTTCAGGGGCTTTTAATTCCGTTTGCGGAATTTGCGCCACCGCCATTACGCCCTGCGGCGCGGTTTCGGTTGAAATGCTTTTGAAAAGAGCGTCCGTTACGAGAACGGCGTTTTCAAACTTGTCCTGCCATTTTTCCGTGCAGATTATCCGCTCGATTTTGCAGCCTGCGGAAATACATTCTTCAACGCTCTTCACCCCTTCGACCAGATACAGCCCGAGGTTTTGCCTGAATTTTTTGACCGCAAGCGATTTTACCGTTTTTATTACGGGATTTGTTTTCGAAGTCAGTATCATATAAAAAATTAAGCCTTATAATAAAGGCTTAAATTTAAATTATAAAGCTTTTTTAGCCTTTTCCGCAAGTTCGGCAAAAGCCTTGGAATCGTTTACCGCAAGCTCGGCAAGAATTTTTCTGTTGAGGTTTACGCCCGCGTTTTTGAGTCCGTGCATAAACTTGGAATAGGAAAGTCCGTTAAGCCTTGCAGCAGCGTTGATACGAGCAATCCAAAGGCTGCGCATATCGCGCTTGCGGAGCTTTCTGCCGATGTAGGCATAGTTTAAGGACTTCATAACCGCCTGACGGGCGATTCTGTAAGACTTGGACTTGTTGCCGAAATAGCCTTTTGAAAGGCGGAAAATTTTTCTACGCTTCTTTAAAGCGGTTACACTTCTTTTAATACGCATTTTGCTTGCCTCCTATTAACCTTTATAAGGAATCATTGCTTTTACGTTGGATTCCTGCGTAGATGAAACAAGCGTATTCTGACGCAAATTTCTCTTTCTCTTTCTGTTCTTGGTTTCTGCTTTGTGGTTTTTGCCGCCGTGGGGTCTTTTAACTTTACCGGTTGCGGTAAGCCAAAAACGCTTTTTGCTGCCGCTGTGCGACTTCTGCTTGGGCATATATTTATCCTCCAATGAAATAATTTACTGTTTTATGATTTTGCGGGCGAGAGAACCATTATGATGTTTCTGCCCTCGGTGGCAGGCTTTTTGTCCTGAACCGCTTTGCCGCCAAGTCCTTCGAAAAAGTCTTCCATAACTTTTACGCCCTGATAGGCGCGCGCGTTTTCACGGCCTTTCATTCTTATGGAAACTTTGACCTTGTTGCCTGCTTCTAAAAATTTGAGGCACTGCTTGGTTCTGACCGCGATATCGCCGACGTCTATCGTCATAGAAAGGCGGATTTCCTTAATCTCGACAACTGTCTGATTTCTGCGATTTTCCTTTTCTTTTTTAGACTGCTCGTACTTAAATTTGGAATAGTCCATAATTTTGCATACGGGCGGCACTGCGTTAGGGGAAATTTTCACAAGGTCTAGACCTTCGTCATCGGCAAGGCGCTGCGCTTCGCGGCTGGACATTATGCCCACCATTTCGCCGTCGCTGCCGATTAATCTGACCTCTTTATCGCGGATAGCTTCGTTGACCGAATATAAGTCCTTTATGATTCTTTACCTCACAAAATTTTTGCCCAAAAAAATCGGGCTGCAAAGCAACCCGATATAATGCTGATTAAATAAGCGTGAACGCTTGAAGTAACACATTATTTGCCTTAAAGTATCCTGTAAGGCGAAAGGGGTTTGCCTTTGCTTAACAGAAACAATAATACACTAAAATAATGTACTTGTCAACCGATTAAACGGAAATTTTCAGAAAATTATCTTTTCGGCGTTTTCTTTGACTACCGTTTTTACGAAGTCCTGTAAAGATACAGTCTGCTTTTCTTCAATGCCGCGCTTGTTGACGTTGACTGTCTTGTCCTCCGCCTCTTTGTCGCCGACAACCAAAACGTAAGGCACCTTTTCCATTTTCGCTTCGCGGATTTTGTAGCCGATTTTTTCGTTGCGCTTGTCTACTTCGCAGCGTATTCCGCTTTCGAGCAGGGTCTTGGCAACTTCCTCGGCGTAGTCAAGCGTTCTGTCGGTTATGGGAAGAATTTTTACCTGCGTAGGACACATCCAAAGAGGGAACGCGCCCGCATATTTTTCAATCAGGAAAGCAAGCGTTCTTTCGTAACAGCCGATTGAACTTCTGTGGATAACGTAGGGATACTGTTTGGTTCCGTCGACGTCAATATATTGCATTTCAAAGCTTTCGCCCGCGGCAAAGTCAATTTGAATAGTAATCAATGTATCTTCCTTGCCGTGTACGTTTTTAATCTGAACGTCAAGCTTGGGTCCGTAGAACGCCGCCTCGTCGTCGGCTTCAACGTAATCAATGCCTATGTCGTCGAGAATGACTTTCATCATTGCCTCGGTATTGTTCCAAGCCTCGTCATTATCGATATATTTATCTGACTTTGACTTGCCGCGCTTCGAGAAACGGAAAGTCACGTCGTTTCTCATTCCCAACGCGTCGAGAATGTAATAGGAAAGATCGAGGCAACGCTTAAACTCCTCTTCAACCTGCTCCTTCGTACAAATTATATGACCGTCGGAAAGGGTGAACTGTCTTACGCGGATAAGTCCGTGCATTTCGCCCGAAGCTTCTTTCCTGAATTCGGTTGCGGTTTCGGAATATCTGCAAGGCAAATCCCTGTACGATTTTAAGCCGTTTTTGAAAATCTGGTATTGGAACGGACATGTCATAGGACGGAGCGCCATGATTTCTTCGCCGTCCACAGATTCGCCGTGGTCGTCCACTTCGCCTAAAATGAACATTTTGTCGCGGTAGTGCGCCCAGTGTCCTGAAATTTTATACAAATCGGACTTTGCCATATTGGGCGTTTTTGTTATCATAAAGCCGCGCTTGGCTTCCTCGTCCTCCACAAAACGGGTTAAAACCTGCAAAATTTTAGCGCCCTTGGGCATTAAAATAGGCAAGCCCTGACCGACGACGTCGGAAGTCATAAATATCCCGAGGTCGCGCCCAAGCTTGTTATGGTCGCGTTTTTTTGCCTCTTCCGCAGCGACAAGATACTCATCAAGCTGACTTTTCTTCTCAAACGCAGTACCGTAAATTCTGGTAAGCATTTTGTTCTTTTCGTTGCCGCGCCAGTACGCGCCGGTAAGCGAAGTAAGTTTAAACGCTTTGATTTTACCGGTCGAAGGCAAATGAGGTCCGCGGCACAAGTCCGTGAAACTACCTTGCTTGTAGAACGATATAGTTTCGTTTTCCGGTAAATCTTCAATAAGTTCTATCTTATAATTTTCGTCAAACTTTTTCATAAGTTTAACGGCTTCCTTTCTGGGAAGTTCAAAACGCTCGATAGGCGTATTTGCGTTGATTATTTTAAGCATCTCACTTTCAATCTTGGCGAAGTCGTCCAACGTTATCGGCGTATTGAAATCAACGTCGTAATAAAAGCCGTTGTCTATAACGGGACCTATTGCCAGTTTGCAGGTAGGGAAAATATTTTTTAACGCCTGCGCCAGAACGTGCGCGCAGGTATGACGGTAAACTTCCAGTCCCTCTCTGTCCTTGAGCGTAACTATTTCTAATTTGTCGCCGTCATTTAATTTTGAGGACAGATCGCAAAGTTTTCCGTTTACCTTTGCCGCAACCGCCGAACGCGCCAGTCCTTCGCTGATTTTAAGCACGGCGTCGTGACATGTTGCGCCGTTATCAATTTCGATACTTCCGTTTTTCAAAAAAATTTCCATATATATCTCCAAAAAAATATCCTTAAACAAAAACGTTGAGTTTTCGTTTAAGGACGCAAAATATTATGCGCGGTTCCACCTTAATTGCCACAAAATAAGTGACCTCTTTTAAGATACGCAAAAATTTGCAAAGTGGTTTCCCGTTACCCTTTAAATTATGCGGCTCACAGCATACGCCACACTCTCTGAAAATTTATCGGCGGTACTTGTCTTTATTTCTGCGTACCCTAATATTATTACAATTTATCTTTTTTGTCAACAACTTTAAAACGTGTTTAGCATTAATTTATTTGCCATCTTTGAAAGGAATATGTATAATATTTAGTAATTAAATTTTCAGGAATAAAAATTTATGGCTTACACTAATTTTACGGAAATTGAAAACAAGTGGAAAAAATACTGGGATGAAAACAAAACTTTCCATACAGATCTCCGCGACTTTTCAAAACCTAAATATTACGTTTTGGACATGTTCCCCTACCCCTCGGGCGCGGGACTGCATGTGGGTCACCCCGAAGGTTACACTGCAACCGATATTCTCGCGAGAATGAAAAGGATGCAGGGCTACAACGTTTTGCACCCTATCGGTTTTGACAGCTTCGGTCTGCCTGCCGAACAGTTTGCCATAAAGACGGGAAACAACCCCGACGGATTTACGCAGAAAAACATCAAAACATTTACCGAGCAGTTGAAAATGCTGGGACTTTCTTACGACTGGGACCAGACCATTTCGACCTGCGACCCCTCATACTACAAGTGGACGCAGTGGATATTTAAACAGCTCTGCAAAGAAGGACTCGCCCGCTACGAGGAAATGCCGGTAAACTGGTGCGAAGAGCTTGGAACCGTTCTTGCCAACGACGAGATTATAGACGGCAAAAGCGAGCGCGGCGGATATCCTGTAGTACGCAAAAATATGAAACAGTGGGTCATCGACATAAACAAGTACGCCGAAAGACTTTTGGAAGGGCTTGACGGACTTGACTGGCAGGAACCTTCGAAAATTGCGCAGCGCAACTGGATCGGGAAATCGGAAGGTGCGAACGTAGTATTTAAGGTTGACGGCGCGGACAAGACTTTCACCGTATTCACTACCCGTTGCGATACCCTCTTCGGCGTTACCTACTGCGTACTCGCGCCCGAACACAAACTTGTAGACGAAATTACTACTGACGCGCAACGTGGCGAAGTTGAAAAATATAAAAAGATTTGCGCAAGCAAATCCGAGCTTGAACGCACCGACTTAAACAAAGACAAAACGGGTTGCTTTACCGGCGCTTACGCGATAAACCCCGCAAACGGCAGCAAAATTCCCGTGTACATTTCCGACTATGTTCTAACCTCTTACGGTACGGGCGCAATTATGGCTGTACCAGCGCACGATACGCGCGATTACGATTTTGCTAAAAAATTCAATCTGCCTATAATACCCGTTCTCGAAGGCGGCGACATTACAAAAGAAGCGTTTACCGGCGACGGCAAACATATAAATTCAAACTTTTTGAACGGACTTGATAAAAAACAGGCTATCGACAAAATGGCTGCATGGCTGAAAGAACACGGATGCGGTAAAAAGACGGTAACCTATAAACTGCGCGAGTGGATTTTTGCGCGCCAAAGATACTGGGGCGAACCTCTGCCCGTAGTCCATCTTGACAACGGCGAAACGTACTTACTTGAAGATAAAGACCTCCCCCTCGTTCTGCCCGAAATGGACGATTACAAGGCGAAGGGCGGCAACCCTCCTCTTGAAAATGCGAAATACTGGGTAAACGTGAAAATCGGCGACGTAAACGGAAAACGCGAAACCACCACTATGCCTGGTTCGGCAGGGTCAAGCTGGTACTTTTTGAGATACTGCGACCCTCACAACGAAAAGCAATTTGCAGACTACGAGCTTTTAAAACACTGGCTGCCGGTTGACTTTTATATGGGCGGCAAGGAACATCTCGTAGGACACCTTCTGTACTCGCGTTTTTGGAACAACTTCCTCTTTGATAAGGGGCTTGTTCCTTACAAAGAGCCGTTCAAAAAATTGTTCCATCAGGGAATGATTTTGGGCGAGGACGGAAACAAGATGTCAAAAAGTATGGGCAACGTAATTAACCCCAACGATATAGTTGACGAATACGGCGCAGACGTTTTGAGAATGTACGAAATGTTTATGGGACCCGTCGCCGACACAAAGCCCTGGAATACTTCGAATATTGAGGGCGTTAAAAAATTCGTTGACAGAATTCACAGGTTGTATTTCGAACTGGACGCAATATCAGACGCGCCGAATATAAATCTCGATAAAATTTATAATCAGACGGTTAAAAAGGTTACCGAAGATTACGAGGCGATGAAGGTCAATACCGCTATTTCGCAGATGATGATTTTCGTAAACGCAGTTTACAAGGAAATCGGCGACGGCAGAAGCTTCCCCGTAAATTACGCCGAAGGGCTTATAAAACTTCTGAACCCCGTTATCCCCTTCATTACCGAAGAAATATGGACTACGGTATTAGATCACGAAGGCACTATCGCGTACGAACCTTGGGCAACTTACGACGAGGCTAAATGCGGCGAGGACACAGTCGAATACGCCGTGCAGATTAACAGCAAAATCAAGGCTAAAATTACGGTTGCCGCGGATATGCCGGCCGACGAAATTGAAAAGGCCGTCAAAGCGCATGAAGATATTGCTCCCCTTATCGACGGCAAGCAGATTAAAAAGTTTATCCTCGTTCCGAAAAGATTGATAAATATAATATTATAAAACAAAGCAAAAACCTCTCGCGGGAATTTCCGCGAGAGGTTTTTAATTTATTATTGATTAAAGAGATTCGAGAAGTTTAACTACGTCGCCGACCGTCTTAACGTCCGTAACCTTGTCCTCGGGAATGGTCTTGCCCGTATTGTCCTCCAAGGTCATAAGAAGTTCAACGACGTCAAGGGAATCCGCGCCTAAATCTTTTACTATATCGCTTTCCATAGTAATCTTTGATACAGCTATTCCCAACTGCTCTGAAAGAATCTTTGCTACTTCTTCAAACATATTTCGCCCTCCGTATTTTCTACACTCGCATTTTACTATAAAAGCGCCTGTTTGTCAACTTAATTGGCCTGCTTTTTGACCTGCTTCAACGAAAGTCCTATACGCTGCTTCGCTTTATCGAGCGTGATAATTACCGCTTTTACCTGCTGTCCGACCTTTAAAACGTCGGAAGGATGGCGGATATATTTATCGGTAATTTCGGAAATATGGACGAGTCCGTCCTGATGCACGCCGATGTCTACGAACGCGCCGAAGTCAATAACGTTTCTGACCGTGCCTTCCACTTCCATACCGACCGCAAGATCTTCTATACCGAGAATATCCTTTCTCAACTGTCTCTGGGGAAGGTTGTCGCGGATGTCTCTGCCGGGCTTTACAAGCTCTGCAATAATGTCGTTCATAGTTGCTATGTCAAGTCCGCAGTACTCCGCGGCTTTATTTTCGCCGTAAGCTTTAACCTTTTCGGGAAGTTCGGCAAGCTTTCTTGCTCTTATATCCTCTTCGCCGTAGCCGAAAAGCGACAAAAGTTTTTCAGCCTTTTTGTAAGACTCGGGGTGTACGGCGGTATTGTCCATAATGTTTTTACCGTCGGGAATACGCAGGAAACCGGCGCACTGCTCGTACGCTTTTGCGCCGAGTTTCGCGACGTTCAGAAGCTGTCCGCGCTCGGAAAACTTTCCGTTCTGTTCGCGGTAAGAAACAATGTTTTTCGCAATGCCCGCGTTAAGACCTGCAACGTATTTCAAAAGGGAAACGCTGGCGGTATTCAAATCGACGCCTACGCTGTTTACGCAGTCTTCAAGCACGCCGCCTAAAACGCCGTCAAGCCGCTTTTTATCCATATCGTGCTGATACTGTCCTACGCCTATGGACTTAGGGTCTATTTTTATAAGCTCCGAAAGAGGGTCCTGCAATCTTCTTGCAATAGAAATTGCGGAACGCAGAGTTAAATCATAGTCGGGGAACTCTTCGACCGCAAGGTGACTTGCAGAATAAACGCTGGCGCCGGCTTCGTTTACTACGGCGTAACTTACGTTTGCGTCAACCTCTTTCAGAAGGTCGGCAACGAAAATTTCGGTCTCCTTGCTTGCCGTGCCGTTTCCGATTGAAATTATATCTACCTTGTGCTTTTCAATCAGGTACTTAACTATTTTTTTGCTGCCCTCGATATCGTTTTTGGGCGGAACGGGGTATATAACCGACGTATCAAGCACTTTACCCGTTTCGTCAACGACGGCAACTTTACAGCCCGTACGGTAGCCGGGGTCAAGTCCCAAAGTTACCTTACCTTTTACGGGCGGCTGTAACAACAAGGGACGAAGATTTACTTCGAACATCTTTATAGCCTGCTCGCCGGCTCTGTCGGTAAGAATAGCGCGTACTTCCCTCTGGATTGACGGCTCTATAAGTCTGTCGTAGCCGTCTGACGCAGCCTCTTCGATTAATTTTGCGCACTCTTCTTCCGATTTGTTTTTTATGTATTTAACGGTACAGACGCGCTTTGCAATTTCCGCATCGAAATAAATTTTGGCTTTAAGGCACTCTTCCTTCTCGCCCCTGTTTATCGCGAGAATGCGGTGGTTTTTGATTTCGGGAATAAGCTCGCTGTAATCGGCGTACATTCCGTACGTATTTTTATCGTCGTCCTTTACAAGTTTAACCTGCATTTCGCCGTGCTTTTCCAAAAGGTTACGCAGCTTTTTACGAAGTTCGGCGTTGTCTGAAATTATTTCGGCGATAATATCCTTCGCGCCGGAAATAGCGTCCTCTACGGAGGATACGCCCTTTTCTTCGTCGACGTATTTTGCCGCTTCTTCGTAAGGCTTGCACGCCTGCGCCAAAATTAAGTCTGCAAGGGGCTGTAAACCCTTTTCGATTGCAACCGAAGCGCGCGTCTTTTTCTTTTGCTTGAAAGGACGGTAAATATCCTCTATTTCAGTCATAGTCTGCGCGGCGTCGATAGCGGCTTGAATTTCATCCGTCATCTTTTCCTGTTCGGTTATCGCCTTTGCGACTTCTTCTTTGCGCTTTTCAAGGTTTTTAAGATACTCGTATCTGTCGTTTAATGCGCGCAGGACCTGATCGTCTATTGCGCCCGTCATCTCTTTGCGGTAGCGGGCGATAAAAGGTATCGTATTGCCCTCTTCCAAAAGTTTAAGAATGTTCTGAACGTGGTCTGGGCGTAAATTGAATTCCTCGGTAAGTTTTGCTGAAATGTCCATTTATCTTTTAATTCCCTTTAAAAAATTTTTCCTATCGTCTGAAAGCCGAAAACTTTCACACGCCTTTTGAATTGCCTTGTTGTGTGTCTTTTTATCCAAAGTGTTTTCAAGAAGAAAACTCTTAGCTTTATCGTAAAATTTTACAAGCGTTTCTGCTATAAGCCACGCGACAGCCATATGTACGTAATATAATTTCGTATCGCTCCTCTCCGCCAAGGCAAAAATCGTTTCCGCATACTTTTCTTCAACGTAGAAATGAAGCAACGTGGTCAACGCAAAACGCTGGTAAAACTCTCCGCCGTTTTGCGCGTATTTTCTTATATAGGGCATAAAATCGTCTTTATGCCTGTCTATACACTTCGGCGTAAAACAGTCGCAAGTTGCCCAGTTGTCGATAAGCGGAACGCATCTGTCAACGTATTTAATAAACTGCCCGTATTCAAGCATTGACACTGCGGTGAGTTTTATAAAAGTCACCTCGTAATACTCGTCGGGAAAAGCTAACAGCCCGTCCACGTCGCCAATATACTTTCTTGCAATTTTGCGCAAAACGGGTACGCGTACGCCGATAACATTTACGCTGTCGTTCTTTAAAAGCTTTTTGTGAAAGGCTTTATACTCCTCGTCGGCGTAACCTTTAAGTTCTGTTAAAAACTCCTGATAGCGCATCGCGCCACTCCTCTTCGTAAAACCGCGTATTGGCAGGACTTGTTGACGAAAGTTTTTTGTACGGAATATTTAAACCTGCGTAGTTGTCCGTAAATATCTTGTACGCCGTACTGCCGTTTAATATTATATACCTTATATAGCAATTTTGCAAGAGAGTTTTTAAATCTGCTACTTTGAAATTTTTTATCGTACTGTCCTGCGAACCGGATATTTCGCACTCGGTCACGATATCCCATAACGCTATATTGCGTCTTAAAAGAAAGCTCTTTTTGCCGTCAACGGTTGGCGGAACGCTTTCGCCGAAAAACGAGCATACAGTACGCCAGAATCTGTTTTGCGGATTGCCGTAGTAAAACTCAACCTTACGGCTTTTAACGGACGGAAAACTGCCCAGTATCAAAAGCTTGCTGTCTTTATCGAATAAAGGAGCAAAGCCGTATTTTATTTCGCTCATAATTTTAAAGCTTGCGTGACGTTTCCGACCACCGCCGAAGCTATGCGGCTTTGATCGAAATTGAATTCCACCGCTTCAAGCACGTCGCTCAAAGTTACGGAATTTATCTTTTTTACGCGCTCTTCAAAATCGTATACCTTGCCGCTGTAAATAAGCTCTTTACCGTACAAAAGCATCTGCGAACTCGTGCTTTCCTGCGAGAAAATCGACGAAGACAAAAGCTGCTCTTTACCGCGCAAAAACTCCTCTTCAGTAACGTTTTTGGACTTTATTGCTTTTACGCATTCCAGAACTGCTTCCGCGCTCGTCAGATAATTTTCGGCGTTAACCCCAGCGTATATTACAAGCGAACCAACCTCGGAATAGGGTGAAACGTAAGAATAAACTGTATACGCAAGCCCCAGCTCTTCCCTTACCTTCTGGAAAAGTCTTGACGACATACTGCCGCCGAATACCGAATTCATTATCTGTGTTGCGTCAAAAAGTTTATCGTACCTTTTAACAGAAGGGAATGCAAGCGCCAGATGGATTTGCTCGATATCTTTTTTACAGAAGAGGGCTTGTCCGCATAATTTAACGTCTACGGGCTTATTGTCCGCAGGCGTATAGGGCAATGCCGAAAAATACTTCTCCACAAGCTGTTCGGCAAGCGCAACGTCTATATTGCCTGCCATGGAAATAACTATATTTTCGGTAGTATAACGCTTATTTAAGTAATCTTTAATATCCGCCTTGGTAAAGCCCTGCACATTTTCGCGCGGACCTAAAATATTTCTGCCGTAGCCCTTTTCGCCGTAGTACGCGCGAGCAAGAAGATCGAGGCACAAGTCGTCGGGCGTATCGTCGTTCATGTTTATTTCTTCAACTATGACGCCCTTTTCCCTCTTCATTTCACCTGCGGGGAAAGTACTGTTTAAAAACAGGTCGGAAAGAATTTCAAACGCTTCAGCCGCATGTCCGGTGGTGGACTTTGCGTAATAGCAGGTTACGTCCTTTGAAGTGAACGCGTTGACCTGCGCGCCGATAGCGTCCATATCGTCTGAAATTTTAAACGCCGAACGCTTTTTCGTTCCTTTGAACATCATATGTTCGATAAAGTGCGAAATACCGTCCTCTTTATCGTTTTCAACGCTCGCGCCGGTATGGACGAGTATACCCATAGTCACCGACATAAGTCCGGACATTTGTTTTACGATTAGTCTTATTCCGTTATTTAATTTTTTGTAGTGTACCATTATACTCCTAAATTTTGAGATACCGTAACGGCGCAAAGTCCGTTATCTCTTATGTAAGTTAATATATCGGGAAGAGCCGTTACCGTGCAGTCCGTAGGATGCATTAAAACGAACTCGCCTTTCTGAAGATTTTTGGTTGCGCGGCTACAAATTAAATTGACGTCCTTATCGCGCCAGTCAATCGTGTCCCTGCTCCACATTATAACCTTTAAATCAAGCGACTGGCAAGCGTTTAGCGTATCGTCGTTAAAAGCTCCCGAAGGCGGCGCGAATAAGGTTATATTAATTCCGCAAATCATATTTAAAAGCTTTACGCTGGGACGGATTTCTTCAAGATTAGCCTCGTAAGACATTCTTGAATGGTCTTTATGAAAATAGCCGTGGCTTGCAAGCTCGTGTCCGCGCTTGTATATCTCGCGCACGCAGTCAACGTTATCGTCTGCCCAGCTACCGCCGATAAAAAAGGTGCCTTTCGCTTCGTATTCATCCAGGACGTCCAGTATTTCAAGAACGTTGTCCGTGTGTTCGTATACGTTGAACATAAGGCTTACGCCTTCGCCCTCTTCCGCGCTGTAATAAAGGTTTGTATTTTCGCCTGAAACCGCTACCGCCTTACCGCCGAAAAAGCCTATAAGCGATACCGATAAAACGATTGCAACGAGCAAGCAATTAGTAACTACGGTAATTAATTTGCCTTTCAATAGTTTACCCCTAAACATAAAATTCTATTTATATAATATTACGTTTAAAGGCAATTATTGACTATTTAAGTTTTATTACGGTAACTCCGCTTTCGCCCTCGCCGTACCTGCCGGCGCGGAAACTTTCAACGTTTTTATGACGGACAAGGTGACGCGCTATTGCGTTTTTGAGTTTGCCCGTTCCCACGCCGTGAATAACTTTAATCTCTTCAAGATTATCCAAAACGGCGCGGTCGATAAAGTTATCCACCTCGTACAGCGCCTCTTCTACCGTAAGTCCCAGAAGGTTGATTTCAAGCGCTGGTTGATTTTGCGGAATACGTTTAACTACTTTAACTTTTTCCGCCTTTTCAACCTTTTTCTGCCCGTCGATTAAAAGCAGGTCGGAAAGTTTGCAGTGCATTTTCATACTGCCGCACTGCACTTCCGCTTCACCGCGTTTCAGGCTCGTAACCTGTCCGCGGCTCTGCATAGGTTTTACGAAGACCGTCGTACCGACTTTTATCTCGTCGGGCTTTGCTTGTCTGTAAATACTCTGCGGCGCTTTGCGCTCTTCCTCGCCGTAAGAAATGTTTTCAAGTTTGTTTTTAAGAGTACGCGCCTTTATAAGGTCAGACTGCGAAATTTCTTCCTTTTTGAAGATGCCCTCAATCTCTTCCAGAATTTGTTCGGCGCGTTCGGTCCGCTCGGATATTATACGTCTGCTTTCAACCCTTGCCGAGCGTGAAATCTTTTCCTTTTCGGAATTGACTTCTTCGATACGGCTGTTTAAAAGGCTTACTCTTTGCTTCCACTCGTTTTCAAGCGTCTGCGCTTCGCGCAGTTTTTCTTCCGCCTGCAATCTGCTGTCCTCGGCGCGGCGAAGAACGTTTTCAAAACTTCTTGCTCCTTCCGAAAGAAAACCCGTTGCGTCGTTTAAAATATCGTCCGGCAAACCCAGCCTTCGGGAGATTGCAAGCGCGTTACTTGCGCCGGCTAAACCTATTTTAATCGAATAAAGCGGCTTTAAAGTATCTGCGTCGAATTCCATACTGGCGTTTTCGGTTCTTTCAAGCGTATAGGCAAATTCTTTAAGCGGCGTAAAATGAGTTGTTACTATCCCTTTGCAACCCTTTGACAGAAGATGCTTGACGATAGCCTTTGCAAGCGCCTGACCTTCGTCTGGGTTAGTGCCGCCGCCCAGCTCGTCAATTAAAACGAGGCTGTTTGCGTTCGCGCCGTTACAGATATTAATTACGTTTAAAAGATGCGACGAAAAAGTAGAAAGACTCTCTTCAATGCTTTGGCTGTCGCCGATATCGCAGAAAACATTTTCAAACACGGAAATGCTGCTGCCTTCGCAAGCCGGAATAAAAAGTCCGCTTGCCGCCATTAAGCAGAACAGTCCGCACATTTTTAAAGTTACGGTCTTGCCGCCGGTGTTTGCACCGCTTAAAATGAGAAAGTCGTAATCTATGCCCAGCTCAACCGAAACGGGAACGATTTTTTTAGCGTCGATAAGCGGATGTCTGCCCTTTATTATATTGATATAGCCTCTGCCGTTCATTTTCGGTTTTGTGCAATGCAGTTTATATCCGTACTCGGCGCGCGCGTAATCTGCGTCCATATCGTAAAGTATTTCCATATCTGCGCGCAAGGCCTCTGCAAGACTTCCAAGCCGCTTTGAAAGGGCGCGGAGTACAGCTTCCACTTCCTCGCGCTCGTCTATCGTAAGGGCGATAAGTTCGTTATTGAGCTCTAAAACGTATTCGGGTTCTATAAAGAAAGTCGCTCCGGTCTGCGAGCGGTCATGGACGAAACCGCGCACCCTGCTTTTATACTCCGCCTTAACTGGTATAACGTATCTGTCGTTTCTGATAGTCACTATGCCGTCCTGAAGATACTGCGCGTCCTTCGTCAGATACTCCGAAAGCTTGGAGCGTATTCTCTCATTCAGACTCTTTATACGCGAACGGATAGAAAACAACTTGTCACTGGCGTAATCGCTAACCGTATCGGGCGAGAGAATTTTTTGAGTTATATCCTCTTCCAGCGCGGCGTCAAAATACAGCTTTTCCGCGCGCGAACGCATTATAGTTATGCCGTCGTCGTTCACACTTTTCAGACCATCGAACGCGATTCGTGCCGAGCGCAAAAGCGCGTTAGCCTCTAAAAGCTGTCCGCACGAGAGCGCCGACCCCTTTTCAGCTAAACTTAAAATTTCGTCAAGATTGCCGAAGTATTCTATTTTGCCTATGCCGTGCTTAAATAAAAGTTTGTCGCACTCTTCGGTGCAGGCAATCCTAAACCGCGCCTCTTCCAAATTCACCGAAGGCGTGCAAAATTTTATCCGCCCTTTTCCGCCCTGCAATACGGCATACTCGGAAACTGCGGATAAAATTTTATCAAGTTCAAGTCTTTGAATGCTCTTTTCGTTCATATCAATAAATTCCGTTTACCGAGTGACCGCGCGTACGGTTTTCGTTTTTCTGCGGCAGAGTAAAGTCGTATAATTTACCGCAGTTTGCTCCGCTCGTCACAAGGTCGGCGCAGTTATACAATTCAAATCTGCACTCGCCTGTTACGTATCTCCTCAACGGGAATCCGCGGCGTTCGCCGTCAGTCAAAGTGTAAAGATTACGCTTGTCGCAGGTTGAACACTTCTTTTCAAAAGGACAGTAAATCAAGTCCATTACTTTTATATTGCCGCCCGAAAGATAAAACGCGTTTTTGCGCGAAAGTCCGTTCGTTTCCGCAATGGTAAGCTCCTTGGAAAGGCAGACGTATTTTGCGTCAATGCCGGCAAGCGATACGCTGTTTGCGATATTAAAGCCCGTTCCCGCAAAGAAAGGTTTTTCAAGCTTTTTTGCAAGTTCTAACCCGAAATAACCGTCGCAATAAATGCCGTTGAACAGTTTAACTGCTTCGGTTATTTTTTCAACTTCTTCGCCCGTCATATAGGGCGGAACGAATAAAAATTTTTCGCCGTCAAAATCTTTTAAAAGGTCCTTAAAGTCCTGCGAAAAGTCGTCCGGTTTAAGCACGCCGATATCGGCTTTTACGCCGTTTAAGCTCGTAGCGATAACCGCTGTTTTTTCGTTTTCTTCTCTTTTGATATGCGGCAAATCAATTTTAGGGAATATTTGCGGATTTCTATTTTCGGCGAGTAGTTCGTATAATTTTTCGTAAACGCCGCGACGAAGCGCGTTCAGGTTTGCTGCGGTTATAAATACGCCGTCTGTCCGAATATCTGTAAATTCCGGCAAAAAAGGATAGCCGTCCGTCTTTTGAAAATTGCGGATAATATCCTCTTCCGTAAGCGGCCTGCTGTTTGCGCGTTCAAGTTCGCAGTCGCCTAAAAATTCGTTGCCGTCAATGGTAATTTTCGCGCATTTACCGCAAAGAAATTCAGCCGAAATTTTAACGGGCACCAACCGTTTATTTTGTAACAATCTTTCGTTTAACGCCGCGTCGGTGGTAATAAATACTTTATCGCCGTTTTTAAGTCTTGCGCGCGTATTGAGGATATATCCGCCATTACACGCGCCGCCGCAAGTTCCGCCGCCGACTTCCTTGCCGCCGCGCAGAATTTTAAAACCGTCGCGGTTTGAAAATTTTGAACTGCTTTGAAGAATATATTTCGCGTTTTCAACTTTGATTATTCCAGCGAATTCGCCTATATGCCCCTGCACTGCCGAGGAAATAAAAGACTTATCCTGACCGAACGCAAGTCCCTTCGTGTAATTGCCGCGGTTGTAAGTACGCTTTAACGCGCTTATATCGCCGTCTTTGCCGGCTAAAATACTTTGATAATAATTGACCGCGGCGGCGACGTATTCCGGACGGCGCATTCTTCCCTCTATTTTGAACGAACTGACGCCGGCGTCAATTAGGCTGTGAATATTTTCGCCGACGCTTAAATCGGAAAGCGAAAGTCTGTACGCCGGCTCTTCGAAACCGCTTCTGTCAATAGAATAAAGTTTCCTGCAAGGCTGTTTACATTTGCCGCGGTTACCGCTGTTTCCGCCCGCGAAAGACGACAGATAACACTGCCCCGAAAAACAGGTACAAAGCGCGCCCTGAACAAATGCTTCTGTATCAATTATTTTACTTATTTTTTCGATATCTTTTAACTTGGTTTCTCTTGCGAGAATAACTCTGTCAAAACCGCAGGCTTTTGCAAGTTGCGCGCCCAATACGTTGCAAGTTCCTGCCTGCGTTGATAAATGCAATTTTATTTGCGGCGCGCTTTGCTTTATAAATTTGCCAAAAAACAAATCCTGTATAATTATAGCGTCCGCACCATTGTTCCAAGCCGAAACGACCGTGTTTAAAAAACTTTCCGTCTCGCTGTCCTTAACGACGGTATTAAGCGCAACATAGACTTTTACGCCGAACGCGCGGGCGTATTTACAGATTTTTGAGAACTTTTCATCGTCAAAATTTTCAGCCGAGCTTCTCGCCGAAAACCTGTCAAGTCCCAGATATATTGCGTCCGTACCCGCATTGATTGCGGCGTAAGCGCATTCTTCACCGCCCGCAGGCGAAAGTATTTCAATCATTTTTAAATCCGAATTTTTCAATAACTTTTGCAACGGCATCCTCGTTGTTCGTAACGGTTACAAAATCTGCCGCCGCTTTTAAACCGTCGGAAGCGTTGCCGACCGCAACGCCGACGCCTGCCGCCTTTATCATAGGTAAATCGTTTAAATTATCGCCTATCGCAACCGACTTATCTTGCGGTACGCCGAATTTTTCGCAAAGGAATTTCAGCCCTTCACCCTTGTCGTTACCGAGCGGCGAAATCTCTACCAGAACCGCCGCGCTGCAAGTTACGTCAAATCTTGCTCCCAACCGCTTTTGCAGTTCGGCGTAAAGTTCCGCCTGATTTTCTTTTGCAACCATAACGGCAACTTTCTGGCAAAACAGTTTGTTTTTTAAAACAAAGTCTGATATCCTTCCGTTTACGTGAGTAGACTTTAATCCTACAATCTGCTCGTACTGCCGTAAATGCTTATCGTCCTCCGCAATAGTCGTATACATAGCGTCTTCGGCGTAGACGTTTGCCGGATAGTTAAGCTCTTCGAGATTGCGGCAGATTTCAGCCGTATCTTCCGTCTTAAAACCGTCGTATTTAATTATATTTCCGCTTTCAATGTCGGCAATGACCGTTCCCTGATGCGCCACCACAAACCCCTTTAAGCCCAGCTCGCGGACGTTCGGCAATATACAGCGCAGCATTCTGCCAGTACAAACCGCAAACACGCCGCCGCTTGTAACGTATTCGTTTATAGCGCATTTAACGCCTTTTGTTACGGTATGTTCGCCGTTTAAAAGCGTTCCGTCAAAGTCTGAAACTATCAGCGGATAATTAATCTCTCTCATAAATTTTCGTCAAAGTATTCTCTTATTTTTTGCGCAAGTTTTTCGCCTATCCCCTCTGTTTCCGCAAGGCAGTCAACGCTTGCCGTTCTGATTTTTTCAAGCGAGCCGAATTTTTCCATAAGCGCAATCCTCTTCGCTTTGCCGACGCCTTCAATCAGGTTAAGCACGCTTTCGAAGCTACGCTTTGAATGAAGATTTCTGAAATATGTTATGGCAAATCTGTGCGCCTCGTCGCGGATACGCTGCAAGGTTTTAAGGGCGTAGTCGCGGTGAGGGATAATCACACTTTCGTCGCTGTAAAGCGTAAACACCTCTTCCTCGCGCTTTGCAAGCGAAATCAATTCAATTCCGCTTATATTCATCTGGTCAAAGACCTCTTTTACGGACGAAAGCTGTCCCTTACCGCCGTCTATAATTATAAGGTCCGGCTTGGGGAATTTTTCTTCCTCTTCGGTACCGAGTTTTGAAAGACGGCGCGTCAATACCTCTTTTAACGAAGCAAAGTCGTTTGCGCCCTCTACCGTCTTAATTTTAAACCTGCGGTAACTTTGTCTGTCCGCTTCGCCGTCGATAAACACAACCATAGAGCCGACCTTATCAACTCCGCTTATGTTGGAAATATCGTAACACTCCATACGGCGCGGATAGCATTTCAAGCTTAAAAGCTGTTGCAACCGCTTGCAGGCGTTTACGGTCATATCGTCCTTGTGTTTGATTTTATCAACCGACTTTTCCAAAAAGTCGGCGGCGTTTCTGCCCGCCATTTTTAAAAGCTGCGCCTTTACTCCCTGCTTTGCAAGAGTTACTTCAACCGTTTTATCAAACTTTTCCTTGAAGTAGTTTTGTATAAGCTCCTTTTCGCAGAACTGTTCGCAGATAATTTCGGCAGGGACTTCGTGATTGGAATAATACTGAATTATAAACGCCGTAAGCGCTTCGCCGTCGGACATATACGCCTCGTCCAAAGCGTAGCTGCTGCCGCCCTGCATTACGCCTTTACGCGTTACAAGCACGTTCACAGCGGAATACATATTGTTAGTTGAATAGGCTATTATATCCGCGTCGATATAGCGGCTCAACGAAGTTATACGCTTTGCTTCAAGCTTTGAAAGCATTGCAAGCTTGTTTTTGTAATCAATCGCAAGTTCGAAATTTTCGCCCTCGGCTGCCGCAAGCATTTTGTCTTTTAAAAGTCTCTCGGCGTCTTTATAGTTGCCTTCCAGAAAGGACAGCGCATTTTTAACCTGCTGCGCGTATTCCTCTTTTCCGACTTTATGCGAACAAGGCGATAAGCATCTTTTAATATGATAATTCAGGCACTCCCTTTTGGGCTTTTCGGTTATCTGCGTATGGCACAGACGAACACTGTAAGTAAGCTGCAAAATATCCAGAATGTCTTTACAGTTTATCCCGCCCATAAACGGTCCGAAGTATTTACTGCCGTCCTTTTTAATTTTTCGCGTTATGCTGAAATTCGGATATTCTTCCTTTAAATTTGCCTTTATATAGGGATAAGTTTTATCGTCCTTTAAAAGTATATTGTACTTGGGTTTATACTTTTTTATAAGGTTGTTTTCAAGCGCGAGCGCGTCTATTTCCGAATCTGTAATGATATAGTTGAAATCGCGTACGTTTGCAACCATTTTATTTACTTTTTCGGGCTTGGGGGAATTATGGAAATACTGGCGAACCCTGTTTTTAAGCACGCGAGCCTTGCCGACGTATATTACGTTGGCATATTCGTCAAGCATTATATACACGCCCGGGTTTTCGGGCAGAAGTTTTAACTTTTCCTTTATAACGTCCATAATCCGCAAGTTTAATTATACCACTTAACCTTACTTTTTGCAATATATTAAGCAAAAATAAAAAGCCCTGCTTTAAGCAAGGCTTTTTATTTTTAATTTTGCAATTTATTTTTTAAGTACGCCCGAATTTGCTATACAATCGGTCTTTGCCTGCGCCGCCGTAGTTGCGGTATAAGTGTAGAAATTTGAGTCGGTGTCAAAGTTTGCATAAGGGTTTTTGTTGCCGTCGTTTGTTATCTTGGTATTTTTACTTGTTACCTTCACAATCTGATTATCCTTTGTGGTAAGAGCAGACTGATTGCCGTAAGAACCTTTTACAAATTCACAACCATAGATTTTAATTACCGCCGTAGTATCCGCAACGGTAACGGGATTTTTTGCATTATCAAAATAGCAATTTTCTACAAACGCCCACGCGCTGGTACGCAAAGACATATTAGTACCCGACGAATCTTTATAATAGTTGTTATACATATGCATATTTGCAAGTCTTGCAAGAGGCATACGGCTTTCGCAACCTTCATAGTAATTATGATGGAAAGTTACGTTATAAGAATGACTTGTATCGCCTGCGCCGACGAGACCTGTCTTGTGAGTATCTATATAGTGGTTGTATGATAATGTAACGCCGTAGACAAGTTTCAAATCCGACGAGCCGTCGCCGTCATGCTTATCCTGTTCGTCGGAAACGTCCCAGTAGTTTTTACCTCTGTTAAACGTGCAGTTATGCAACCAAAGATAATATGATTCAAAGCTTGCTATCGTTCCGTCTTTGATATTCGTATTACCCTGAAATGAACATGCGTCCTCGGTATAGTCAGTGAAAGTAAGATTTCTTACTTCGATAGAACTTGCCTGTTTCCAGGTCATACCCCACTGAACCAATTCCGCGTCGTTTCCTATACCCTCTACAATAACGTCGTGCGCGCCGGCGCTTATAGAGCAATCGTTCCAGCACGAATCGTACGCGCCGCTGCTGTAAGTTGCTTTGCTTGATAAGCCGTCCAACTTTGAATATACGCTATCGTCTAACTCATTATAACCGCCGGAAATTAAAGCATCCTGCGTAAGATCGGTTGAACTTGTGGGAAGTTTTTTACCGTTTGTACCTTTAATATTACTTTCCGGAATTTTATTACTAGGATTATACTTACCTTCTGTATTGTAATCTATCTTTTTCCACGTTGCAGCCCCGATTGTTCCGACAACTCTGATTATAACAGGATTTTCAGCCTTGTTCAGATTGGTAAGAATGTTACCTATACCGGTGTAAGTTTTGCTACCGAACGTTGCGGTTACGGAGTTTTTGGTTGCTTCCGTAACGTATATAATCTGCGCGTTATCTTTGGGCGAGCCGTCGTCCTTATATGCGCCGATACCGATTTTTGCAGACGTTGTCTTGGCGTAAGAATTTCTGTCATGGAATGCATAACCCGAACGGTCGTATGAAGTAACGGTAACCTCTTTAGTAACTTCACTTCCGTCGGCAGAAACTTTTATAGAATAACTACCTTCGGAAAGTCCCACGATATCCGCGCGGATGTAGGTCTTGTCGCCTTTGGTAACTTCGCGGATAAGAGCGCTGTCTATTTTTTTATAACTTTTAATATCGTCTAAAAGCTTATACGATACCTGAACATTACTTAATTTAACTTTACTGGTAGGGTTAATTTCAACGTACGCGCCTTCTTCATAACCGCCGCTTGCCTTAACGTCAATCGCAGCAGTCAAAGTCCACTTTGCGTAATAAGTCTTATTGCCCTTATCAGTTGCGGTAATGCTTTCAACTTTTGTTCCGCCGCCGTTATCCTGGGTGAACCAACCGTCGAATCTGTAACCGTCTCTCGTAGGTATCGGCAACGTTGCACCTATACCGTAAGTATATCCGGATAAATTGTTTTTAAGTTCTCCCTCATTTAAAACAAGGGTTACGCCGTACATATCGGCGTTCCATTTTGCATAATATACTTTATCGCCGTATTCGCCCTTTACAATAGTTGCTACTGATTCGCCGTTATAATTGGAGCTTTCGTACCAGCCATCAAGCGAATAGTTATCCCTCGTAGGCGCAGGCAGCGTAGCTATTTCGTTATAAGTATAAGAAGTAACTGAGCTTTGGGTATACTCCGCGCCGTTTAGGTAATATTTTATGCTGTAAGTTTCAGGCGTCCATTTTGCCCAGTACTCCACGTCGCCCTTTGACGATTTTGATATATTATAAACCGGACTGCCCGTAAACTGCGCGTTAGTATACCAACCATCAAAGGTATAATGCGCTTTCTCTGCGTTAGGTAACGGTGTGGTTTCGCCAGAAACGTATTCCGAAAGACTTGCCATTAAATCGCCGTTGTCAACGTTAAGCGTGACTTCGTACGTTTTTCCGTCGCCCGTCTGACTGTTGTCGCCAAAAATTTCGCATGCGGTAAGACCGAACATGGAAACCGCCATTGCCGTGGCAACTGTTGCCTGAATTAATTTAAATTTTTTCACCCTTATTCTCCATTATAAAATAATTGCTGAATCAATTTTAACATAACAAAAGCGCATTTTCAATAAAAATTAAGAAAAATTTATATATTTTTTGCAAATAAAAAAACGGCGTTATTTACGCCGTTTTTTCAGCAGCCGAGAAACTCGACGCCTTTAAGCATTACATCGTTTACAGTGTCATTTACAAGACTGTAAAATATAATTTTTCCCTGCCGTTCACTTTTGACAATCCCTAAATTTTTCAATAGCCTCAACTGGTGTGAAATCGTGGTCTGATTTATGTTCAGTACGCGCGATAAATCGGTTACGCACATTTCGGAAATCGCAAGAGCTGAAAGCATCTTAACTCTCGTAGGATCCGCAAAGATTGAAAAAAAGCAAACTATACTGTCAAGCACATCACCGTCTGGGACGTACTCTTTAACAAGGTCCGTTGTGCGTCTGTCCAATAACATCGTTTCAACCATATCTTACCTCCTGCTACAATTATAATGCCGCACGTGTTAATATGTCAAAACGTTATCCTGACGCTTATTGTCATTTATTCTGTAATTTTGTCACTTGACTTCAATGGACTGAACGGTATAGCCTGCTTCGGTCACGACCGCTTTAATCTGCTCGTCGTCGACCTCTTCGCGGCTGCGGATAATTGCGATATTCTTTTTGAGTTTTACGTCTGCCGAAACCACGTTGGTAACAGCCGACAGCGCTTTTTCCACGCGTCCTGCGCAGTGGTTGCAACACATACCTTCAATGTGAACGATTTTTTTCATAAATTTATCCTCTTTAAATTTTTTATTTTTATATCTTAAAAGCCTTAACGCGTTGCCCACGACGAAGAGCGAGCTTAAACTCATACACAGCGCGGCAAGCATCGGCGAAAAGGTAAAATTAAGCGGCGTAAACGCGCCCGCCGCAACGGGTATCATAACTACGTTGTATATAAACGCCCAAAAAAGGTTTTGTTTTATATTTCTGACCGTCGCGCGGCTTAAATCGAATACGGTGTCAAGCGTACGCAAATCTTCGCTTACAAGCACCACGCCGGCGGAATCTATCGCAACGTCCGTACCGCTGCCCATAGCAATTCCCACGTCCGCTTCTTTCAAGGCGGGGGAATCGTTTATACCATCGCCGACCATTGCAACGCATCCGCCCACGCTCTGAACGTTTTTAACCGCGTTGAGCTTATCTTCGGGCATAACTTCGGCAAGAAAATCGTCAATGCCGACGCTTGCCGCAACTGCTGCCGCCGTCTTCTGCTCGTCACCGGTCAGCATTGCAACGCGCATACCGCGAGATTTCAGCATTGCCACCGCCTGACCGCTACCATCTTTGATAGCGTCCGCAACTGCAATCAGCGCAAGAACTTTTTTGCCGTTTGCAAAATAAAGCACGGTTTTACCCGCGGCGGAAAGCTTGCCGAACTTATCCTTGACCTCTTTCGAAATTTTAACCGACGAAATAAGCGCAGCGTTGCCCAGAACATATTTTTCGCCGTTGTATTCGGCGCGCGCGCCCTTTCCTACAGTGTAAACGAAATTTTTAACTTCAACCCCCTCACCGGCGTAGTCGACTATCGACTTTGCAAGCGGATGGTTTGAGTTTTTCTCTATGCCGCACGCAATTTTTAAAACTTCGTCTCTGTCGCAGTCAAAAGTTACCACGTCGCACACCTTGGGTTTGCCCTCTGTCAAAGTTGCGGTCTTATCCAAAAGCACGGTATTAAGACTGCAGACTTTTTGAAGATTTTCGGCGTCTTTGTACAATATTCCGAGCGACGCACCCTTACCGGTTGCTGTCATAATGGCAACCGGCGTTGCAAGCCCCAACGCGCACGGACAAGAAACGACCAGTACGCTGATCGCGTAAGTTACGCTGTGGTCGGGAACGACTTTGCCGTCTATAATTACCCAGATTACAAAAGTCAGAATTGCCGCCACCGTCACCGCAGGCACAAAAATTCCCGCGACTTTGTCCGCAAACTTCTGAAGCGGAGCTTTGCTTGCGCCCGCTTCGCGCACCATGTTAATTATTTTTGAAAGGGTGGTTTCGCCGCCCACCTTTTCGGCGCGCAGTTTTATAACTCCGCTTTTTACAAGCGCGGCGGAAGTTACGACGTCGCCCTCCATGACTTCAACGGGCAAACTCTCGCCCGTGATTGCGCATTTGTCAACGAACGAGCTGCCTTCAATAATTTTACCGTCAACGGGGATATATTCGCCTTGTTTTACAACTACTATATCGCCGACTTTAACTTCCTTGACGGGAACGGTTTTTTGCTGTCCGTCCACCTCTACGGTTACCTCGTCGGGGGCGAGTTTAAGAAGTTTTTCAATCTCGCTGCCCGTTTTGGCTTTTGATTTTTCTTCAAGGAATTTACCGACCGTAACAAGCGCAAGTATGGTCGCCGCGGATTCAAAATGCAAATCCATATGAAGCGCGTACCAACTTTCGTTGCCGTTAGCGCTTCCGACGAAAACAAGAACGGTCAATACCAGCGAGTATATAAACGAAACGCCTGAACCGAGCGCAACCAGCGTATCCATATTCGGAACTTTTTTAAAAAGAGCTACCGCGCCGTTTTTAAAATATGAATAGTTAAGTCCGACTATTACCGCCGAAATGATTAGCTGGTAAAGTGAAAACCATTCGGCGCAGCCTTTTTCGGGGTCAATAAAAAACGGTACCGGCGCGCCGAACATATGCCCCATTGAAACGTACATCAAAGGGACTAACAGGCAGACCGAAACTATTAATCTTACAAGGGTAAATTTTCCGCTCTTTTTATTCTCCTGTAGTCTCTGTCCCTCGGCAAAAATTCCGTAGCCGAGCGATTTTACAGTATCGTAAATTACGTCGTCGGTTAAAAGGCTTTCGTCGAATTCAACCTTCATTGACTTTGCCATAAGGCTGACTTCGCAGGAGGTTACTCCTTCAAGTTTTGAAACGGATTTTTCTATGCCCGACGAACACGCCGAGCATGTCATTCCCGTTACGTCGTATTTTTTAATCAAAATATTGCTCCGTATATTTAATCTGGTTAAAGATAACTTACTATTTCTTCCAAAGTTTTTGAAGCATAATGTCCGTTTGCCGGTTTACTGCCGTCTGCCGGATAGCCTATCGGCAATAACGCAATAACCTGCTCGTTTTCGGGAAGGTTGAATTTGCGACCGACTAAATCGGGGTCGAAGTAACCGACCCAACACGAACCTACGCCAAGTTCCCAAGCCTGTAACATCATATGGGTACAGACTATTGAACAGTCAATTTCTCCCGTATGGTATTTATCCGTAAGCGGACTCTTCCACTCGGTGCTCCTGTCCGCAGTAATCATAATTACTGTTTTTGCCCCGAAAACAAATTTAGATACTTTCTTCAATTTTTCTATTGCGCTTTCACTTTGCAAAACGTAAATTTTCTGCGGCTGGTTATTACAAGCCGTGGGCGCGACTCTTGCCGCTTCTAAAATAATTTCAAGTTTTTCTTTCTCCACCTTTTTGTCCGAGAACGAGCGCACCGAATAGCGCGACTTTGCCAAATCTGTAAAGTTCATAAATTCTCCTTTAATAAAATCATTGACAAAAATTTTTATATGATACTATAATATCACGAGCTTTCATTTTGTCAAGAACGCACTTTAAAGTGCAATACTTACCTTTTTGATAGTAAGGAGTTTCCTATGGATAACGAACGGTTTAAATCATGCAGTTGCCCTTTGGACGCAACTCTTGCGGTTATCGGCGGAAAATACAAAATTGATATAATCTATCACCTGTTCGGCAGAACCCTGCGTTACAGCGAGCTTGCAAAACTTGTTACAGCGACGCCTAAAATGCTTGCCGAACAGTTGAAAGAGCTTGAAAAAGACGGAATTATAAACAGAGTTCTGTATCCCGTTGTGCCGCCCAAAACCGAATATTCGCTTACGCCTCTCGGCGAGCAGCTACGTACCACTCTACTTGAAATGTACTTGTTCGGGCAAAAATTATACGCTCTCGGCAACGTTAAGCCGAGATGCGGAGCAACCGAAGATCTGGCAAGACTGCAAGCCGAATAGCATTGTTTTAAATTATAAAGCCTAATTCCTACATTGTCAATAGGAATTAGGCTTTATTACTTTAAAATTTTACCACGGTTATTATTTTAATACAGTTTTTCAAAGAAATAATTTTCGTTCAGCACCTTTTCAATGCTCTTACCGGAACCGAGCGCGAGCAGAACTTTTGCGGTTGCCATTTCGAAACTTATGTCGTAAGCCGCTATACACATATCGGCAAGACCGACCGCGCTGCCGTACGTTCTTGCGCGGCTGTCAATGGGCGCGATTACTACCTCTATACCAAGTTCTTTGCAGTAATTTAAAAAATTTACGAAGTTTGCTTCCTTGCCCTTCGTGCAGACCGTGCCGCTGTGATAAAGCTGCACCATAACCGCTTTGGGCTTTATTTCCGTAAAACGGTAAAAGTCAAAATTAAGCAACGAATGCGCCTGAATAGTCACCATGTCCATACACAGTTTCTGCGCCTCGCAGGGCTTTCTTTTTTTCTTTAAAAGCGAGATATCCGGATTTAAGGGGTCGTCATTATAGATGAATTTGCCGTCCGTAATTTCGCCGAAATGCACTTTTAAAATACTGTCGTAATCGCCGCTTATCTGAGCAGCCGCCGTCAGACGGCTTGCAAGGTGAATTTTGCATGCTTCGCAGTGGTTTGTAAACGATACAAACACGCCGCCGTAGTCCGCGCTTTGAATAAAGGTAACCGCGCCGGCGAAATTTTCAAGCCCTCTGCTTCTGTCGTCATCGAGCGTATAGAGCGAGGAAACGAACACTACGGGAATTTTTATATCGCAGAAAAGCTGACTGAAAAGATTAGCCGTAAAACACAGCGTATCCGTGCCGTGGGTAATAATTATACCGTCGTATTTATCTTTATCCACACCGCGCACGCAGTTTGCCATAGTTTCCAGATCGGCAGGCTGAACGTTTTCGCTCAAAATGTTCAATGGACGCAGTTCGTCAAAAGCGACGCCGTTACCGAAACGTTCGGCATACATTTCCAAAAGCAGGCTTTTGCTTTCTTCTTTTAACCTTACTATTCCGCCGCTTGAATACGAGCCTATCGTTCCGCCGGTAAATATAACGCAAATTCTATTATGGGTTTTCATAGATTATAAATTTCCTACCGTTCTGGGGAAAAGCAGGGTGTCGCGGATATTCTGAACGCCCGTTATATACATAAGAATACGTTCAAAGCCCAGTCCGAAACCGCTGTGCGGTACGCTGCCGTACTTTCTCGTGTCAAGATATTCGGCGTATGAGTCGAGCGTCATACCCTTCTTGATCATTGCGGCTTTCAGCTTGTCATAGTCTGCTTCTCTCTCGCTGCAACCGATAATTTCGCCTACGCCGGGTACAAGCAAATCGGTAGCCGCAACCGTCTTGCCGTCGGGATTTTGCTTCATATAGAACGACTTAATATCCTTGGGATAGTCGGTAACGAATACGGGCTTTTTGAAATATTCCTCGGTGATATATTTTTCGTGTTCGGTCTGTAAATCGCAACCCCACTCAACGGGATATTTGAATTCTTTGCCCGATTTCTTCAATACCTCTACCGCCTCGGTATAGGTTATTTTTCCGAAGTCGCTTGAAATTACGTGTTTGAGTTTATCGATAAGTCCCTTTTCCACGCGCTCGTCAAAATAAGCAAGCTCGTCGGGACAATTTTTTACGACGTCCGCAATAATCGATTTTATAAACTCTTCGGCAATTTCGATTATGTCGTGAATGTCCGCAAAGCAGACTTCGGGTTCGATATGCCAGAACTCCGCAGCGTGGCGCGTAGTATTGCTGTGTTCTGCGCGGAATGTGGGTCCGAATGTGTAAATTTTGCCGAGACCTGTCGCCGCCATTTCGCCTTCAAGCTGACCCGACACCGTAAGTCCCGCTCTTGCGCCGAAGAAATCGCCGGAAAAGTATTCCTCTTCGCTCTTCGCTTTAGCGTTCCAGGGCTGTGTGGTTACGCGGAACATCTCGCCTGCGCCTTCGCAGTCGCTGCCCGTAATTATAGGTGTATGCACGTATTTATAGCCTTGCTTATGAAAGTAGGTATGAATAGCGAAAGCAAGCTGGTTTCTGACCGCAAAAACAGCTTCGAAATATTTGGTACGCGGTCTCAAATGGGGAATCGTACGCAAAAATTCAAGGGTATGATGCTTTTTCTGCAAAGGATAATCCTGCGGACAGCCGCCGAGTACGGTTATAGTCGAAGGTATCATTTCAAAGCCGTTGCGTTCACTGGGAATAAACTTACCCTCTACCTTCAAAGCCGCGCCGACTACCAAAGCGGAGCGGTACTCGCTCTCTTTCATATTATCTTTTTCTATAACAAGCTGTAAGTTTTTTAAAGTCGTGCCGTCATTGAGTTCGATAAACGCAACGCCTTTCGAATCTCTCCAGGTACGGACCCAACCGCAGACCGTTACGCTTTTCTGTACGTAATCCGCGCTTTCGGAAAACAGTATTTTAATATCAGTATGCTTCATAATTAACTCCTGTCTGAATTAAAAAAATGCGGACCGCCTTAAAAAAGGCAGTCCGCAAATTTGATTAGTCTTTCTTTTCGTCCTTGGAAACTACCTCAACCTTGTCGTAGTAGCCGCAATTAGCGCAAACGCGGTGAGCCTGCTTCTGTGAATGACAATGAGGACACTCCACAAGCGTGGGAGCGGTTGCTTTGTAGTTAGCAAATCTGCTGTTTGTTCTTGCTTTGGACTGTTTTCCCTTGGGTACTGCCATATTTATACACCTCTTCTCTTTTTACTTATTGTTTACGTCAATACCGCCACAGTCCTCTTTGCACAAAATCAAATTAGGTTGACTGAAAAGTATTGCATCCGTTACGGCTGTCGTCAAATCGATAACCCTTCCGTCGTAGGTATAGTCATCTGTATCGTCTTCGGTTACGAAAAGCACGTCAAAGTCCTGCTTTACGGTTTTAATTGCTTCGTTTAAGCAATACGAGCATTGACCGATTATAACGTATTCGACGGTGAAATTTACGCCTACGCTGTCGTCCTCGTAAATTTCATAACTGCCGCTGACCTTGACTTCGCCGTCTATCTTACACAGCGGAATCAGACAAGAGCCTTCGGCCGGTTCGAATTGAAATTCAAAACTGCCCGTGTAGCGTTTAAGCGCAATTTGCTTCTGAACCTGAATTTTCATAACGAAAGTTGACTGCCGTATATTGTGTCCGCGCGCAATAAAGACAACGCCGACGCAATTACTTTGAAATTATATTATATAGTCTATTCTTTGTCAACTTATTTTAAAGGCCGCGCAAAGAAATTTTTTATAAAACCGCAACCGTTTCCCTTGCTATAACCAACTCTTCGTTGGTGGGAATTACAAGAATCCTGACTTTTGAATCTTTAGCTGAAACTTCGTGAATTCCGTCCACTCTTATCGCGTTTTCTTTCTTGTCGAGTTTTACGCCGAGGAATTCAAGACCTTCGCAGACGCCTTCGCGCACGTTGGGTGAATTTTCGCCGATACCTGCGGTGAACACTATGCAGTCAAGTCCGCCCATAGCCGCTGCGTACGCGCCGACGAATTTCTTTGTCTGATAGTTAAACATATCAAGCGCAAGCGCACAACGCGCGTTGCCCTTCTTTGCGCCGTCATCCAAATCTCTGAAATCGCTTGAAACGCCCGAAATTCCCGCAACGCCGCACTTTTTGTTGAGATAGGTTATCGCTTCGGAATGGTTCAAACCTTTCTTGCGCGCAAGGAATTCAACTGCGGACGCGTCAATATCACCCGAGCGCGTTCCCATCATAACGCCTGCAAGAGGAGTGAAGCCCATAGAGGTATCAACGCACTTTCCGCCATCTACCGCGGAAATCGAAGAACCGTTGCCGAGGTGGCAGGTTACTATTTTAAGCTGTTCGGGCTTTTTGCCGAGATACTTCGCGGCTTCTGCGGATACGAACTTGTGGCTCGTACCGTGCGCGCCGTAACGCCTTACGCCGTACTCTTTATAATCTTCGTAAGCAATGCCGTACAGGTAAGCCTTTTCGGGCATAGTAGCGTGGAAAGAGGTATCGAAAACGAGCGCCATGGGCGTTTTAGGCATAACCTCTATGCAAGCTCTCAAACCAGTTGCCGCCGCAGGGTTGTGGAGAGGCGCAAGCTCGAAAGTCTTTTCTTCCAAAGTCTTTAAAACTTCGGGAGTAACCAGCGTTGTCTTTTTAAAATACTCGCCGCTTGCGACTATTCTGTGACCTACCGCGCCTATTTCGTCCATTGACTTTATAACGCCGATACCTTCGTCTTTCAAAGCGTGAAGAACCAACTCTATCGCGACTTTATGGTTGGGCATATCTTTTTCGTAAGTCTTTTCGTTGCCGTTTCCCTTTGCTTTTAAAACCGAGCCGGGAATACCTATTCTTTCACAGCCGCCCTTTGCAACTACCTTTTCGGTCTGCATATCTATAAGCTGATATTTAAGCGAAGAACTGCCTGCGTTGATAACTAAAATTTTCATTTATATTCCCCCTTATTACTCCGCCTGCAAAACGGTAACGGCTACCGTTGCAACGATATCGTCTACGGTGCAGCCGCGCGAAAGGTCGTTTAAAGGTTTTGCAAAGCCCTGACAGATGGGACCTATCGCCATATAGCCGCCGTAACGCTGCGCAATTTTATAACCTATGTTGCCCGCGTTAATATTGGGGAATACGAATACGTTTGCGTTGCCCGCAACTTTTGAGTCGGGCGCTTTTAATTTGCCGACTTCGGGAGCGACTGCCGCGTCGAACTGGAATTCGCCGTCCAGAGCAAGGTCGGGCGCGGCTTGCTTCGCAAGACGTGTCGCTTCCTGCACCTTGGGAACGGTACACGTATATTTATCGTCGTTGCCGCTACCCTTTGTAGAGAACGAAAGCATTGCAACTCTGGGTTCGATTCCTGCGATTACCTTTGCGGTCTTTGCAGACGATACCGCGATATCGGCAAGCTGCTGCGCGTCGGGTTCGATATTTATCGCACAATCCGCAAATACGGCAACGCCGTCGGGATTGTATTGGTGCTTTTCGGGAGCAATCATTATAAAGCAGCTTGAAACTGTCTTTATACCGGAAGCTGTTTTAACCACCTGCAAGCCGGGACGGAGAGTATTAGCCGTTGAGTGGCAAGCGCCTGAAACGTAGCCGTCAACGTCGCCCGATTTTAGCATAAGCGCGCCAAACATCGTCCTGTCTTTTGCCTGTTCTTTCGCCTGCTCTTCTGTCATGCCCTTTGCCTTTCTTGCTTCGTACAGTATCTGCGCGTATTCCGCGGTCTTGTCGGAAGTAAGCGGATCTATAAGGGTAATACCCGTTAAGTCTACGTCGGGAGCAACTTTTTTACATTCTTCCTTGTTGCCTATGAGAACGATTTTAGCTATTTTCTCTTCGGTAATCTTTGCCGCAGCTTCGATTACGCGCTTATCTTCGCCCTCGCAAAGAACGATAGTCTTTTTGCGCGCAGCCGCTTTCTCTTTGATTTCCCTTAAAAGCGACGGCGTACCGTTTAATGCGTCAGCCAGTTCCGCTCCTGCTTTCTTGATTGAATCAAGCAATGACATTTCAAATCTCCTTAAAACACTTTATTTATCCGGATTTTTGGTTTATAATATATCTGTCCGGACAACCTTATCCCGTACATTATATAATAATATTTTAAGATTGTAAAGTTATAAAATGAAAATTTGCGCAATAATTTGTGAATTTAATCCATTCCACAACGGACATAAATATCTGCTTGACAAAGCGCGCGAAGCGAGCGGTTGCGACGGCGTCGTGTGCATTATGAGCGGCTCTTTCACGCAGCGCGGCGAAATGTGTATTCTGGATAAATTCACGCGCGCAAAACACGCCGTCCTGGGTGGCGCGGACTGCGTAATACAGCTACCCTCCGCTTTTGCGGTTGCGCCGGCAGAAATTTTTGCAAAGGGCGCGGTTAAAATTTTGTCGTCCGTTCCGGAAATTACACATCTTGCGTTCGGCTGTGAAAGCGGAACAAAAGACAATTTTTTAAGCGCAGCTAAATTGCTTTTAAACGAAACCGAAAGGTTTAAACGCGTTTTATCCGAAGAACTTGACCGCGGGGAAAGTTATATAAAAAGTTACGCCGCAGCGTTTAAGGCGTGCGGCGGCAACTGCGAACTTCTTGCGCAACCGAATAACGTTTTGGGACTTGAATATACGAAAGCGCTTATGCGCATTAATAATTCAGATATACAGATATTACCGATAAAGCGAGTTGGCGGCGGATATAACGACGACGAACTGAAAGACGGTTTTTCTTCCGCCGCCGCGATTCGCAAAAACCTTGACGACCCGAAAATTGAAGGCAATATTCCCGACTTTGTCTACAGTGATTTACAGAACGCCGCCGGCGGCAATTACGACAGTATGCTGCGCCACTGCCTGTTTAAAAGCAGCGCCGAAAAATTAAAGAGAATTTACGGGTGTAGCGAAGGTCTTGAAAACAGACTTAAAAGCCTTGCCGGTAAACCGGCGCAGGAAATAATAGACTGCGCGACTTCTAAAAGGTACTCCTCCTCGCGTATACGGCGCATACTCTGCGCAAACGCGCTGGAACTCTACCGGGACGACTGCGAGAAATTTTTAAATAGCGAATTGTATTTAAAAGCGCTTGCCTTAAAAAAAGACAGCGCGGACGCAATTTTGCCCGCGCTTGCCAAATCGGCCTATCCGCTTATAACGGACGGAAGCTCTGCTCTTTCAAAACTTTCCGACGTTGCAAAGCAATGTCTTGACAAGGATAAAAACGAGTTCAACGTCTGGAACTTTATCAATATGACAAAAATACCGGATCACTTAATTATAATTTAAAAAAACGCCAATCAAAGTTACCTTTCAAAAGGTTTATCGAATGAACCTATTTCAATCAGGTTGCCTTCCGGATCGGCAATATAACATGTTCTTTGACCCCACGGCTCATTTTCCGGTTCAAGCACGGGTGTCGCGCCTTTACTGACCGCCTCGGCAAAACGTTTGTCAACTTCTTCAAATGTGTCAACATACAACGCTATTTCAAAGTGTCCGTTAAGCCCCTTGACATATTCGTACTTCCTGCCCGTCATACTTTCAAAATTATTTCTTCCGTAAAGCATAAACAAAGTGCCGTCTTTAACCAGATAAACGTTTACGGCATCTTCGCCCTCTTTTATTTCAAATCCTAACACGTCGCGATAAAAGCGTACCATTGACGCCATATCGTTCACTAACAAACCGAACCCGTCAAGTTTCATAATATTCTCCTTGTAATTTGTGTTTACTGTAATTTTATTATAACAAAACCCGATTGAAAAGCAAGGAAATAATTATTTTTCACTACGCAAATTTTATGGAAAGCACCGCAGCGGATTTACGCTGCGGCGCTTATAAAAATTTGAGATTAATCTGTAAGCCGAGTTCTGTCGTGTACGGTCATCTATCTACTCTTACAGTCGCCTGTAAGATTCAGCGATATCAACAGATAAAGGCGGACGGGCAGCCCTTGAATTAAATCAGTCTTTATCCCAATCTTGCATCGGGTGGGGTTTAATTGGCTCCCCTCGTTACCGAGGGGACGGTGAGCTCTTACCTCGCCATTCCAACCTTACAGCAAAACTGCTGCGGTATATTTCTGTTCACTTTCCTTGAAGTCGCCTTCTCCTGTCGTTAACAGGCACCCTTGCCCTGCGATGCTCGGACTTTCCTCACGCTGCTTTCGCAGCCCGCGACCGTATAATTAACTCAAATCGAAAATATTTTAACACAAATTAAAAAATAAGGTAACTATTTTGCCCCTATAATATTGATTTTTTAACTTTTTTATTTTAAAATGAATTAAAGACAAATTTGGAGAAAAATATGAAGAAGACGAAAATTATTTGTACGCTTGGTCCCGCAAGCGACAGCGAGGAAATACTGGCTGATTTGATTGACGCGGGAATGAACGTTGCGCGTTTAAACTTTTCGCACGGCACGCACGAAGAACACGCGGCAAAGATTGCAAAAATCAAAAAAGTACGCGAGCAAAAGAAAGCCCCCCTTCCCATTATGCTTGACACGAAGGGTCCCGAATTCAGAATTAAAACTTTTAAAAACGGCAAAATCACGTTGAAAGCCGGCGACCCGTTTACCTTTACCACCAAGGACATCGTGGGCGACGAGACAAAAGTTTCGGTTTCGTTTGCCGGAATGTGCGAACAGATGGTCAAGGGCGATAAAATACTTTTAAACAACGGTCTTATGATATTCGAAGTTGAAAAAGTCGAAAAGCCCAACGTTATCTGCAAGACGATAGTCGGCGGCGAGCTTTCAAACAGAAAGAGCATGTTCTTCCCCGACAAAGAGCTTAATATGGTTTACCTGTCCGAGCAGGACAAAGCCGACATAAAATTCGGCGTTGAGCAGGGCGTAGATTTCGTGGCTTGCTCGTTCGTTTCAAAGGCGCAGGATATAATAGACGTAAGAAACTGGCTGCGCGAATGCGGCTCACCCGACGGCGAAATCGAATTGATTGCAAAAATCGAAAGCCGCGCCGGCGTGAATAACCTTGAATCCATTCTGGACGTGTGCGACGGCATAATGGTTGCGCGCGGCGATCTGGGCGTGGAAGTTCCGTTTGAAGAGCTTCCCAGCATACAGAAAACTATTATAAGAAAATGCCGCGTTCACGGCAAGCGCTCGATTACTGCAACCGAAATGCTTGAGTCAATGATTAAGCAACCCCGTCCCACCCGAGCGGAAATTTCCGACGTTGCAAACGCAGTTTACGACGGCTCGTCTGCGATAATGCTTTCGGGCGAAACGGCTGCCGGTATGTACCCCGTAGAAGCAGTCCGCGCAATGGCAAAGATTGCGCAGCAGGCGGAAGCGAACACCAACTATATTGCTTACATTAAAGACACCGACTACCACATAACCAAACTTTCGGAAGCGCTTTCGCACTCTGCCTGCACTTTGGCGCACGACATAGGCGCGAGCGTAATAGTCGTCTGCACCAGAACGGGCGGCACGGCAAGAACTGTTTCGCGTTTCCGTCCTTTGATTGATATCATCGGTATGACCACGGACGCGTGCGCTTACAGAAAACTCGCTTTAAGCTGGGGCGTAATTCCCGTAATAAGCGAAGAGTTCTATTCGGTCGACGTCCTCTTCCACTACGCTAAACGCGCGGCAATGGATTCGGGACTGGTTAAAAAAGGCGATAAAATCGTACTTACCGGCGGAACGCCCAACGGCAAGAGCGGAAACTCTAACCTCATCAACGTTGAAACCGTATAAACCGAATTATAAAAGGCGGACTTTTAGTCCGCCTTTATTTTTTACTAAACTGAAAGAAGTCCGTAGTCCCTTTCGGGTACAGACTTCTAACAGAGAATATGAAAAAAAGTTTAGAGTATATGTCGTTTAACTGTCTTGATTATAACACCCGTTTGTGAACGGAATATGAAAGATTAATGAGTTTTAAAATTTTCGAATATTTTTTCCGCGGTCTTTAAACCGTCCGCCGCCGAGCTTGTAATGCCGCCCGAATAGCCGCTGCCCTCACCGCAGGGATACAAGCCTTTAACGCTTACGCTTTCGCCGCTTTCGCCGCGAACTATCTTTACTGGCGAGGAAAAACGGGTTTCCACTCCCGTTAACACCGCGTCGGGCGAGGCGAAGCCTTTCAGCCTTCTGTCCATATCTGGAATGGCGGCTTTCAGCGCCTGAACTGTTACGGTAGGCAAAACTTCATTCAACGGCGCAAACGTTATCCCTGCGCCGTAAGTCGGTTTTACGCTTTTAAAGCCGCTTGAAATTTTGTCCTTTGCAAAGTCGCCGTAAAGCTGAATGGGCGCGGAATAGTTCGCGCCGCCGACTTCGTACGCGCGGCGCTCAATTTCCCTTTGAAACCGCATACCGGCAAAAATGTCATTCGCGCCGAAATCTTCCTTTCTCATCTGCACCATAAGCGCGGAATTGGAATTTTCGCCCCGACGGGCGTAAAGGCTCATACCGTTTGTGACCACGCCGCCCTCTTCGCTTGCGGACGGAATTACAACGCCGCCCGGACACATACAAAACGTAAACACCGTACGCTCGTGCGCGTGCGATACGAGTTTGTAATCGGCGGTTGGAAGATTGATATAATTTTTGCCATACTGCGCTTTACCTATCTCGCTTGCAAGGTGTTCAATTCTCACGCCCAGAGCAAACTCTCTAGCCTGCATTTCAACGCCGCGGTTTGCAAGAGTTTCAAAGGTCTCGCGCGCGGAATGCCCTATAGCAAGAACGGCGCAGTCCGCTGAAAGTTCGCTCTCGCATCCGTCTTTCGTGTTTTTTAAAATCAGGCTTTTAAATTTACCACCGCTCTTTACAAAGTCCGTAACCTTGGTATTAAAAAGATATTCGCCGCCCCGTTCAACGATGTACTTACGAATATTTTGAAGAACCTCGAAAAGTCTGTCGCTTCCGATATGGGGCTTGTTCAGATAAGCGACCTCTTCGGGTGCGCCGAATTTTGCAAAAATGCTTAAAACTTCTTTGTTAAATCCGTCATGCGTCTGTGTGTTCAGTTTGCCGTCCGAAAAAGTTCCAGCGCCGCCCTCGCCGAATTGTACGTTCGACTCGGTATTTAAAACGCGGCTTTCAAAGAAATTGTTGATAGTACGCTTTCTGTCCTCCACGCTCTCGCCGCGCTCGATAATAACCGGCGCAATGCCGTGGTCTATAAGCCGGAGAGCGCAAAAAAGTCCCGCCGGACCCGAACCTATAACAGCAACTTTGGGCGCATTTAAAAGTCTTTCAAAGGCGCGAGGCGACTCTTCTTCCCCGTCAAAAAAAGCTATGGAATACACCCAGAAAATATTGTTCTTGTCGCGCGCATCAAGCGATTTTTTTATTATCCGGAAACTCTTTACCGATGGCAGCTTTTTTTTGGCAATCTGCAAAAGTTTTTGTTCGCTTTCGCCTATTTTAAGTTTTATATTGTCAAGCCTGCAAATCATAATCTTTTCAAAATCGAGTCAGCCGCCGCCATACCGCTGGTAAACGCCCATTGCAGATTGTAGCCGCCGCAGTCGCCGTCCACGTCCAGAACTTCGCCCGCAAAATACAGATTTTTCACAAGCTTGCTTTCAAGTTCGTCTGTAATTTCGTTCATATCCACGCCGCCCTTGGTGACCTGCGCGTAATCAAAGCCCAAAGAACCGATCACAGGCAGCGTAAAGTTTTTAAGCAGACAGGCTATTTCAGTCTCTTCATCGCTTTGCGCGCGAGCAATTACCGCTCTACCCAACTGATTGTGTAAAGTACCTGATAAAAGCTCGCTCACGGGCGTTCCTGCGCGCTTTCTTGCGGCAAGGTTTTCAATTACGGTTTGCTCCGCAATATCCGGCAGAAATTCAAGCGAAAGTTCCACACCCTGCTTGTCCGCGACGCTGGCGGACAGTTCAAAAATAGCGTTGCCGGAAACGCCGTAATCCGTAAAAATCACGTCGCCGCGGCTTTCTCCGATAACCGCTCCGTTATATACCGCCGTAACCTTGCAGTCAACGCGTATACCCTTTAAAGTTTTTATATGCTTTGTATCGGTTTTAAGCTGAACGAGCGACGGATAGAGCGACGTTAAAGAATGTCCTAATTTAGTTACAAGCGAATATGCCGAACCGTCCGTTTTAAACTGCTTTTGCGCCTTGCCGCCGACGCAAAAAACTACGTATTTCGCAGCGACTGCTTTGCCGTCCGAAAGTTTTAATTTAAAGCCTTTTTCAATTTCCGTAACTTTGGTCGCAAGCAAAATTTCACACCTGCCTTTAAGCTTTGATAAAAGCCGGTCGCAAAGCGCGGAAGCTTGTCTGCCCGACGGATATATTCTACCCTTGTCGTCCGCGGTAAAAAGGCAATCGAAAAGTTCTGTTACGGAATATCTGCTACTGCACGCAATTTGATTAACGAGAATCGTATTTCCGCCATGGTAATGACTTGCGTCCATATATAGGTTTGAAATATTGCCCTGACCGTTACCGGTCGCGGCAAGCTTTTTGCCAAGCCGCTCGCCCGCGTCAATAATACATATTTTTAAGTTTTTATTCTTTTCAATTAAACGGACTGCGCACGCCATTCCCGAAGCGCCGCCGCCTATTACGGCTACATCATAATTCATATAAATTATTTTATTACAAAAGGCTTAAACTGTCAACGTTTAAGCCCTTCCAAAATTCCTTCAAACTTTTCAAGATGAAGTTTTTCATCCTGCAAAATCCGTGAAATTATATCTTTAAGTTGTTCGTTTTTAAGCCGCGTAAGCATTCGTGAATATAACGCGATTGCCTTTTTTTCAGCCATAATATCGTCCTCTATCATATGCACGAGATTGCGCGAATAAGTTACGTATTTCGCAGAATAAAAGTTGAACGCCGTGGGCGGATTCTGGCAAAAAACAGGTTGCGCGCCCAGTGCCGTAATTGTTCTGCCCAAAATATCAAGATGGAGCATTTCGGCTATAGCGATACTTTTAATAGTTCGCGCCGTTTCATTATACCCGCACCTGTCAAAATTGAAATAATGGTAAAAATATTGAAGTATGGTGTTCAGCTCTCCAGTCGGCGAAGCGTATGCAGGAGAAATAACCGCTAAACTGTAAGAGTCTGGCGTAAGCCCTTCGGTCGTAGGAAACTCGGCTTGCAAAGTTAAAGGTCTTGCCATAAAAACGCGCTCCTTTTCACTTTACCATACTATGAAAAAGAACTCTGTTTTGGCACAGCCTTTATTTAATTAAAACGTAATAATCGGGATAGGCTTCCCCGTCGCTACCGACGAGAGCTTGCGGCGAATAAACAAAACCGCTTGCCGCAACCGCCTTTTTTCTTTCCGTGGCGAACGGCTTTACCTTTGTGGCAATTTTATCGCAGTAGAATAAATCGAATACCGGATCTTTTATAAGCGAAATAATTTCTTGAATAACTTCGGCGCGTTCACAGTCGCTTCGCAAATCGATACGCAAAAGACCGCAGTTATCAAAATAATCTTTATCGCTGTCGCGGTGAAAGAGTTCTATCGTACCGACCGCACAACCGCTTGATTTCTGCTCGATAACCCAGCGTACGAAATAACCGTTTTTATAGCTCCAAAGCCAGAATGCGACCGCCTCTTTCATTCTTTCTAACGTCGTATAATGAAAATCGTCGCCGTGGCAGTTATCTCCGTTAAAAAACGGAACGGCTTTTATATCAGAATAGACTTTTAAAAGGTCTTGCGCGTCACTTTCGAGAACGCCGCGCAGTATATAGCTTCTGCCCTCAAAAGCCGGCTGTTTTTCGTATACGTTCATAGCACGCCCCCTCATCCGAGAATTTGTTTTAAAAACTGACCGGTGTAACTTTTTGGACACTTTGCAACTTGCTCGGGCGTTCCCGTAACGACAACTGTTCCGCCCTTATCGCCGCCTTCGGGACCCAAATCGATTATCCAGTCCGCCGTCTTTATAACGTCAAGGTTGTGTTCTATTACGAGTACGGTGTTACCGCCGCTGCGCAGTCTTGCAAGGATACTGACCAGTTTGTCCACGTCGTAGCTGTGAAGTCCGGTTGTCGGCTCGTCAAGAATATAAAAGGTTCTTCCCGTACTGCGCTTTGAAAGCTCTGTCGCAAGTTTAACGCGCTGCGCCTCACCTCCCGAAAGTGTGGTTGAACTCTGACCTAATTTAATGTAGCCAAGTCCCACGTCGCAGAGAGTTGAAATTTTATTATAGATTGAAGTCACGGGTTTAAAGAACTCCGCAGCCTCCTCCGCCGTCATTTCAAGCACGTCCGAAATCGACTTGCCCTTGTACTTAACGTCAAGCGTTTCACGGTTATAGCGTTTGCCGCCGCACACCTCGCACGGAACGTAAATATCCGGCAGGAAGTGCATCTCTATCCGTATAATTCCGTCGCCCTGACAGTGTTCGCATCTGCCGCCGGCCACGTTAAAGGAAAATCTTCCGCTCTTGTAACCCTTTTCTTTCGCGTCTGGAGTTGCGGCGAAAAGGTCACGGATCATAGTAAATACGCCGGTATATGTTGCAGGGTTGCTTCTGGGCGTTCTGCCTATCGGCTGCTGGTCAATCGCTATAACCTTATCAAAATGCTCTGTTCCGTAAAACGCTTGGGCATTGCCCAGTTGCTGACGCGCGCCGTTAAGTTCGTTTACGAGATATGGATAAATAATTTCGTTTACAAGGCTCGATTTACCGCTGCCGGAAACGCCGGTCACCGCGGTAGTAAGTCCCACGGGAATTTCCACTGTTACGTCTTTGAGATTGTTTTGCCTGCAACCCGTAACTTTCAGAACTCTGCCGTCGGGCTGTACGCGCGCGGCAGGAATTTCTATTTTGCGCCTGCCCGCAAGATAGTCACCTGTTATCGAACGGGGTTCGTTCATAATATCCTGCAAACTGCCGCTTGCAACCACTTCGCCGCCGTGTACGCCCGCTTGCGGTCCTATGTCTACGATGTAGTCCGCGGCGCGCATAGTATCCTCGTCGTGTTCAACGACTATAAGCGTATTGCCCAAATCGCGCAACCCCAAAAGCGAATTCAATAATTTCTGGTTGTCGCGCTGATGGAGTCCTATGCTCGGTTCGTCCAGAATATACAAAACGCCGGTAAGCGCGCTCCCTATCTGCGTAGCAAGGCGTATGCGCTGACTCTCGCCGCCAGAAAGGGTTGCGGCGCCGCGCGCAAGCGTCAGATAGCCAAGTCCTACGTTCTGCAAAAAGCTTAAACGGCTGTCTATTTCCTTTATTATGCTGTCGGCTATCATATGGTCGGTCTTTGTAAAGAACGAAAAATCGGTGAACGTCTTTAAATCGTCAATGGCAAGCTCGCAGATTTCCATTATGTTTTTACCGCCGACCGTTACGGCAAGCGCCTCTTTTTTAAGTCTTTTACCGTGGCACACGGGGCAGTCTGAAGTACGCATATATCTTTCGATATCCCACTTCACCCCTTCCGAACTTGTCTGCGAGTATCGGCGCTGCAAATTGTTTACAAAGCCTTCCCACGACTTTTCAAAGCTGCCCGAAAAATGGTAGGCGTTATATTCCATTTCAATTTTTTCGCCGCCGTTGCCGTACATTAAAAGGTCGTAGATGTTCTGCGGCAAATCTTTAACGGGGACGTCCATTGAAAAATTGTAAACTTTTGAAAGCGATTTAAGATACATCTGGGTCATTGACGAAGAGTCAAGATTCCAACCGCTTATCTTAATTGCGCCCTCGTTAAGCGACTTTGTCTTATCTGGACAGATTAAATCGGGGTCGACGAGTTGACGGAAACCAAGTCCCGAACATTCGGGACATGCGCCCCAGGGCGTGTTGAAAGAGAAAATTCGGGGTTCTATTTCCTCGATTGAAATACCGCAGTCGGGGCAGGCGTATTTAGAAGAATACAGCTCTTCATTGCCGTCGCAGTCGATAACCACAAGTCCGTCGGCAAGCTTTAAAGCAGCTTCCAAACTGTCGGTAAGTCTTTTAATAACCCCTTCCTTTATAACCAGTCTGTCTATTACTACGGATATGTTGTGGCGGATATTTTTTTCAAGCTTTATCTCTTCCTGCAAATCGTAAATTATTCCGTCTATTTTTACCCTGCCGTAGCCGCTCTTTTTATAGCCTGCAAGTTCTTTGACGAACTCGCCCTTTTTACCGCGGAACACTGGAGCTTCAACCATAATTTTACTGCCTTCGGGCATAAGCATAACTCTGTCCGCAATTTCGTCCACCGACTGGCGGCGTATTTCTCTGCCGCAGTTGGGACAGTGCGGAATACCTACGCGCGCGAACAGCAGTCTGAAATAATCGTAAATTTCAGTGACCGTTCCAACCGTTGAACGAGGGTTATGCGACGTCGTTTTCTGGTCTATGGATATAGCGGGCGAAAGACCGTCGATAAGTTCCACGTCCGGTTTTTCCATCTGACCTAAAAACTGGCGAGCGTACGAAGAAAGACTTTCTATATACCGCCTTTGACCTTCCGCAAAAATGGTATCGAACGCAAGTGTAGATTTACCGCTGCCCGAAAGTCCCGTAAACACTGTCAGCGTGTTTCGGGGAATGTGTACGTCAATATTTTTTAAGTTGTTCTCTTTTGCGCCTTTTACGTAAATTTCTTCTTTCATCGCCCTTTACTTTTTAAAAGCCTCGTCTTTAATTCGGATATGGTTTCGCGTATCTCAATCGCCTTTTCAAAATCAAGCTGGTTTGAAGCAAGTTTCATTAAAGCTTTCAGCTTTTCGATTTCGTTCGGAATATCTTTGAGTTTTATATCGTCAGTCGACGATTTCTTACCCGTAATTCCTATCGTGTTTTTAACTTCCTTTACGATAGTTTTTGGAATTATGCCGTGAGCCTTATTGTACTCGGTCTGAACCTTTCTTCTGCGCTCGGTTTCGTCTATTGCGCGGCGCATACTGCCGGTTACGGTATCCGCGTACATAATAACTTTACCCTCTGCGTTTCGCGCCGCTCTGCCTATCGTCTGAACGAGTGAAGTTTCACTCCTCAAAAAGCCTTCTTTGTCGGCGTCGAGTATAGCTACAAGTTTAACCTCCGGCAAATCAAGACCTTCCCTTAAAAGGTTAATTCCGCACAGAATATCGAACTCGCCGCTGCGCAGACCGTTTATTATGTCGATACGCTCCAACGCGTCTATATCGCTGTGCATATACCTTACTTTCAGACCGTGTTCTTTTAAGTAATCGGTAAGGCTTTCAGCCATACGCTTTGTGAGAGTAGTTACAAGAACCCTGCCCTTATCGGCGATTACTTTATTCACCTCGCCGAAAAGGTCGTCTATCTGCCCTTTAGTGGGACGCACCTCTATTTCGGGGTCGACAAGCCCCGTGGGGCGGATAAGCTGTTCCACTATATTTCCTGCCTGTTCAAGCTCGTACGGGGCAGGTGTTGCAGAAACGCATATAAGCTGCGGTACGCGCGCGTCAAACTCTTCAAATGTGAGCGGTCTGTTGTCGTAAGCCGATTTCAGGCGGAAACCGTATCCCACTAAATTTTCTTTGCGCGAACGGTCGCCATGGTACATTGCGCGTATTTGCGGAATGGTCATATGACTTTCGTCGATGAACACAAGGAACTTACCCGCGGGGAAATAGTCCAAAAGAGTAAACGAAGCTTCCCCCGGACTTCTGCCGTCAAAGTAACGGCTGTAGTTTTCAACGCCGCTGCAATAGCCTATTTCGCGCATCATCTCCAAATCGTAAGTCGTTCGCTGCGAAAGCCTTTCGGCTTCAAGAAGTTTGCCCTCGTCGCGGAACGACTTTACCTCGTCGTTCATATCGCGCTCTATCATTGAAAGCGCGTTTTGCATTTTGTCCGAGCCAACCGCATACTGACTTGCGGGGAAAATGAGAACGTGTTTAAGCTCGGAAATTATATTTCCGGTCAACGCGTCCTCTTCGCATATCCTGTCAATCTCGTCTCCGAAAAACTCGACGCGTATCGCAACTTCGGAATTGCTTGCGGGGAAAATTTCAACCGTATCGCCGCGGACGCGGAAAGACGCGCGTTTAAAATCTATATCGCGGCGCGCGTACTGAATTTCAACCAGTCTGCGAAGAAGAGCGTCGCGCTCCATTTCCTGTCCGGGACGCAGAGATATTGCCAGTCTGAAATATTCTTCGGGCGCGCCCAGTCCGTAAATGCAACTGACCGAAGCGACAACTATTACGTCCTCGCGCTCGCCCAAAGAACTGGTGGCGGAATTTCGCAGTTTGTCTATTTCGTCGTTCAAGCTCATATCCTTTTCGATATAGGTATCGGTGGACGGAATATAACTTTCGGGCTGATAATAGTCGTAGTAACTGACGAAGTATTCAACACGGTTTTCGGGGAAAAATTCTTTAAATTCGTTGCAAAGCTGCGCCGCCAGAGTTTTATTGTGGGCAATAACCAAAGTCGGGCGGTTGACGTTTTTTATTACGTTAGCCATAGTAAAGGTTTTACCGCTGCCGGTAACCCCCACAAGCACCTGCGTGCGTATGCCGTCGAGTACTCCCTCCGTCAGGCTCTGAATAGCCTGCGGCTGGTCGCCCGTCGGATTAAATTTTGAACGCAGCTCGAATTTCATCTTTAAAATTATGACCTCTTTCGCTGATATTTACAACTTGATACAGGATATTAAAAATTAAAACGATTGTTTAATTTATTATAAAATACCCATTGGAAAATGTCAAATGAAAAATAAATAAAGGCGGTTCGGTTTTTTTTGTAAAACCGAGCCGCCGCATTAAATTTAATTTTCAGGTTGTTCGGGAACGCAGGGAAAATCTACCCAGAACGACGAGCCTTTGCCCTGTTCGGAATCAACGCCGAAGTCGAACGAGTGGTTCTCCAGAATTATTTTAACGATATTCAAGCCCAGTCCCGTTCCCTTCACCGGTCTTGAATGGTTCTCCTTTACGCGGTAGTACCTGTTCCAGATTTCAAGTTTGTCTTTCTCCGAAATGCCCTTGCCGGTATCGCGTACCGTCAGTCTTACGCGCTCTTCGGTGAAACTTTTTTTCAGACTCACGTAAACGGTCTTATCTTCGCCCGTATAATTTACCGCGTTGCCCAGCAGGTTATAAATGACCTGCCCTATCTTTTCTTCGTCCGCGCGGCTATATACTCCCGAGTCGATATCGACCATAAATTTGTAATTCTGCGTTTCCTGCAAGTAGTCGAATTTATTTATTATACCGTACAGAAAATCGGTCAAGTTGAAAACTTTGAATTTAATTTCGTCAAGGGTGGTCGTCACCTTTGAAACGTCCAAAACGTCGTTTACAAGCCCTGTAAGTCTATCCGCCTCGTCAATGATTACCTGCAAATGCTGCTCGCGTTTTTCCGGATTGTCGCCCGAAATTTCGCGTATCATCGAAGCGTATGCCTTAATCATAGTAAGCGGCGTTTTTAAATCGTGCGAAACGTTTGCGATAATTTCGCGCTGTAAGTCGCCGCTCTTTTTTACCTCGTCGCGAACGGAGTTCAGTGTGTCCGAAAGGTCGGCAAGTTCGAGATATTCCGCGTTGGCAAAATTCACGTTGAAATCGCCCTGCGAAAAACGCACCGCCGTAGACGAAAGATTTTTTAAGCCGCTTGAAAGCTTTTGAGAAATTGCGTAAGAAATTAACGCGGTGATTAAAATAACGACAATGCCCACTATTATGAAATAGGTCAGAAGACTGCGCGCCGCGCCGTTTATTACCGCAAGCGAATAAGTTGCAACCACATAGCTTTCGCCCTCATAGTCCACCTTTGCGGCGTAGGTCATATATACGTTCTGAATATAAATTACCGAGCCGCCGTTGGCATTTTCGGAAAGTCTTTTTATAACGCCGTCAATTCCGTCCTTCAAGCTGTCATGCGCGCTTTCGCCCTCCGGAAGAAGGACTTTGCCGTCCGCAGACATAACGTAAACGTTTATACCGTCGTGGCGGTATTCGCGTATCAGCCCTTCAATATCGTCGTCGTTGACGCGCGCGGCAACGCTACGCCCGATCATAGTCAGCCTTTCGTGCGCCTTGTCCTCCCCCGTGTTACGGACTATTAAATAGCAGACCACTTCCACCAGTACGATTAAAAGCACGGCAAGCAGTAAAAAGTATTTAATGAGTACGGAGTTGATACTATGTAGTTTTTTAGGTTTTACGCTTTGGTCAAACTTCAAACTTGTAGCCCAGTCCCCTTAAAGTTACGATAAATTTTCTGTACTGTTTTAAATTGGAACGGAGCATTTTTATGTGCGTGTCCACCGTTCTGTCGTCGCCGTAAAAATCAAATCCCCACACGTCAAGAAGAAGCTTTTCGCGCGTTAAAGCTATGCCCTTGTTTTTTACGAAATAAAACAAAATTTCGTATTCCTTGGGAGTGAGTTCGGCTTTCTCGCCGTCGACGTATACGTTTCTGCCTGCGATATCAATCGTAAGCCCTTCAAAATGCAATACTTCCTTTTTACTGTCTTCGCCCTTGCTGCGCTTTATTACGGCGTTTATTCTTGCCATAACTTCCTTGGGCGAAAAGGGTTTTGTAACGTAATCGTCCACGCCTATCTCAAAGCCGAAGAGTTTGTCGTATTCTTCGCCGCGCGCCGACAGCATAATTACCGGTACGTCCTTTACTTTTTTAATTTCCTTTACCGCCGAAAAGCCGTCTAACCTCGGCATCATTACGTCCATTAAAACTATATCAAAATCGTCTTCGCGGCACATTTTCACAGCCTGCATACCGTCGGCTGCCTCGTACGCGGTACCGCCCTCAAACTCTACATATTCCCTTAAAACTCCGCGAATCATTTCCTCGTCGTCGACAATAAGTACTTTCATAACTTCCTCCTGTTTATATAATAAACCTTTATATTAACAAGCAACCTCTTTTGATATGAAATATTTGTGAAATTTTATTAAGTGTAGCACAAAAAAATTTTTCAGTCAATATTAAAAAAACTGTTGACACACCGCAAAATGCATGATATAATCGGTATACAAACATTTGTTTGTATTGCGTAATTTTTCGGGTTATCGCGCAATACGGACTAAAAAAACGCTGTTCCGCCGCTGAAAGCCCTCCTTTTTCTTCGGCGGAACAGTACTATTTGCAGGCATACTATGATAGACGAGCAAAGACTTGAAATTCTGACCGAAAGCGCAAAATACGACGTTTCCTGTTCCTCTTCCGGTTCAAACAGAGCGAACAGAGCAGGCGGAATCGGCAACGGCGCGGCATGCGGAATATGCCACTCTTTTACGCCCGACGGCAGATGTATTTCGCTTTTGAAAATATTGATGAGCAACGAGTGCGTATACGACTGCGAGTACTGCCCCAACCGGCGCAGCGCGGACGTCAGACGCGCAAGAATTACGCCCGACGAAATCTGCGAACTGGTTATAAACTTTTACAAGCGCAACTATATCGAAGGACTGTTCCTCTCTTCAGCCGTATTTGAAAGCCCGGATAAAACAATGGACCTCTTATACGAAACGGTGCTTAAACTTCGTAAAGTTTACAACTTTAACGGATATATACATTTAAAAGGCATACCCCACGCCGACTACGCCGCCGTAATGAAAGCGGCAAGACTGGTTGACAGAATGAGCTATAACGTGGAATTGCCCAGCGAGCAGTCGCTTAAACTGCTTGCGCCGCAAAAGACGAAACAGAGCCTTCTGCTCCCTATGAAGGGGCTGAAAGACGCAATAATTTACGATAAGGAAAACAAGGTAAGAAAAAACCGCGTTCTGCCGGCAGGTCAGACCACCCAGATGATTATAGGCGCGTCGCCCGAAAGCGACGGGCGCATTTTAAAACTCACCGAAGCGCTGTACCGCAATATGAATTTAAAAAGGGTATACTACTCCTCGTATATCCCCGTAGTGCAAAGCAGTAAGCTTCCGACGGTCGCAGCGGGTCTTTTAAGGGAACACCGGCTTTATCAGGCGGACTGGCTTATACGCTTTTACGGCTTTAACGTGGACGAAATCTGCGCCGAGGACGAAAACCTTTCAAAAGAATACGACCCCAAGTGCGCCTGGGCATTGAGGAATATGCACCTCTTCCCCGTAGAGATAAACACCGCGCCGCTGGAAGTACTGCTGCGCGTCCCCGGAATAGGCGCAAGAAGCGCGTACAGGATTACCGAAGCGCGGAGATTTGCAAAACTGGACTTTGATAATCTTGCAAACATGCGCATAGTATTAAAGAGAGCAAAACACTTTATTACCTGCAAGGGCAAATTTTACGGCTCCGGAAACGCGGCGCAGATTAAAACTTCGCTGCTGCTTGCAGGATCAAGCGAGATATCCGAACAGCTTTCAATGTTTTCGGAAACCACCACCGCCATTTCCGCTCTCACAGGTGAAATATGAAAATTTACCTGACCGACGGCACCATCACATGCTTTTTTACCGCGGTGTTCGAATGCTTCCGCGAAAAAGACTGCATTATAACTTCCGACACGCAGGTTCAGCTTTCGTTTGACAGCGAAGTAGTGCGCGTTGAGAGCGACAGCGAAAAAAATATGCGGGTGCAGAACGTAATAACCGGATACGACAGAGAGTGCGCGGACGATATCGTTACCGCGCTACGAAGCTGCGATCCGTTGAAAGAAACTATCGCGCTTTCGTATATAAGAAAACTTATGGAAGCGAAAGCGCCAGTAAAAAAGCGGATGAATCTTCCCGAAATTATCGAGTTCAACGACCTTATTCATAAAGTCACGTTCGAAACGCATAGGCTTAAAGGATTGTTGCGATTTATGGAAAGCTGCGGCGGCGCGCTGTACGCTCCCTACTCCCCCGACAACGATATTACCGATTTGCTAACGGCGCATTTTGCCGAAAGGCTGAAATCCGAAAGGTTCGTCATACACGACGTAAAACGCAAAATTGCAGGTATGTACGACGGCAACGAGTGGTTTGTTGGGAACGCGAACGAGGCAGAAATTTATCTTTCCAAGTATGAACGCGCCTTTGAAAACCTTTGGAAAAAGTACTATAAGGCGGTAAACATTGAAAGCCGCCCCCACGAAAAACAGATGAAAGGTTATATGCCGGTGAGATACTGGAAATTCCTCCTCGAAAAAAAATGAAACGCGGCGCGTCCATTTGGGCGCGCCGCTTATTTATTCTTCATTATCGTCGCTATCGTTGCTAAACGTACCTTCTTTATCGGAAGATAACGTTTTTAAAATAGATTCCGCTTGCTCCGGTGGGATATTCTCTTTAACAAAAGACTCCAAAAGCTTTACGGTATTTGCTATCCTTTGTTCTAAACCAGGTCTTTTCATATCGTCCTTATTTCTTTAATTTTGCAAAGATTTTTTTCGCAAAATCTGCAAGATAATTGTTTTTGAAATTTTCGATATTACCCGTGTCGGCGGCTTTGGTCAGCTCGCGGTCAATAGGCAGCTTTGCTACCGCAGGAATGCCGTACTCCATAGCAAGCGCGTCTACGTTACTTTCGCCGAAAACAGAAATTTTTCTGCCGCAGTCAGGACAGGGAATATAACTCATATTTTCAACGATACCTAAAATAGGCACGTTCATCATCTGCGCCATATTTACCGCCTTCTGCACTATCATTCCGACCAGATCCTGCGGAGTGGTAACTATTACTATGCCGTCGAGCGGAATACTCTGGAACACAGTCAACGGCACGTCGCCTGTTCCGGGAGGCATATCGATAAACATACAGTCTACTCCCGTCCAAATAACGTCAGTCCAGAACTGCATAACCGTACCCGAAATCAGCGAGCCGCGCCAGACAACCGGCTCCGCCTCGTTTTCGAGCAGCAGGTTCATTGACATAAGCTGAATACCGCCTTCGGTCACTACGGGAAGTATTCCGTTTTCGCTGCCCCTTGCCCTGTCGGTTGCGCCGAACATCCTTGGAATGGAAGGTCCGGTTATATCGGCGTCCATAATTGCGGTTACCTTTCCGCTGTCCTGACAAGCCGACGCAAGCAGCGCGCAGGTCATAGACTTGCCTACTCCACCCTTTCCGCTGACAATTGCAATAACTTTTTTAATATCGCTCAACTCGTGCGGTTTTTTAATTAAGTCCTTGGGCTTTCTCGAAGAACAGGTTTCGCCGCAGGAGCTACAATCGTGCGTACAATTTTCAGACATAGTTATCTCCGTAATTTAAGGTACTTATATTTTAAAATATGGTCCAAAAATTGTCAACTTAAAACCTTGCTAATTGCTTGCCAAATCACGTTAATTCTGCTAAAATAGCTGTACTGTGCTAGGTGGGGAGTTAGCGGTGCCCTGTACCTGCAATCCGCTACAGCAGGACTGAACGTCTTTCCCGACGAAGTTTGTGGAAGGCTGCGTCTTATAAGGGGTGTTGATACCAAGGTCTTATGCAACCGAACGCTGCGAACCGTGTCAGGATAGGGATATAGCAGCACTAAACAGTTTCTTCGGTGTGCCATAGGGGAGCTTTGGAGTAGCTACCTGTAAGATTTACGCTTCGGCAAATTTCGGCAAAAAAGACTGCACAGCTTTTTTACAAATTACGCCCGAAGGCAGAAGCCTTCGGGCGCCGTTTTATTTGTTGAACATTATTTTTTCGCTTTTGAACATAAAACTCAAAAGCACGGTTAATAGTACTGCCAAAACAACGTTTGACAGTATTGCAAGCGCAACCCCGGCTCCCGTTGCCGTAAACGACATTACGGAAGATATGGCGAGTCCGCTGCCGAGTAAAGGTATAACGAACAGTCCGAGCGACGGATTTGCCGAAACGAACATAGACGCAAGCCCCAGTAAAATTATTACCATCATTAAAGGCGTTATCATTGCGCCTGCTTCCTTTACGCTCTTTGCAAGCGCGGAAATAACAGAAAACGCCGAAATTATTGCAAAGACGATTGAAATTATAAGTCCGAACAGCATAAAGTAATCGCCGACAGCGTAAAACGCGGCAGTTTCCGCGCCGATAAAACCGCCCATGAGTTTCGGCAAAGAAAGTATTACGCCGATAAAACTCGATATGCCGCTTAACATTGCAAAACAGGTCAGGCTTATTATTTTACCAACTGCAAGCTGAACCCGCTTAACCGGAGTTACAAGCATTGTCGCCATCGTTCCGCGTTCCTTTTCTCCGGCAATAGATTCGGGCGCAACGGCAATGCACGCAGACGCAAGCAAAGCAAACATCAGCATAGGCACAAGCATCGAAAGCATACTTGCGGCGGTATCCTTTTCATCGGCAAGATCGCCGCTATCATCCGCATTTATACTGAACGCCGGCTGTTTAAACGGTTCTAAAGCGGAGCTGACTATTGAAAACGCGACTGCTGAATTAGTCTTGGTCGAATTGTAATACACGCGCACGTCGGGCGGCGTTTCCCCATCCTGTCCGAAAATATTTTCGGGAAAAACCACGGCTATATCCATTTCGCCTGCGGCGACCTTATCCTTTGCCTCGTCCTCGGTTATGCTCTCATCCGAAATGTTTAATACGCTTTGCAGCGTTTGAGAAAGCCTGGGATTTTCTGACGGCATATTTATTACGTAAGCGGACGGCTTGTAATCTTTGTCAACCGTTCCCTTATCGGCAAAAAACGTACCCATAAGCGAATACAGAACGTAAATTAAAAGTCCCGGCAAAAGCACGGTTATAAGCATTCGCTTGTCCCTGAAAAAGCGGTAAAACTCTTTTTTGACTATAGTCCAAACGTTTTTCATATGCCTTCCCCCGTGACCTCTTTATATATGCTGAAAAAGGTATTTTCAAGCGTGTCGTTTTCAGTCAGCCTTTCAAGCGTGTCAAGAGCGGCAAGTCTGCCGTTTATGATTATACCAACCCTGTCGCACAGCTTTTCGACAAGGCTGAAAATATGCGTTGATAGAATTATGGTCTTGCCGCGCGCTTTAAGCTCCAGCAAAAAGTCGGTAACTACTTTTGCCGTGAGAACATCCAGTCCGTTTGTCGGCTCGTCGAAAATTATCAGGTCGGGGTCATGTACGATTGAAACCACGAGCGAAACTTTTTGTTTCATACCCGTGGAAAGGTTGGCAAGCTTGACTTCTGCAAACCTGTCTATTCCGAATTTTGCGAACATAGCCCTTTTGCGGCTGTCGCGCGTTGCGCGGTCCACGCCGTAAAGCTCGCTGAAAAAATCGTAAAGATAGTTAGGCGTAAAAAAGTCGTCAAGCTTTAATTCGCTTGTCAAAAAGCCTATTTTGCCACGGACGGCGTACTCTTCGGTTACTACGCTTTTGCCGTTTATAAAAGCATTGCCGCTATCCGGTTTTATAAGCGTTGCAAGCATTCTTAAAGTAGTCGTCTTGCCCGCGCCGTTCGGACCCAAAAGACCGAAAATTTCGCCGCTGTAGGCAGTGAAAGACAGATTGTCCACCGCAACTTTTACTGCGGCAGAACCGCCCTCTATCCGCCTCTGCTTTTTTGTAAGTTTAAAGGTTTTTGTAAGATTTTCCGCCTTTAAAATTTCTTTCATTACTTCCTCTTGTATAATTTTGTACTTAACACCGTATTTATAGTATACGGAACAAATTGTTCATTGTCAAGCAAATAGGAACAAAATGTTCTATTATCTAAATATGAATAAATTTGCTGAAAGGTTTAAAGAATTGCGCATAGAACACGGATTTTCGCGCGCGAACGTCGCCGAAAAACTGAACGTTTCGGTAAGGCTGGTTGCCTACTGGGAAAACGGCGAACGTGAATGCGACTTCGATTCGCTTTTAGCCGTTGCCGACCTGTTTTCAACAAGCGTTGATTACCTGCTCGGAAAAACCGATTTCTAAAAAATGAAAAGGGCGGAAAATTCCGCCCTTTTTTTATGCGTTGAAAAAAGTAAAATGCAATATCAAGCAGGTAACTGATAACAGCGCCAGATACAGGCTGAACCACTTGTAATTTGCTTTTTTAATAACTTTCAGCATTACCTTAATTGCAAATAGTCCGGATATTGCCGAAATTATGAAACCGAGCGCAACGCTCCAACCGAGGGTTGCTCCCCCCTCGACGAAGGACTGCTGAATTTCTCCCTTGTATAACCCCGACCCAAGCTCTACGATAAAGCTGCCGAGAATTACGGGAATACTCATCAGGAACGAGAACTTTGCTACCTCTTCGCTACGGCAACCTGCAAGCGTACCGGCGCATATCGTAGAACCGCTTCTTGAAATTCCCGGAAGCACAGCAAGCGCCTGCGCAAAGCCCATAGGAAGTACGGTTTTAAAGCACAGCGGCAAAGTATTCTGTCTTCTTTTGACGACCATTTCGGTTACAAAAAGCACGGTTGCCGTCACCAGGAACAGTACTGCAAGCACTATTCCCATGCAGGCGCGGCTTAAAAATATTTCGTCCAAATCGAAATATTCGAACAATAAACCTGTAATTGCCGCGGGGACTGTCGCCAAAGCCAAAAAGCCAAGCGTTTTAAAGGGCTTTTTGAATAACGCTATTATATCTTTCCAGAAAACTACGCACACGGCAACGAGCGTGCCGAGGTGAAGTATTATTGTGAAAAACAGAGCAATTTCGTCATCGTTTATTCCGAAAACGCCCTGAAAGAACGCCACATGTCCCGATGACGAAACCGGTAAAAATTCAGTAAGTCCCTGAACTAAACCGAGAATAATTGCCTGCCAAATTTCCATTAATCGTCCAAGTCGAGTAAATCCTGATACCTTGACTGGTATTTAGTTACCGACGTTTCCTTATTAAAGTCGCTTATTATACTGCTGCGGAGTGTCGATGACACCTTTGCAAGATTTGTACTCTTAATCATTTCGAAGAAGAGATTTTCAAACGTCCCTTCCTCGCCAACTCTCGTCCAGTCGGGTTCGTACACTGCGCCGCCCTCGGTTTTGAACGCGTAGGTGACGTAAATGAGATGCCAGCCGTAATCGCCCGCGCAGACTGCAAAACCGCCCTCGCCCTTGCTTATTGCAAGTTTTGCCGCATATTCAAACTCTTTGATATACGAGGTGTCGTAAGCCGAAACCGAGTAACCGATATAGTTTGAAAGTACGCCCGTATCGGTCGTGTAGGCAAATTGCAGTTCGTTGACCGCGCTCATCGCCTTGTACTGGTCGGTACCCTCTTTCATGAGGTCGGCTTTATTGAAAGTACCCAAATCGACTTTTCCGCTAGCGTAAACGAATTTGGAATAATCGATTTCATCTTCATCGTCCGCTTTATGAAACTTATCCGTATTGTAATAAGCGCCGTTGCCGCTTACGGAAGAATAGCCGCCGTCAAAGGTTACTTTACTGCCGTCAAGTACGTAATTAATATATGACGAAAACTCTGCAAGCATACCGTCAATATTAAGTTTATTTCCGAGCAAGGTATAACTGCCGTCTTCGTTTTCGTAAACTCTGCCGTTATAAGGGTAGCTTCCGGTATACGCCTGCAATTTTTCGTATCTGCCGCCCTCTCCGCTGTCGGTAAGATTGTCTTCAAAGAAAAGCCAGTCGCTGTTTTTGTCAGTGGTATAATAATCGGTTAAGCCCGCTTCTTTTGCATCAAAAGCGTATTTGGTTGCGCCGTTGAACCAAGCCGAACGCTGATCCACCGTCTGAATATTTTTCAGTATATTGTTTCTGCCTTCGTAATACTTATCTTTGTTATCGTCTTTGGAAAGTATTTCGTTGAGTTCTTTAAGTTCAAGACTCTGGGTGGCGTTGAAAGGAAGCAAAATATTGTATACGAAGCCGTAGCTGCCGTTATGCGTACCATCGAACTGATCGCTGTCGGTAGTGTCGGGGCTGTATAAAATGAACGAGTCAGACGATATATTGCCCAGAACGGATTCAAAGTCAGAAGCCGTATCGTAATCTCTCGTCTGCTGAATTACGAGTTCAGTGTAAACGTTCTGAAGATAGGACGAAACTCCGTCCTCGTCTTTAAGTTTTTCTTCAAGATTTTCTTCGTAATCATTGAAATATTTAGTGACCGCGCGCGATTTGAGCTGGGTAAGATATTCGTTCTGAATATAGTTGAGGCTCATTATATCGGTGAGGTCTTCTTTTTCGTCAACCAGATAGTTGTTGCGCAGGTTTTTGATAAACCTGTTGTAAGCTCTCAATCTCGTAAGTCTGGTAGTTCCGTCAAGCGCGTCGTCCTTATATGTTCCGCAGTCGGCAAGAGTGTTGTAACCTGTGTAAACGTAGTAATCAAGACCGCCGTTTTCAGCGTGCGGATAATAGTCGTCCTGCTCGGTGTTGACGTTTTTGGGGGTCGTACGCGTAACGCTGCCCGTGTACTCGTCCTCTTCGTCTATTATAGTCTTTTCGTAATTGTCTATAGCCGAGTTGAGCGACGTATATAACGAATACTGCGCGAGTAAAACGTCGTCGCTGTATTCAACGTCTTTCGTTCCAACGTTTTTGCTGTCTAAAAGATACTCGTATTTTTCAACTTCGGTATTAAACGCAAGATAAGTTTCAAGCGCTTTGTCGTCCGAATTTTCAGCTTTTGCCGACAGAAGTTCAAGCGTACAGTACTGCGTAAGCACTGCGTTTTCAACGAGTTGGTCTATGAGCAAGTTGAATGTTTCTTTGTAAGGTCTGCCGTTCTGAATATACGAGTATCCGACGTTTAAGAAGTAAGAGACCAAATCTCTCTTTACTATCGAAGTCGTAGTGATTGCGTCCTTGTATGTTTCAAGTCCCGCAGGGAACTTGTCCGAACGCGAAACGTCAACCTCTACTATTACCTGTTCCATATCCTTTTTATTATCCGAGGATACGAGAGAACAGCCCGTAAAGGTTGCGGTAAGCGCGATACAAGTTGCCAGCGCGGCTACAGCCGCTGTTTTTTTCTTCATAATGTTATCTCCTGCTATCAGGTAACAATAAAATACCAACTAACATTATATAATATTCGTAACGCGATAGCAAATAATTTTGGCGGAATTTAAGTAAAACTTATTGCAAATTTTAAAAATTTTGTCATTTCGAGCATCGTTTTGGTCTGACTGCGTCTGGGAGCAAAAACTATAAGCGGAGCTTTTGCCATTGAAAGTTTGACTCTGTCTTTGAAATTGTCTAGCGCCGCCGCAAGTCTTTTATCGTTGAGCGAATTTATCGAAGGAAGTTCAAACGACCCCTCTTTGCCGTCCACGCAGATTTTTTTGACGTTGAATTTGGTTGCGTACGACTTTAATACCGCGATAATTAAAAGGTTTAATACCTCCTCCGGCATAGGCCCGTAGTTATCCTCTATCGAAAGGCAGACACGTTTGTAATCTTCGACCGAGCGTATTTCCGCAATCTGTTTGTAGCAGTCCATTCTGCCCGCGTTCGATTCAACGTAGCTTTCGGGTATATACGCGGTCGCCTTTATTTCAAGTTCGGCAGCGTACGAGCTTTCGCCGGTAAGCTCTTCTTTCAGAAGTTTTGAATACAGCTCGTAGCCGACTTTATCCATATGCCCGTGCTGTTCCGCGCCCAGCACGTTGCCGGCGCCGCGTATTTCCAAATCGCGCATTGCGACCTTGAAGCCCGAACCGAGTTCGGTAAATTGCATTATGGCTTTCAGTCTTTCAGCCGCATCCGAAGTTAAAACCTTTTCGGGCTTGAAAGTAAAGTACGCATGCGCAAGACGCGAGCCGCGTCCGACCCTTCCCCTCAACTGGTATAACTGGGAAATGCCCAGCCTGTCGGCATCGATTACTATTATCGTGTTTGCGTTGGGAAGGTCTATGCCGTTTTCAATTATGGTCGTAGTGACCAGTATGTTTTTTTCGCCGCGGTAGAATGAGAACACGCTGTTTTCAAGCTTATCGCGCTCCATTCTGCCGTGCGCGTAGCACACTTTACCTTCAGGTACTATTTCGGCAATTTTGCCAGCGAACGAAGAAATCGTTTCTACCCTGTTATAAAGAATAAACAACTGACCGCCGCGCGAAAGCTCTCTTATGCACGCGTCGCGAATAAGAGCTTCGGTTTCCTCTACGACGTAGGTCTGAACGGGCAGACGCTTTTGCGGCGGCGTGTTTATGGTGCTTATATCCCTGATACCCGACAACGACATATGCAATGTGCGCGGTATAGGCGTCGCCGTCATTGTGAGGCAGTCTATATCCGATTTAATGTGTTTTATCTTTTCCTTGTGTTCAACGCCGAAACGTTGTTCCTCATCAAGCACCAGAAGTCCCAAATTGTCAAACTTCACATCGTCGGACAAGAGCCTGTGCGTGCCGACGATAAAGTCTATATCGCCGTTTGCAAGCCGCTTTAAGGTTTCCTCCTGCTGCTTGGGGGTCTTGAAGCGGTTCAGCTTTTCCACCCTTACGCCGAAGTCTTTAAACCTGTCTAACGCTGTGTTGAAGTGCTGTTCGGAAAGTACCGTCCCGGGACACATCAAAGCCGCCTGCCTTCCGCCGAGAACGCAAAGATAGACCGCGCGCAACGCAACTTCGGTTTTACCGAATCCGACGTCGCCGCACAGAAGTCTGTCCATAACCTTTTCCGAACACATATCCGCTTTTATCTCTTCGATGGAAGCGAGCTGGTCGGGCGTTTCCTCGTATATGAACGCGTCCTCGAACTCCTGCATCATTACGGAGTTTTCGGGGAATTTGTAACCCTTTTTCTCGCCGCGCTCCTTATAGAGCTGTTTTAAGTCAAAGGCGAGTTCGCGTATGGAACGCTTTACCCTCTCCTTTATTCTGTCAAAGTCCGCTCCGCCTATTTTGGACAGCGGCGGATTGCTTTCGCCGACGTATTTTGAGAGAACGTCCATCTGCTCTACGGGAACGTACAAAACGTCGCCGCCCTTATACTCTATGGAAACGTATTCCTTTATGCCGTCGGTCGTTTCTATTTTTTCGGTACCCGTAATTTTGCCTATGCCGTGTTTTTCATGTACCGCATAGTCGCCGATTTCGGGCGCAGTGAACATATCGCCACGCTTTCTCTTTATCCGCTTGGTCACCGCTTTTGTGTATAAGTCGGAGCTGCCTAAAATTACGAGCTTGCTTTCGTGGATAATAAGCCCGTGCGGCATATCCTCGGAAGTGATTGAAACACCGTGTAGCGCTTCAAGCCTTTCAGGGACCTGATAAACGGGCAGATACTCGTCGGTCAAAAGTCCGGCAAGTTTTTCGTATCTCTGTATGCCGCCCGTAAATATGAGAACTCTGTAAACGTTTGCAAGCCAGTTTTTTAAATCGGTTATAAGCTGCTGCATTGCGTTGAGATATGACGGCGCAGGCGACGAGGTGAAATTGTAAGTTTTCAGCGGCGCGAAAAACTGCGTGCTTGTGGTAAAAGTCTGTAACGCCAGACAACGGAATTTTTTAAAGCCTGCGGTAAGCCTTTCGGGATCGGTTAACTGCCCGAGACTGAAAGAAAACGCTTCGCCCGCCTTTTTAAGTTCCTGCACGCGCTGGGAATGTTCTTTGTATATTCCGTTCATCGCGTCGTTTATAAGCTTGCACTCGTCGAAAATTATTAAGGTATCCTTATCAATAATATCGAATACCGTACGCGCGCAACTTAAAAGCGGCATTATGAATGACGCTCCTGCGAACGGCGCGCCAGAATCGAGTTTTATAAAAATTTCGTCGGCGATAGCTCTTGCGCGGCGCAACGCTTCGGACAGTGTGTTTTTAAGGCAAGCAGAAATTTCCGCCTTTACGCGTTGAATATCCTCCGCATTGTATCTTGCGTCAGTCGCGGCGACTACGCAGATATTTTTTACCTCTTCAAGTCTTTCGCCGCTAACCGCGTCGTAAGGGCGTATTTTTTCCACGGTATCGCCGAAAAAGTCTATGCGGACGGGGTTTTCGCAATTTACGGGGAAAAGGTCGAGGATATCGCCGCGCACGGCGAACGAGCCTTTGCTGTCTACCGAATATTCGCGCGTGTAACCCATCTGCACGAGCTTTTGCGGAAGCGCGGAATAGTCGTAATCTTCCCCGACCGTAAATTCAACATAATCTATTTGCGCGGGGAAAAGCTGCATTACGCTTTCAACATCCGCGACTACTATGCGCGCGCCTGACTGCATCGCATGAATTGCCGAAAGCCTTTTATACAGCGCGTCCTTTGAAAGAGCGTCCTTGTATAAAATCACCTCGTCCTTCGAACATAGATGCGCGCAGCTTTTACCCGAAAGCGCGCGTATGGAATTGTACGCTTTTGCCGCGGCTACGCCGTCGGGAGCGATATACAGTATTTTTTGTTCGGGCAAGGCGGATATTAAATATTTATGCGCTTCCGAAACGCCGAAAACCGCCGTCGGAGTTCCGAGGCGGATATCGTTGCCGAGGGCGGCGTAGCCGTCCCCCAAATTAAGGAAGGTAAAGAATTTATTATCCAAAATACTTACCTTTATTTATATTAACCGTTGTATGCGGTCATAACAAGTTCTGTTCTTTCACCTTTGGCAAGAGCGATTGCCGCATCGGCGGCGCGTCTGCTGGCGGCTATAAAAAGCTCGTAGTCTTCCTTTTTAACTTCCGAAAGAACGTAGTTTATAATGGGAATATTAACTTCGCTGTCGCGGATGCCTATTCTTATTCTCACAAAGTCCGAAGTATTGATTTCGGATATTACCGACCTCATACCGTTGTGCGTTCCGGCGCTGCCCGAAGGGCGTATTCTTACCGAGCCTTTGGGGATATCGTAGTCGTCGTATATAACCACAAGATCGTCCGCCGTCACCTTGTACTTTGCAAGCAACTGCTTAACCGCCCTGCCGCTTAAATTCATATAGGTTACGGGGCGGGCGATTATTACCTTTTCGCCGCCGATATTTGCCTCGGCAACGAAGGACTCGCATTCCTTTTTCTTGAATTTAACGCCCAGTTTATCCGCAACGTCGCCGACCGCGATATAGCCCATATTATGAAAAGTTTTCATATACTTTTCTTCAGGGTTGCCAAGTCCAACGATAATTTTCATACTTTTCCTTTTAAATCAAACGCCACAGCGTACTGTGGCGGTTTGGTATCAGTCGTAGATTTTCGACATGGGTCTGTCGAGATAAACGTTTTCGATTGCCGAAGCGAATATCGGCGCGGTCGTAATCATCTTGAAGATGGGAAGCATCTTCTCTTCGGGAATGTTTATAGTGTCAAGCATAGCAAGCTCGGTTATGGGGGAGTCTTTTAACCTGTCTATTGCGGGACCGGATAAAACTCCGTGCGAGCAACATGCGTAAATTTCTTTCGCGCCGGCTTCCTTCAAAGCTTTTGCGCCCTGAACTATTGTGCCTGCGGTATCTATCATATCGTCAATCATAAGGCAGTTTTTGCCTTTAACGTCGCCGATAATGTTCATAACCTCCATTACGTTAGCTTTGGGACGGCGCTTGTCGATAATTGCCATTTTCGCGTCCATTCTGGTTGCGACCTTTCTTGCCCTTGCTACCGAACCGATATCGGGGGATACTACCACAAAATCGTCGTCGACCTTGGGTTTAAAGTGGTTATATAACGTCGGACCGCCTACGAGGTTGTCCAGAGGAATATCGAAAAATCCCTGAATCTGCAGGCAGTGCAAGTCCATAGTGAGAACTCTGTCCGCGCCTGCGGAGGTTATGAGGTTGGCAACGAGTTTTGCCGTAATGGGTTCGCGCGAACGCGCTTTTCTGTCCTGCCGGGCGTAGCCGAAATAGGGAATTACGGCGGTAATTCTTCCCGCGCTTGCTCGCTTTGCCGCATCAATCATAATGAGAAGCTCCATCAAATTGGTGTTTACCGGCGCGCTTGTGGACTGGATGAGAAAGACGTCTTTACCGCGGATAGATTCGTCGTAGCGGACGTAAATTTCTCCGTCTGAAAAATGCGTTACTTCCATCTGTCCGAGCGAGGTGTTAAGCTGTTTTGCAATAGATTCCGCTAGGGGTTTGTTGGAATTACCTGTAAAGATTTTAATTTCGTTACCGTGGTTAATCATTTGGGTTTCAATTCCTCCGATTTTACTTTCGTATTCAAAGAGAGTTTTCCCTCTCGTCGATCCTTATTTTAACGCTCCGTATACCATTTTATTATCATACGGCTTTAAAGTCAACTTAAATTGCCGTTTAATTTGCAGCTGGAAGTATTTTTCAGTTTTCGTGTTTTTCTGACTTTCTCACGTTCAAAAAAAAGGCGGAGAGTATTGCCGCGCACTCTTCCTGCATTACGCCGCCCTCTACTTCTATTGTGTGGTTTACGAGATTTGAAGCGGCAATCTGCTCTGTCATAGAGCGTCCCTTACCCTCGGGCGCTCCATAATAAACCTTTTTTATACGCGCGTTGAGCATTGCGCCGAGACACATAGGACAGGGTTCAAGCGTGACGTAAATTTCACACTCGGGTATGCGCCAACTTTTCAGCTTTTTGCACGCCTTTTCAATCGCCTCAATCTCCGCGTGGGCGGTCGCTATCTGCCTTTTTGTGCGTCTGTTGTGTCCGCGCGAAATAATTTTTCCGTCGCAAACCACCACGGCGCCTATAGGCACCTCGCCCTCGTCCATTGCTTTTTGCGCGCATTTGAGCGCCGCCTGCATAAATTTATCAACCATATTTATCCGTAAAAATTTTAAGCGCCTTAAAACACTTTTTTAAATCTCTTAATTTGGTTATAGGGTGTTCAAGGCTGTCCGCGCCGCATTCTATCGTATACGCCGGTATACACATCTTTTTAATGCACCAATCCTTGTATCCGCCCGAAGAGCCGTATATACGCTTTACTTCGTATCCCGTAGCCTGCTTTAAAATTTCCGCGCCGCGGATATCGCCCCTGCCGTCATACTCCCAGTAAATTTCTCCGCCCTTGGTATGGAAACTCAACGTTACGAACGGGCGTATCTTTTTGGTAAAATCGCGGAGAGCAATAGTTTCCACCTCGGAAAAAGGAAAATCGCCTATACAGTTTTCACTGCCGCGTATACGGGTATTCAGTCTGCCCGTCCCCCAGTTTGCGTCAAAGTTACAGTTTAAATCGACACCGCGAGCGTTGGCTTTCCACAAGGGGTGCGAACCCTGACTATACTCCGCGCCGTCGGGATTGACAAGCGGAATTACCCAGCCGCCGCCCCTCTTCAAACCTGTTTTTATGTGTTTAATGGCAAGTTTAGCGGTAATCCATTCCCTGCCGTGAATGGCGTAAGTTGAAATGAACTGCCTGCCTGTAAGGCTGCCTATATGAAAGGCAAAAATTTCCCTGCCGCGGAAAGAATAGCCTATTACGCATTTTTTGCCGTCGTAGTTTTGGTAAAATTGTTTAATTTCTTCAAATATCACACAATAAAGTATGATTTTGTTATTTGTGGTATTCCCCGCCGCCGTTAATCATAAAACTGCGGTATAATTGCTCCAAAAGCACTACGCGCATAAGCTGGTGCGGAAAAGTCATATCCGAAAATGAAAGTTTGAGATGCGCCGCTTTTTTCACCTCGTCCGAAAGTCCGCAGGACGAACCTATAATAAAGCAGAACCTGTCGCCGTTGTCGCAGAGGGTTTTAACGTAGTCCGCAAGATTGACGCTCGAAAACTTTTTACCTTCTATACAAAGGGCGATTATTTTACCCTTTGCCGCGCGCAGAATATTCACGCCTTCCTCTTCAAGATTTTTACCTTCGGCAATTTCATGCACTTCCACTTTGGCGAAGCGCGAAAGCCGCTTTAAATATTCGTCAACCGCCGCGCGGTAAAAACTTTCCTTTATTTTACCAACGCAGATAACGTCAATCTTAATCATTTAATTGCACCCGACCAGAGATAGTATCCACAAAAGTCCCAGCACCGCAATTCCGGCGGCGGCAAAAATATAGAATTTTGCAACGCCCCGTTTTTCGCCTTTTTTAAGCTTCTTTTTATCAAGGAACAACCAAACGAGTCCGCCGACGAGCGCAAGAAACGCGAATACCATTACTATAATGTTCGCGGTCTGCGACATTATAAGGTTTCCGCCCTCGTCGAACATATTGCATGCGGCGAATATAACTATTAAGCCGTTATTTATAAGGTGCATTAAAACGGACGGCAGAATAGAACCGGACTTCACCGCAATGAAAGCGAATACGCAACCGACGATAAACTGGTATACTGTCTGCTCGGGCGAGCAGTGAAAGAGCGAAAAGCAAAAGCCGACGGTAAACATAGTAGCTATACTGCCCATACTGCTTTCACAGCAGTTTAAAATGACGCCGCGGAACAAAAATTCTTCCACGAGAGCGGGCAGAACCGCCATAACCAAAAGGCCGGCGATTACGTTTGCGCCGCTTAAATCGGGATAATAACTTCCCGATTCTCTGGGAACGTAGCCGCAGAGTTCAAAGAGCTTTACGACGTAGGTATTAACCGGACTTACCGCAAACAGCAACCCGAAAATTAAAAGTACGCCTATAAAATAGTATTTGGGGCTGCACTTTACGGGAAACACAGCTTTGTACGGAATTTTTGCGACTTTTAAAAATACCGTACAGCATACGGTAAGCGCAACAGGCGACGCGAGATAATTTATATAGACGTATGCGTCGCTCCCGTTTTCTATTTTTCCTAAAACCAGTATAAATCCCGCGACCATTGAGGTAATTAAAAACGCGGCGACGTTCAGGCTGAACGCTATACCGCCGTTTTTAGAATTAAGGCTCGGATACGCGGTTATAAATTCGGTTTGTTCGGTATGGTTGTTTTCCATAATTTAATTATAGCTTAAAATAAAATTTTAGTAAATTATTTAATTTACTTTTTAGCAATTTTGTAATAAAATTCAAGTATGCGTAAGATAAACACACAGTTAATCGAAAAAAAGATTTACGAAATGGCTTTACAAGCCGGCGTAAACCTTACTCCCTCATGCAGGCAGGCGCTTGCAAAGGCGCGCGACGGCGAAGACAACCCTACAGCGAAATTTGCGCTGGAAACTATTATCGACAACGGCGAGGTTGCCGTTAAAGAAAATATGCCAGTCTGTCAGGACACGGGTATGGCGGTCGTTCTTTTGAAAATCGGGCAGGAAGTTTATCTGGAAGGTATCGACCTTAATAAAGCTATAAACCGCGGAATTAAGATGGCGTACGCCGACGGTTATTTCAGAAAATCGGTATGCGACCCGATAACCCGCGAGAACACGGGCGATAATACTCCCGCCGTTATTCATACGGAAATTGTCGCAGGCGACAAAATAAGCGTGACGTTTATGCCCAAAGGCTTCGGCAGCGAAAATATGTCGAGGCTGTATATGTTAAAACCGGCGCAAGGGGTTGAGGGAATTATTTCCTCAATCGTGGAAACGGTTAAACTCGCAGGTTCGCGCCCCTGCCCTCCCGTTTACATCGGTGTCGGTATAGGCGGCACTTTCGACACCTGCGCGTTCCTTGCAAAAAAGGCGTTGACGCGCGAAGTCGGTTCGGTCAATCCGCGCGGAGATATTGCTGAAATCGAGCGCGAGGCTTTAAAACGCATTAACGAACTTAATATCGGCTGTCAGGGCTTTCACGGCAAGACCACCGCTTTAGGCGTGGCTTGCGAGTACGCACCCACCCACATTGCAGGATTGCCCGTTGCGGTTAATATCCAGTGCCACTGCGTCCGCTGCGTAAAGGAGATTATATGAAAAAGCTGACTCTTCCTTTAAGTAAAGAAACGGTTAAAAATTTACGCGCAGGCGAAAGCGTTTATATTACCGGAACCATTCTGACTGCGAGGGACTGCGCGCACAAGCGCATTTGCGGACTTATAAAGGGCGGAAAGCAGTTGCCTTTTACTCTTAAAGACGCGGTTATTTACTACGCCGGTCCCTGCCCCGCGAAACCCGACAAAGCTTCGGGCAGTTGCGGCCCCACCACTTCCGCAAGAATGGAAAGCTTTGCCCCCTCTCTTCTCGATTTGGGACTTGGCGCGATTATCGGCAAGGGCGAAATGAACAATGACGTACGCGAGGCGCTGAAACGCAACCAAAGCGTTTATTTTGCGGCAATCGGCGGCGCGGGTGCGCTGTACGGCAACGCGATTAAAAAGAGCGAGTGCATAGCCTTCCCAGAACTTTTGTCCGAAGCCGTGTACCGTCTTGAAGTGGTTGACTTCCCCGCGGTAGTAGCCTACGACTGCGAGGGCGGCAGTATATATTGAAATTTAGTTGACAATAAAATTTTTACTTATTATAATTAGGTTAAATTTGCAAAGGCAATGAACGGGACAGACCTTGTCTATTCGCTCCTATTCAGAGAGAGAAATCCGAAAACGGCTGAAAGGTTTCTCATAGGGGATGACGAGGTTATTCACCCGCGAGCCGACGGGTGAAAAGAAATGAGTAGTCCGCTCCGCTTACCGTGCGTAAACCGGTTAAACAAGACGGCTTTTGCCGTGAAATCAGGTGGTACCGCGAATTAATTCGCCCTGTGTTTACAGGGCGGTTTTTTTATAAAAAATTTTTAAGGTGAAATATGGACGTACAGGAAAAAATCAAACAAATGGAAGCGCAGATTGAAGACTCGGTTCAGGACATAAAATCGAGCAATAGTCTGCAGGAAATCAAAATGCGGTTTTTGGGCAAGAGCGGAGAAATTTCCTCTCTGCTTAAAAATATGCGCGACGTTCCTCCCGAACAGCGCCCCTCCATCGGCAAAGTTTTAAACGCTTTCCGCCAGTGGACGGAAGAAAAATTCGGCGAACTTGAAAAGAAGCTGAAAAAGATTGAGCTGGACAGAAAATATTCCAAAGAAAAAATGGACGTAACTATCCCCGGAATATGTCCGCCCGACGGCGCGCTGCACCCCAATACGCTTATCCGCGAGGAGCTTGTTTCTATCTTCGCCGGTATGGGCTTTGAAATTTTCGAGGGTCCGGAAATAGAAAACGACTATTATAATTTTACGGCTTTGAACACCCCTGCCGACCACCCTGCGCGCGATATGCAGGACACCTTTTATCTCGCGGAAGATTTACTTTTGAGAACGCAGACTTCCGCAGGACAGATAAGGGTTATGGAAAAGAAAAAGCCGCCCATTAAAATTCTGTCGCCGGGTAAAGTTTACCGCAGCGACGACGACGCGACCCACTCTCCCATGTTCTCGCAGATGGAAGGACTTGTGGTTGACAAGGGTATTACCCTTTGCGATCTGAAAGGAATGCTGGACGTCTTCGCAAAGAAAATTTTCGGCGAAAACGTAAAGACCCGTCTCCGCCCCTCCTACTTCCCTTTCACCGAGCCTTCGGTTGAAGTGGACGTAAGCTGCTTTGAGTGCGGCGGCAAAGGCTGCCGTCTTTGCAAAGGCACGGGCTGGATTGAAGTTCTGGGCGCAGGCATGGTAAACAGACGCGTTCTGGAAGGCTGCGGCATTGACCCCGACGAATACACCGGCTTTGCGTTCGGTATGGGCATAGAGCGAATTGCAATGCTTAAATACGGCATTAACAATATGAAACTTCTCTTTGAAGGCGACACACGCTTTTTAAAACAGTTCAAGGATTAAGGAGAAAGAAAATGAAAGCACCTTTAAGTTGGCTTAAAGATTACGTAGATATAGACGTTACCGCGGAAGAGTTGCAACGCAAACTTTTCGACTGCGGATTTGAAGTTGAAGAACTTATCGAAGTCGGCAAGGATATTTCGGGCGTGGTTGTCGGCGAAGTTACCGAATGCGAACCGGTTGAAGGTACGCATCTGCACGTCTGCAAAGTGGACTGCGGCGACAAGGGAATATTCCAGATTTGCTGCGGCGCGGACAACGTTAAAAAGGGCATAAAAGCCCCCTGCGCTCTCGTCGGCGCGACAGTATACGCAACCGCGAAAGACCACGTGACGGTTGAAGGCGTGATGACAATTAAGAAAGGCAAGCTCCGCGGCATCGAATCGGACGGTATGCTTTGCTCGGGTGCGGAACTGGGCGTAAACGGCGACACCTACGAGGGCGGCGATTACTGCGGACTTCTCATACTGCCCAAAGATTGTAAAAACGGCGAGGACGTAAAACCCATTCTCGGACTTGACGATTACGTTTTCGATATTGCGGTTACCGCTAACAGACCCGACTGCCAGTCGATACTGGGCATCGCGCGCGAAGTTGCCGCAGTTTTAAACAAGCCCGTAAAAGAACCCGACTACACTTTCCATGCGGTCAAGGGCAACTATCCCGAAATTAAAATTTCAGACCTTGCGCCCGATTTGTGTCCGCGGTATATAGGTCACTACGTCAAGGACGTAAAAATAGCCCCCTCCCCCGCGTGGATAAGAAAGAGACTGGCATCCTGCGGACTGCGTTCTATAAGCAACGTCGTCGATATTACCAACTTCGTTCTACTGGAACTGGGTCAGCCCATGCACGCGTTCGATTTGCGTACCCTTGCCGGCAGAGAAATAGTCGTTCGCCGCGCAAAAGAGGGCGAAACAATTACCACGCTTGACGGCAACGATTTCAAGCTGACGGGCGAAAACCTCGTTATCTGCGACAAGGACAGACCCAACGCATTAGCCGGCGTTATGGGCGGACTTGACAGCGAAATCAAGAACGATACTTCCGAAGTTTTATTCGAGGCGGCAAAGTTTGCGCGAGACAGCGTGAGAAAAACCGCAAGGGCTTTGGGACAGCACACCGACTCTTCCGCGCTGTTTGAAAAGGGCGTGAACGAGTACACGACAGAAAACGCTATGCGCCGCGCGCTGAACCTGATTGAAAAACTGGGCTGCGGTACGGTAACAGACGTTCACATTGACATAACTACGAAAAACTCCAATCTGACCGCAAAAACCATGACGGTAAGCGTAAGCAAAATCAACGCACTACTGGGTATAACCGTTCCCACCGAAAAGATGGTCAGCATATTAAAAAGTCTGGGCTTCGGCGTAAAAGCGGACGGCGACAGTCTGCATTTGGTTGTGCCGCGCTGGCGCGAGGATATTGACGGTTACCCCGATATTGCCGAAGAGGTTATAAGACTTTACGGCTACGACCACGTTCACAGCACCTTCCTTCCCTCCGCTTTAATTACCAACGGCGGCTACAACGACGAGCAGAAAGCGGAAAACAAATTGAAGCGTACGCTTGTAGGCAAGGGCTTGTACGAGATTTCAACCTACTCCTTCTACTCCGTCAAAGATCTGGATATACTTCACTTTGCGGCGGACGCCGAAGAAAGAAAAACTATCAGAATATTAAATCCCATAAGCGAAGAACTTTCGATTATGCGTACGACTATGGCGCCTTCGATGCTGAACGTAATTGTCAGAAATCTGCGCCGCGGAAATATGGAAGGCAAGCTTTTTGAGCTTGCAAAAGTATATCTCCCCGAAGAGTTGCCCATAACTTCATTCCCCGAAGAACGCGCAACGCTGTGTATGGGTTGCTGGGGCAAAGCGGGATTTTTAGAGCTTAAAGGACTGTGCGAAGCGGTTGCAAGAAATCTGAACACAAGCTTTGAATACGCGCCTTGCGAAAAGCCTTTCCTCCACCCCGGAATGACTGCGGAAATTCTGTGCGACGGAAAACGCGTCGGCTATCTGGGCGTACTTGCTCCCACCGTTGCGGAAGAGCTTGCGCTCGACAGACCGGTGCTTATTGCCGAAATCGACTACGCCGAACTTAAAACGCACGCTAAACCTTTCAGGTACACTCCCATTCCGAAGTTTACCGAAGTTACGCGTGACCTTGCTCTGGTTTGCGATAAAGAGATATCCTGCGGCGAAATTCAAAAGGAAATTTGCTCCGCCTGCAAATACGTGACCGCCGTAAATCTGTTTGATATTTACGTAGGCGCGCAAATAGGCGAAGGCAAAAAGAGTATGGCGTTTAACCTGACCTTTACCCCCAAAGACGAACCCATTGAGGACAGAATCGACGGCTTCGTTAAAAAGATACTCGGCAACCTGAAACGCAAACTAAATATTGATTTAAGATAAGCAAATTCCCCCTTGAACGGGGGAATTTCCACACCGTGTGGAGTAATTTCCACGCATTAGACATTGTATTCTATTACCGTTTGCCGTAGAATTGAATTGTCAAACGGAGGTAAAATTATGACTAAAAGATCTATCGGCGAATTTATGGCGCTGCTTCGTAAAGCCGCAGGCTATACCCAGCAGGAAGTCGCCGAAAAGCTAAACGTTTCAAACAGAACACTCTCTTCATGGGAAACGGACAGAACGGTTCCCGACGTACTTATGCTGCCCGTAATTGCAGAGCTGTACGGTGTTACCGTTGACGAACTTTTACGCGGCGAGCGCAATCAATCAGACGAACCCGCGCAGGTAGAGTTCACGGAAAAATCGCAGCGGTCGATGAGAAAACTGCAATTTGCAAAGTTTTCTTTAAGGAACGTCTGTCTTACAAGTTTCTCATGCGTGGGCGCGTTACTGTTTATACTTGCCGCATGTCTTAACCTTTTTTCCGGCTCCCCTGCCTGGCTTGACGCTTTGATTGGCGCGCTCGGCGGCTGCGGAGTTATAGCGTGTACTATACTGCAAATATACTTTTACTATAAAGCGAAATACGGCGGCGGAATAGTTTTGAGCGAAGATTTGACGGACGACAAAAAGAGTTACGCCCTTGCGCTTAAACGCAAATTTGCGCTATATTTTTTAATAAGCGCGATACCTTTTCTTCTGTTCACCGTTATTCTCGGGGGTATATATTGCGACGTTCAACCTAATAACAGTTACATTTCTTACAACGACCATTATTTAAAAGTTACAATAATATACTACTTAAGAAAACGCTACTTCGTATTTATGTTTATCTGCCTTGCCGCAGGACTTGCAATGCTTGCAACGTATTTTGTTTGCAGTAACGCCGGTTTAAAAAACGTTATGGCAGAAACGCAGTTACAAGCGCATAAATATAATTTAAAACTTGCATGTATTCTGTGCGGTTGCAGCGCCGTTCCCGTAATCGTAATGTTTATAGTATTTCTATGTTGCGGTACATCATACGGATACTCTGACGTCAATGGTAATTGGCGTCACTCTGATTTGCTTTTATTCTATGTGCTGTTTATTTTAGCGGCGGTAGTAAGCAGTGCGGTTTCAGGCATAATTTACGCCGTTAAACGTAAAAGGCAGAATTGCAGCTTTTAACGCTTAAAAAGCCCGCGCAAGCGGGCTTTTCTACGGTTTGTAGAGTTCCGTTCCGCAAACCTGTTGTTGCTTTTTGTATCTTTCGGTTGTAGAATAAAACCAGCTTGCAAGCGCGATAACTATTCAGGAGATAAAAAATGATTAAACAGACTTTGGGCGAATTCCTCGGTGCTTTGCGAAAAGCGCACGGTTACACCCAGCAGGAAGTCGCCGAAAAACTGAACGTTTCAAATAAGACCCTCTCTTCCTGGGAAAACGACAGAACCGCGCCCGACTTATTAATGCTGCCCGCTATTGCCGATTTATACGGCGTGACGATAGACGAGCTTGTACGTTGCGAAAAGAAACCATCCGTACCACCCGAGCAAGCGCAGCTTACCGAAAAACCCGACTCGTCGGAAAGAAAGAGCCGCTACGGCAAATTCATCGCACGCTGCTCACTTTACACCGGAATTGCCTGCCTCTTCGGACTGATATTTACTCTGGCGGGAATTTTATATACGTCAACCGATATTTACTTTTGGGCAAGTCTTTTGCTTTGGATAGCCGGCGGCATGGGTTCAGGCGTATTTATAATAATGATATTCTACGAGCTTAACAGCATTAAAACCGAGGAAGGAATTATTCCCGGCAAACAAATCACCGAAGAAAGCAAAGCGTTTGCGCTCAATTTAAAGCGAAGTGTTTCAATTTATCTTTGTCTTACATCACTGCCCTTTTTAGCGGGTTTGATAGTGCTTTCAGGACTCTGCATTGATTATTGTAACAAAAACGTTGCAATGCATGTTCCTGACGCTCAGTATAATGATTACGTTACACTGCTAAGCGTTCACTCTGTTTTGGTCGCCGCGCTACTTTTAGCCTCAATTTTATATTTTAATTTAAACTACAAGAATGTTGCAAGCGAAAAACAAATTACCACGCACAAAACCAATGTAAAACTCGGGGCAAAAATTTTCGGGTTCGGCGCGATACCTGTTGCCGCAACTTTCATTCTTGCAGTATCCTTATTTTGCTATCCCCCTTTAATTGTGAAAACTCTTTACGCAAACGAAAATATGGATGAATTTGTAACCCATATGCAGACTCTGACGGTTAAAGAGGATGACTATTTTAATACTATTTATGAAATGGAACCGGGCATATATCCTTTAAATTTCCCAAAAACAAATGATGAGGTTGTTGACGTTTTTGACATCGGGTATGGATTTTATTGCAAGGCTAACCCTTTTAGAGAAGTCTATGTTGGTAAAAATTCACCCAATAAAAAAATATGCATAGTATATAAATCAGGCTATGACAGATCATTTGATTTTGACGCTAACCGCATTTCTTATTCAGCCGAAGACGGGACCAGGTTCGTAGGCTTTTTTGTAAACGCCGCATACTACGATGAAAGGCCTTACGATAAAGAAGCTCACGGAGCAGTTACAATAAAATACTGTGAATTTATTGCTGAAACATCTACCGGTGATACACTTTATCAATTTATAACCGAAAAAATTATCGATTGCTATTTACCTTTTATGTATTCGTTTATTGCAGTAACAGCGGTAGCAGTTCCCGTTTGCGTTACTTTATATATCGTCAAACGAAAAAAGCAGAATTACGACTTTTAGCAACTAGTTAAAAAAGCGGCGCGTTTAGCGCCGCTTTTATTTTTGCGGAACGAGGGCGGCTCCGTAGCCTGCAAGCGAAGCCTGTAAATATGTATCGGGAATTTTGCCCGTTATAACGCTTTCGCAAATCAGCACCTCTATCGTCGACGCAAGGTTCGTTGACTTGGACGGCATTATTATTGAAATGTCCGAAACAATTTCAAGATACAGAGAGTGCTTTGTCTGGTTAATTCCGGCGTCAACGAATTTTGAAACGAAGCGGCACTCTACGTTGCTTATGGGGATAATTTTCAGGTTTATTTTCTGACCGAAACCCGCAAGCGCTTCAATGCCGGTAAGTGCGCCTATCGGGACGAGAATTCCCTCCTGACTCATCTTGTTTAAGTTTTCCTGCGAAAGATACGCCGTGTCCCTCGCTATTCTGTTTATTTTAAGCGAGTCGGTGGTGATTGAAGTTACGTTGCCGCTTTCGTCGCGGTCAATGGTAACTAGGTCCTCGTAACGCATCGTGTCGTTCAGCGTGTAGTAAATCGCGTCGTTGACCGCAACGGTGGTTACCGAGCGGATAGTTGCCTCGCTAATCGATATAAGCACACGCGTGACGTTGCGCTGAAAATATACGAGGGTGGCAATTACGAACAGACATATAAAAATTACGATTATTTTAACCCGTCTGAACTTTTTGTTTTTTTTCGCCTTCATACAAATATTTTATTTTGCAGAGAGCTTGTTTATGTTTTTTATAACACAGCGGCGCGGATTACATTCCGCGCCGCTTATATTAATTGCGTTTGGTTTTTGATTTGAATATTAACGCCATTATAAACGAGAAAACTACCGCCGCCGTAACCCCCGCGCTTGCCGCGGACAAAGAGCCTGTAATCGCCTGAAAAAAGCCCTTCTCCGCTCCCTTCATTGCACCGCTTGCCAGAAGATAGCCGAAACCCGAAATGGGTACGGTCGCGCCTGCACCGGCAAATTCAACGAGAGGCTGATATACGCCTATCGCGGTCAACACTACGCCTGCAAGCATAAAGTAGACGAGAATTTTGCCTGCAGTCAAATCCGTGAAGTTTATTACGAGCTGCGCGATTAAACAGATTGCTCCGCCTACCGCAAACGCCTTTAAATAAGCTAAAAATATAAATAAAATTTCCTGTCCCATATCAATACTCCAACTCCACCGCGTGACTTATACAGGGAATGGATTCGCCCTGACCGGACGAAACCGTTGAAAGCAGCGCGCCTGTCGCCGCAAAAAGTATGCGTTTGTAAAGTCCCGAACTCATTTTGGAAAGAACGTACGAATTAAGCACCACCGCCGAACAGCCTGCTCCGCTGCCTCCCTGAAACTCGTCCTCTATAACTTTGTAGATAATTTCGCCGCAGTCCACGTGGCGATCGGAAATATCAAAGCCCTTTTCCCAGGTTAAATCTTTAACTATACGGCTGCCCAGCGCGCCTAAATCGCCGGTTAAAATCATATCGTAATCTTCAGGCGTCGTATCCGTGTCCTGAAAGTGCCGCATTATAGTATCCGCCGCTGCAGGCGCCATTGCCGCGCCCATATTGTTTACGTCGGTCACGCCCAGATCGCACACTCTGCCCATCGTAGCGCTGGTAATTTTAATGCCCTCTTTCGCATTTGTTATCACGCAGCCGCCTGCGCCCGTTACCGTCCACTGCGATTGCGGAGGGCGCGTCGTGCCTTGTTCCAGCGGATAGCGGTACTGCCTTTCAGCCGAAGCAAAATGACTGCCAGTCGCCGCGACCGCGCGTTTTATATAGCCGCCGTCCACCATCATTGCCGCAAGCATCATACTTTCGCTCATAGTTGAACAAGCAGAGTAAACGCCCACGAAAGGGAAATCGTAGTCGCGCGCGGAAAAGCTTGCCGAAATTATCTGGTTTAAAAGGTCGCCGGAAATGAGTACGTCGATATCCTTTTCCTTGAAACCGCCTTTTTCTATCGCCAGTGAAATGGCGTTGGACAGCATTTTACATTCGGCCTTCTCAAAAGTGGGTTCTTCGTACATATCATCGTCAAGGGTTATATCAGCGTAGCCGCCTATAACCCCCGCTTTTTCCTTGGAACCGCATATCGCCGCAAAACCCGAAATTCTGGGCGCGTTCTTAAAAAATACCGTATTACCTTTTTTCATACTGATACTTATAGTTTTTTTCAAACGCGCCTTTTTTATGCAAAAAAGGACGGTTGTCCGCCGTCCCGAATTCTTTTTAATTAAATTGTTTACCGCACAAATCAAGCGCGCTTGCAATTACTGCGTCCATATCGTAATACTTGTACTCGCCCAGCCTGCCGCCGAAAATTACCTTGCTTTCCTTATCGGCGAGCTGTCTGTACTTTTTATAGAGTTCTGTGTTCTTTTCGTCGTTTACAGGATAGTAAGGTTCGTCGCCGCTCTTCCATTCCGAGCTGTACTCGCGGCTTATTACCGTTTTCGGCTGCGCGCCGAATTCGAAAAATTTATGCTCGATTATACGCGTGAAAGGCGTCTTGGCGTCGGTGTAATTCACAACTGCGTTGCCCTGAAAATTAGGTTTGCTTAAGACCTCCGTTTCAAACCGCACCGAGCGGTATTCCAACGCGCCGTATTTGAAATTGAAATACCCGTCTATCGCGCCGGTATATACAACTTTTTGGGCAAGCTTGTCAAGCGCGGCCTTTTTTTCAAGATAGTCGCAATTCAAGCGGACTTCTATGCCGTCAAGCATATTTTCAACCATTTTCGTATATCCGCCTATAGGTATACCCTGATACAGCGCGTTGAAATAATTGTTATCGAAAGTGAACCTGACGGGCAAGCGCTTTATTATAAAGGACGGCAAGCTGTTGCAGGGACGACCCCACTGCTTTTCCGTATAGCCCTTTATAAGCTTTTCATAGATATCTCTGCCTACGAGCGAAATTGCCTGCTCTTCAAGATTTTTCGGCTCCGTTATCCCTGCCTCTTCGCGCTGCTCTTTTATTTTTGCTTGCGCTTCTTCGGGAGTTACAACGCCCCACATTTTATTGAAAGTGTACATATTGAATGGCAGCGAATACAACTCGCCGTTGTAGTTCGCCACCGGCGAATTGGTATAGCGGTTGAACGTTGCAAACCCGTTTACGTAATCCCAAACCTTTTTATCGTTGGTATGGAAAATATGCGCGCCGTATTTGTGGACGCTTATTCCCTCGATTTCCTCGGTATAAACGTTGCCCGCGATATTCGGACGCTTGTCTATAACTAGAACTTTTTTACCGTGTTTTTTTGCCTCGCGCGCAAACACCGCTCCGAAAAGTCCTGCGCCTACTATTAAATAATCGTATTGCATCTAATTATTTCCTTTTCTACATTATAACACCGGACAGGGCGATTTGCAAGCAAATAGAAAAGGACGGCTATGCCGTCCCGTTATTATATAAACAGATATATTAAACCCACAAGTACGCCAGAGAACACGCCGAACACTATAATCGCTCCGGCGACGGTAAACATTTTTGCCGCCATTCCGTATATCCAGCCTTCGGTTTTGAACTCGATTGCGGGCGACGCAACGCTGTTGGCAAAACCTGTTATAGGCACAATAGAGCCTGCGCCCGCGTGTCTGCCTATTCTGTCGTATACGCCTAAACCTGTTAAAAGCGTTCCCAGAAAAATTAAAACCATTGAGGTACAGCCGGCAAGCTCGTCGCCGGCAAGTCCCGCGTATTCAAGCATAAACCTGATAAACTGACCTATGCAGCAGATAAGTCCACCTACGCCGAAAGCAGACAGACAATTCTTGAAATGCTTCGTGGGCGGATCCTGCGTCTTTACATAATTTAAATAATTTTCGTTGCGGTTTTTACTTGCCCTGCCTGTCATTTTTTACGCTCTCCCCTTTTACGCCTTTAATATAACTCTCGCGCTCGTCGCGGCGGTTTAAATCGTACTCTCTTCTCATCTTCTGTACATCCTGTCGTTGAAATAAAGGGTGACCTTTTCGGGCATAACGTGAGACATTATGCGGTAAGCCGAATTTTTAAAGCCGCTTGCCCTTATTACCGGAGGCTTGTCCGCGTAAACTACTTCGCAGATATCTTCGGCGACTTCCGCAGGAGACATACCGGTCTGTTCCATATCCGCAAGCGCGGCGACCGCCTTGTTTAAGCTTTGAGCGTAAGTCTTGTTTTCATCGTCGGAATAGACCTTTCTTTTAAAAGTAAAGCCCGTAGCCGTACCGCCGGGAAGCAACGCGGTAACTTTTATTCCGTAAGGTTTAAGCTCGTAATAAGCTTCACGCACGAGCATTTCGAGCGCGGACTTTGATGCCGAATAAAATGAATCGTAAAGTATAGGCACTTCGCCGCCGAGCGAGCCGACAAGCACTATTCTTCCGCCCCTGTCCTTCATGAAGGGAATTGCCGCCTGCATTGCCTTTAACGCGCCGAAAAAGTTGACGTCGAAAAGATAGCGGTAATCGCTCTCCTTTGCGTACTCTATGGGCGCAGCCATAGAAAAGCCGGCGCTGTAAATAAGCGCGTCAATGCCGTACTTTTCGCCGACCATTGTAATGACGTCGGTCAGGGTGCTGCCTGCCGCTACGTCCGCTATCATATTTTTGATTTTCGCATTTTTGCAGGGCGTACGCGAAACGTTAATAACGTTCCAGCCGCGGTTTGCAAGCCGAAGGCAGGTTTCACAGCCTATGCCGGAGCTTCCGCCCACGACTATTGCAGTTGATTTATTTTTTTCCATACGACTATTTTGGGAAATTTTTCAACTATTTATACGCGGCGGACAAATGAAAATGCGGCGCGCGAGCGCCGCATCAATCAGCCGAATGCTACGTCTAAAATCATCATCAGAGCGAAGCCGAAAACCACGCCCACCGTAGCTTTTATTTTGCCTCCGGCAAAGGATTCGGGGATAAGTTCGGAACAGACCACCGCCATCATTGCGCCTGCCGAAAAGGAAAGCGCCCACGGAAGTATTCCGTTTACGAAAGTTACTGCAAGCGCGCCGATTACGCCCGCGACTATTTCAACCGCGCCGGACATCTGTCCGATAAAAAAGGACTTTACCCTGCTCATACCGTTTGCACGTAGCGGAAAAGCGACGCACATACCTTCGGGAAAGTTCTGAATACCTATGCCCACCGCAAGCATTATTGCCGCGACGGCTTCTACGTTGCTGCCAGACGAAAGCGCGCCGAAAGCAACGCCTATAGCAAGACCTTCGGGTATATTATGCATAGTTACAGCAATACACATTACGGCGCAGCTGCGTTTTTTAGCGTTGCCTGCAAAAAGATGTAATTTGCCCGTGACGATATCGGTAACAACTATAAGTAAACCGCCCAGCGCGAAACCGCAGGTTAAAATAATATAGGCGTAATTTTCAGCCATCTCCATTGCGGGCATTAAAAGAGAAAAGAAAGTTGAAGCAAGCATTATTCCCGCCGCGATGCTCATCATCAGTGAAAAGGCGGTCTTGCCCACGTTTTTACATATAAAAACAAGCAGCGCGCCCGCCGCCGTCAACGCCCAGGTGAACGTAGTCGCGATAAGGGCCTGCTGCCAGCCTGTTAAATCATAAAACCATTGCACAAGTGTTTCTCCAAGTAAAAATACAGTTACTACATTTTATGAAACACCCGCATTAAATAGTGAAGCCGCCGCCCTTAAAAGGCGGCGGATTTTAATGTTTTAAATTGAGATTTTTATATGTTGTGAATTTTATTTTATAGCCGTTTGTTTCCTGCGGCTCGCTTTCGTAAACAAGTTTGAAGTCGGGGTTTTTGTCAAGATTTTCAAAATATGCGTCCGCGCCGCCTATTACGTCGACCTTGGTTACGAGTACCTCGCTACAATAGGGCAAGAGCAGTTTATAGGTCATTGCGCCGCCTATTACGAAAACTTTTTCGCCGTCGTATTTTTTAACTTCCTCTAAAAGCTGTTCAAGCGAGCTTACGACTGTGCAGCCTTCAATAGGCTCGCCCGTTGCCGAAAGCACGATATTGACGCGGTTTTTCAAAGGCTTGCCGCCGGGGAATGATTTTAAAGTATTCAGCCCCATAACAACGACGTTGCCTGAAGTCGTTTCGCGGAAAAATTTCATATCGGCGGGGATAGAGAACATGAGCGTATTGCTCTTGCCTATTCCCCACTCTTTGTCTGCGTGAAGTATTGCTTTCAATATATGTACCTCATAAATTTAAAAAATGCAGAGACGCAAGCAAGACAAGAAAAACGAGCATTTACGAGGGGCGCGTACACGGACGTACGCAACCCGAAGTAAAGCGGAGTTTGCCGAAGTATTGCGCCGTGTATATGCTTTTTTACTCTGCTACGGGAATGTCGTACTTTTTATCGTTATACTTATAGTCAACCAGTTTGAAGCTGTCAACCGTGAAATCGTAAAAGTTTTTAACGCTCTTGTCCACTTCGAGTTTAGGCGCGGTAAGACGGGGCATTTTGATAATTTCTCCGACTATAGGAACGTGCCTGTCGTAAATATGCGCGTCGGCTATTACGTGGACCAGTTCGCCTGCTTTCAAACCCGAAACCTGCGCAAACATAATTAAAAGTACCGCGTACTGCACCACGTTCCAGTTGTTTGCCGTAAGCATATCGTTTGAACGCTGGTTCAAAATTCCGTTGAGCGTGTCTCCCGAGACGTTGAAAGTCATAGAGTACGCGCAAGGGTACAAATTCATTTCGTGCAGGTCGGCAAAGTTGTAAATATTGGTCATAATGCGGCGGCTTGCAGGGTTATGCTTCAAATCGTACAGTACCCTGTCCACCTGGTCAAATTCGCCCTCTTTGTACTTATGCTTAATGCCTAACTGATAGCCGTAAGCCTTGCCGATTGAGCCGTTTTCGTCCGCCCACTGGTTCCATATCTTTGAATTGAGGTCGTGAACATTGTTGGACTTTTTCTGCCATATCCATAAAAGTTCGTCAATGCAGGACTTGAAAAAAGTACGCCTTATCGTGAGAATAGGAAATTCTTCCTGCAAATTATAACGGTTGACTATGCCGAATTTTTTAACCGTATGCGCCGGCGTTCCGTCGCTCCATTTCGGGCGTACTTCAAGGTTTGTGTCCCACACGCCGCCGTCTAAAATTTCGCGCATATTTGAAATAAAAATTTCGTCAGCTCTGCTCATTTGTTCCTCGCTTTACTGGTCAAGCTTCATTAAAAAGTCTTCGGTTGAATAGCCTTCGCCCAAATCGGTTGTAGTTGCCTGCACTATTCTGAACCCGCAGTGTTTGCTTATATTGATAGTCTGCGCGTCGTCGCGTTTTACCGACATATAAATCGGGCGGCGAAGAATGGACAAAAGTTTTGAAGTGATACGCTTGCCGCGCGCAAATTCGAGTATATACAGTTTGGAAATGTAAGTGCCTTCAGTATACTCTTCGGAATAATACTGCGCGGGGCAGTAAGCACAATAGCCCCCGACCTCGCCGTTATAATAGATTATCTGATAAACGTATTGCTTTTCAGCGATATTTTCAAGAATGCTTTCGTCGGAAAGAAAACGGTCTATCATATAATCGATTTGCCCGTCGGGGGTCTTTTCGTCGTAAGCGTCGTGCATTACCGACTGCGAGATAGAACGTATAATTTCAAACTCTTTGGCGGTCTTTGCTTCCGCCGTCTTTATATAACCGCTTTTTAAAATCATTAAAAACGCTCTGTCGGCAGGCGCCCAGTCCATGGGGTCCAAATCGGCAGGGTCAAGCCACTTGTCCTCTTCGTGTACTTTGACCGTGTAATCTGACAGGGGCTTTACGAAATAGACTGAAAGGGTTATCGTGCAGTCCGAATACTCGTACTCTATCGAGTTGAGCATTTCGCCTGTTTCGATTTCAAGCGAAAGCTCTTCCCAGCATTCTCTGATAAGAGCCTGCTTGGGCGTTTCGCCCTCTTTAATCTTTCCGCCGGCAAATTCAAATTTGTGTATAACGCTCTCGTTACCGTCCGAACGGCGAAGCGCAAGTACTTTGCCGTCCTTTATTATGGCGGCGCCTACTACATCAAAATGAGGTTTCATAGTATCTATATTTTAACATTACGGCGCTTTTAAGTCAATTAAAAGCGCCGAATGCGTTAAATAAGCATTTTTATACTGATTTGTTAAAAAGTCGAGTGAATGGTACGCGAAATTACGTCGTTTTGCTGTTCGCGCGTAAGTTTGTTGAAGTTTACTGCGTAGCCCGAAACCCTTATCGTGAGCTGCGGATACTTTTCGGGATGAGCCTGCGCGTCCAGAAGAGTGTCGCGCGAGAACACGTTTACGTTAAGGTGATGACCGCCGCTTGCGACGTAGCCGTCGAGCATATTAACGAGGTTTGTAATCTGCGCTTCATCCGTCTTACCTAGCGACGCGGGCGTTATCGAGAAGGTGTTTGAAATGCCGTCGCGCGAGTACTCGTACGGAAGCTTTGCAACCGATTCAAGCGAAGCAAGCGCGCCGCTACTATCCCTGCCGTGCATGGGGTTGGCGCCGGGCGCGAGAGGCTCGCCCGCCCTTCTTCCGTCGGGCGTGTTTCCGGTATTTTTGCCGTATACTACGTTACTGGTAATAGTAAGTATCGAAGTCGTAGGCACGCCGTTGCGGTAAACGGACTGCCTCTTTATCTTATTCATAAAGGTTTTTAACAGCCAAACGGCGATACTGTCCACTCTGTCGTCATTATTGCCGTATTTGGGGAAATCGCCCTCAATTTTAAAATCTACGGCAATACCCTCTTCATTGCGAACGGGGTACACTTTAGCGTACTTAATCGCGGACAGCGAATCAACCGCGCAGGAAAGTCCCGCAATACCGGTTGCAAAAAATCTTCTTACCTGCGTGTCGTGCAAAGCCATTTCCAGAGCCTCGTACGAATACTTGTCGTGCATATAGTGGATAACGTTTAAAACGTTGACATAAAGCTCGGCAAGCCAGTCCATAGTCTGCTCGTACTTTGAAATAACTTCGTCATAGTTTAAAGGTCCGTCGCCCGAAATCGCCTCGAACACGGGCGAAACCTGCAACGCCTTGCCAGTTGCCTTGTCCTTTACAAGCTCGTCCCTGCCGCCGTTAATTGCGTATAGAAGACACTTCGCAAGGTTTGCTCTTGCGCCGAAGAACTGCATATCCTTGCCTACGCGCATACAGCTTACGCAACAGGCGATGCAGTAATCGTCGCCCATTTCGGGACGCATTAAATCGTCGCTTTCGTACTGAATTGCGGAAGTCTTTACAGAAAGCTCGGCGCAGAATTTTTTAAAGCTTTCGGGAAGATGCTGCGACCAAAGCACGGTAAGGTTCGGTTCGGGCGCAGGTCCGAGGTTGGTTAAAGTATGCAGAATTCTGAACGACGAACGGGTAACCAGCGGTCTGCCGTCAATGCCCATACCGCCGATTGATTCGGTTACCCAGGTGGGGTCACCCGAGAACAGTTCGTTATACTCTTTAATGCGCATAAACTTGATTATACGCAGTTTCATTACGAAATGGTCGATAAGTTCCTGCGCGCTCTCTTCGGTAAGAATTCCGCGCGCAAGATCACGTTCGATATAGATATCGAGGAAGGTAGAATTTCTGCCTATGGACATAGCCGCGCCGTTCTGATCCTTGACTGCGGCAAGATAGCCGAAGTAAAGCGCCTGAATAGCCTGCTGCGCGGTTTCTGCAGGCTTAGAAATATCGTGTCCGTAAATTGCCGCAAGCTCTTTAAGGGCCTTTAACGCCTTAATCTGCTCGCTCAATTCTTCTCTGTCGCGCACCTTTTCGGGGGTCATCGAACCGTCGATATTCGCCTTATCCTTTTCCTTGCAGGCGATGAGATAGTCAACGCCGTACAAAGCAACGCGGCGATAATCGCCCACTATTCTGCCTCTGCCGTAGGTGTCGGGAAGTCCCGTCAAAATATGAGCGCGGCGCGCGCGGCGCATTTCGGGCGTGTACACGTCGTAAACGCCGTCGTTGTGGGTCTTGCGGTATTTGGTGAAAATCTCCTTAATTTCGGGGTCGATTTCGTAGCCGTACATATTGAGCGCCTGCTCCGCCATTTTAATGCCGCCGAAAGGTTGCAAAGCGCGTTTAAAGGGCTTGTCCGTCTGCAAGCCGACTATTTTTTCAAGGTTTTTATCGAGGTAGCCTGCGGGGTGCGAGGTCAGCGTGGAAACGGTTTTAACGTCCGCGTCAAGCACGCCGCCGTTTTCGCGCTCCTTTTTTGAAAGGTCTAAAATTTCATCCCACAGTTTTAACGTAGCGTCTGTTGCGGGCGCAAGAAATTCGGCGCCGCCCTCGTACGGAGTGTAGTTGCGCTGGATAAAGTCCCTTACGTTCACTTCGCCTTCTTCGTTCCATTTGCCGCTGGCAAAGCCTTCCCATGCTTTGAAATTCATAATTCACCTCGTAAAATGTTTTTTGCGTTTTCTACGCGCGATTTATCGGGAGGGTTCACGCCCTTTAAAGGATACGCGATACCCATTTTTTCATACTTAACTTCGCCCATTGTGTGATAGGGCAGAACTTCTACCGCCTTAACCGTTTTAAGCTGCGCGATAAATTCTTTCAGTTTTAAAAGATAATTATCGTTATCGGTAATACCCGAAACGAGTACGTGGCGGATAATTATATCCTTGCCGGTATCCGAAAGATACTTTGCAAACTGCAACGGTTTTGCGTTTGAATGACCGGTGAGCATTTTATGTTCGCCGTCGTCGATATGCTTGATATCCAAAAGAACCAGATCGGTAACGGACAAAAGCTCTTTAATAGTTTCGTCAGTGGGGTTAAAATTAATACCCGAAGTATCAAGCGCGGTATGCACGCCCTCGCGTTTTAAAATAGTGAATAGTTCTTTGACGAACGCCGCCTGCATAAGCGGCTCTCCGCCCGAAACGGTCACTCCGCCGCCCTTTTGGATATAGTGTTTATATTTTAAAGCTTTTTCGGCGACTTCCTGCGCGGTGTATTCGGTTCCGCCCGAAAAATCCCAGGTGTCGGGATTGTGGCAGTATTTGCAGCGCATTGGGCAGCCCTGCATAAAAACTACGAATCTTATACCCGGTCCGTCCACCGTGCCGAAACTTTCAAAAGAATGAATTTTACCCGTCATATAATAAGGTTAAAAAATGGGCGGTATTTATTAACACTGCCCAGACGAACGACGTAAATCAAACAAAACGGCTTCCTTGCGGTGTCCCGCAAACTCGTCAGTTGCCGTCTGCCTTTAAGTTGACCTTATTGTAACAGAGATACAGGGTTTTGTCAAACAAAACACAATATATTGTGGTTATATTTTTTTAAAACACTTTATTTTGGGGTTTCAGAAATAAAAAAATACCGCGCGGCATAAAGCCGCGCGGTAAAAAGTTTTAAATTATTTTTAGTTACCGAATTAATTACGCCTCGGGAACTTCAATGGTTATAGAATTTATATAAGCGTTTCTTCCGCTGTTGCAGTTAAGCATTATGCTGGATAAATCTACGCCCTTTGTAAATACTTCATTCTTAACCAGAGTTGTCTCGCCGATTTTGAAAGTTACGGTTTTATTATCCAAATCGATAATAATTTCATAGTCGAACGACGCATTTGTATCAATAGCTACGGCAGTACCTTTTTCAGTTCCGTCAACTCTGACTTTCTGAGTCAAATCGCTGCCCGATTTAGTTGTTCTGAGCGCTACAAACTCCGTGCCGTCAGCTGTCAATATCTGGAAATAAGTCCAGCTGCCGTTTGCGCTTGCGCACTTCATACTACCGGAAATTTTTACGCTACCGGACGTAATGGTGTTTTCAAGAGTAATGTAAGCTTTTGCGCCGTTTGCATGATATGCGCCGTCTGCTATTTCAGCAGTATACGTATTTGATGCCTCAGAATCCTGATCTACCGCATAAATCTTTGCGCCGTTTACAGCCGCAACAGTGTTATCAGAGCCGACCGTACCCGAAGTGAAGTCATTCGTGTACACAGGAGTCCAAGTTACCTCTGCAGCGGCAACGTCTTCGGCTACAAAAGTCGCCGTCTTACCGGTACCGGGGATAGCCCAGCCGTAGAGAGCCTTTCCTGCTTCCTGTCCTTGGGTTGTTTTGGTGTAATCGGGATTGGTAAGTACGGGAAGAGTGTAAACGTAATCGTGTTCGTGGTTGTTATTGCACAAAACTTTAACCGAGCCTTCGGTATACGTTTCGCCGTCTTTACCGGGAAGCGTCCAGTTTTCCTGGTCATCCAACTCCCAGTCGTGACCGAGTGCGTCCGAATAAAGCTCGTGTTCGGACACAAACGTGCCTGCGCCGTTTTTATATCTGCCGAAGCTGGTCTTGGTGTATTCGATATTGCCAGGAGTCGTGCAGGTTGCCGTTGCCTCAGGTACTGTCGAAATGTCGGTTTCGTTAAGCGCGCCGCCTTCCCAGATAGCAATGTGATAAATATTGATACCCTTGTTGGTTGAACCTATATAATAAGTGCCTGCATTAACTTCAAATATAGCGGTACCCATATGGTTACCGTCGCCGATGCACTGCGCGTCCTGACCGTCAATTTCTTCAAAGTTTTCATCCCTGATTGCCAACGAACGGATATGAGAATTGTCGGTGCTGGTACTGCTACCGCTGTATGCGTGAATAACTATTACGGAGTTGTCGTTTGCAATTTCAAATTTAAGCGCGTTTTCAGTCGCTTTCATCGTGCCGGATAATTTGAGACGCTTGGTAATTTCTTTGTCCGTTCCGTTGTACATAACGGTCTTTGTGTTGGCGTCAACAGCCAGCGCGCCTACCGCAGTAATGCCGGTACCCGTACCTACCGCATCGCCGTTTGACAAAGATGACAAGCTGCTTGCGTCAACCGTATATTTTTCGGTTGCGTGGGTTACGGAAGGACCGGGGCCAGGGCCAGGGCCGGGATCGGTTACTAATTGATAGTGGCAAGTCGGGCATTGTCCGTTTTGGTCTGCTACTCCGTGAGGTTTTACGTCGTATGCGTCGGTGTGTCCCGCATTTTTGCAACGGTACCAGTGTCCGTTTGCGTCGCTGGACCAGTCGTCGCCCGTAGCGTAGTTATGTACGTGTCCTGTGGGATCGGGTTCCTCGTTGGGTTTGTTGTCCTTACATGCCGTTGCGCCGATCATAGCGGTTGCCGAGACAGCGCAAAGTCCTGCAATAAGCAGTTTTTTGATGAATTTGTTCTTACTCATTATTGTCCTCCAAATTTATTTCTGACTATAAGATATTGAGTACTTTAATACTCGTTAATTATTATATATTACCAAAATATGAATGTCAAGCACGAAAATGCAAAATATTGACAAAAATTTATAATATTTTACAGTTTGAGCGAGGGAATTTTGTGCGGAGTTGGCAAAATACGGAAAAGCGGCGCGAGCTTTCTGCCCGCGCCGCTTTATAATACTATAATTTAATTTTCTTTGTGTGATTGATTGCCGAACTCTACGTCTTTGCCGGTAATGACTGCATCGCCGTCAGTTACAAGCGGATGTTTTTTTGCAAGTTTGTTATTCAGACGGTGAAGAGTTAATACCAGAACCGCATTAAGTATCAGAAACGCGCCGATTACCGCGCATAAAACGTATACTACCGTTAACATAAGTCTACTCCGTTATTTGCCGAAAAATTCGCAGTAAATCGCCCTTATACAACATTCGTAGTCGTCGTTGGAAACGCCTACCATAATATTAAGCTCGCTCGAACCCTGGTCAATCATTCTGATATTGATTCCGGCGTTGGCGATTGCGTTGAACAGCCTTGCTGAAGTTCCCACCGAGGACGACATTCCGTGTCCTACGGTTGAAATCAGAGCGATATTTTCGATGACCCTAATAGTATCGGGCTGAACGGCGCGTTTAATTCCCTCGATAACCCTTTCAAGCTTGCCTTCCAAAGCTTCGCTGGTTACGACCAAAGACATAGTGTCTATGCCGGACGGAACGTGTTCGACCGAAACGCCCTCTTGCTCTACCACCGTCAGGACTTTGCGCATAAAACCGATTTCGGAGTTCATTAGTGATTTTTCAATGAAAATAACCGTGAAATTCTTTTTACCGGAAATGCCGGTCACCACGTTGCCGCAGGGGCGGTAAATGCTGCTGGGGACTATTGAAGTTCCCTCGTCCTGCGGACGGAAAGTGTTTTTTATCTGAACCGGAATGTTCGCTTTTCTTACTGGAAAAATGGAGTCGGCGTGCAGAACGTTTGCGCCCATATAGCTCAACTCGCGCAGTTCCTTATAGGAGAGCATTTTAATGCGTTTGGGACTGTCTACCAAAGCGGGGTCGCAGGCGAGAAAGCCCGAAACGTCGGTCCAGTTTTCATATAGAGTTGCGCTGACTGCGCGCGCGACAACCGCACCCGTTATATCCGAGCCGCCGCGCGAAAAGGTTTTTACCTTGCCGTTTGCGCCCTTGCCGTAAAAGCCGGGGAAAACGGCTAATTTTTCGCCCGAAGCCGCGGACGAAATCGCTTTGTAGGATTTTTCGCCGTCCAGAAAGCCGTTTTTATCGAAAAATATCACCTCTTCGGTGTCGATAAACTTTGCGCCCAGCACTTCCGCCATTATGCGCGCGGAAAGGTATTCGCCGCGCGACGCTGTAAAATCTTCGCTGCGTTCTTTCTCTATTCTGCGGCGCGTAAGCTCTAAAATCTGGTCGATGTTGATGTCAAGTTCAAGTTCTTTGACTATTCCGCGGAAACGCGTACAGACGGGCGCGAAAGCCTTTTCGCACGAGCCGGTATTTTTCAGCTCGTCGTAGCACGCGTACAAAAGGTCGGTTACCTTTATATCGCCCGAAAATCTTTTACCGGGAGCGGAAACGACTATATATCGGCGTTCGCCGTCGCTTTCGATTATATTTTTTACGCCCTTAATGACGTTACCGTCCGCCATGGACGTTCCGCCGAATTTGCAAACCTTAACTGCCATATCTTCTTACCGTATTATATAAATATGTTTGCGCGCTATTTTATGTTGGAAAGGAATACCGTAACAGCGGCAAGCCCTACGGCGAGAAGTTTTAACCAAATATTGGTCGTGAAAAAATCTTTTAATATCTTTTTGAACTTTTTCATGATTTGCTCTCCGCTGAAATTTCGGTCCAGTAGTATTCGCTTAACGCGTTCTTTAAGTCGGTCGCATCGGCGTATTTTTTAATATTGCCGTTTTTAACTATTGAAATTATGCCCGTTTCTTCCGAAACTACGATTGCCGTTACGCTTGCAACCGTCGTAACGCCCAGTGCCGCACGGTGGCGGCTGCCCATTTCCTTGGGCAGATTTTCGTTTTCCAGAATGGGCAGGAAACAGCCTGCGGCGTAAAGTTTTACGCCTTCTATCACAAGCGCGCCGTCATGCAGGGGCGCTTTGGGATAAAACACCGCTTCTATCATCTGCGAAGTAATATCGGCGTTTATTACGGTGCCGCTCTCCACTATACCTTCGGGAAGGTTGTTGTCCGAGAGGACGATTAACGCGCCGACGTCGTTTTTAGACATATTTTGCACGGCGCGGATGATTTCGTCGATAACTCCGTCAATGCCGCTTGCCGATATATTTGAAACGCTACTTCTCTTTGAGCCCGAATTTAAGAGAGACCTCTTTATTTCGGTGTGGTACATAGTGAAAACTATTAGCGCAATCAGCGCGATTACTACGACAAGCAAAGTGGAATCTATTGCAACGGTAGACGCAAACGCAACGCCTGCAAGCACCACGAAAAAGACTATTAACGGAATAAAACGGGAACCCTTGTTGTTTTTAAGCACCTTGAACATCAGGTAGAAAAGCACGCAGTACAGAATAAGCTGCAACGCGTAAGAAAACGCCATTTCACCGAAGTTACTTCCGAAATTTGTAGCTATACTGTTTTTAATCTGTTCCCAATTCATGGCGCGGCAACTCCCGATTTTAGTTTACTCCGAATATTATTATATATTTAAACGCAAAAAAAATAAAGCGTTTGAAACGCTTTATTTGGGCTTAATCGAAAAATAATTTATTATTTACGGCTTGCAAGGCGTTTTTCGGTAAAATCAGTCCGCCCTTCAACCCCGATATCGCGTCGTAGACTGCGGTGACGTATTCTTTCAGTTTTTCCTCGCCTATCGCCTGCGCCTGTTCGCGGCTCTTTTTTACGCCGTATTCTTTCATCTTCAAAAGCTTGGCAAGCTCCGCGTCTGACTGCCGCGACGAGCATATCGTAAGCAGATTTTTGAAGTATGAAAACAGTCCCGAAAGAAGCGGCGCTTCGTCGCCGTCCTTACGGCAAAGTTCGTTTTCTATTGTGACGAATTTAGTAAAATCGCGGCGAGCCACGGCGTTTGTCATTTCGTAAATACGGAAGTCCGCGTCCTTATAAACGAGTTCGTCCACCTCTTCGCGCGTGAGCGTCCCCTCTTTTTTATAGTCGATTAATTTTTCGACTTCGAGCGCGACGCGTGACATATTGCAAAGGCAGTACGAGGCAATCGTATTGCACAAATCGACCGAAGCGGAAATTCCGGCGCGCTTAAAAGTCAGATACGCCCACTTTGCAACCATTTCCTCGTCCGAGCGGTTGCAGTCCACATAGGTTATACAGCCCTTACGCTTTAAGTCAACTCCCTTCTTGCTCTCCGCGTTTACTATTATTAAAACCGAGTCTGGCGGAAAATTTTCGAAAGTCTTTTTGAGGTAGTTTTCGTACTCGCTTTCGTTAGGATAAAGCGAGGTAACTTTGACCACGCGCTTTTCGGACATAAAGGGTACAGCCTGAACGGCGGACGTCAATTCGGTAAGGCGCGCGCCTTTTAAGCTTTCGCCGTCGAGGGTGGAAAAATTAAGTTCGGGCATCTGCAAAAAAGCCGACTTTATCAGTTCTTCGCCCTTCATACGGAAATAGGCGTCGTCACCCTCTAAAAGGTAGATGCCCCTCGCGCCTTCCGCTATGTCGTTTTTAAGTTCGGTAAATTTCATAATTAACCCCAAAAGTCCTATTTGCCCACGCAGAATTTTTCAAATACGGTATTTATAATCTGCTCGTTAGCGGTTTCGCCCGTAATTTCGCCGAGGGCGTCCCACGCGTCTTTTAAGTCAATAGCAAGCACATCCACCGTAAACGAGCCGCAGTTTTGCATTGCGCTTTTTAAACTTCCGCAGGCTTTTATCAACGCGGCGTAATGCCTCTGCTCTATGATATACGCTTTATCCAGCGACAGCTCGCCCACCGAATTTTCGGACAGCAGTTTTTTGAGTTTTTCAAGCCCCTCGCCGGTCTTTGCGGACACCGCCAAATCGTACTTTCCGCAGGGCTTTTGCAGGTCGCACTTGTTGAATATTTTTATCACCTTTCCGCTTGCGCCGTCAAGGTCGGCTTCGCCGTTGCCGTCGCTTACCGAAAGAATTATATCGGCTGTTCTGAAAATGGTTTTGGCGCGTTCTATTCCTATGCTTTCAACGCTGCCCGCGCTTTCGCGTATGCCGGCGGTATCAACCAAATTGTACCTCACGCCGTCTATCGTCAGCTCGCCCTCGACCGCGTCGCGCGTGGTTCCCGCCTCGTCGGAAACGATAGCTTTATCGTAACCTAAAAGAGCGTTTAAAAGCGAGCTTTTGCCGGTATTGGGTTTGCCGCAGATTGCGACAGTTACGCCGTCCTTGATTTTTTTACCGCAGGAATAAGACGCGGCAAGGCTTTCAAGCTTTTGCGAAACGGCTTTTATTTTTGCTTTAATTGCGCCCTCGTTCAGCCCCTCCAAATCTTCTTCGGGGTAGTCGATGTCGGCGGCAATTTCAGCCAGAATATCCTGTAAAGAACTTTGAAGCTCTTTTATTTCGGCGGTAAGCTTTTCGCTGTAAAGCATACTGCCTGCGCGGAGCGCCGCAAGGCTTTCCGCGTTTATCATATCAATCATACCCTCGGCGGATGACAGCGAGAGTTTGCCGTTTAAAAAGGCGCGTTTAGTGAACTCCCCTTTTTCGGCTACGCGCGCGCCCAGAGATAAAGTTTTTGCCAGTATTCCGCGCGCAATCTGCACGCCGCCGTGGCAGTGAAACTCCACGACGTCCTCGCCCGTAAAGGACTTGGGCGCTTTGAAGTACACGCACATTCCGAAGTCGGTAAAGCGGTCGCCGGAAATTACGCCTGGATACATTGTATTGGGAACGAAATTTTTAACATTTATTCCGCAGGTCGGCGCAAAGGCTTTTGCGGCTATATCGAGCGAACCTTCGCCGCTCAATCTGATTATCGCGACGCCGCCGGTACCGGCAGCCGTTGAAATTGCAGAAATTACGTCAGTCATAAAACACCGTAAATTACAAAACTATAAGCAAAGCTTATACCCAAAGTATACCATCTTTTTAAAGCTTATGCAACCTTATGCAACGAAAAAAGCGCGGAAGCTCCGCGCTTTAAAATTTAAAAATCAGTTTTTGAAATCGTCGAATGGCGAGCCTGAATTTTTGTCGCTGCCGCCGTCTGCGCCCAGTCCGCCGAAAGGATCGTCGGGCGGCGTCTGACGCTGCGCGGAGTTACCCTCGGGAGGATTTTCGTAAGGGTTACGCTCATACGGATTTCGGTCGTAATTCTGCTGCTGTTGCTGGTGGTAATACTGCTGATACTGCTGGTACATTCTGTACTGTCTTGCCTGCTCGGCACGGACGTAGTCGCGGTAGTTAACGCCCTTATTGTTGCGGACGATAAAGAACAGAATTCCGCTTATAGGGAATATCACGCTTGTGATTGCAAACAGAATGTATCTGCGGCTTGCATAAGTCTGGAAGAAGCAGATTAAAAGCGCGACGTTTACTAAAAGATATATAAGCTCTACAAATCCGAGTACGGTATCAAGGTAGTTATAGCACCAAGCCGCCCAGTTAAGATGCGCGGGTACGCTTTCGAGCGTGTAGACGTAATAGACAATCCCCATTGAAGTCTGCTCGGTGGGAACGGCGTACGGCATTACGAGCGAACAGCCTACGTGATAGACGATATACGCCGCTACCAGAACAAACTCGAATACGGCAGCTACCGCTCCTATCGCCTTTGCGTTTATCACGTTGAAGCATTTATTTTTCTGCGCGCACACGCCTATATAATAGGTATTGAAAAAGGGAATAAACGCCATCCATTTGTTTTTGTAGCCCGCTTTTTTTGCAATCGTGTAAAGCGCGACCGCCTGAAAAACGAACACGATTAAAAAGCACAGACCTCCCACAAGATACATTACCCAGCGGTTGTTAGTTCCGACGAAATATTCGGCAATAGACGCGTATTCGAAAAAATCCATAAATTTTCACCTATACTCTCTAAATTATATTATCGTTCGGTGGTAAAAATAAAACCGATACGTGAAAAAACGGTAAAATTAAAACAGTTTAAATCCGTAATCTACGCTTTCGAGAGTCAGACCCTGCGGCGGCATAGTCTTTCCGACCGAGTCTCTGTCCCCCTTTTCAAGCGAATTTATTATATCCTTTTCTTCAAGTCTGCCCGCAGCAAAGTCAAGCATCGTGCCTGCGATAGTGCGAACCATATTGTATAAAAAGCCGTTACCTGTGACGTAAATTTCAACGTCGCGGCTGCCGCGGAAATCACGCGTTTTGACCTCTACCGAGTAGACCGTTCTGACCGTGGTTTTAACCTGCGAACCGGACGCGCAGTACGCTTTGAAATCGTGTTCGCCCTCGAACATTTTCGCGACGAAGATAAGTTTATTTAAATCGATATCGAATTTGATATTTACGGCGTATCTGTCCTTTAAGGGGTTGCCGCGCTTTGAAAGATACACGCGGTAGCAGTACGTCTTTTTCTTTGCGGAATTTACCGAGTCGAACCCATCGGGCGCGGCGGCAGACTGCAATACCCTTATATCGTCGGGAAGATATACGTTGAGCGCGTCCGCCATTCTTTCGGGCGGTATAGTACAGTCCGCGTCGAAGTGGCAGACCTGCGCCGCCGCGTGTACGCCGCTGTCCGTTCTGCCGCTTGCAGTCACGTTCACCTTAAAACCTAACACTCGTTCAAGTGAGCAGGTAAGCTTTTCCTGTACGGTTACTGCGTTATGCTGTATCTGCCAGCCGCCGTATGCGGCGCCGTCGTAGGCGATTAAAAGCGCGTATCTCATTATTTTACCCTTATATACTCGTAAATCTGCGGAAACATATCCGCGGCGTAAATATTGAAAAGCACCACGCCTGCAACCATCCCTGCGTAAAGCAGAAATATGATTAAGTCGCGCCAGCCGAGCGTCAGTTTTTTATATTTTGTTCTGTTTTTAGAGCCTGAATAACAGCGCGCGTCCATAGCGTCGCCCAACTCTTCAGCGCGCCTGAACGCGCTAATTAAAAGCGGAATTAAAATGGGGATAACCGCCTTTATGCGTTTGAAAATATTGCCGCTTTCAAAGTCAGCCCCTCTCGCCTTCTGCGCCGAAATAATTCTGTTGGTTTCGTCTATGAGCGTGGGTATAAACCGCAGCGCGATTGACATTATAAGCGCGAGTTCGTGAACGGGAAAACGTATCCACTTTAAAGGCGTTAAAAGACTTTCTATGCCGTCGGTAAGTTCTACCGGCGTTGTCGTGAGCGTTAAAAGCACAGAACCCATTACGAGGAAGAAAAGCCTTAACACGAGAAATACGGTAAAAATTATTCCCTCGCGGTAAATATTTATAAACTTCCAGTGAACGAGTAAATGCTCGCCGCCGTGGAAAAACAAATTCAAAATAGCGGTAAACGCCAAAAGTATCAGTATGCCTTTAACCGAACGCAGAACTTTTCCGACCGGCACGCGCGACGCGGCTATGCTTATTACAAGAACGAGAAAGCACAGCGCCATTCCGTAGAAATTTTTTGCAAGAAACAGCGCAACGATAAACGCGATGAGCGCAAGCAGTTTTACTCTGGGGTCGGATTTGTGCGCGAATGAATTGACGGGATAATATTGTCCGAAAGTTACGTCTTTAAGCATTGCCGCCTCCGTAAATTCCGATTATCTTTTCCGCCAGATCTTCCGCGGTGCAGTCGCACTCCACGGAAATTCCGTACTTTTTAAGCTCGCCGCAGATTTTAGAAGTCAGCGGCACGTCAAGTCCGAGCGATAACAGCTTTTCCCCGTCGGCAAAAAGCTTTGCGGGGCTGTCGCAGATAACTACCTCGCCGTTTGAAATAACAGCGGCTTTGGTGCAGTTTTCGGCGACCTCGTCCATATCGTGCGAAACTATTATTACAGTTCTGCACCACTCTCTGTGAAGTCTGTGCAGAAGCTCCATTATCTCTTTTTTGCCGAGGGGGTCAAGTCCGGCGGCAGGTTCGTCGAGAATCAAGACGTCGGGTTTGGTAACGATTACGCCTGCGATTGCGACGCGGCGTTTTTGTCCGCCCGACAAATCGAAGGGCGATTTGCCCTTGACTTCTTCGTAGTTCAACCCCACTATTTCAATACTGTCTTTTACCGCTTTTTCAATATCTTGCTGCGATAAATTCTTTTTGAAATTTTTAAGTCCGAACGCGACGTCGGCAAACACCGTTTCGGCAAAAAGCTGGTATTCGGGGTACTGGAAAACCATTCCCACGCTTGCGCGCAGAGCCTTGAAATCGGTCTTTTTATCAGTAAGGTCGAATTTGCCTATGGTGATTTTCGGGAACACGGGCGCGGGCTTGCCCTTTTTTGGCTTTTTAGCGCGGTAGCCCTTTTCTGCCTGCGGCAATCTTATAAGCGCATTAATATGCTGAACGAGGGTCGATTTTCCGCTGCCGGTATGACCGATTATTCCGAAAAACTCGCCGTCGTCAATTTTTAAGTTTATCCCCTTTAACGCCTGGGTTGCAAAGGGCGATTTTTTGGAATAGGTGAAAGTCAGGTTTTCAACCTCAATATCCCATTCGTGATGGGAATTAATTTCTGTTACGGCAGCCTTTTCGCTTGCCGCGTTTTCTATACCTGCGGCTTTGAAGTTGTCCGCGACGGATTTTGCCAGCTCTTCGGGGCGGAGAACGTTTTCAACCTTCATTCCCGCGCCGTTGAGTTTGTTAATAATTTCTGTAATGCGCGGAAGACACAGGTTGTACGACTCCAACTTTTCGCCGCTTTCGAATATCTCTTCGGGTGTTCCCGAAAGCGCTATTTCGCCGCGGTTCATAACTACCGTTCTGTCGGCAAGCAGCGCCTCTTCCATAAAGTGGGTGATGAGTATTACCGTCATACCCTCTTCTTTATTCAGACGGCGGACGACTTCTATTACCTCGCGCCGGCCTCTGGGGTCGAGCATTGCGGTGGACTCGTCCAGAACGAGAATTTCAGGTTTGATTGCAAGCACGCCTGCGACCGCAATTCTCTGTTTTTGTCCGCCAGAAAGTCTCGTGGGGGTCGAACGGCGGAACTCTTCCATACCGACGGCTTTTAACGCCCAGTCAATTCTTTCGCTTATCTCTTCGCGTTTGATACCTATGTTTTCGGGACCGAAAGCGACGTCGTCCTCAACGATAGACGCAACCATCTGGTTGTCCGGATTCTGAAATACTATGCCTACTTTCTTTCTTATTTCGCGGCTGTTTTTGCCCTCGTTTACGTCCAATCCGAGTACGGTGATTTTTCCGCTGTCGGCAGAAAGAAGTCCGTTGATAAGTCTTGCAAGGGTTGACTTGCCGCTTCCGTTATGACCTATGACCGATAGAAATTCGCCGCGTTTTACGGCGAGACTTACTCCGTTTACGGCAAAAACCCCGTCCGAGCCGGGGTATGAGAATTTTACGTTATCAAACTCTATTACGTTTTCGCCGTCCTGCATAGGTAATCCTCTTTTTCAGTTCACGGTAAATTATACCATTAAAATCTTTTTTTAACAACAAGATTAAGTGATAACACGATAAAATTTTTTGCGCGTAATTAAAAAATATATAATAATGTATATTGACATTTTTTTTTAATTGAAGTATAATTAAAAAAGTGTAAAAATATTGCACTAATTGGTAATTTCATTAATTATTTATCGGAGGTTTTTTGATGAAAAAATTGACTATCGACGGTAATACCGCCGCAAGCCACGTAGCGTACGCCTTTTCGGAAGTAGCAGCTATCTACCCCATCACTCCCTCTTCGCCTATGGCGGAAGTTGCGGACGAATGGGCAACCGCAGGCAGAACGAATATGTGGGGTCAGCAGGTTAAGATTGCAGAAATGCAGTCCGAAGGCGGAGCTGCGGGCGCAGTTCACGGTTCGCTTTGCGCAGGCGCGCTTACGACCACTTACACCGCGTCGCAGGGACTTCTTCTTATGATTCCCAACATGTACAAGATTTCGGGCGAACTTATGCCCATGGTCATGCACGTATCGGCGCGCGCTCTGGCAGCGCACTCGCTGAACATCTTCGGCGACCACGCAGACGTTATGGCTTGCCGCCAGACTGGTTTTGCAATGCTGTGCGACTCTTCCGTACAGGAAGTTATGGATTTGAGCCTTGTCGCTCACCTTTCAACGCTGAAAGCAAAAGTTCCCTTCATTAACTTCTTCGACGGTTTCAGAACCAGTCACGAAGTTGCTAAAATCGACGTTTGGGACGACACGGACGATTACGCGGAGATCAGGGCAATTTGCAAAGAGCTGGGTATCGAAAAAGATATCGCGGACTTCAAGTCGCGCTCGCTTAACCCCGAACATCCCATTCAGAAAGGCACAGCGCAGAACGGCGATACCTATTTCCAGAACAGAGAGACAGCTAACAACTACTATGCGGCTACCCCCGCTATCGTACAGAGCGTTATGGACGTCGTTTCCAAAAAGTGCGGCAGAAGCTACCACCTGTTCGACTACATCGGCGCAAAGAATGCGGACAAGGTTATCGTTGCAATGGGTTCGGGTACCGAAACCATTGAAGAGTCAATCAATAAACTCAATACTATGGGCAAAAAGTACGGTCTCGTAAAAGTCCGTCTGTACAGACCCTTCGTTGCGGACGCGTTCGTTGCGGCTCTGCCCAAGTCGGTTAAGAAAATCGCCGTACTTGACAGAACCAAGGAACCCGGCTCGCTTGGCGAACCTTTATACCTTGACGTATGCTCGGCGCTGCTTGAAAAAGGCAGAACCAAAATTCAGGTTGTCGGCGGCAGATACGGCCTGGGTTCGAAGGAATTCACCCCCTCTATGGTACTTGCGGTTTACAAGAACCTCGAGCAGAAGAAACCCAAGAACCACTTCACCATCGGTATTTACGAGGACGTTACCAACTCCTCTTTGGACTTCTCCGAAAAGTTTGACGCTGCTCCCGCAGGCGCAACCAGCTGTAAATTCTACGGCCTCGGTTCCGACGGTACGGTAGGCGCGAACAAGAACTCCATTAAAATCATCGGAGACCATACCGACAAACACGCGCAGGCGTACTTCTTCTACGATTCCAAAAAGTCGGGCGGCATAACCGTTTCCCACCTCCGTTTCGGCGACTCGCCCATTCAGTCGGAATATCTTATCGATTCGGCTGACTTCGTTCAGTGTTCCAACCCTTCTTACATAACCCGTTACAATATGACGGGCGACATCAAGACGGGCGGCACCTTCCTTATCAATACAAGCGCTACCACGGTTGAAGCGCTTGAAGAGTTCCTGCCCGCAAAGGTTAAGCAGGACCTTGCAAAGAAGAAAATCAACCTCTACGTTATCGACGCTATCAAGATTGCGGCTGACCTCGGACTGCGCGGCAGAACCAATACCATTCTGCAGTCGGCGTTCTTCCGCGTTAATCCCCAGATTATGCCCTACGACAAGGCCATCGAATATATGAAGTATATGGCTAAAAAGTCGTTCGGCAGAAAGGGTGACGCAATCGTTCAGATGAACTACAACGCAATCGACTCGGCTGCCGGCGACAACCTCGTTAAAATCGACGTTCCCGCATCGTGGGCAAACGCAACCACCGGCGCGGAAATGGTACAGGGTCACGCGGACAAGTACTATCAGGAAATCATCAAACCAATTCTGTACCTCGAAGGCGACAAACTCAAGTCCTCGCAGTTCAACGCGGACGGACACGTTCCCACCGGTACTACCAAGTTTGAAAAGCGCGGCGTTGCCGTTCTCGTTCCCGAAATCGACATCAATAAATGTATACAGTGCGGCTCCTGCTCGTTCGTATGCCCTCACGCTTGTTTGAGACCCGCTCTTATGGCGACCGGTTCCGAAAGACCCGAAACGCTTACTTCGAAGGCGGCAATCGGACTTCCCGGATACGACTACAAGATGCAGGTATCTCCCCTTGACTGTATGGGTTGCGGCGTGTGCGCAACTGTCTGCCCCGTAAAGGACGGCGGCGCAATCAAGATGATTCCTCTTGCGGAATCGCTTGCTAAACACGAAGACGCTAACTGGGAATACGCTGTTGAGCTTCCCGAAGTTGACACCTCTAAATTCAGAGTTGACACCGTTAAGGGCTGCCAGTTCGCTACTCCCCTCTTCGAGTTCTCCGGCGCGTGCGCAGGCTGCGGCGAAACTCCTTACGTTAA
>CAZDAG010000001.1:296000-483425 GCA_964503655.1 uncultured Clostridia bacterium | reverse complement strand
AACGATTAAAACGAATCCTAAAAAAATTACGAAGATTAGCTACGATTTAACGAGCGTAATACAAACCTTTAGGTACTTGAATTTACCTCTTTTAATACTATGCAGTTGCCAGGCTTCGGCTTATTATTCCGCTTTAGCTCAGTCGGTAGAGCATGCGGCTGTTAACCGCAGTGTCGTTGGTTCAAGTCCAACAAGCGGAGCCATTCCGGTGATAATGGCAACGAGGATCCACCTGTTCCCATTCCGAACACAGAAGTTAAGCTCGTTTACGCCGAAAGTACTTAGCGGGACACCGCTCGGGAGGATAGGAAATTGCCGGATTTCAATTAAAAAGCCCGTTTTCATAGCGAAAACGGGCTTTTTTCTGTACTTTTCGGCACCTTTTTGCCCGATTTGCGCAATTTAATTATTTTTGCGATTTAGCTATTTTAAAGCATTTTTTAATTAAATTTTTAAGGTTTCAGCGGTATTTTTACGTGGTTTTCAATGTTTGGATTTCGAGCCCAAAAACAGTGAAATACCGCTTTTATTTTGCGTTTTGTCGCACGTTTTGTCGCATAAACTTAATAGATTAGCTTCTTTCCTTCGCGTAAAAGGAACTCGTCAGATAGGTCTGTGTAGGCATTTCCTAACGCACCGAGGGAGTGTCCTACATATTCGTCTCTTGCTACGTCGGCAATTCCGCATTCCTGACAGCGTGTATAGAACGTTGTCCTCAAATCGTACAGCTTGTGTTTCGGAAATATCTTGTTAAACCTGTCGCGCATTATACGAAGCGATGAAAATTCTATTTTATCCACGCCGTTAAGATACGGTTTAAGCATAGGTGTAACAGGAATTTTCTTGTATTCGACTTTTCCGTTTTTGCGCTTGCTGTTTATTGCGGTTATAAAATCGCCTTCGAGTTTCGCCGTTTCGTATTCGTTCGGACGCATTCCAGTATACAAGCCAATTGCAAACATTAACTGTTGCGGTGTGCCTGCCGTCTTTTCCAGTAAAAGTTTTTCCTCTTCCTTCGTTAGCGCACTGCCGTGTTGTTGTTCGTGCTTGGTATGGAAAACCATATCTAACGGATTAATATGTATGATGTTGTGCTTAACCGCCGCTTTGAAAATCATGTTTAAAAGCGAGTGCACGTCGTCTGCTGTTTTGCCTTTGCCCTGTTCGGACAAGCGGTCAATTAGTTCCTGACACAGTTTTGGAGTTACCCTTCTCAAAGGCATTTTTTCAAAGTGAGGGTAGATATGATTTTTGTACTGGTTTAATCCTACGCGTAACGTTTCTGCTTTCACCTTTCGCTTATAAAAATTTTCGAAAAAGTAATTTGCAAATCCGTCAATGGTGGTGGGAACGGAGGGCGTTTGCACCACGCCGTATTTGTCCACCTCGTTAAGCTTATCAATAAATTTTTGCTTTGCCGCTTCAAGGTTATTTGCCGAAGCATAAATATTGTAGCCGTCTCTGCGGAAACGAACTTCATAATTATAATTGTTCTTTCCGCTTAATCTGCGGTAAACTCTTACTACGCAACCTTGGTGGCGGAACATTTTTTTGAATTGTTTAGGCATCTTTGAATACTCCTTTTCAGAGAATTTCAAAATTTCCTTAAAACAGTTCATACTTTCATTAGTAGGTTGGTTATCGGTGATTGAAGCGAGCTTGTCCTTTGAAATGGAATCGGCTGCCGCCTTTAAAATAAGATAGGTTTGTTTGTCCTTATTTTCACCGTTTGGTATTTCTTTAATAATTTTTAATAATTCTTCTAATTCTTGATTTGTCAAGTATTCTTATTCGGGCGTTAACTGTTAGGCGGTAATACCCTTATAGCTATGAATACTATGTTCTCTTTCCATTGCATAATCCTCCTATTTTTTAGTAGAGTTTATCTACCTTAATTTTTTGGTAGATACAAATCCCAATTGGGTTTGTATCCTACCTTATTTTTTTGTAAATTGCAAGCGTTTAAAACTAATATTTACTGTTCCAGCTTGATTTAAATTTGGGTTTTAACTTTTCGGTTTGTCTTTCAGTAGCTGTTCGTTTTGCCTCGTCCAACTTGTCGGGAGCGTAGTCGTTGAGAAGGATAACTAAGTCTCTGTACTTCTCTAACGTGGGGATACGCTTTTGTACGGCTTGCAATTCGGCAAAAATATTTTCTCTGTCCTTATCGGTTATTTTCTTTTCGCTTTCTAACCGCTTGTATTCGGTCGTAAGCCCGACTATCATTTTCCGCAACTTTGTAGGCGAGAGAGGTAGACTTCCGCTTAACGCTTCATTAAAGGCGTTCAGATATTCTTTTAACGGTTTAAGTTCTTCCAATGCTTTATCTCTTTCGGTAACGGCTGTTTGCGCCTGTTCGATTATTTCTTCTGCGTGGACTTTCTCTTTCTCAAGATTAGCAAGCTCGGCTTCCTGTTGCTGTTTCTGCCATTGGTATTTAGTAGTATGCTTTTTGTTGCTACCGACTTCGCCTCGTTCTAAACCGTAGCGTATTGAAACGGTACTGTAAAACTCATCTTGCATATTGCCGTAAGACAACTGTCCGCCGCGTTCCGCCCAAAAGTCCGAACTGCACAGCTTTGGCTTGTCCAGCTTAACGTATTCATAAATACTTTTTCCTTGTTCGTCCTTTGCTTGTACTGGCGAGCCTTTCTCATTTCGTAATACTTTTCCGTCTTTACCTTTGGCATAAACTTTTTTCTTCGCCGTATCTACGATAGGTAAGTAGTAGAGTTGCAAATGAGGGGTGGTTTCGTCGTAATGAATCACTGCCGATAAAACGTTCTCGTCCGTTCCGTGATAACCTATATAAGACAATGCAAACTTGTATACTCTGTCAAAGAACTCTTTGACTTCAATAGGTGGAGCTATACCCTGAACGTAGCCGAGCCTTTCAAAGAATGCGCTATCACTTGTGATAATCATACCTTCAAAGGCGATAGATTTTGCTTTCTCACTAAAGGCTATCTCTAAGTCCTTCATTGTCTTTTTCCATTGAGCGGTCAATCCGCCGTTTGATTTCTTATAATAGTAGTTAAGGGGAGTGCGCTCGGGGTCTATATTCTCGTTGCGGTTATGTGTTGAAGTTCTTTCCGTTTCAGCTCCGATTTTGCCTAAACTGTTTTTATTAAATGGTTGTATTCTAACTACCTGATAACTTATATTTTTTCCTCCAATTTGTTTTTCTTTTTTAACGTTTCGGATAACTGCGTATCCATATCTCACTAGGCTACAAGTAGCCAGTGAGCCCTTGCAGGGGGCTATTTAGTGTAAGATTGGTGTTAGTGTGGCATAGTCAAAACCTATCTTGTTTGCTGATTAAGGCGGTCTGATAGCCAATGTGATTTACCTCCAAAAGTTATTTATCTTTATCCACGCAGAAGGTGGAAGATAGCTGAAAAAAGGATACAAAAAAGCCGCTGATACTTTCAACGTGATCACCGGCTTCTAACCGTATTTAGCATTATTGAATTGCTCTATGGTGGTTAGCCATTCTATGAAATTTTTGTACGCTGAAATTAACCCTCAACATTATCCGACTTATTGCATTCATGGAAATCTCGGATAACTCCGGCTGCGCAAAATTTGCTGTTGTAAAAAATTGTACAACAACAAAAGCCTATCACGGCTTGCAATTTTTGCGTATAACAAAAACACCTCGCGTTCAAAATCGCAAGCTAAGACAGGAACGGTCTCTTTCCGTTCAAAAAACTTTCTGCGATTAATGGACAATGCCCCGTACATCTATCGCAGAACTCTTTACCCTTAAAAGGGTACAGTGCGTATTCTATCACAATGAATTCGGCAAGTCAAGAAAAAATAAACATTTGTTTAATTTTTTTTTGTCTTTGTTGTCGAAAGAAATTAAAAAAGAAAGTTCGTTTGAACTTCCTTTTAATTAATCAATTTCTAAGTCCGGATTTTCAAACAACGGATCGTCGAAAAACTCGGCTGTAGTCATTTCAAGCCCTCGGATTATAAGTATAACAGTTTTAAGATTTACGCCATTATTTCTTCCACCCATTAAGGCTTTCATTGTGTTATGCGGCATAGCTATATTCTTTTCAAGCCTGTACTGCGACATTTTTCTTTCTTGCAGTATATTGTTGATTCGCATCGCCACAGCTGTACTTAATTTCATATCTACTCCATAGGGCTATATTCACACCCCTATTTTATCAAATATGATTTTGTTCATAAGGATATTTTTATGTCCCTAATTAATTGAAAACTTGCAAACTAAATGCTATCATAGAGTTACAAAAATAGCCCTATAATTAACTTCATGTGCAAAATCTATTTAACAAAGTCTTCGCGCATGGGGGAGAAAAAGTCTATCATTACGCCGCCTTCCAGACACGTACAGCCATGTACGACACCATTCTCTTTCAATAATGTATCGCCGGGTCCGACATCGCGTGTTTCTTCTCCGATAGTAAAGCGGAATCGACCTGAAACGATATAAGTTATTTGGGTATGAGGATGACTGTGCATTGTGCCAATACCTCCGGTTTCAAATGTGTTTTCTACACACATGGCATCTTTTCCATATGCCAAAATTCTGCGTTGTACTCCGGGAGCTACTTGTTCAGGTTGTACTTCCGAGTAGGGTATCCATTTTAATCCAAGATGCTGTTTTATCATTTTGTTCTCCTTTACTTAAAAATTGCTTTAATAAGCAAATTAAAGTATATTAAGATTATTTTATCTTGTAAAGTTTGCATTCATTAATTTGCAAGAAATGCAATGTTTTCTGTCATAATTGCAATTTTTTCTTAAAAATTACTATGATACAATAAATAAAAACATTTGGGGGTTAAGGCTATGGATTTACGTGCAAAGCCGTTTTTTCTTAATGATAAGCAGATTGAATGGGTTAAGATGACGGCAGAGAAAATGACGGTTAAAGAAAAACTTCAGCAACTTGTTATGGAAATGCCGAAAACAAATGATGAATATTATTTAAAGCAATTTGTTAAAGAGCAAAGATTCGGAGGAGTCAGATATAATACTGCGCCTGCAGCTACGGTAAGAGAGCAAATAAGAATTTTGCAAGAAAATTCTGAGATTCCGCTTCTTGTCGCAAGCAACACAGAGGCGGGCGGTAACGGTGCTTGTATGGGCGGAACTGAAATCGGCCAGCAGGTAAAAATAGCCGCAACGGGAGATAAGGATTACGCTTATGAGCTTGGAAGAATTTCGGGTATAGAATCCCGCGCGGTTGGCTGCAACTGTTGTTTTGCGCCGATTACCGATATAAATATGAATTGGAGAAATCCGATTGTCTCTGTTCGTTCGTTCGGCACGGATCCCGAGCTTGTTCTTGAAATGAGCAAGGAATATATGCGAGGTTATACGGAAAGCGGCGGGATTTGTTTTATGAAGCATTTCCCCGGTGACGGTGTGGATGAGCGTGACCACCATTTTTCTTCAAGCCTGAATTCTCTTTCAGTTGAAGAGTGGAATGCATCGTTTGGAAAAGTCTATCGCGGAATGATAGAGGCAGGTGTGCACGGCGTAATGGTAGGTCATATGATGCTTCCGGAATATCAGAAAAAGCATAATGCGCCTTTTTTGCCTGCGACGCTAAGTAAACAAATTGTTGAAGGACTTTTGAGAAATGAGCTGGGTTTCAACGGATTGATAATTACCGACGCTACCCATATGGTAGGGTTAACAAGCGCGATGAAGCGCAGTGATTTAATTCCCGGAGTGATTGCTGCCGGTTGCGATATGTTCCTTTACACAAATGACTACGAGGAGGATATGGAATATCTTCTTAGCGGTTATGAAAGGGGCGTGATTACTGAAGAGCGCCTCAATGAAGCTGTTTACAGAATTCTTGCAATTAAGGCTTGTATGAATTTGCACGAAAAGAAAAATACTGACCGCATTGCACCCGCGAGCGAACTTGAAAAAATAGGATGTACAGAGTTCAAGAAAATTTCGGACGAAGTTAGCGATAAAGCAATTACGCTTGTTAAGAATCTCGATAACGTGCTTCCGCTTGATCCCAAAAAACACAAACGCATATTATTAGTTCCGCAGGCTTCTGAAAATCCGTTTGCAATGTTTATGCCAAAACGTAAAACACCTTTTGAAACCTTTAAGGAGTTGCTTGAAAAAGAGGGATTTGAAGTAACAATTTATCAGTCATTGATGGAGAGAATCAAAACTCTTCCGCCTGCCGAAGCGGCAAAAAGCGTTTATAATGTCTACGCTAATAAGACTCCGATTACGCAGATTACAGATAACTATGACGTAATTATTCAAGTTGCACACGTAATTGACCACGGCACAGTGCAAAGAATAAATTGGTCGTTAAGTAAAGGTACACCGGATGTGCCTTGGTATGTACACGAATTGCCGACTATCTTCGTTTCTTTGTTCTGCCCGTTCCACCTTGCTGATGTACCGCAGGTAAAAACATATATCAATTGCTACGATAAAAATGATAACACTCTTGCCGCGCTTGTTGCAAAGCTAACGGGTAAATCGGAATTCAAAGGTAAAATTACTGTCGATGCATTTTGCGGAATGATAGATACACAGTTATAAATAATTTTTTACTAAGGGGATTTATTTTTATGGAAATGAAAGATTTCAGACTTGACGGAAAAATCGCGCTTGTTACGGGCGCTTCGTACGGCATCGGTTTTGCAATTGCAAGCGGTTTTGCTAAAGCTGGCGCGACTATCGTTTTCAACGACATCAACAAAGAGCTTGTGGACAAGGGTCTTGCCGCTTATAAGGAAGCGGGCATAAAGGCGCACGGCTACGTTTGCGACGTCACCGACGAGGAAGGAGTAAACGCAATGGTTAAAAAGATTGAAAAGGAAGTAGGCGTTATCGATATACTCGTTAACAACGCGGGCATTATCAAGCGCATCCCTATGACCGAAATGACCGCCGCGCAGTTCAGACAGGTTATCGATATCGACCTTAACGGACCCTTTATCGTATCCAAAGCGGTTATCCCTTCGATGATTAAAAAGGGACACGGCAAAATTATAAATATCTGTTCCATGATGTCTGAGCTCGGGCGCGAAACCGTTTCGGCTTACGCTGCGGCTAAGGGCGGACTTAAAATGCTTACTAGGAATATCTGCTCGGAATACGGCGAGTACAATATTCAGTGTAACGGCATAGGACCGGGTTATATCGCAACTCCGCAGACCGCGCCTCTGAGAGAGAAACAGCCCGACGGAAGCCGTCATCCCTTCGACAGCTTTATTATTTCGAAGACGCCCGCAGGAAGATGGCTTGAAGCGGACGAGCTTGCAGGTCCTGCTGTGTTCCTCGCGTCCGACGCTTCTAACGCGGTGAACGGACATATCCTGTATGTCGACGGCGGTATTCTCGCTTATATCGGCAAACAGCCGCAATAATAAAATAAGTAGTATGAATATTTTTTGAAAACAATGAAATTTAAAATACAATATTAAGGAGCGGAAAATGAAATTTGATATAAGATATGCGAATCACCCCGATGATTCAAAGCATTACGACACAAAAGAACTTAGAGAAAAATATCTCATTGAGAAACTGTTTGAAGAGGAAGAGATAATTCTCACTTATTCGCATCAGGACAGAATAATTGCCGGCGGGGCAATGCCTGTAAAAAAAACACTTTCTCTTGGAACGTTCAAAGAACTTGCAACAGATTACTTCCTTGAAAGACGCGAAATGGGCGTAATCAATATCGGCGGCGCAGGTAAAATTACGCTTGACGGCAAGGTCTATAATATCGGACATAAAGAGGGTATGTACATAGGGATGGGAACAAAGCAGATTGAATTCTTATCTGTTGATGCAAAGAATCCTGCAAAGTTCTATATAAATTCTTGTCCTGCGCACAAGACTTATCCCACGTTAAAAATAGTCAAACCCGTTGAGAACAAGCCCGCTCCCGAAGGTACGAAATATTGCGTTCAAAGGCATCTCGGCACGTTGGAGGGAATTAATAAACGTACTATTAATCAATTCATAATAGGCGATGTGTGCGAAAGCTGTCAGCTTTCAATGGGCATGACCGAACTTGCCGAAGGCAGTGCTTGGAACACTCTTCCCAGTCATACTCACGAGAGAAGAATGGAAGTATATATGTATTTCGAAGTTCCCGAAGATCAGGCAGTAATCCACCTTATGGGCAAGCCTGATGAAACCCGTCACATTATTATGCACAACGAACAGGCAGTCATTTCTCCCAGCTGGTCGATTCATAGCGGTGTAGGCACGCATAACTATACATTTATTTGGGGTATGTGCGGTGAGAATAAAACCTATGACGATATGGACAATATTGCTACTCAGGACTTAAAATAAAATTAAGAGAAAGTGTAATTATGGCATATATATCAATAAATGAATTCGTTAAAAAGAAAGATTTTTTAATTTGCGTTGACTCTGACGGTTGTGCAATGGATACAATGGATATAAAACATAAAAAGTGTTTTGGCCCGTGTATGATAACTGAATGGGGGCTTGAAAAGTGGGAGAATGAGATTCTTGAACGCTGGAACGAAATAAATTTGTATTCTGTTACGCGTGGGATTAACAGATTTAAAGGCCTTGCGGTTATGCTTGCCGAAATCAACGAAAAAATAACAAAAATTGACGGACTTGATGCGCTGCTCACATGGGCTGAAAATACTAAAGAAACGTCAAATGCATCAATTGAGAAGGAAATTGAAAAAACAAATTCTGAGTGTCTGAAAAAGGCTTTGAATTGGTCTTTAGCTTTGAACCGTGCTATAGATAAACTTTCAGACGAGCAGAAAAAACCTTTTGAAGGTGTTAAAGAGACGCTTGAAAAACTTCATTCATTTGCAGACATAGCGATTGTATCGTCAGCAAATAAGTCGGCAGTAGTTGAAGAGTGGACAAAGTACGGGCTTATAAATTCTGTAGATATTATACTGACACAAGAAAATGGCAACAAAGCACATTGCATAGCAGAAATGAAGAAAAAGGGGTATAAAGACGGTAAGGTCCTTATGGTAGGCGATGCAGACGGTGACTACAAGGCGGCAGAATCGAATGGAGTTTACTTTTATCCGATAAGAGTAAAACATGAAAAAGAAAGCTGGAGTAAACTAAACAACGAAACTGCGCAAATGTTTTATGAGGGAAAATTGAACGAAGATTACAGAAACAATCTTATAAGAATTTTCTATGAGAATTTTGAGCAATAAAATAATATGCCGCACAATTTTTTGCACGGGTGGAAATAATGTTTTTTAAATTTGATTATAGTGATTTATATTATTCACATAAAGTTGACGACCCTGCAATGCAATTGACGTCTTTGGCTGACCACTTCCATACAATATACGAAATCAGTTTTTTTATTAGCGGGAATGCCGAATACTTTATTGAAGAGAAAAGATATCCGTTGATGCCGGGTTCACTTGTAATAGTTAAACCGGGACAACATCATAATGTTCATATTCTTGGTCCGGAGAGATATGAGCGGTATGTTTTAAGATTTTCCGAGTATCTGATTCCAAGCGATATTCTGGCACGGTTCGGACGATACAGCGGATGTTATGATGTCAGTGAGACGCTTATTCCTTCTCTTTTTTCACGATTAGATTATCATTTGGAAAATATCGGTGAAGATAAGGAAACTCTCAGAATGCTTTTTCGTTGCGTTCTGACCGAAATATTAGTCTACTTTTCACATATGCGGGTTAAAGAGGGCACGGCGATTAATCTTCTCAGGGATGATATGGTGCAAATTCTTGACTATATCAATAAGAATATTGAGCGTCCGCTATGTCTTGAAGACATCTGCCGGGAGTTTCACTATTCAAAGTCGTTTATCTGCCATGAGTTTTCAGAATGTATGGGCGTACCCATAATCCAATATGTCCGCAATAAAAAGATTATGTACGCAAGTGCGCTTTTAAGAAGCGGCATGCGTCCTACGGAAGTCGCCGTACAGTGCGGGTTTTCCGATTATTCGACTTTTTATAGAATGTACAAAAAAGTTATAGGTAAACCGCCTTCGAATAGCGAATGATATTTAAGCAATTATATTAAAGACTGCTTCTTCGGAAGCAGTCTTTTTTTGTTAAATAATATTGATTATGGCAAACTTTTAATCACAATAAATGCAATAATTGCAATCTACTAATGCTTATATTGCAATGTACTTTTTTATCAAAAAATGATAAATTATAACTGACAATATTATTTATATAGGACTTATTGGGTCATTGATGAGGCGCAAAAGCGTAGTAAATCTTAATTGTCTGAAGAAAAATAAGGAGGAAAGCAAAGGCTAAAACTAAAATGGAACCAATTTTTGTTTCGACAAGTATTACCAAAAAATTCGGTCAGACAATTGCTCTTAATAATGTTGATATTTCTATTTATCCTGGTGAAATACGTGGTTTTATAGGCGAAAACGGTAGCGGTAAATCCACAATGGGCGCTTTAATGACCGGAATACACGACGTAACAAGCGGTAGTATGCAGTTTCACGGCAAGGAGTGGAAACCATCTTCGATGATTGATGCCTTGCAGGGCGGTATAGGAATTATCGTTCAGGAGAACGGCACAATACCGCAGATATCAGTTGCCGAGAATATGTTCCTCGGCGAGCTGAAAAATTTCAGCGGTATTCATTTTTTCGAAGAAAGAAAAGTAGAAAATTTTTCGCCCGTGTTCGACAGAAGCCTTTTAAAAGATTTTGACGTAAAAGCAGATGAGGCGCGTGAGAAAGTTTCTGCGCTTAAACAAGATGGCGAAGATGCTTATTACGCATACGCGAACGAAATCAAATTGATTAAAAGGGATAAAATCCTTTCAGACGATGCAAAACAGCAGCAAATTTCTGAACTGAATGATAAGAAGAGTAAAGCCGCAGAAATTCGTTCTCAAAATAATTCTGAACTTAAAACACTTCGCAAAAAGTATGCGGCTGAACTGAAAGAAGAATATCTGAAAGTTCTTCCCGCTCTTAAAGAACAGCAGTCAAAGATGCTTGCGGAACGCGTAGATGAGTATAACAAGACCTCGCTTACATATTTTGAGTCATTCCAGGCGAAGTTGAAGAGCATAGAGGATAAATACGCTGAACTGTATAAAACAACGTCAGATGTTGCTTTGGAAAAACGCCGGCACGATAATGACGTAAACGAAGTGAAAAAATCTTATGTTTCGCAGATACGGGCGCTCGACAGAAAGCATGAGCAGTTCTGCAATTTCATGAAGGAAGACGAGAAGTCATTATTAAATCATTATAAAAATTTCGTTACCGATATTACGGCAAGAAACGTGAACAGTTTGTACGCAAAGACGGTTAGGGGTTTGCTAACCGTCGTATTCGGGCTGTTTGTAAGCCGTAACAAACTGAATAAGTATGCACAACATGCGCTTGCTAAAATAGGTGTAAATCATATTAATGCGGCAATGCCGTGCGGCGCATATGATATGCAGGATAGAAAACTTATTGAGATTGCAAAGTGTCTCAATAAGAATCCCGAAATATTTATCGTAGATGAAACGACTACGGCATTATCTGAAACAGGCAGAAATATTCTCTATAAGCAAATGGAAGAATTGAAAGCTCAAGGCAGATCTGTTTTGTTCGTATCGCATGATCTTGACGAAATAATGGAAAAGTGTGATACGCTTACGGTTCTTCGTGACGGTAATATTGTTGCAAACCTTGATAAGGCAAAGGGCGAGTTCGACCCTGACGTTATTCGTAAAGCTATGATAGGGCGTGAGCTGAAAGGCGATTATTATCGTGCAGATTACGATGTGAATTACGGAGAAGAGGTCGTTCTTAAAATGGTTGACGGCATTGAAGGAAAGCAATTAAAGCATGTCAATGTCGAACTGCATAAAGGTGAAATTCTCGGTATAGGCGGTTTGAGCGAGTGCGGCATGCACACTCTCGGCAAAGCTCTTTTCGGGAACATTAAAATGGAAGGCGGCTATGTATATACAGGTGAAAATTTAGACAAGCTCGTGACAAACGAGGTTGTTGCAATGAATAATCATATAGGCTATCTTCCGAAGAACCGTGATACCGAAGGACTTGCGCAGAACGATTCAATTTTCTCTAACATTGCTATTGCCAGCGTAAACAAATTAGCGAAATTAAAAACCTTCGTGTTTAAGAGCAGTGAAAAGAAAGTTGTATCAAAAGAAGTACACGATCTTTCTATAAAGTGTAATTCTCCTTCCGACCTTGTATCCTCTCTTTCCGGCGGTAATAAGCAAAAAGTTTCACTTGCAAAGTGGATTGGTAACGACAGTGAAATTCTCATTCTCGACTGCCCTACGAGAGGTGTTGATATAGGTGTTAAACAATTTATATACCAGCTTATGTGTAAAATGAAGAAAGACGGCAAGTCAATTATTATGATAAGCGAGGAGCTGCCCGAACTCATAGGTATGTCTGACCGGATTCTTATAATGAAAGACGGAGTTGTGTCTAAAGAATTTATGCGCAGCAAAGACCTTACACAGGAACAAATCGTTCAGTACATGATATAGGGAGGGAGTATGGAAAACGTTTTAAATAATATTATAACCGACGTTGATCTTGCGGAAGCGTTTTTGGGCGCAGATACAACATCTGTGAGCAACGGATCCGATGCTGCTACCATGGCTGAAAATGTCAAGCAGAAGTACAAAGAACGCAATATTGAACTCAATGCCAAAATTTCAGAACAGCTTAAAGAGCGCAAATCACAGCATGAGGCGGATGCGGCAGTAATAGATAATGAACTTGCCGAAAGTCTTAAAGCTATTGAGGAAAAGTACTCAAAATATTCGGTTGAAGAGCGCGCTGAAAAGCAGCGGCTGAAAGAATATAGAGACGAAATAAGCGGCGCAAAGACAGTTCATCAGCGTTCAATGCGCAAACTTAACAATGATTATGACCGTGAAGTAGTTGCTATAAAAGCGCAGCAGGCTTTATTGTATCAGGCAAGAAATAAGTCATTGGCAAAATTAAAGGGTAAGAATTCCGACGGTCAGTCGATGGGTACGGCGTTCTATAATTTTAAGGCGTCATTTAATCCCAAAAAGACCCTTACCAATAAGCATATGTGGGTAAGCCTCACACCCTTTCTTGTGCTTGTGATACTTATTATCGCATACGTTTGCGCTTGTCAGGCAAACAACTACAAGATGAATATCGATACAATACTTACCTCCGGTATTTATGTGGCTATAGTCGCGGCGGGTGCTGTGTTTATTTATTCACAGGGTGCGTTTGATATGTCACTAGGCAACGCGTGTCTTGTCTGTGCTGCGGTAGGTATAATGTCATATGCGGCTACAGGGAATGCATTTTTGTCTTTGGTTCTGTGCGTGATTTTAGGCGTTGTACTTGGAATAGTGAATGCAGTACTTGCAAACTGCTTAAAACTTCCCGTAATGGTTATGACGTTGACAATGCAAAGCGTATTAAGTGCTGTTTATTCTAATATAACATCAGACAGCGGCGGATATATAGAAGTTCAGGCAATGCGCGGACTTGGCGGCATGGGGATGAAATGGGCAATTCTCGTTGTGTTTGTTCTTCTGTGCATAGTCATCTTCAACTATACCAAAGTAGGAAGAAGAAGCAAAATGATAGGCGCAAATGCAACCTGTGCAAAGTGTACCGGCATATCGCTTATGAAAGCAGGTATTATTTCATTTGCAATATCCGGTATAGGTCTTGGGCTTTGCGGTTTCCTGTATATTACCCAGATGGGTAGTGTAAACGCTACGGGAACGGCACTTACTTCAGTTGGGCTTAACGTAATTATAGCAATTAACCTTGGCGGTATGCCTACGTCCGGCGGTCCGAAGAGCCGTATAGCAGCTGCGCTTGTAGGCGGTTTCTTCTGTGCTATACTCGACGAATTTTTCGCCGCAGTAGGCTTAGACCTTTACCGCTATCTGGCAAAGGGAATTATATTCCTTGTAGCTGTTTGCCTTACTGCAATCGGCAACAGACCCAAGAGACTGGCATAAGGAGGATAGAGAAATGAATTTTACTCAACCTAAACAGATTACGGTAAATACCCGGGTACCTAACCGCAAATTACAGCGTATTGCGAAGAATACCGGAATGACTCTCATATGGCCTGTTTCTTGTCTTATAGTCGCCCTTATTCTCTCCGGTGCGAGTGGCAAGGATTTGTTCCAGTCAATAACGAATTTCTGGGTGTTTATGGGCACGGTTATGACGACGTTCATAGCAATGTGGGCGCTTAATACCAACCTTAATTCAGGAAGAATGGACTTCTCGCTCGGCGCGACAGGTATTCTTGCCGCTTTGATTGCATCTAAGGTTGCAAATGTAATGGCGTTGTCGTTCAATTCACCTTCGGGAGTAATAATTTTTCTCCTTTTAACAGTCGTATTCGGAATGATTTTAGGTATAATAAGCGGTCTGGTATATATCTTGACAAAGCTTCCTGCAATCGTAACGTCACTCGGTATGTGCCTCGTATTTGAAGGATTGGCAGCAATAATTCAGGGTAAGACCGGACAGATTCAGTACAGACCTTCCGGTGTGTACGCGGCAAGATTTACTTCCCAGCCGTTAAATATAATACTTATCCTTATATGTATAATTGTTTTGATGTCGTTGATTATTTGTTATTCACGGTTCGGTTACAACAAGAACGCACTCGTGTATAATCAGAAAATAGCCTGCGACACCGGTATACGCGAAATTACAAGCTGTATTTTCTGCTATTTACTTGCAGGCGGGCTTATCGGATTATATCAGGTATTAACGGATATATCCAGCACGTATATGAATTTAAGCGTTGACCTCGGAACTGCTGGCAGCGTATTCAGAAACTTCCTTCCGATATTCATAGGAAGTATGATGACTAAGTATTCAAACCAGCTTATCAGTTCTTTCTTCGCTTGTATTGCAACTACTTTACTAAACCGCGGACTTGATAATGCGGGAGCGATAGGTATCACTTCACCTATTGCCAGCCTTATTACAAGCGTAATGATACTTATAGTGCTTACCTATATGGTGGATAAATATCCTTTTATCAACTGGATTAAGATGCGCAGGTATCTATGGAAACAAAAAAGACTCGGACTTAATAATAAAACTAAAAAGGAGAAAGTATAATGAAAATTAAAAAATTACTTGCGGCTGCAATTGGAGCAACTATTGCAACGGCATCTGTAGCCGGACTTACTGCTTGCGGCGGAGGCGGCGGAGACAACACAAATACTCTGTTTCTTTACCCGATTAACTATTACGGAATAGAGGGTAAAGCGTTTACTTCACGTTGGGACGGTATGGCGGACGCTTTAAGAGATGCGGGCTGGAACATTACCGGAGACGGACAGATGGACTCGCTTCAATTTAAGGCAACCCGTACAGCTTCCTGTACGATGCCCGAAGATACGCAAATTGTATTCGTAAACAATCAAACTTGGGATACAAACCTTGCACTGACTGATAAACTTCTTGAATATCAGCCCCTTGCTGTAATTTCTACATGTAACGGTGCAGAGTTCTGCTCTGAAAGAATTCTTGCAAATTCTCCCGGTACGCAAAACGCGACCGTTGCAAGTATTTCCGATTCGTATGAAGCTGCCTTCAAAAACGGTTCAATGAATTTTATGGCGGCTAAACTCGGAACTTCGTCCGTCGCCCCCATAGTTGCTGCTGTAAGTAAAGCGGTTAGAACGGGTCAGAGAATGGAGGACGAAAACGGCGACCCGCTTCACCTTGCACAGGATTACTGGCTTATCGACAGCTACGAATCTTATCTTGAAATGAAAGAGTGCGAAATATTTACGGGCGATAAACCCACTATAATGAAAGCCGATATGGATGCGGCAATAGGTAGTTACGAAACATATAAAACGTTCTCCGAACAGACTGCTTCCACAAAAGAAGGCGTTAAAGGCTTAATAGCTAAACATACCTCTGAAAATATAACCGACGTGGTTGAAACAAGCGCCAAAATCAAAATCGGTTTGTTGGTTCCCCAGTCAATTAACGATGCTGTTGCAGGATATCTTAATTACATCGAAGGCTATCTTGCAAGAGTATATAACTACGAAACAAAACGTTTCCCCGTAACCGGTTCAACCAATCAGGAAGCGGCGGCGGAACAGGCTTGTAATGACCATTGCAACGCAATTATATCTTTGCAGGACGATACAAACAGAGCGGCAGCATGTAAAAAAGCCAATTCAAACGGCGTGTGGTTTGCGGTTGGCGGTGTATGCGTTTATTCCGAAAGCAAGACTTACACTTCCGGTGCGGACGCAGGTAAACCTAACGAGTGGGGACAGATGTCTGCTTGCAATTATTATGTCGGCTCGGTTGGAACTTCTCTTGATGCAGAGTATAGGGCTTGTTACAATATGACCAAGCATTATATCGATATCATTAATGAGAGGGGCGCACTCAATTAATTATGGCAAGGTTTAATTTACGGTTTGTAAGTAAGTCTCTTTTGAGAAAAACCGAAGTCAACCTTATTATTCCGTCGCTCGATTTGCACGGTGTCATAAGTAATAAAAATGACCGCTATTACCGCGACAGTACTCAAAAATATCCGCTTATAATTCTGTTGTCGGGTTTTAACGACGACAACGAAGCGTGGCTGTTTCAGACCAATATTTTCTCGCTTTGCAGTGAATATGGTGTTGCTGTCGCTTTAATCGGCGGTGAAAACAAATGGTATCTTGACCATGGTCCTATAGACAGTTGGCACAGCTTTATCGAAAACGAGCTTCCCGATTTCCTTTACGGCAATTTTACAATGCTTGACCAAAGTAAATTGCCCGTAATAGGCGGAGTGTCAATGGGCGGTTACGGTGCGTTGTATAACGGACTTAAAAGTCCGGAAAAATATTCGGCTGTTATGGCGTTGTCGCCGGCAACCAAGCCTGATGACGTTGTTGATGAAAAACAGCACGGCACTTTAAAGGAACTGTTTTTAAAGGCAAAAGATAAATTGCCCTATATGTACATTTCCGTCGGAGATAAGGATTTTATCTACGAAATAAGCAAAGAATTCGACGATTGGCTTACTGATAATTCGATAGGCGTAAATTACAACTTTGTAGAGGGTTATGCCCATACTTGGGACTTGTGGCGTATAGAGATAGTTAAATTTTTACAGGAACTAAAAAATAAAAAAATATTTTAAATTTTCTCGGAGGAAAATCATGAAAAAGAAATTACTTTTGGCAGTATGTGCCGTTACGGCGGCAACAGCAATGACCGTCGGACTTGCCGCTTGTAACACTGGTTTTAGCGCAAAGGACGCAGAGAACAAAATCAAAGGGTTTACTTCAACCCCCAATACTGTAAGCGCGACTTTTAAACAAACTTACGAGCTTAAGGTTAACAGCAACGATGCGAGTATGAAGGCGTTTGAAAAGAACATTGCCGATACCGTAACCATAGAAGCCGACTATACTGCCGGCAACGTTTATTACTACGGCAAGAAGGTGGCAAAGGACAATTCGGTGGTTGAACAACTTGTAGTAAAAGAAGACAATACTTATTACTATCTGACTTCTACAACCGTTAAAAAAGCGCTTGCAGATGAAGCTGCGGCAAAAGCTAAAATAGGCGAGCTTATGACCTCGCTTACTAAGCAAACGACGGGATATGTAAACAGCAGTGCGTTCGTATACAGCTCAGACTGGGTAAATACATATCTGATGCTCGGCAGTAATACCGTAAAGGGTAATGAAAAAAATTATTTCACTTATAAATATGATAAAACCGAAGGCGACGGACTTAAGGTTGATATCAATATGCAGTACGTAGGATACTACGGCGATACCGGCGGTACGTTTGAATTCGGAACAGACGAAACCCATAAAGGTGCAACCGCAAGTATCGAAACGGATAGCAACGGTTTTATAACGTCTTTCAGTCAGACCTTAAACAATCACCTTGATATGAGAATTACGTCTACGCCCACGCCTCTTGATTTGACAGGAACCCGTTCTCTTACCGCAACGTATAACGGAGCGATTACCAAAAAGGCAGCGGCTGATATTACGCAGACTCTCAACAATCCTACGGTAACGTTCGGTGACGTAGAAAACGTTACCTATTCGGTTTATGATTTTGCTTCAACAAGCGATATGAAAAAACTTAACAGCGGTGATTCGCTTGCCGTAGGCCGTAAGGTTGCCGTTATGGTTGGAGCATTTGAAGAAGGTTATGAGCTTGACACAATAACAATAAACGGAGTTGAAGCTTATAAATTTGGCCCTTGCTACTGCTATGACGTAACGGAAGACGATTATAATGTGGAATTGAAGGTAGTAGTCAAAGTCAAATCTACCGACCCCAACGCGCCTACGGTAGGAACGATTGTCGTTAATCCCGTAGAGAGCTGTACAGTAGTTATTGCCGACTTCTATAATAATACTACCAAAGATAATGTAACAACGGTTGAAATCGGTCATTTTCTTGCAGTCAAAGTTACTTGCGATTCTGGCTATGAGCTTGTTTCGGTAAAGGTAAATAACGGAACTGAGGAAAAAGATATAACATCTGCAACATATGGTAGCCCTTATTGCTGTTACAGTATTAGTGCGGCAGGTACTTATACAGTAACGGTTACTGTTAAATTAAGCGATTAATTTTAATAAAATAATACGCCGTCTTATGACGGCGTATTTTTAAAACGAGGTGTATAATTATGTTAGAACAACCCTTAATAATAGGCAATATAACTCTAAAAAACCGCGTAGTATTTCCGCCGCTTACCACAGGTTACGAAGAACGTGACGGTTCTATCGGTGAAAAAAGTTTTAATTTCTATAAAAGACTTGCAGAGGGCGGAGTTGCCTACATAGTTCTCGGTGACGTTGCACCGGTGAACACAGCGTCACCTACACCGAAATTGTGTCGGGACGACCAGATACATTCTTTCAAAAAACTTGCGGATGCGTGCCATGAATACGGTGCAAAACTTGCCGTTCAGATATTCCATCCCGAATACGACGTGGACGGCGTGGGCGCGCTTATTATTAAAAGCCGCATGCTTGCCCAGCAGGGCAATAAGGAAGAAAGCGACAAAGTAACAAAACAAGCTTTTGCAAAGCTGCATCACGATATGCAGAATTTTGTCAATGAAGCTACGAAAGAACAGCTTGCAAAGATATTAGAAGCTATATCGGCTTGCGCAAAGCGTGCATCAACTGCTGGCGTTGATGCAATTCAGGTTCACGGCGACAGACTTGTCGGCTCGCTTTGTTCCAAAATTTTGAATAATCGTTCGGACGAATACGGAGGTTCTTTTGAGAACCGTATCCGCTTTGCGGTTGAAGTGGTGAGAGCAATCAAGACCGCTGTGCCCGAAATAGTTATTGATTACAAACTTCCCGTAGTAACGCCGTTAAAGGACGGTCTGCGAGGCAAGGGCGGACTTGAACTTGATGAGGCGGTTAAGCTTGCAAAAATTCTTGAAAAAGAGGGAGTGCAAATGTTGCATGTTGCCCAAGCAAACCATACGGGCAATATGAATGACACGATACCCGCAATGGGTACCCGCGAATACGGTTTTGTCGTCTATGCGGCGGAAGCTGTCAAAAACGCGGTTTCCGTTCCCGTGTGTGCCGTCGGCAGAATAATTACAGAAGAAGCGGCAGAAGCTGTGCTCGCTGAGGGCAAATGCGATCTTGTAGGTTTGGGCAGACCGCTTTTATGCGACCCTGACTTTGCAAACAAAGCAATAGCAGGGAAGCCCGTCCGTTATTGTTTAAGCTGTAACAAGGGCTGTACGGATAATATAATTAACCGCTCGTTCTGTCAGTGCGTACTAAATGCAGAGAACGGCGCAGAGTATGTGCGTGTTGTCACACCTGCAAAATCCAAAAAGAAAGTTGCCGTAATCGGTGCGGGAATAGCGGGATTAGAAGCTGCAAGGGTTTGCGCATTAAAGGGACATCAGGTTACAGTATTTGAGAAAAGTTATTCAATAGGCGGTCAGATAAATATTGCTTCCGTCCCTCCCCGCAAAGGCGAAATGATGCGAAGTGTAGTCTATTATGAAAAGGTTTTACCTGAACTCGGTATCACTGTTTTGACGGGCAGGCAGCCGTCTGCCAAAGAGCTTAACGGCTTTGACGAAGTAATTGTTGCAACGGGGGCGCGGAACGTTAACCTTAAAGTTGAGGGGGCGGATCTTCCGCACGTAGTCAGCTCGTGGAGCGTACTTGCCCGTAAGGAAACCGTGTTCGGCAAAGTTGCCGTTATCGGAGGCGGACTTGTGGGTGCGGAAACGGCGGAGTTCCTTGCAAATCAGGGAGCCGAAGTAAGCATAATAGAAATGGCGCCCGAAATTGCAAAAGGCGAAAGTTCAACCGTACTACCGGAAATGAAAGCGGATTTTGCGGCACACGATGTAAAAGAATTTGTTAATTGCAAGGTTGTAAAAATCACTAAAGATAATGTCGTATGTGAGAATACCGCAGAAGGTAAACAGGTTTCGATAGCGGCAGATTTCGTGGTGCTTGCAGTCGGTGCAAAATCTAACGCATTTGACGTTAGCGGCGTTAAAGCAAACATTCATTGCTGCGGTGACTGTGTAAAACCTTCCGATATATCTAATGCAATTCGCACCGCATACGATATTGCGAATTCAATCGATTAAATTTTTCTCCTCATTTTTTTCTCCATATCTTGGAGGGGCGAAAAATTTTTTTAGCCCCTCCAATTTATTGGGAAATAAAGAAATATATAAAATATGGAAAATTTTAAATTTTACAATCCCACAAGAATTATCTTTGGCAATAGTGGTATAGAATCACTGGCATCACTTATTAAAGAACACGGTGGTACGAAAGTAATGATTCATTACGGTGGTTCATCGGTTATAAGAAACGGACTGTTAGATTCGGTAAAAGCAATACTGAATAAAAACGGTCTGAAGTTCGTTGAGTTAGGCGGTGTTGTCGCTAACCCTCATTTGCAACTCGCATTAAAAGGTGTGGAGATTATAAAAAAAGAAAATGTTGATTTTATCTTGGCTGTTGGCGGAGGAAGCGTAATAGATTCGTCAAAATGTATGGCTTGTGCTGCCTGTTGTGACGATATATGGAGTTACTTTATGGATAGCAGTAAAGTAGCGGAAAAGGCTTTGCCGTTAGGCGTTGTTCTGACTATCCCTGCTGCCGGAAGCGAGTCTTCCAACGGCGCTGTTATTACAGATGAAGTTTCGGGATTGAAGAGGAGTGCCAATTCAGAGGTAATGTTTCCTAAATTTTCAATCGTTAATCCTGAATATACATATTCTTTGCCTACTGAACAAATTGCCAACGGTGCCTGTGATATTCTGGCTCATATGATGGAACGGTATTTTACCTCAGTTCAAGGAGTTGATTTTACAAGCCGTATTCTTGAAGGCGCGATGAAAGCCCATATTGCTAACAGTAAAAAAATTATGAAAGACAAGAATAATTATTCTTTAAGGGCAGAAATGAGTTTAGCGGCAATTTATGCACATAACGGAATGTTTAATGTCGGAAGAATCGGTGACTGGGCATCTCATAATATCGAACACGAATTGTCGGCAATTAACAGTGTTGCCCATGGTGCAGGGCTTGCCGTTATTTTTCCTGCGTGGATGAAGTATATTCACAGCATTGGAAAAGGGAAAGACATTTTTCATTCTTTTGCTAAGAATGTGTTCGATGTTGAAGAGGGATTAACTCAAGATGAAACGATTCTTGAAGGAATCAGAAGATTGGAAGATTTTTATATGGAATTAGGATTGCCTACGAGATTGCATCAAATTAACATTGGCGAAGAGCATTTTGCCCACATTTCAAAAAACGCTTTAGTTAATAAAACTCATCTCGGTAATCTTGTCAGACTTAATTCGGACGATATTTATAAAATTCTTCTGTTGGCAAAGTAAATTTATTGTTACGAAACTTTTAAGGGGGATAATAACTTATGAAAATGACATTCAGATGGTATGGAGAAAAGGACTGTATTCCTTTGAACTATATCAAACAAATTCAAGGAATGACAGGTGTAGTTACTGCTGTGTACGATGAACCCGTGGGATCGGTTTGGAATTTGGATAAACTTTTGCATCTCAAAAAACTCTGCAATGACGCGGGACTTGAAATGGAAGTTATCGAGTCCGTTCCCGTTCACGAGGATATAAAGCTAGGCAAACCCACGAGGGACAAGTATATCGAGGCGTACAAGCAGAATATTATCAACTGCGGTAAAGCAGGTGTAAAGTGCATTTGCTACAACTTTATGCCCGTGTTCGACTGGTTCCGGACAAATTTATATTTTAAGCATACAGACGGTGCGACTTCGCTTTCTTACAGTGAAGCGGACTTTGCAAAACTTGATAAACATAATCTGCGTTTACCCGGTTGGGACGAGAGTTATACTTCGGAAGAGCTCAACGGGCTTTTAAAAGAATACGAAGGGGTGACGCACGAAAAGCTGTTTGAAAATTACGTATATTTCCTGAATGCCGTTATGCCTGCATGCGATGAGGCAGACGTAAATCTTGCAGTTCACCCTGATGATCCTCCCTGGGATATTTTCGATTTGCCGAGAATTGTCGGCAGGGAAGAAGATTATGATAGGTTGTTAGCTGCTGTCCCCAATAAGCATAACGGAATAACTTTCTGCACGGGCTCATTGGGCGCAGGCAGGTTTAACGACTTACCTAAAATGGCGGCGAAGTACGCAGATAGAATATACTTTGCCCACCTTCGCCAATTAAAATATACGTCCGAAACCGACTTCTACGAAAACGGACATATGACTGATTGCGGAAACGTGGATATTTACGAAATAGTCAGGGCATTGGAAAAGAATGGTTTTAGCGGATATCTGCGTCCCGATCACGGAAGAAACGTATGGGGCGAGGACGCAAAACCCGGTTACGGACTGTTCGACAGAGCAATGGGGGCGACCTATCTTTGCGGATTGTTCGAAGCAGTAAAGAAGGATTTAAAAAATAAATTATAAGGAGAATACATAAATGAAATTACCTTTTACCGTCGATTTAAAAGACAAAGTAGTAGTTATAACAGGAGCGGCGGGCGTCATATGTTCTCATCTTTCAAAGGCAATTGCACAGTGCGGTGCTAAGGTTGCCGTTCTTGACAGGGATATCAAAAAGGCACAGGAGTTTGCCGATAAGATAAAGTCTGAAGGATATTCCGCAAAAGGATTTGAAGCAAATGTGTTAATAAAAGAATCGCTTGAAAAGTGCCACGAAGAAGTTTTAAAAGCATTTGGCAAATGTGACATATTGATTAACGGCGCAGGCGGCAACAATCCTCAGGCGACCACGGATAACGAGTATGCAGAACTTGATGATGAAATTAAAGGAATAAAAACTTTTTTTGATTTGGAACAGTCGGGCGTTGAAAATGTGTTTAACCTTAACTTTATAGGCACTTTACTTCCTTCGCAAGTATTTTCAAAGGATATGGTAGGAAGAAAGGACTGCAACATATTAAACATATCTTCAATGAATGCATATACTCCGCTTACAAAGATACCTGCATATTCGGGAGCAAAAGCAGCCGTATCTAACTTTACGCAGTGGCTTGCGGTACACTTCTCGCATATCGGTATTCGTGTCAATGCTATTGCACCCGGTTTTTTCTCAACCAAGCAGAATGAAAAACTTCTGTGGAACGACGACGGAACGCCTACGGCAAGAACGGGCAAAATTCTTGCGGCGACTCCTATGGGTAGGTTCGGTGTTGTTGACGATCTTGTAGGAACAACACTCTATCTTATCAGCAGTGAAGCAGCTGGTTTTGTAACAGGTGTTTGTATTCCTATAGACGGCGGTTTCTCATCGTATAGCGGCGTTTAGTTTTAATTATTTCTACTTAAAGGGGTCGGGGATATTATGCTCTGACCCTTAGTAATTGGTACCGGATATATTATGAAAAATTCTGAAAAATATCTAAAACTTCTTTCTAATTCTTTTCCAACTGCACGCAAAGCGGCATCGGAAATAATAAATCTTTCGGCTAACTTAAACTTGCCTAAGGGTACGGAACATTTTATCTCTGATATTCACGGCGAGTACGAGGCGTTTAACCATATTCTGAAAAACGGCTCGGGGTCGATAGCGAAAAAGGTAGACGACGAGTTTGGCGATGAATTGACGGTTAAACAAAAGAAGACGCTGTGCACGCTCATTTATTATCCTGAAGAAAAGCTGGAACTTATAGAGCGAACGGAAGTCAATTTCGGAAATTGGTGCAAGCAAACTTTGTTATGGCTGATACGCATTAGCAGAAGAATGGTATCAAAATATAACCGTACAAAAGTTAAAGCTGCCGTAAAGCCTGAATTCGAGTACATTATAGAAGAGTTGTTGAGCGAGCGTTCGGAAGTGCCTGATAAGCAAGCATATTACGGTGAAATATTGCAGGCAATAATTGAAACTGACAGCGCAAAAGTTTTTATTGCAGAATTTTGCAGGTTAATTCAAACACTTGCTATTGAAAGATTGCACGTAATAGGTGATATTTTTGACAGGGGAAGCGGCTCTGTTGAGGTAATGGAGACGCTGATAGGATATCATTCCGTGGATATAGAATGGGGTAATCACGATGTTGAATGGATGGGCGCAGCTTGCGGTAGCTATGCTTGTATTGCATCAGTAATCAGACTTGCAGTCAGAAACGGCAATTTAAACGTGTTGGAAAACGGTTACGGCATAAGCCTTGTGCCGCTTATTACTCTTGCACTGAATAACTATTATGACGACAATTGCAAGTTGTTTGAAATAAAAAACGGGTCAAATGAAGAAAACAATATTTTTACAAAAGTTCATAAAGCCATTACGGTATTACTTTTTAAACTTGAAGGACAGTTAAGCCTAAAGCACCCCGAATTCGGAATGGATAACAGACGTATATTGGAAAAAATTGATACTGAAAATGGCACGGTTATAAGAAGGGAAAAAATATCGGCTTTTGGACAGTAACTTTCCAACGATGTCATTAGATAATCCGTATTGTCTGACAGAAGAGGAAGAGCATACGATGCGTCAGCTTGCCGTATCGTTCAAGCAGTCGGAAAGATTGCAACGGCATATAGAGTTTCTATATAATAGGGGAAGTATGTACCGTATTTATAACGGTAATTTACTTTTTCACGGTTGCGTTCCGTTTACAGAGGACGGCGAGTTTTTAACGGTTACTATAGGCGGGGAGCAAGTGAAAGGTAAAGCACTTTTTGATACACTTGAAAAGTGGGCGCGTAAAGCACGGTATTCAAAAAGCAAAAAAGAAATGGAGTACGGCAAAGACGTGTTGTATTATATGTGGTCCTGTCCGTCCTCGCCTTTATATGGTAAAGAAAAAATGGCAACATTTGAAAGATATTTTCTTTCCGATGAGGACATAAAAAAAGAAAATAAAAATAGCTATTATAACTTTTATAATGACAAATTTAAAGTTAAAACAATTTTTGATGAGTTCGGTTTGGACTTTGCTACGGGGCATATCATAAACGGTCACGTTCCCGTCAAGGTGCGGCAAGGACAGCACCCCGTTCATTGTAACGGAAAGGTTATTATAATAGACGGCGGTTTTTCGAAAGTTTATAGAGAAGTAACGGGCATAGCCGGTTACACTTTGGTTTCCAATTCACACGGGCTGAAACTTGTAGCACACGAACCGTTTGTATCTGTAAAAGAAACCATTTTGTCAGAAACGGACATACATTCCGTTACGGAAGTTGTTGACGCAAGCTATAACCGTCTGCGTATTTCCGACACTGACAGGGGAAAAGAAATGCAGGAAAGAATTGCGGATTTGAAAGAACTTATATCGTGTTACAAGCATGGTGTTTTAAAGGAACACCAAAATTAGACAAATAAAAAATTGAAATACATAAAAAGTGCTGTTCGTTGGAACAGCGCTTTTTATAATTAAAGTATGAACGTGTTGTAGTTAAATTCTCTGATGAAAAATTGTTTTTTTGGTTTGTCGCATAGCTGTCGCATAAAAATTTTTACGGGCTAAAAAGGGCTGTTTTTACACTGTTTTCAAGCAAAATCGGGGTAAAACTGCCCTTTTTCTGAGTCCGTCAATCGCTTCAAGTCCAACAAGCGGAGCCATTCCGGTGATGATGGCAACGAGGATCCACCTGTTCCCATTCCGAACACAGAAGTTAAGCTCGTTTACGCCGAAAGTACTTGTCGGGACACCGACCGGGAGGATAGGAAATTGCCGGATTTCAAAAATAAAAGCAATCACTTTTAGTGGTTGCTTTTATTTTTGCATTGGGAATATCTACGGGTGGCGCATGACAAGTACTCTATCCAGTAAACAGCGTCTGCGAGGGACGCCGCGCGAGGACGAAGTCCGAAGCTTTGTAGAAAATATTTTGACGGCAGACAAAATATTTTCACAAAAAGTACGTTGTCTATGTTATGGGGGAAGCAGTTGTTTTTTTTGTGCGTTATTGCTACGTGCGGCGATGCGATAAGTACTTTATTCAGTAAACAGTGTCTGCGAGGGACGCCGCGCGAGGACGAAGTCCGAAGCTTTGTAGAAAATTATTTTGCTGTTTCTTTCTCGAGCCAACAATATCTTTGCGCTGATATTTGTCCATGTGGCATACTAAATAGCTTATATAATTGTCATGCTTAAATTTTTTTTGCAAAAAAGTATAACTCCCTATACCGAAGCCGCTTCACAGTTTGGTGCCGTTCGCCTTTGCAGGGGGGCTTTTTTCTTGCCGATTAAGGCGGTCTGATTGTCATAGAATTACCTCCGAAAATGTTTTATTTCGGCTACCCGTTAAGGCGCAGAGTAGCTAAAAAATTGCAACAAAAAATCCGCTCGGTTTCCACTCCGCACGGATTCAATATTAGTATTGAATTGTTAATATTACTAAAAATTTGAGCGCTTAAAAAACCTATCTCGGCTCACGGCTTTTTAGTAAGCTAAAAATACCTCGCGTACAAAACCGCTAGCTAAGGCATGAACGGACTCTTGCTGTTCAAAAAACTTTCTGCGCCACGCGGACATTTTCTTCATCGCCGCAGACATCAACCCTTTCACAAAGGGTATCACGAACTACATCGTATTGCTGATTATATCACGGTCATTGCCATTGTCAAGTTTTTAGAAACATTTGTTTGTTATTTTAAAAATAATTTGCCGCTTTTTATGCTTCAATTTGTTTTAAATGTCGTGTTTATTCGATTTCCGCGCCGATAATCGCCGTGTACGTGCGGTCAGCCGTCTTTTTGTTCGGTCCCGTTTCGGATATCAGCCACGACTTGCCCGTAAGCGTCAGGCCGCGCCGCTGGGCTTCTTCCTGCAAATAAAACCCGCCTCCGCGGTACTTTTTATCATCTTTCAAAACTTTTTCGCCGCCGAGCGGTGCACCGTGCAGCGCAAACTTCATAGAAAGAGATTTTTTGCGCGTTACCATTTCAACTGTTCCGCCGAACATATCGGCGTTTTGTGGCGGGGCGATAATCGGAACGCAAATGCGGTAGGTTTCATTGTCGAACGTTTCTTCATAACCGTCGATACGCGGAAACGAATACAGATTATCGTACTGCTTTAAAAAGGAATGTGCAACGTCGCAAACGCATTTTGCGCTGATTGCCGAGGTGTAGGCGTCGCGTGAATGAAGATACTGTTTTAACGTATCGGAAGTTGAAGGATAGGTCTTGCAAAAGCAAAGAAGCGTCTGCTCTTCCACGATAGAAAACTGCGGTGCGCCATTTCTTCTGTCAACGTCGAGTACGTCGATAAAATTATCAATCATTTCTCTTAACTTGACTAACTCTGCATACTTCTTTTCGATATCGAGTTCACCCGAAAAATAATCGGCTATTTCTTTTTGCGTAAACTGCGTACTTTTAAGCCGTTCCGCAATCTGTATTTTTATCACGTCTTCCGCCGAATATTCGCGGTATCCGTTTTTGTCCGTACGCACGGGTGTAAGCACGCCCGTGGTTTCATAGTGCTTTAAAATGCGCGGGGTAATATTAAAAAACTCCGTAACGTCGTTTACGTGGAATTTTTTGCTTGAATTTTTAAGTTTTTCCTCGTTTAATTCTTTCATAACTCTTGACCTGTACATAGATGTATATGATATACTGTTATGATAAGGGAAACTGTAAGCTTTGTCAAGCGTTATTTCCCGAACTTAAGAGGAAAAATTATGTTTACTAAATTTAAAAATCGACTTTTAATAATATTATCGGCGGTTCTTGCGTCGTTGCTGATTATGGCGGGCGCATTTATGTTCACGCCCAAAACTACGGCTTACGCCGATACCGCGAATTTCAAGGTTACGGACGGAGAGGACAATACAACCTATTACGGCACTATTGAAGCGGCGTTTACCGCGGCAAACACCGCGGGTACCGCAACAATAAAAATGTACGCCGACGCGGAAATTTCTTCAACGCTTGTAGTTGAGGCAGGCAAAGATTTAACCCTTGATCTCAACGGTTGTATGCTGAAAATGTCGGAAGACGGCAACGACTCGGTTATTACAGTAAACGGCACGTTTACTCTTGAAGATAACGGCGGCGGTTCGTCGTCACATACGATAATAAGCCCTGTAACAAATGAAGAAGTTACGATATACGGCGGACTTATAACCGGCGGTAACACGGCAGGAAACGGCGGCGGAGTGTACGTTGACAGCTTTGCCAATTTCACATTGACGGACGGCACGATCAGCGGAAACACTTCAAGCTTCTCTGGCGGCGGTGTGTTTGCCAAAGGCGGCGCCATATTTAAAATGACGGGCGGCACGATCAGCGGCAACACTTCTACGGACTGGGGCGGCGGCGTGCGAGTTACTCATAGCACGTTCACAATGACGGGCGGCACGATCAGCGGAAACGCTACAAACTGCATATACGGCGGCGTTATTGTTGAAATGAGTGTGTTTAATGTGTCCGGTGCCGTCAATATAACGGGCAACACTAACGGGGATGCCGATGAAGCTAACGTTGACTTATACTGGAGTAACATTACAATTATCGACGCGCTTGAAAAGGACGGAGTAAAAGCGCAAATAGGCATAAGACCTATAAAAGATACAGATGAGATAGCCACTAAGATTGCCACGGGTTTTACACAGGAAAGTCCGTCCGAATATTTCATTATAGACGACAACAGTTATAATCGGAATAAAGGCTTTAATTGCATTTTCGCCGACGAAGACGGCATCGTATATTTCGGCACGCACACCGGCGGCACGGCAAGCTGTACGGAAAAAGCCGAGTGCGAAACGTGCGGCAATGAATACGGCGATTTCGGCGAGCACGATTGGAATACAGACGATTGGGTTTCCGACGGCGAAACGCATTGGCACGCTTGCCAAAACGAAGGCTGTACGGAAACAGATACGAAAGTTGAACACAGCGGAACGGACGACGGTGACTGTACCACTCGGCTTTTCTGTGCAATTTGCGGCTATGGGATAAAAGCGGCACAAACCGAACATTTATATGACGTCGGTTATACTAAGAACGAAAATCAGCATTGGCACGTTTGTATACGTTCTGACTGTACTCAAACCGATACGAAAGTAAATCACAGCGGAACGGACGACGGTGACTGTACCACTCAGCTTTTCTGTGCAATTTGCGGCTATGGGATAAAAGCGGCGGAAGCCGAACATAACTATTCAGAAACTTGGACTACGAACGAAAATCAACATTGGCACGAATGCCTGAACGAAGACTGTACGCAGACCGATACGAAAGCCGACCACGAATACACTTTAAATATAGCAACCGAAACCTATCTGGAATCCGCCGCAACGTGTACGGCAAAAGCCGTATATTACAAATCGTGCGTTTGCGGAATGCACGGTACGGAAACGTTCGAATACGGAGAGCCCGTTTCGCACGTCTCTGCCGAAGCGGTAAGGGAAAACGAGGTTGCGGCAACTTGTACGCAAGCGGGTAGTTACGACGAAGTTGTTTACTGTTCTGTCTGTAACGAGGAATTGGGCAGGACGGAAAAGTCGCTTGCAGTAGATGAAACCGCTCACGCCTGGGGCGAATGGACGGTAACGAAAGAAGCTACCGAAACCGAGGAAGGCGAAGAACGCAGGGTGTGTGCGAACGACGGTACTCACGTTGAAACCCGCCCGCTCCCGAAGCTCGTTGCACCCGATAATAACGACGGATTGTCCGCAGGTGCGATAGCCGGAATCGTTATTGCGTGCATTTTGATAGCGTTACTTATCCTGTACGTTGCGTGCTATTTCGCACTTTACCGCAGAGATATTCTGCTTAAAGGCAAGTTCTTCGACGCAATATATGTGCCGATGAACGCAATTTTCGTAAAGAAAGAGCAAGAAGAGGGAAATTCTTAATAGACACGGATACAATAAAAAAGAGCAGACGTAAGTCTGCTCTTTTTACTTGACCGATGCGGGAACATATCAGATCGGTTCTGCCAATAAAGGCATTTGGATTTACTATATTCTTATAGAATATTTTAACTGATAACCAAAACTACGTAAAAAGCCGCGACAATGAAAGTCGCGGCTTTAAACTTGGTCGAAATCTTGTGTTAGTAAACTTGGTACAGATTGGCACACAAAGTATAAAACCATTGATTTTTCGCATAAAACTGCTAAAAACAGGGTGTTTAGGCGGTTTATGCATATAAAACAGGGTTTCAAGTCCAACAAGCGGAGCCATTCCGGTGATAATGGCAACGAGAATCCCCCTGTTCCCGTTCCGAACACAGAAGTTAAGCTCGTTTACGCCGCGCGAGGACGAAGTCGAAGCTTTGTAGAAAATTATTTTGCTGCTAGAAAAATAATTTTCACAAAAAGTACGTTGTCCGTATAACGGGGGGGGGGGAGTGGCTGCTTTATTTTTGCATTGGAAATATCTACGGGTGAAGCAAAAGTACGTTGTTTAAAAAGAGTTGCCCGCCACTGCGGAGCAGGAAACTGCCGGTATATTAGGAAAAGCTGTTTGTTATTACCAAAAAATGTGAATTAATAAAAAAACCGCGGCGTGTTTGACAATTTTTATATCCTGTGTTAAACTGTATATCAGCGGAGAGTCTGTTAGGGGGTACCCCCTAATGCGCGCGTTGTGCAACGCGCGCAGAAAACCGCTAAAAGTAAAAAATTTAAAATTCAAAATATTTTTTGGAGGAAAGGATGAACAAAAACAACTTTATCAAGCAGTTGCTCGTTGCCGGACTTTGCGCGTTGACCGCAACTGCAACGATGGGCGCCGTAGCGTGCAAGCCTGACAAAGAGCAGCATGAACACACCTATTCGACCGAGTGGATTTCTAACAACAAGATGCACTGGCACGAATCGGAGTGCGGTCACGACGTTACCGACGGCGAAGATACGCACACCTGGGGTAGCGACGACAAGTGTACCGTGTGTAAGTATGAAAGAAAATTAATCAAACCTACTTTGAGCGAATCGGACGATCCCGCGCCCGACGTTGACGAAGACGGTAAAATTGCGGTTAAGTACGAGTTCTATGCGCAGGACTACGAAGCAAAGACTTACGATAAAGATTTAAAGTCGGGTATCTACACGGTATGCAACGGTACTACGATAAGAAACAGGACGAGATACGAACTTAAAGACGACACGGGTACGGTTGTAAAATCGGGCTTTGAACTGAAAAAGTCCATACAGATGGCTAACGCGTCGTCTAAAGTTACAGTAAACGCACCCGCGGCAGGCAAGTTGACTATCTGGGTGCAGGACGGTTCGGGTAAGACCGACTATCAGCAGATTACTCTTAAAAGTCCCAACGGAACGTCAAAGAACATCGATTATCCCGCTAAAAAATACAGCTCTTCTTTGCAACTTGTAGAGATAGAGATTAGCAAGGACGGCTTATACGAAATTACCCGTCCCAGCGGTACTTCCGATATATTCTATATGGTTTTTGAAGCTAAAGTAGTGAATAGCCCCGTTGAAAGCATTGAAATAGCTTCGACAGGTACGGTTGATTACTACGTAGGTCAGACCTTCGGATTAAACGGACTTGCGGTAAACGCGGTACACGAAACCACGGGAAGAATTTCACCCCTGCAAACCGGAAGACTTCAGGTTGACTACAACGATTTTGACAATACCACGGCAGGCACTTACGAAATAGGCGTTTCCTACGAGAAGAGCGGAAAAACTTACACCACGTCTTACAACGTAAACGTATATTCGTACGACGAACTCAAATTAGGCACCGACACGGTAGTTAAGGGTTCTAACACCTCCGCGGATAACGGCACTTACGTAAACCATTCGCTCCGTCAGCTCTATTTCAAGGGCAACTCGTTGTCGACCGACGGACTTTCGGTAATTCTGAACGGTCAGATAGGCGCGAACAAAAACAGCTTCCTGTTGGGTAAAACGCTTTATACCGTATCTCCTGTCGATATGACTACAACCGGCAAAAAGACGGTAACGGTTGAATATACGACCAACGGCATAACAAAGCAGAATACGTTTAATATTTACGTAATAGAAAAGGATGCCGAGCTTGCTACGGCAACTTCCGTAAACGTTGCGGTTGACGGCAACCTTGCGGACGAAAACGTAGGTATTAAGAACGGTGACGGCGCATACCAGTTCAAGACCATTCACCAGGCGCTTGAATTCCTTGAAAATTCGGGCGTACAGAACGGCGCGTCCAAGACCATTAGCCTTGCTGCAGGCACTTATTGGGAAAAACTTGAAATCAAAGTTCCTAACCTTACGATAATCGGCGCGGGTAAGGACACCACAAAGATTGAATACGACTCGCTCTACGGCGCAAAGGACGACGGCGGCTACGAACATGTAACCGACTCGACAGCAACGATGAACGTCAGAGAGGCGGCGGTAAACTTCACCATGAAGAATGTTACCGTTTCCAACTACTACAACTCGGTAGCGGCGTACAAGGGAGCTCCCAGCACCGACCAGCGCGCGCTGGCAATCTTAATTCAGGCGGATAAAGTAACCATTGACAACTGCGGATTGCTCGGTTATCAGGATACGATTGAACTCTTCACCGGTCGCCAGTATATCGTAAACAGCTACATAAGCGGTACTACCGACTTCATCTTCGGTACCAACAATACTACTTACTTCAAGGGCTGTGAAATTCACTCGATAGACAACGGCAAGACCGACGGCGGATATATCACCGCATTCAAGGGCAACAACAAGGACGCGAACGACGCGATAACCTACGGCGCAATCTTCGACCAGTGCCACTTCACTGCGGATACGAAAGTCGTAGAAAACAAAAACACTGCTATAGGCAGACCTTGGGGCGCATACGCAAACGTTGCCGTTATCAATTCGGAAATCGACGGACACGTTTCCACGAAGGGCTATTCGGGCGCCAGCAAGAACGAAAGATACGTTTCCATGAGCGGCGTTGCGCCTACGGCTTCTACCGTTAAATTCGTTGAATACAACAACACCGGCGCAGGCTCAATCAAGACGGAAGTTGCAGGTATGAAGATGCTTACCGAAAGCCAGGCTGAAAACTATAACAACTACCAGGTAATATTCGGTACTCCCAACGGCTACACGACGGTTTGGGAACCCGTAAGCTCGGACGTTGAAACTCACACCGTAACCGTCAAAGACAGCGAAGGCACGGCACTGTTTGAATTGCAGGTTGAAGACGGCAGCGCGCTCACTCTTGCAAAGCTTACCGAAAAACTTGCGGAAACCAGCTATGCGCAATACGATATCAGCGGCGTTTATTCGGACAGCGAATGTCAGACCGAGTACCTCTATCCCGAAATTTCGGCTGAAGGCGAAATTTACCTGACTCTTGTTTTAGGACCTTTCACTGCAAACGCCGAATATAACTTCGGTTCGGAAAACGCCGACAACGTAGTCCCCGCGGGAACAGCGGAATCGAAATACATCGGCAAGTTGAAGATTGACGCTAATGAAACGGGTTCGTTTGAATGGCACGGCGGCGGCTGGTCCAAACTTACCGGCGACGCAACTATGACTCTTAAACTTAACGCGGATACCAAAGTTACCGTAACCAGCTACAACGACGGGTTAGAGTTCACATTGGACGGTGAACCTTTAGACGTTGATTTCGTTACCGACAGATACGTCGTTGACGTGCGCGCTGCGGGCGACCTTGTTATCAAGATGAAGGAAAATGCACCCCACGGCGTAGGATACGTCAAAGTGGTTAAAGTGCAGGTTAACGCCGGTTTGAGTATGACGCAGTCGGACGTAAAAGTTCACAGCGGCGACGCGGTAGTCAACTCTTTCCAGGTCTGGAACGGCGACCTTATACTCAAATCTAAAATCGACGCGATAAAGGATACGTTAACACCTCCCGAAGGCGAGGCTTTCCTGGGATATTTCAGCGACGAAGAATGCAACACCCAGTTTGATTTCAGCGCCCCCGTTGCCGCAGAGACCCATATCTATATCGGTTGGGGAACGCCGAAGCCTTACTTCGAGGAAGATACTACTATTACTTTCGGTTCGTCGGGTAACTATTCCAATTACGTAGGAACCAAGTTAATCGTTGACAAGGGACAGATAAGCGTTAACGGCGGCGACAACTGCGAAATCGGTACCGGTAGCGAGGTATCTATAATGGTTAAAGGCGGAACTACCGTCAAAGTAACCGGATATCCCAGCTATACTTGTTTTACCGTAAAAATTGACGGCGTAGATTATGTAGCGGACGGAGATACGGATCCTTTAAGAATATTAGGAGATTGGACATACGTTGCTACGGCAGATTGCACGATAACCTTTGTCGGTGGAAGAAGGACTACGGAGGAAGGCGGCGGAAGCAACTACTTCAAAGTATTAGAAATCACGATGCCTTCAGCGTAACTTACGGCTCGTAATTGAATACTTACAAAGGATAAAAAGCGGCGGAGCGGAAGCTCCGCCGCTTTAACTTTAAAAAATGGCGTTACGCTATTGCAATCGCTAAAAAAGCGTGATATAATAAATGCGTTGTTAATCAATATATTTTCGGAGGTAAACGATGACAGAACAACAGGTTATTGAAAAATTCAAGCAGTTGAAAATAGTGCCGGTAGTGGTGCTGAACTCGATTGAGGAAACTTTGCCCAAAATGCAGGCGCTCGTAAACGGCGGTCTGCCCGTTGCTGAAATTACGTTCAGAACGGCTTGCGCGGAGGAAGCTATTAAACTTACCGTTAAAAAGTTCCCCGATATGCTTGTGGGCGCAGGCACGGTTATTAACAAGGAACAGTGTGAAAAGGCAATAGCCGCGGGCGCTAAATTTATAGTATCGCCCGGTTTTTCCGCAGAGGTTGCGGACTGCTGCAAAAAGCACGGTATGATTTATATGCCCGGCATCGTTACCCCGACTGAGGCAATGGCGGCGATTGCGAAGGGACTTACAAATCTGAAATTCTTTCCCGCGTCCAACTACGGCGGACTTAAAACCATTAAGGCTATCTGCGCGGCGTTCCCCTATTTGCAGATTATGCCCACGGGCGGAATTTCCGCGGACAATATTCTTGAATATCTCGCGTACGACAAAATTATCGCGTGCGGCGGTAGCTGGATGATGACCGGCACGCCCGAAGAGATTGAAGAGAAGACCCGTCAGGCAGTTGCCCTCGTTAAATAACAGGCTACGCCTGACCCGTATTTAATTACGTCAGAGGGTAATTAATCTATCGCAAATCAAACAGGCAATGCTTGATACGTATCTTAATTACATTTGCAGGCGATTGACTTGTCACTAATCAAACTTAAATTATTGAAAAAGCCGCCGGACGCAGACGCGTCCGGCGGCAGAATTTTGATTGAAATAGCAAAGTATACGGGTCAGGCATTGCCTGTTTGATTGGAACAAAAGTCAATCAAACATATCGGTAATAAAGATACTGATCAGGCATTGCCTGGGTTTAAGACATCGGGTTGTTAAAGCCTTTGCCGATAATCTCGTTCGAGTTGGTAACTATAACGAACGCCGAAGGATCGGCGCGGTTAATCTGCATTTTCAGCTTAATCGCTTCCCTGCGCTTGCAGACGGTTATAATTACCGTCTTTTCCGCGCCGGTGTATCCGCCCGTCGCCTTGTAAGAAGTTACGCCGCGGTGCATACCGTCCAGAATAAATCCCGAAATAACTTCCGGGTGTGAGGTGATTATGGTCACAAATTTCGACCTGCCCATACCGTCTATTACGTAGTCGACGAGAACGGACTTCAATAAAAGTCCCAGTAAGGAATAAAGTCCGGTCGCAACGTCTTTAAATACTATAAAGGTGGAGGCGGCTATCAGAAAATCTGAAACGAACAGCGCCACGCCGATATTCATTTTAGCGAACTTTTTAACGATAAGCGCGATTATATCCGTTCCGCCCGAGGATGCCCTGCAATAAAACAGAATTGCCGCCGCCAGACTTGTTAAAAGCATGGCGTATATGAACTCCATAAATTTTTCGTTCGTAAGCGGAAGTTCTATATGGACCGCCTTGAATATCTGCTCGAAGGCGTACATTTCCAGCGTGTACATCAGCGAGCAGTACGCGGTTTTAAAGGTGCAGCCCTTGCCGAGGAATATAAAACCTATTATAAGCAGTACGCCGTTTATTATAAAGTTTATTACAGGCTGTGTGAAGAACGTGCCGCGCGTGAATTTTGCGATAATTATAGAAATGCCGCTGACTCCGCCCGTTGCAAAGTTGTTCGGGCTTTTGAACAGATACACGCCCACCGCAAGCAGCAGCACGCCGATATTGAGTATTATCCAGTACAGCGCGCCGTCGCGTATTTTTTTTCGCCGCTCGGCTTTTGTGAGCTGCGGTTTTGCGGCTTTTTCAGCCTTTTGCTTTTTTTCTTTCATTTTCCCTATTTAAGTTTAATTATTGTAAATAGTCTGTGTAAAAAAATTTAAAGACAAACCGTTGATTATAAAGTGCCGCCGAAGCCCTTGCCCAGTATCTCGTTCGCGTCGGTAATTATTACGAACGCCGTCGGGTCAACTTTGTTTATTTTCATTTTAAGTTTAATAGCCTCGTTCCTCTTGCAGACGGTAACCAGCACCTTTTTCTTCTGGTGTGAATACCCGCCCTCGGCGTCGTACATCGTAAAGCTGTGGTTTATGTCATTCAGGATATAATCTGCAATTAGCTCGGGCTGCTGCGTGATTATAGTAATGTACTTGGTCTTGCCGATACTCTCTATTACGCCGTCCAGAAGGAATGACTTTGTGAACAGACCCAAAAGCGATATAAGTCCGCTTTCAATACTCTTGAAGGTGTAGAAGGTAATACATACGACTATAAAGTCTATAATCATAAGCGCGAAGCCTACGTTCAGCTTGGTGTACTTTTTCAATATCAGCGCGATAATATCCGTGCCGCCCGACGACGAACCGCTGTTAAATACAAGCGCGCCGCCGATACCGAAGAGAAGTATGGCGTAAACTAATTCCATAAACCTCTGGTCGGTAAGCGTTTTAAGCGCGTGTGTGATCTCCGCGCCTGTTTCGGGGTCGATTACCGTTTCCACTCTGCCGACAGCCGCGTTTATTAACCCGACTACGTCCAGATACTCGAACAGCCATATAAATCCGGTGTAGAACAGCGAACAGATTATAGTTTTAATCGTACACTGTTTGCCGAGAATTATGAGTCCCAAAATCAGCAGAAAGACGTTGATTATAGCCATAATCACGCCCTGTGACAAGAAGGGGATAAAAGGCTTTAAAAATCCCTCAAGAACAATCGCAATACCGGCGACGCCGCCCATCGTGAAGTCGTTGGGCGTCTGGAAAAAGTAGACGCTGCACGACATCATAAGTATGCCGAAGAACATAAACGTCCAGCTCAACGCCGTGCGTTTTCTTCTCTGGGTGGGAGTCAGCACCTTGTCGCTGAACAGCGCCTGCGTTCTTACTATGGTCGTGGCTTCCGCAGAAACCGCTTCGGCAATAGTAGCCTCCGGCGTGCGGGGCTTTTCAACCGCTTCGGTCTGAATTTCCTCTTGTTTTACCGCGCCGTTTTCCGCGGCGGAAACCGGTTTTTCTTCTTTTCGTTTTTTCATAAAATCTCACTTATCAATTGATAAAAAAATGATAACATAACGCTTTTTTATTGTCAATTTAAAGACGTACCAATGTTTGGGATTTTTGGCGTTTAATATTGAATTTGCGTATTGACTTTGCAGAGTGAAATATGTATAATTAATAAGAGATAAAGGTAAAAGGACTTTAAAATGATAAACAGACGGGCGCTTTTCGCCGATGAAACGGAATGTTATAAAACCCCTTACGAACCTGAAGCAGGCGACAGGGTTACTTTAAAATTGAGGACGATGAAAAACGACATCCTGAAAGCTTACTGCATCATTAACGGTATGAAGCGCACGATGACCAAACTCCCCGCGCAAAAAGGCGAGGAAACTTTTGATTATTACTCCGTAAGTTTTACCTGCACGGCAAAGTCGATATCCTACTTTTTCAAGGTGGTGGACGAGGACGACGTTGTCTGCTACAACAGACTAGGCTGCGCGGAAAACTCGCAGGAGGAGTACGAATTTTCTTTCGTACCCGGACAAAAAGTCCCCGACTGGGCGAAAGGCACGGTTTTTTACCAGATTTTTACCGACAGATTCTGCAACGGCAACCCCGATAACGACGTCTGCGACAACGAGTATTTTTATACGGGCGGACACTCCAAAAAAATTACAGAGTGGAATAAATTCCCCGACGAGCTGGACGTGCGCTGTTTTTACGGCGGCGACCTGCAGGGCGTGCGCTCCAAACTTGATTATTTGCAGGAACTGGGCGTAGAGGCGATTTATTTCAATCCGCTGTTTTTGTCTCCGTCCAATCATAAATACGATACGCAGGATTACGACTATATAGACCCCCACCTCGCGGTGATAGAGGACGATTTACAGCACGAAATGCAGCACTGGGAGCATAACAACGGTTACGCGCCCAAGTATATAAAGAGGGTAACCTCGAAGAAAAACCTTGAAAAGAGCAACGCATACTTTGCGGACCTCGTAAAGGAAATTCATTCGCGCGGAATGAAAGTCGTTATCGACGGCGTTTTCAACCACTGCGGTTCGTTCAACAAATGGTTGGACCGCGAGGGAATTTACCTCAATAAAGAGGGGTACGAAGAAGGCGCTTTCCAGAGCGCTAACAGCCCGTACAGAAATTACTTCAAATTCGATAAACCTCTTGAAGCGAAGAGCGAATACGAGGGTTGGTGGGGCTTTCCGACTCTGCCAAAACTCAACTTCGAAAAATCGCCCGAGCTTGAGGAGTACGTTTTATCCACCGCCGAAAAATGGGTTTCGGCGCCCTATAACGTGGACGGTTGGCGACTGGACGTTGCGGCGGATCTGGGACATTCGCCCAAGTACAACCATCAATTCTGGCGCAAGTTCCGCGACAGGGTGCGCGCCGCCAATCCCGAAGCGCTCGTTTTCGCCGAACACTACGGCGACCCTTCCGCGTGGTTCAAGGGCGGCGAGTGGGACTCGGTTATGAATTACGACGCCTTTATGGAGCCGGTCACCTGGTTTTTAACCGGTATGGAAAAGCACAGCGAGAGCTTCGACGGCAACAAGCTTTGGGACGGCAAGGCGTTCTTCGAGGCGATGGCTAAAAATATGTCGCGCTTTCCGCGCCCCGCGCTTGACAGCGCTTTAAATCAGCTTTCAAACCACGACCATTCGCGTTTTCTGACGAGGACTAACGGAACGGTCGGCACTTTAAAGACAATGGGTCCGCACGCAGCGGCTTACGGCGTGGACGTACGCGTCATGCAGCTTGCGGTGCTTATTCAAATGACCTGGCCTGGTTCTCCCGGAATTTACTATGCCGACGAAGCGGGGCAGGTGGGCTGGACCGACCCCGACTCGCGCAGGACTTACCCTTGGGGGAACGAGGACAAAGCGCTTATCGACTACCACAAGGGCGCTATTGAACTGCGCAAGCGTATTCACTGTCTAAAAATGGGCAGCGTCAAAAAACTGGACGCGGGCAACGGCTATATATCTTACGGCAGATTTGACGGTACCGACTGCGCCGCAGTCGTAATCAACTGCACGGACGGCGATTTGAACCTCTTCGTCCCCGTCTGGGAAACGGGAGTCAAGAGCGGCGCGGAAATGGTCTGCGTATTTGACTCGGGACTTAAAAACGACGGCGCGAAGTACGAAGTAAAACACGGCAGAATTTTCGTGACTATTGCGGCAAAATCGGGTTGCGTGTTTACCTGTAAATTGAACCAAAGCATTTAAAATACTTTGGTTATAAACGATTAATTTATATATATCGAGGGGAAAATATGGAAAACAGATTTTTCGGCGAATTGGATACCTATCTCTTTCACCACGGTACTCATTACGAGCTGTACAACAAAATGGGCGCGCATATCCGCGAAATCGGCGGCGTGCGCGGAGTGCATTTCGTGCTTTGGGCGCCTAACGCGCGCGCGGTCTGCGTGCTGTCGGACGGCAACGGCTGGACGCCGTGGCGCGACGTTATGGAAAAGTGCGACGACAGCATCTGGGAGCTTTTCGTTCCCGGTATGTGCGAGGGAGTAAAGTATAAATACCTCGTCGTGCGCGAGGACGGCAGCGAGGTCTGCAAGATAGACCCGTACGCTTTCGGAAGCGAGCTTCGCCCCAAAAACGCGTCGATAGTCGTCAACCTTGAAGACTACGAGTGGAAGGATAGCAAGTGGAGGGAAGAAAGAAAGGGCTACAACTTCCTTGAAAAGCCTATGTCGGTTTACGAAGTGCATTTGGGCAGCTGGAAAAAGGATCTGTCCAAGTGGGACGAGGACCAGTTTTTCGATTACCGCAGACTTGCTCACGAGCTTTGCGAGTACGTTCAGTATATGGGCTATACGCATATCGAGCTTATGGGTATCTGCGAGTATCCCTTCGACCCCAGCTGGGGTTATCAGGTGACCGGCTATTTCTCGCCCACCGCAAGATACGGCTCGCCGCAGGACTTTATGTACTTCGTGGACTATATGCACGAACACGGAATAGGGGTAATTTTAGACTGGGTACCCGCGCACTTCCCCAAGGACGATTTCGCGCTCGCAAACTTTGACGGCACGCCCCTTTACGAATACGCCGACCCCTTACGCGCCGAATATCCCGAGTGGGGAACAAAGGCTTTTAATTTAGGCAAAAAGGAAGTTTCAAACTTTTTAATAGCTTCCGCCTTTTTCTGGGTGGAAAAATACCACGTGGACGCGCTGCGCGTGGACGCGGTCGCGGCAATGCTTTACAACTCGTTCGGACGCGGCGAATGGCGTCCCAATATTTACGGCGGCAACGAAAATCTCGAAAGCTTTGAATTTATCAGGCATTTAAACAGCGTACTGCGCGCGAGAACGGACGCGTTTTTAATCGCCGAGGACAGCTCCATTCTCGCCGGAATGACAAAGCCCGCAAAGCAGGGCGGTTTCGGCTTCGGACTGAAATGGAATATGGGCTGGATGAACGACAGTATCAAGTACTACAACACCGACCCCATTTTCAGACCTTACCACCACGGTTTAATGACGCATACCTTCGAGTATATTTTCGACGAAAACTATATGCTTGTTCTTTCCCACGACGAGGTGGTGTACGGCAAGGGCAGTATGTTCAACAAATTCCCCGGCTCGCGTATGGATAAGCTGGGCAGCCTTAAAACCTGTTACACCATGATGACCGGACACCCCGGCAAAAAGCTGCTGTTTATGGGTCAGGACTTCGGACAGGAGAGCGAGTGGAACTATAAGACCGGTCTCGACTGGTGGCTGTGCGACGACCAGGGTCACCGCGACGTTATGGACTGCTACCGCGCGCTGTTACATATTTACAAGTCATACCCGGTGCTGTACAACGACTGCGGCGGCAAAAACTCGTTCGAGTGGATAAACAGCGGCGACTATAACAGAAATATTTTCACCTTTATAAGGCGCAACCCCTGGAACTATAACAACGCGCTGATATTTGTCTGCAACTTCGCGCCCGTGGAAAGGTACGAAATGGGCGTGGGCGCGCCGGTCAGCGGTGTATACAAACGCATTTTCTCTACCTACCCCGACGGCAGTCCTCTGGAAATAGACGCCAAGGAAGAGCTTTGCGACGGCAGAAAGTACAAACTTACATTCAACCTGCGTCCGCTCGAATCGGTGATTTTCGAGGTGCCTTACCACGAAAGCACGGAGGAGGAAAAGCGGGAGGAGAAAAAGGTGCGCGACGGAATAGCGAAAGCGCATAAAGAAGCAAAGACGGACGACTCTCATATACCGCAGGTCAAAATTCCCGACGAGTTGAAAGAGGAAAAGCCCAAAACAAAAACGGCTAAAACTACAAAGACAACTGCAAAAAAGAAGTAAGGTTATAATTATAAAAGCCGTCCACGTATTTTCCGTGGGCGGCTTTTAAGTTTGAAATGTAATTAGTTGTATTACGGTAAGGCAATAAAGATACGAAGTAAGCGTTACTTTTATTTATGTTTGATTAGCGGATAGCCGTATCACGGCTCTGCAATAAAGATACGAAGCAAACATTGTTTGTTAAAAGTCGCTTTTGCCTATAAGATAATCGACGCTTACGACAAAGTAATCGCTCAATTTCCAAAGCGAAGCAAGGTCAGGCTCTATTTTTTCCTTTTCCCAGTACGAAACTTTACGTTGAGTAATATTCAGGTCTTTTGCAAGCTCGCTTTGCGAAAGATTTTTTTCTTTCCGGAGTTCCCTCAACCTTTGCGCAAACAGTAGCTTCATACAAAAATTATAGACAAAAAATGTCTTTTTCTACTTAACATAGACAAAAATTGTCTATATACTTAAATCAAAGACATACAAATCAAAGACATACAAAGGAGAAAATTTATGAAAAAATGGTTAGTTTCGGCTTTTGTCGTGATTGCAATGGCAATTTCCTGTCTTGCATTATCGGCGTGTGACAGTTTCGGAGGAAAAAACTCTTCTTCCGATTACGTTGGAATATGGAAATTTCAATCGCTTACCGAACCGGACGGAACGGAGTATAAAAAAGACGACTTTTATCGCGGCAGCGAGCCGGATAATAAACTTACGGCGGAATCCTTTTCGCTTGAGGTCAGGGAACAGGACCTGGGCTATGACGGCATTAAGGTAAGAACGATAACGATTATGTATTTTAATGCTATCGGCTATCCCGCTAATGAAAGGGTTGTCGGCAGTTGGTCGCTTAATAAAACCAGCATTACGCTAAGGTAAAAACGGAAAAAATGATTACGTAGAATATAACGCAAAACTTAAAAACGGTGTTCTGTCTATCGAGTACACCGGAGTATATACGGTATATCTGGTTAAGGCTTAAAAACTTAATTAGTCCGGCGCCGCGGACAGTTCGCGGCGCTTTTATATTTTTAAATTTTATTGACCTCGGCTTTAAAATATAGTATAATTTTATTTGATAAACGGGTTAATACTATGATAAAAGATATACAGGATAAAATTTTAAGACTTAAAAAAGAGAAGGGAGCGTGCATTCTGGCGCACAGCTATATGTCCGAAGAAATCTGCGAAATTGCCGATTTCACCGGCGACAGCTACGCGCTTTCGGTAAAGGCGAAGACCGCGAAAGAAAACACCGTTATTATGTGCGGCGTGCGGTTTATGGCTGAAACGGTTAAAATGCTTTCGCCGCAAAAAAAGGTTTACCTCGTGAATCCTGCGGCTGGCTGTCCTATGGCGGAGCAGTTTGATCGCGAAGTAATTGCGGAAGTCAAAAAGATGTACCCCGACTACGCCGTGGTAGCTTACGTAAACACCACCGCGGAACTTAAAACGATAGCCGACGTGTGCGTAACTTCTTCAAGCGCGGTAAAAATCTGCCGCGCGATACCGCAGAAAAATATCCTGTTTATCCCCGATATAAATCTGGGAACTTACGTTAAAAACCAGGTACCCGAAAAGAATTTTAAATTGCTTTCGGGCGGCTGCCCCACCCACGCGAAGATTGAAAAGAGCGACGCTTTGGCGGCAAAAAAGGCGCGCCCGAACGCGCTGTTCCTCGTTCATCCCGAGTGCCGTCCCGAGGTTGTGGAGCTTGCGGACTACGTCGGCTCGACTTCGGGCATTATGGACTTTGCCGAAAAATCGGCGGCAAAGGAATTTATAATAGGTACCGAAAACGCAATAGTTCAGCACCTGCAGTTCCGCTGTCCGGATAAAAAGTTTTATCCTCTTTCAAAAGATTTATTGTGCCACAACATGAAAATCACCACCCTTGCGGACGTTTTAAACTGTCTTGAAGGGCAGGGCGGCGAAGAAATCGTTATGGACGAAAGCTTACGTTCGCAAGCGGTTAAGTGCATCGAAAAAATGATTGAGTACGGCGGCTAAAACGCATATATACTTCGCAATACTTCGTTAAGCTTGCGTTTTGGCTTGGTTGCGTACTTTTGTGTACGCGCCCTGCGCCAAATACGCGCTTGCCTCGTCTTGCTCGTATCTCTGCGTTTTAAGGAGTATAATAACTATGATGATAACAACAAAGGGCAGGAACGCCCTTAAAATAATGATTGATTTGGCGCGGCACGAGGGCGAGGGCTTTATATCTTTGAGCGATGTCGCGGACAGACAGAACGAGTCTTTAAAATATCTCGAAGCTTCGGCAAAACAGCTTTCGGCGGCGGGGCTTGTTATAAGCGCGCGCGGGAAGAGCGGCGGTTATAAACTTGCCAAAAGCGCGGAAGAGTACACCGTTGCGGAAATTCTTATTTCGGGCGAAGGCTCGCTTGCGCCCGTTTCCTGCCTGGAAAACGGCGGCTGCGAAAACGCCGGAACCTGTTTAACCCTTCCCCTTTTCAAAGAGCTTGACGAAGTTATAATGAACTTTTTAACCTCCAAAACGCTCAAAGATTTATTGAAATAAGGAGCGGGTATGAAAAAATTACCGGCGTTGATCAGCTTGATTTTGGCGAGCCTGACCGCCTTTCTGTTTGGCGGCTGCGGGATTTTAAGAAGCTGCTTTGCAAGTCCGAACGTTTTAAAAATGTTTAAAGACTATTATAACGTTGATACCGATCTTTTGGAAAATTATGAAATAGTATGCAATGTAAGTTGCAAAACGTTTACAGGTCGCGCCTCGCGCTACGTATTGATAACTCTTGAAGAAGAACCTACAGAGTTTCTTCAATCTTTTTCCGGCAAAGATAATGCCGGCGGTTTTTCTTTCGATAAAAATGACGAAATTAAAAATACGATTGACGCGCACTCCGACGTAATAATTCCGTACGAGTATTATCCCGACTGGGACCAAAAATATATATGGTCGGAAGTCGGTAGTTCAGACAAATTATATACGGTTTATTTTCCGGATGAATATAAATTGATGTTTTTTGATACGGGGCATTAAAGCAACGTTTATGCAAAACTGATTGCCTATTGAAAAAATACAATAAAACATATAAATTCCTATTGACAGAATAGGAATTTAATTTTATAATTAATTCATATTAAAAATATAGGAATTACTATGAAAACTGTTTACGTCGATAACGCGGCTACGACCGCAATGAGCGACAGCGCGATTAAGGCTATGACGCCTTATCTCAAAGAGGTGTACGGCAACCCCTCGTCCCTGCACACGGTGGGGCAGGTTGCAAAAGAAGCGCTGGATAGCGCGCGCGAACAAATTGCGCGGTGTTTGAACTGCGAGCCGCGTGAAATTTATTTTACTTCGGGCGGTAGCGAGGCGGACAACCAGGCAATACGCTCGGCGGCAATCAACGGCGCGCGCAAGGGCAAAAAGCACATTATATCCACCGCGTTTGAACACCACGCGGTTTTACACGTTCTGAAAAAGCTCGAAAAAGAGGGCTTTGAGGTAACTTTACTTGACGTTCATTCGGACGGACTTATTACCGCGGCGGAGGTAGAGGCGGCTATCCGTCCCGACACCGCTCTCGTTACCGTGATGTACGCGAATAACGAGGTAGGCACAATCCAGCCTATTAAAGAGATAGGCGAAGTATGCAAAAAACACGGCGTGGTTTTCCACACCGACGCGGTGCAGGCGGCGGGGCATATTCCCGTTGACGTAAAGGCGGACAATATCGATATGCTGTCCCTTTCAGCGCACAAGTTCCACGGACCAAAGGGCGTGGGCGCGCTGTACTGCAAGAGGGGGATACCTCTGAACACCTTTATCGAGGGCGGCGCGCAGGAGCGCGGACGCAGAGCCGGCACCGAAAATATTGCCGGTATAGTCGCAATGGCGCAGGCGCTTAAAGACGCTTGCGACAATATGGCGGCTAACGCGGAAAAGGAGAGGAAGCTTCGCGACAAGCTCATCGAAGGGCTTTTGAAAATTCCGCACTCGAAACTCAACGGCGACAGAAAAAAGAGGTTGCCCAACAACGTAAATATCTGCTTCGAGGGCATCGAGGGCGAAGGGCTTTTACTTCACCTCGACGCGCGCGGCATTTGCGCGTCCAGCGGTTCGGCTTGCACGTCGGGGTCTTTGGATCCGTCGCACGTATTGCTCGCTCTCGGACTTCCGCACGAGGTGGCGCACGGTTCGCTGCGTTTGAGCCTTTCGGAATACAACGACGAAGAGGACGTCAAAGCGATTTTAAAGGCCGTCCCCGAAGTGGTTGAGTATCTGCGCAATATGTCACCCATGTGGGAAGACTTGGAGACCGGCAAGAAACCGCATCTTATATAACCGCATATCTACTTCGCATAACTTCGTTAAGCTCCGCTTTCCTCGGGTCATTTACGGCATAGTAAACTCCCCGTCGCAAATGCTCGCTTGCCTTGTTCTGCTCGTATCTCTGCGGTTATGACAAACTATAAAATATAAAAATAATAAATTTTAAAAGGATATTTATCATATGGCTTTATACAGTGAAAAAGTTATGGACCACTTCACCAATCCCCGCAACGTGGGCAAAATAGAAGACGCAGACGGCGTGGGCGAGGTCGGCAACGCTAAATGCGGCGACATAATGAAAATTTATCTTAAAATCGAAAACGATATAATCGTCGACGTAAAGTTCAACACCTTCGGCTGCGGCAGCGCGATAGCTTCCTCGTCGATGGCGACCGAACTTATTAAAGGCAAGCCCTTGAGCGAGGCGCTTACGCTCACCAACAAGGCGGTTGCCGAAGCGCTGGACGGTCTGCCCGCGCACAAAATGCACTGTTCGGTTCTCGCCGAAGAGGCAATCCGCGCCGCGATTAAAGACTATTACGACAAGAACGGCATAGTCTACGACAAAGCCGACTTCCCCGACCCCCACGACGAGGAAGACGAGCATATTCCGGAAGAGGACTGAAATGAAGGAGCTGACCCCCCTTCAGAAAATCGAAAGGTCGATAATCACCAAATTCAGAAAGCCAATATGGTCGCGCTTTTTGGAGGCGGTGAAAAAATATAACCTTATTGAAGAGGGCGACAATATTGCCGTATGCGTTTCGGGCGGTAAGGACAGCTTTCTTTTGGCGAAGCTCATGCAGGAGCTTATGCGCCACAGCGATATTTCGTTTACCGCGCAGTTTATCTGTATGAACCCCGGCTACAATAAGGAGAACGCCGACCGCATCGCGGAAAACGCAGCGCTTTTAGGTATTCCTTTAAAAACCTTTTCTTCCGACCTTTTCGAGGTCACCGACGAAATAGGCGGCAACTCGCCCTGTTATCTCTGCGCGAGAATGAGGCGCGGTTTTCTGTACGCGCGCGCAAAGGAGCTGGGGTGTAACAAAATTGCCCTCGGTCACCACAAAAGCGACGTCATAGAAACTACTTTGATGAGCATGCTTTACGGCGGACAGATGCAGGGAATGGTTCCCAAGCTGAAAAGCAAAAATTTTGAAGGCGTTCAGCTTATACGCCCTATGTACTGCATTTTAGAGGACGATATAGTACACTGGCAGCAGTACAACGGTCTCAAATTTATCGCCTGCGCCTGCAAAAAGACGGCGGGGCTTGAAGAGGGGATGCAGGGCTATTCCGCGCGGCAGGAAGTTAAACAGCTTATAAAAAATTTCAGGGAGATAAATCCCGACGTTGACAGCAGCGTTTTCAAGAGCATACATAACGTTCAGCTTGATACCCTCGTGGGCTATAAAAAGGGTGACGAATATTACTTTTTAGACAAATTCAATTCGGAAGATTAATTAAAAGTCAGTCCGCTCATAGTATGCGAACGGACTTTTTATTTAAAGATACGTGATAAAACGGAACGTTTTTAAACGTTGACAAATTTAACTATAAATGATACAATTTAACAAAGCGAAGTTTTGTATTTTAAGGAGGAAATGATGAAAAACAAAAAATTGCTTTCATGGGTTTTAGCGGCGGCGTTAGCTTCAACCGTAGGAATTGCCGCAGGCTGTAATCCCGATAACGGCGACAAGGGCGAAAAGCTTGACGCGCCCGCTATTACGCTTTCGGGGAATACGATAACCTGGAACGCGGTGGAACACGCCGAAGGTTACGACGTTTACGAGGGAACCAGCGTTGTTTCGGAAGCGCAGACCGCGTGCAGTTACACAATTACGCAGACCACACCCGGCACTTACAGCTACACGGTGGTTGCAACCAGCGCGGATAAAAAATATTCGTCAAGCGCAAAATCCAACGCGGTGGAATACACCGTACCGGCAGGCGACACTTCGACGAAACTCACGGGCAACATTTACGTAGTGGGCGACTCCACCGTATGCGGTTTCTCCGATCCTTATTATCTTCCCCGTTACGGCTACGGCACACAGCTTTACAATTATATCAACTGCAACGTAAACCAGATTTATAACCTTGCATTATCAGGCAGAAGCTCAAAGAGCTACACTTACGATGTTGCGACAGATTCAAGCAATGCCTATAATAAAACAAGCGAATCGTATTATGAACATTTATGTGCGAATATTACTTCAGGTGACTACCTGATTATAGGTTTCGGTCACAACGACGAGAAAGCGGATATTTACACCAACCCCAACGGCGATAAGGACACGGCGGGTTCCTTCCAGAATTCGCTTTATACCAACTACGTTAAAATGGCAAAGGATAAAGGCGCAACGCCCATTCTCTGTACGCCTATCGTAAGACTTGATCTTAATGATAATTACAATTCTGCAAGCGGACATATAGTCGATGAGGTTGCGGCCGGCAAACCCGGCGGCGACTACGCGAAAGCTATCCGCGATTTGGGCGCAGATACGCATACTACGGTAATAGACCTTACTTCAATAACAAAAGCTGATTATACTGCTATCGGACACGAAAAAGCCTCCGACTATCATTGCTGGACGGCAACGAAAAACGGCGTGAGGGACGGTCTTGATAAAACACACACTAACCTTTACGGCGCAAAGATGAACGCTTATAATATCGCGCAGGAAATCAAAAAATCGTCACTGGGTCTTGCCGCAAGCATTAAGACAGACAGCGTTAAACCCACTTACGATGCGGATTATCAGAAAGGTATAAATAAGAGTTACGTTGAACCCGATTATAAAGCGCCCGACCTTACGAAGAGGTCAACCGTTTGGAATACTGTTAATGCAGAAGGCTGGTACGCGTCTGTGTTCGGCGATATCGGCGGTGCAACTGCGGGAACGACAAGCAATTATACGGTACAACAGTTAAGCGATACTTCTTTCAAAATAGGCAACACTTCGGGAAAGGGTAAAATTGCTTCGAACGGCGACGGAATTGCGTGCGTATTCAAGCAGCTTGACCCCAACCAGAACTTTACTATAACGGCGGAAGTGACTTTGACTAACGTCGTAGACAGCGCGGCGAAACAGTCCGCATTCGGTATTATGTTCCGCGACGAAATGTTAGTCGATACCTACGACGCATCTGTAAAAGGCAACTCTGCTATAGCGGGCGGTTACACCGGTTCAAAGGACGCCACGACTTGCGTTTACAATTATCAGAGACTTAACGGAAGCATTGACGTTTCGGATTCTATAACCGGTTCGGGTGCGACCTATACACAGGGCGATACCTATACTATTGAAATGGTTAAGTCAGACCGTACGATTACCTGCAAGGTAACTTCGAGCGACGGCACTGAATACGTTTCATCTTATAAGGACGCAACCTACACGGGCGTTGATACCGAATACGTTTATCTTTGCCTGTTCGCAACCCGCGGAATTGTAGCTACGTTCTCTGACGTCGTCTATACCGCGAACGGTATAAGCGCAGGCGCGTAAAACTTAATAAACAAAATAATCAAAGGGGCGCGGAAACGCGCCCCTTAAACTTTCCGTAAATATTAAAAACAGTTGAAATGCCGTATAAGTTGTGATAAAATAAATTTATTATGAAAATTTCCGAAATTCTGAAAAGCAAAAAACTTGCGCTGTCATTCGAGGTGTTTCCCCCGAAAACCCGACTGAACTACGACAGCGTGTTAAGCGCGGTTAAAGGCGTATCGCAGGCAAACCCCGATTTTATAAGCGTGACTTACGGCGCCGGCGGCGGCACGAGCGATTACACCGTTGCCATTGCGCGTGAAATTAAAAATTCGGGAATTACGCCGCTTGCGCATCTTTCCTGTATCAACCACGGCAAAGCGGAAGTGCGCGAAAAACTGGGCGAGTTAAAAAAGCTCGGCATTGAAAATATTCTTGCCCTCCGCGGCGATATTCCGCAGAATTTTTCGGGCAATTTAGACTATAAATACGCGAGTCAGCTCGTCGAAGACATCAAAAAGTTCGGCGGCTTTTGCATAGGCGCGGCGTGCTATCCCGAAGGTCACCCCGAAAGCAAGACGCTGTATTCGGATATAGAACACCTCAAAATTAAGGCGGACGCAGGCTGCGATTTTCTGACGACCCAGATGTTTTTCGATAACGATATATATTACAGCTTTTTGTGCAAGGCTCTGTCGGCAGGGATAAATATTCCCGTAATTCCCGGCATTATGCCCGTAACCGCGCAGGCGCAGGTCAAGCGTATTATAGATATGTCGGGCAGCCGCCTTCCGGTGCGTTTCCGCCGCATAGTGGACAAGTTCGGCGAAAATCCGGCGGCTATGAAGCAGGCGGGCATAGCATACGCGACCGAGCAGATTATCGATTTATACGCAAACGGCATTTCCGCCGTACACGTTTACTCTATGAACAAACCCGACGTCGCGCAGGCGATAAGGGCAAACCTTTCGGACATTTTATGATAAAAGTAATTACCGGCAAAGGCAGAACAGACCGCAAAGAAACCCTGCGCTATATGGGTTACTACGGCGTGAAAGAGGAAGGAAGCTTAAGCGGCGTTCTGGACGAGTGCGAAAAACTTATTCTGCCCGCGCTGCGTCCCGTAGCGTGCTGGTCGCTCTTTGATATCGTCCGCGAAGGGGACGAACTTAATTTAGGCTTTGCAAAGACTGCAAGCAAATCTCTTTTAAAAAATCTCGAAGGCTGTAAAAAAATTGCGCTGTTTGCGGCGACGGTGGGCGCGGAAGTCGACAGACTTATAATAAAGTACGAAAAGCTTTCCCCCTCGCGCGCGGTAGTATTGCAGGCTCTGGGCGCGGCGGCGGTAGAGTGTTGGTGCGACGACGTGAACGCGCAGATAACAGCAGAATCCGGCGAAACAAAGCCGCGTTTTTCCTGCGGCTACGGCGATTTGCCCGTGCAGCTGCAGGCGGATATTTTTGCCGCGCTTAACGTCACTAAAAATACGGGCGTGACCCTTTCGGAAAATTATTTTATGACGCCGACCAAATCGGTTACGGCTATAATAGGTATAAAATGACCATTACGGAAAAACTTAAAAACTCAATAATAGTTTTGGACGGCGCTATGGGGACGCAGCTTCAGAAAGCCGGACTTCCCGTCGGCGTTCAGCCCGAAGAGTGGAATTTAACCCGTCCCGAAGCAGTCCGCGCGGTTCATAAAAGCTATCTCGACGCGGGCGCGGACGTAATTTTAACCAATACTTTCGGCGCAAATCCTTTTAAGTTCGGCAACCGTACCGAAGAAATAGTGCGCAGAGCGGTGTCGCTTGCCAGGCAGTCTGTTTACGGCAGGACGGATAAATACGTCGCTCTCGATTTAGGTCCCACGGGCAAGCTTTTAAAGCCTTTGGGCGAACTCGACTTCGAAGAGGCGGTCGAAGCGTACAAGCAGGTTGTCCGCGCGGCAAGAGGAGTAGACCTCGTTTTCATTGAAACAATGAACGATATTTACGAGGCAAAGGCGGCGGTTCTCGCGGTTAAAGAGTGCGGCGATTTGCCTGTCTTCGTAAGCTGCGTGTTCGGCGAGGACGGCAAGACCATGACGGGCGCAACGCCCGAAGCGGCGGCAGCCCTCTTCGAGGGGTTGGGAGTTGCGGCTCTCGGCGTAAACTGTTCGCTCGCGCCCAATCAGATGCGCGGAGTCGTCGAGCGGCTTTTAAAATGCTCGTCCGTGCCGGTAATCGTAAAACCCAACGCCGGACTTCCGCAGCTTATTGACGGAAAAACGGTCTACGGACTTTCCGCAAGGGACTTCTGCGACGATCTTATACGCCTTGTAAAATCGGGCGCGAGATGCGTAGGCGGTTGCTGCGGTACGTCGCCCGAGTATATTTCGCTGCTTTCGACGGCGGCAAAGCGTATAGCTCCGCAGCCCGTGTACGATAAAAAACTTACCGTCGTTTCGTCCTATTCAAACGCCGTTTACTTCGGCAAGGACCCCGTTCTGATAGGCGAGCGCATAAACCCCACCGGCAAAAAACGGCTTAAACAGGCTATCGCCGGGGGGGATACCGGCTATATTTTAAACGAAGCCGTAAAGCAGGCTGAAAGCGGCGTTCACGCTCTGGACGTAAACGTGGGCTTGCCCGAAATCGACGAAGCGAAGATTTTGCCCGATATTATCCGAGAAATTCAGGCGGTTACCGATTTGCCCCTGCAGATTGACACCTCCGACTTTGCCGCAATGGAAAACGCTATGCGCGTTTACAACGGCAAGCCTCTCGTAAACTCGGTCAACGGCAAACAGGAGTGTATGCGCGCGGTGTTCCCGCTCGTAAAAAAATACGGCGGCGTAGTTGTCGCGCTGACGTTGGATGAGGGCGGAATTCCTGCGGACGCGGAAGGCAGAATTAAGATAGCGAAGAAAATTCTCGAAACCGCAAAAGAGTACGGAATAGGCAAAAAGGATATAGTTTTCGACACCCTCGCAATGTCCGTGAGCGCTGACGGCGGCGCGGCGAAGGCGGCGTTGAGGTCGCTCGATTATATAAAAAACGTACTGGGCGCGCATACCTCGCTGGGGGTATCGAATATATCGTTCGGTCTGCCGCAGAGGGACTTTATAAATTCGACCTTCTTTGCAATGGCGTTGCAGGCGGGACTTTCCGCGGCGATTATGAACCCCTTTTCCGGCGAGATGATAAAGACCTACAAGAGCTATATGGCGCTTGCGGGCAGAGATAAAAACTGCCTTGCGTACATAGATTACGCGTCAAGCCGGACGGTTACCGAAACGGTTAAAACGGAAACGGTTAAAACCGAACCGGAAAATAAGCAGACTGCGGAAGCCGACGGCGACTTGAAGTACTGTATAGTCAAGGGTTTGAAGAGCGAGGCGGCTGAAAAGGCGAAAAAGCTTTTAGAAGTTTTGGAGCCGTTGGAAGTTATAGACGGATATATTATTCCGGCTTTGGACGAAACGGGCGTCGACTACGAAAATAAGAAGGTCTTTCTTCCGCAGCTTTTAATGAGCGCGGAGGCGGCGTCGTCGGCGTTCGAGGTAATTAAAAGCAGTTTAAAGGGCGAGGCCAAACCCAAAAAACTCAAAATCGTGCTTGCCACCGTCGAGGGCGACGTTCACGATATAGGCAAAAATATAGTCAAGACTCTTTTGGAAAATTACGGGTTCGCGGTAACCGATTTGGGACGCGACGTGCCGCCGGAAGAGGTGGCGGAGACGGTAAAGAAAAAGGGCGCCGACCTCGTCGGGCTTTCCGCGCTGATGACCACGACCGTACCGAACATGAAAGCGACAATCGACCTTTTGCGCAAAGACTGCCCCGACTGTAAAATAATTGTCGGCGGCGCGGTGTTAACCCGCGATTACGCCGAAAAGATGGGCGCGGACGCCTACGGTCAGGACGCCATGGCAACCGTCCGCTACGCGGAATATCTGGAAGAAAATCTGTAAAATACAATTATAAATTTTTAAGCCCTGCGGCGGCAGGTTTCCATTATGGAATTAAAGCTAAATAAAAAGCTCTTGGACAATGATCCAAGAGCTTTTTTATTAATGGCTATAATGCTCGTTTATTCCAAACAATTCATTCGGTGTAATGCCAAATTTTTCATATAACAGCACTATACTTTCGTAGCTTGGCTTTTTATTCCCTAATAACCATTGACTTACAGAAGTTTGATTAACGCCAAGTATGTCAGCAAATTGTTGTTGGCTTAAATCTTTCTCAATCATAAGTTGTTTAATTATATCAATATAGTGCATAGTTTGATTATAATTACTTTCAGGTCAAAAGTCTTGACATAGGTCAACTGACCTGATATAATGATTTTGCTTATGATTGAATAATAAGAGGAGTATCTATGCTCAATTTAAATTTTGATATTTATATTGGCAAAAAATTGGTTAGTGGGCAAGATGAAAGTATTGCGGCAGTTGCAGTACAAAAGTTTTTCATTCCTAAAGGAAAGTTTGATTTAGACGGGACTCCGTTATCCAATACCAGTAGTATGGATTGTTTTAAAAATTTATACGATTTATGTAGTATATTGCTGATTGGATTGATTTAGCAGATAACGCTGATTTGATACGCGCAACGATTTATTTAAATATTTTATCCTTGCATAAGTCTTTTAAAGGAAAAGATATTATTGAATTCATAGATAAAGTGGATAAAATTAGTAATTCTTCTGCAATAAGAAGTTTCAATGAATTAAATTAGTTCTATTTTGCAGAATCAAGAAGGTTTTAAAATGAAGAAGAAAAATATAATTTTTATTGGTTTGGTTTTGGTTGCAGTTTTTGTTTTCACGTTTAGTCTTTTCGGCTGTAAAACAAACGATAATAAAGACAACGAGAATATTGATGATAACATGTCGTCAGAAAACGATGAAATAGTTAAGTTGGATCTAAATAATTATAAAAACTATTTCTTTATTCAAGAAGAAATAATTACATATGATAAAGAAGAATACAAAAAACAATTTAATAGTTCGAGTGGATCGTTTGTATTTGATTATATTAAGGCAAGCCAAACAACAAAAATATCTATTATGCCGCTGAAAAAAATATGTCATTTAATAATGTAGAAATTACAATAACAACAGCTAATATTTACTGGAAATGCACAGATGAAATATTAAGACTATCTTATGATGGTGCTGGTGTTTTGACGGTAATTACAACTTTTGATAATACTCCAATTATATATAATTCATATATGAACACACACTTTAAAATAAAAGAAATCAAAGGAAGCATTGCAATTTCTGCCTAAATAATAAGAAGTTTGTTTACATTTGTATAGTAAAACGCACGATATATATCGTGCGTTTTAAATTTTAATGTAATTATATTTTTATGGGAACGATTGCAAAGCCGCAGGGCAAATTTTATGTTCGGCGGCGTATCTTAATTGCATATACCAACGTGAAGTTTAGTAAAAGAGAATATTTTTCGGACAAGCAGAATAGTATGAAATATGCAAAATTTCTGTTTTACCGAAGTCGGACAAACTTTAAAATCGCTTGACACCTGCCGCGATGGCTTAACGCAGGAAGAGGCGGAAAAGAGGGTTAAAACCTACGGCGAAAACGCTTTGGAAAAGGGCAAAAAGGCGGGCATCATAAAGCTGTTTTTATCCCAGTTCAAGGACGTTATGACAATCCTTTTAATTGCCGCAGCCGCAGTCTCCGCCGTCATTGCGTTCATATCAAAGGACAGGAACGATTTAACCGACACTTTTATTATTCTGGCGATAATTTTACTTAACTCCGTAGTAGGCACGGTGCAGCAGTTCCGCGCGGACAAGGCTATCGAAAAGCTGAAAAAGCTTTCCGCATGCAAGGTGAAAGTAAAACGCGGAGGAGAAGTGACCACGCTTGACAGCTCCGCGCTGACCGTTGGCGATATCGTCCTTTTGGAGGAGGGCGACGTGGTTCCTGCGGACTGCCGAATAATCGAGTGTAACAACTTAAAGTGCGACGAATCGGCGTTAACCGGCGAAAGTATAGGGGTTGAAAAGGACGCCGCGGCGCTGAAAGAGGGAAAAATCGCGCTGGGCGCAATGAAAAATACTCTGTTCAATTCAACATACGTCGTGCGAGGAAACGCAACGGCGGTAGTTACCGCAGTCGGTATGGATACCGAAATGGGCAAGATAGCCAAGATGCTGCAAAACACCAAAGCCGCCGGAACTCCGCTTGAAAAGACGTTAAACAAGCTCGGCAAAATTATCTCGGCTTTGGTGCTTGCCGTTACGGCTTTGATTTTTATCCTCAACCTGTGCGTGAGGAGCGACGGACTTCTGAAAAACTTTATGACGTCGGTCGCAATCGCAGTCGCCGCCATTCCCGAGGGTTTGCCTGCCGTAGTCACCATAATTATGGCGATGGGCGTGCAGAAGATGAGCAAGAAAAAAGTGGTTATCCGAAAATTAAAATCGGTGGAAACGCTGGGCGGCTGTTCTGTGATTTGTTCGGACAAGACCGGAACTTTAACCCAGAATAAAATGCGCGTAGTAAATATCTGGGGAAGCTTCACCGACCTTGCAAGGGCGGAAAACGTCGGCGCGAAAGGGCGTATGCTGCAATGTATGACGGCGTGTACGTCGGTCAAGGGCGAAAAGGGGGCGTACATAGGCGACCCCACCGAAATTGCGCTGAAAGAGTACGCCGACGGCTGCGGATACTATTCGCAATTTGAAAAACTTGCCGAAATTCCCTTCTCGTCCGAACGCAAGATGATGACGGTAGCCGCAAGCTTCGGGGGCGAAAGATTGAGCTTCACGAAGGGCGCGCCCGATATTCTCATCGGCAGATGTACCAGCGTTCTTACCCCTAACGGTTTGCGCGAGCTGACCGCAGAGGATAAGAGAAAAATTCTCGCCAAAAACGACGGTATGTCGGACGACGCGCTGCGCGTTCTGGGCTTTGCCTTCCGCAAATACGACGGCAAAGCGAAGGAAGAGGATCTGACCTTTATAGGACTGTGCGGCATGACCGACGGACTTAAAGAGGGCGTAAAAGAGGCGGTCGCCGAGTGCAAGGCGGCAGGGGTTGCAACCGTAATGATTACGGGCGACCACGTGCGTACAGCCTTTTCGATAGCAAAAAAACTGGGCATCGCAAACGATATGAGCGAGGTCGTTTCGGGCGAGGAGCTGGACGGTATGAACCCCAGAGAGCGCAACGAAGCGATAAGCCGCTGCCGCGTGTTTGCGCGCGTTTCGCCCAAGCATAAAAATATGATTGTAAAGGTACTGCAAAAGCGCGGTCAGGTTACGGCAATGACGGGCGACGGAATAAACGATGCTCCGGCGTTGAAGACGGCGGATATAGGCATCGCAATGGGCAGGTCGGGTACGGACGTTACCAAAAACGTTTCGGATATGGTTATCGCGGACGACAACTTCACGACCATAGTCGCCGCCGTACGCGAGGGCAGAAGAATTTCCGCGAATATCAGAAAGACCATTCAGTTTTTCCTTTCCACAAACCTTGCGGAAGTTCTGGCGATACTCGTCGCTTCGCTCGTATTTTTCAGACACGACTTTATGCTTTCCACACAGCTTTTGTGGTTGAACCTCATAACCGACAGCTTCCCCGTGTTAGCGCTCGGCATGGAGAAAGAGGACGCGGACATAATGAAGCGCGCGCCGGTGAAAGCGGAAAAGAGTCTGTTCTCGAAAATATCGGTAGGATCAATCGCTTTTTACGGCCTGTATATGACGGCGGTAACGGTAGGGGTGTACGCGGTGGCGTTAAAGCTCTGCGGCAACGAAGTTGCAACCGCAATGACTTTTTTGACCATTTCCTTCCTCGAACTTTTCCAGGCGTTCAATATCCGTTCGGAGCGGCAGTCGCTGTTCAAGTGCGGAATATTCACAAACAAAATTCTGCTCGTTACTGTGGCGGCAGGAATAGTGGTAAACGTACTGCTTGCAATAAGTCCCCTTGCGTCCGCGTTCGGACTTTGCGCAATGACCTGGCAGCGCTGGTTGATAGTTTTGGCGCTTGCGTTCTCGGTAATACCGGTGGGCGAGCTGTACAAACTCTGCATCAGGGTTTACTCAAAAAAGCACAAGGATAAGCCGGCAAAGAGTATCGTTCTGCCCAAGTTTATCAGAAAGCCGCTGCGCTTTTTGAAGAAAGTTTTCCGCTTCATCGGAAAAGCGGTAACCGCAGTCAAAAACGCGGTCGGACGGTTGGCGGACGTAATCAGGAAACCGTTTGTTAAAAAACGCGGAAATATTTCAAACGCGGACGGCATATAATATTTCAGATAAAGTTTCTTACCTTTTTCTCTCTGAATAAACAACGGGCCGCGGAGCTTTCGCTCCGCGGCTCGTGTTTTTTATTTAATTAGTCTTTTTTATCCGTAGGCTTTTTATCCTGCTGCTTGGGTTTTTCGGTTTTGTCAGCCGCTTCAACCTTTTCGGGGGAGATGAGTTTGGGCATCTTTAAACCTACCATCGAATACAAATCGTCAAGGGGAGGGAGGGACTTCATCATACCGGAAACGAAGTTCGCGGTCGAAGTTTTGCCGTCGGCATTCTGTCCGTTTTCCCAAACCGTAACCTTGTCAATCTTCAGGTTCTTGACTGCTTCAACCTGCGTTGCAACCAGCTCTTCGAGCTTGTCGGCAATCATAAGTCTTACCGCTTCGTCTGCGGTGCCGGCAGCCTTAACCAGTTTATCCATACCTTCTGCCTGCTTGGAAAGGGTCTCGTACAGACCGCGAGCTTCCGCTTCCATTTTAGCGTATATAGCGTCCGCTTCACCTTTTGCTTTGCGGCGGATGTTTTCCGCTTGCGCGTCAGCTTCGATTTCAATCTTTCTCTTCTCGATTTCGGAAGCGACGATGATGTCCGCTTCGCGGGTAGCTTTTTCACGCGCCGCGCGGGCGGTTTCGGCAATCTTTTCTGCCGCGTAGCTTTCTTCTTTCGCCTTTGCCGCCTGAACGTTTTCGGCAGCAACGGCAACTTTCATTGCTTCCGCTTCTTTCTGGCGGAGGAGCGCTTTGGACTGCGCGATTTCCGCTTTCGCCTTGTTTTCGCCCTCGATCGCTTTACTTTCGGCGTCGGCTACGTTTATACGCTGCTGCATCTGCGCGTTCGCTTCACCGATGGCGCCCTTTCTGTTTTCTTCCGCGACCGAAATCTTCGCGTCGTTGATAGCCTTTGCCGCAGCCTCTTTACCGAGCGCGACTATGTATCCGCTTTCGTCCGAAATATCTGTTACGTTAACGTTGATAAGTCTTAAACCTAATTTTTTGAGTTCGCCCTCAACGTTGCGCGAAATCGCTTCAAGGAATTTGTCGCGGTCGGTGTTGATTTCCTCAATGTCCATGGTCGCGATAACCAGACGCAGCTGACCGAAGATAATATCTTTTGCAAGCTCGGAAATCTGTTTAAGCTGTAAGCCCAGAAGACGTTCCGCAGCGTTCTGCATAACCGCGGGGTCGGTTGAAATACCGACGGTGAAAATCGAAGGTACGTCAATACGTATGTTCTGTTTTGACAGCGCGCTCTTTAAGTCTACCGAGATAGAGAGGGGAGTCAGGTCAAGGAAGGTGTACGACTGGATGAAGGGCCATATGAACGCCGCGCCGCCGTGAATACACTTCGCGCTGCGGTAGGTACCGTCCTTGTTGGAGGAAATTTTACCGTAGATGACCATAATCTTGTCGGAAGGGCATTTCTTGTATCTGCATAAAACGAGCAGCAGAATCATTGCAAGAACAAGCACTATTACGACTACGAGAATTATGGCAATCGTGGTAACAGGGGTTAAAAGTGAATTAATCATGTTCGTTCTCCTTTATATTTTGCGCCTTTTTAACGACGGCGCACTCGTTTTCTGTCGAAACAATCTCAACCGCTTCGTCAACGGTCAGTTTTTCTTCGCTGTCGGTCATTGCGTCGATTTCAAGGAACCTGCCCTGCGCGGTCAAGGTTATTTTACCGCGGCCCTCGCGCGAAGGGGGGATTGAAACATACACGGTCGCCGTCTTGCCTATAAGCTTGTCGTGCTGGATTGCTCCGTTGCACTGCAATTTCAATACAGCGCGCACCAGAACTACCACGATAGCCATTGCGGCGGCTCCGGCAATTACCGCGAAGAGTAGTGAAATCCATTGCATTTTTCCCTCGGTCAAAGCGCAGGTCAAAAGTCCCGCCCAGCTTCCGACCGCAAAAAACGCAGTTACGCTTTTTACAGTGAAAATAGAAACGCCCGAATCGGTGTCAACGTCAATATCGCCGTCGCCGTCTATGTCAACGTCGCCGCCGAAGGACGAAAAGCACATCATAATTATCTGAATAATCAGAAATACGGTTGCGGCAACGCCCAGCCATAAGTATATATGCTCCATCACCGAAAGATTTTGGAACCATTCTTTCATTGTAAACCTCCTTTAAATCCTTACAATTATATATAAACGTATAATTTGAAGTTTAAGCATAAAATCGATAAAAAATTATCGAATTTATTATACTACGCGCGTCGTACGCCGTCAAGCGATTATATTATACTATATTTTTCCAGATAACCAAAGCATTTTAAATACAAATAGATTTTAAGCGCAAATTTTTTTGAGCTTTAACTTTCTGCAATAAGTTAATGGGAGAGGGGTCTGCGGTATTTGCCTTTTATGATCTTAAATTTAATGTGAGATACCGTATATAATATTATTAAAACAGTTGCGTTTGTATAAAAAAACTGATATAATTATTCTCGTTCGGGGGCATAGCTCAGCTGGTTAGAGCGCTTGCTTGACATGCAAGAGGTCGATGGTTCGAGTCCATTTGTTCCCACCACGTCGCAACTCTGCGCATTTAGCAAGTTTTTGCATAAATGCAAAAACTGTGCGTTTAATCCAGATTGCTCCTTTTCCCAAAAAACTTTTGTTACGCAAAACTTTTTCGGGAACCCTAAAAAAAACAAATCGCGGTTTTAAACCGCGTATACGGGGATATAGCACAGTTGGTAGCGCGATACGTTCGCAACGTATAGGTCTGGGGTTCGAATCCCCATATCTCCACCAAATCAAAATAATCCGAACTCAATCATAATCACTCGTGATTGGTTCGGATTTATACTTTACATAGAAAGATAAGCGGCAACCGTCGCTTATTTTTCTATTTTATGTATGGAATTTTATCCGTAAAATTTAAGTTCCGTAAATTTTTACAATAATAGAAAGCACGGTAGGTAAAGTATCGCTTATAAATTGTTCGCATTCTTGCAAAATCTCGCTATCGACTGATGTTTCAATATCTTTTCGTATCAACCCGAGATAATTATATCTTACAGCGATAAAATGATATTTGTTTGCAAAGGCGTGTTTGAATTCAACCGCAAGGTCGTGGCGAAGTTGTACTACTTCTGCCGAATTACGTTCGGTATAGTCGGCTTTCGATTTATAATTTTTATGTTCGCCGTATGGACGTATATGACAGCATAGGCGAATAAACCGTCCTTCATCATTATGGTGGTATTCGTAATGAAATTCCAAATTGCATTTTTCACCGAGCCTTTCTAATTCGTCGTTAAAAAATTGCGTTATATGCCCACGCTCATTTCTTGTGAAATATTCTTTCGTGAGAACTATTTTATTGTAATTGCCTGAAAACTCAAACATTTTCGTACTCCCAAATAATAGGTGTTTTACCATCTATGTCGTAGTACCAATAATTGCAGTCATAGCCTGTCTCGTCAGCATTAAGTGGAGGTTCAGTTTCAGAATAGTAGTAGCACGTTGCAGAAGTAAACGGTGCATTATTACTATCTATGCTAATTTTATTCCAATCCGCTGTAGTTCCGTTGTAATAGACAGTTTTCAAGTTTTTACACCCATCAAAGGCGAAAGCCCCGATAGTCGTTACTTCATTAGAAAGTATTATACTTTTGAGACTTATAACATTACGAAATGCGCTAAACGAAATATTGGCGACTCCATTAAAATTCACCTCAGTAACAAGCATTCCGTCTAAATATAATGAAGCAGGGTTAGGGCTTCTAAAAGGCAAAGATAGCCATCCTTCTAATCCTCCTATATAATTTACCGCTGTTAATCCATCACAACCCTTGAACGCATCGCCATCAATAGATTTAACACTCTCGCAAAAAGTTATGTCAGTTAACATTTGACAAGCTTGGAATGCTTCGCTATGTATGTTTTCTTCTTTAATAGTTACTTTCTTGAGCGTGCTGGGAATATTAAAATGGAAATAATAATTTTTTCTATTTGAACCCGATATTTCTACACCGCCGAAAATTGTCACACCTTGAAATCCAATAGGAGATCTATCGTAATCTGCATAAGATCCAAATGCCCAACCCAAATGTTTTTCGTAAATTTTATTAAGTGTCTTTTGTCTTCCAGAGCCTGTAAATGGTAAAGATATTTCAATCAATTTATAGCACGATTGGAAAGCCCCGTTTTCTATATAAGTTATATAATCAGGCACAACAATTTTTTGCACCGTATTGTCGTTAATTCCAATAATGGAGCACGCAGTAGTCGTTGAAGTAAATATAAAATTAGTCATTTCATCTTTTAACTTATATTTTGCTGTATAAATTACATTATCAGCCCCTAAATTGAAATGATAATCAGTCCCGTCATATACAAGAATATTTCCGTCATACCAGCCCAGCCATTCATAACCCAAGTATGTTGTTGCGTTAAGCGTTATTTCGCTTTCAAAATCAAAAAAGCCCGTGCCGGTTACTTGCCCCGCAGTTTCGATATTTTTAGTAATTTCAACACTATATTGGTTAATTTGCCATTTTGCTTTAAGCGTTGTTGTTTCAATATCATTCCATTTTGATATACTTATGCCGTTGCTTGATGTATAAGCAGTGTCGTCATTATACCAACCTAAAAAGGTGTATCCCGTGCGCGTAGGGATAGTGAACGAAAAGTTGTCATCGTAACTTATTTGGTATTCAGACTGTTCCAATGTGTCGCCGCCGTTTACGTCAAGTATAACGGAGTATTCGTTTGCCGTAAACACCGCCTTAAAAGTCGCATCTTCCGTAACCATATAAGGGAATACGATGGTTTCATTATTTAGTGTCCACTGTGCAAATGAATAACCCGTTTTGGAAGTAGTGGGTGCAGTAATCACTGCACTGCCTTCCTCAATTTGTTGCGAACTTACGATACTGCCACCGTTTGTATCAAAAGTAACGGTATATATCGGACGAACACGCAGAGTAACAGTATAAGTCATAGGATCGGCGTTGCCGTTTTCTACAACCAAGTAAAACGTATTATTACCTGTTTTAAGCGTCGCTATTTTTGTCGGAATTACATTCTGTCCATAAATATCCGTACAAAGATAATATGTTGCACTTTCGGCAACTATTATATCGCCCGCAAAGCGGAAGATTTCCGTACCGTTGGGGAATGTAGCGAATATTTTATCGCCGTTTACAGTAAGCGTTTTAGAATATATATCCGTACCAAACGGACGTAATTTATCTACAGTAATATGTTCGGTAGAAAGCCGTGCGCTACAATTATTACAATATACAACAGAATCATAACCACCTTCGGTTTCATAGGTGGGCGGAATATTATTTTCTTTTACAGCAATTTTGGGCGTATGTTTTGCAGAACCTTTATCCGCAATAGTATTTGTTTCGGCGCAGTTATCGCATTTCGCTGTTTTCGTTCCGTCCTGCGTACAAGTAAAATTATTGTTGGAAATATAAGTTGTAAATGAATGTCCGTTTGGTTCGCCGTATGTAAATGTTTCCGCACCTTTATTTCCACAGATGGCACAGGATTTATAATAAATGGCTTTTTGCGTACAAGTCGCTTGCGCTTTAAGATACAAGTTTTCCGCTTTTTCTTGTGTATAAGTGTGCGGTTTTAATTCGCCATATTTAAAAGTTTCCGTGCCCTTGTCACCGCATTTGCAGGAATAGAAATATATAGCCTTTTGCGTGCAGGTTGCCGCACTTTTCAGATATTGCGCTTCGGCAGTCTGTTTATCGAAAAGATGTTTATGCGGTTCGGTCGGCTTTACTTTACCGCATACGCATTCCCCGTTTGCATCGTATTCGTGATTGCCGCTGTTTTTGTCGGGTTCGTTGCAACCGTCAACCGCACAATGCTGTTTATGTGTATTGTCGCCATTGTCAACCCATTGATAATTGTGCGAATGTTGTGGCGTCGGTTCGGTCGATTTTTGTGCGCCGCAAATACAGTTACCGTTTGTAAAATCGTGTGGTTGATTAACGATGCTCGGTTTGTCGCAGTTACTTACCGAACAATGACCGTTATGTGTACCGTCATAATTATCCGAATACACATAATTATGCGTATGCGTAGGATCCGGTATTGACTCAACTCTATTGCCGCAAGCGGCAAGCGCAAAAGTGCAAGCTACGACTGCAACCATTGAAAGAATAGTAGTTAAAATTTTACGTTTCATATATCACCTCTGTAAAAAATAATGCCGTCCCAAGCGGGACGGCATATAGAAACGCCTACTCCTCGCTTGTTGCTACACAGTTAAATTACAAAGGTTTTGATATATGCTTATTTGTAATTTTGAGAAGAGGTCATCTCTACCAAAATTATGAAACATATACCAAAAATTGCCCACGCAAAAAGTGAGCTAAAAATATTTAACTGTGTAGCACGATTATTATAGCATATTCAGTTTATAAAATCAATAGTTTGAGTCTGAATTTCAAACTGTATGAAAAAAGCCGATAGAGCAATTATGCTCTATCGGCTTTTGCCGTTGTTTAGGTTTATGATATTCGGCGCAACCTTTCTACATCGTGTTTATGTAACTATTTCATTTATATACCGCACGCTTTGGCGGTTTTCTTATCCGTCTTTTTCAACGGCTATCCCTATATGAATTAACGGGATTCTTTTTCTTTATTAAGTTTTTTATTCAGTTGTCTTTGTTGCCTTTCGGCTTGCCACGCCGCAAACTCTCTTTGTCCTTCTTCGGTTTCAAAGTAGGCTTGTATAGCGGGCAGTAATGCTCTTGCAAGGGAATCGATTTCAAAGTCGGGTATCCCTGTGGTGTTCTTTTTCCGTCTTGACATTAACTGTTGGTGTTTTCCTCCTTATAATAGTGATACGATGAGTACAACCGTTTGAGCGAGTAAGAGTATAGGCGTTGCCCAAAACAAGAATTTGCGGAAGCCGCGTTGTAACCGTAATTCTTCTCGCGTGGTTTCTAAAAGTTTCTTGCTCTCGTCAAGTTCTTTCTTGACTTCCGCAAAGACTTCCTGCGATTGTACGGCAATAGATTTGCGTAACTCACTTTCCAAAGTAATTCGTGTTTGCCTTATTGCGTCGCTTGTTTCCGTCGCTATCGTTTTGTTTAATTTCTTCGTTTCGTCTTGCAAGTTCTTCATCGCGACGACTGCGCTCGATACGCTCTCTTTCAGCCTGCTCACGTTGTAATCGTTCTCGCTCTTTAACGAGTTCACGGTCATAGTCAAGTCCTTGATGAGCGTATTCTGCTTGCTTATCAATTCGTTGCAATTCACGCTCGATCTCGCTAACGCTTCTTTGAGTAGGGCGTTGTCCGTCTGTTCCTTGCGTTCCATATTCCGAGCCGTAAGCTCTTCCAACGGCGTTGCCGTTATTTCCGTTCCTATTTGCTTCAATGACAATATCAATCTCCTTTTTTGTATAGTTGTTTCCGAGTTTTAGCCCTCGAATGGCTTTCTTCTTTTGTGGATGCAGGAAAGAATATTCCGTCTTGCTTCGCGTTACCGATACGCCGTATAACGCAAGATGAGATATAAATTCTTCCTGCGTGGACGAACTGCGTTTCGCTTCCTCGATAACTTCTCGCAAATCTTCTTTCCACGACGTACCGCCTTTCATAATGATATGGCTTTCTTCCGTCGTTCTTTTGTTCTGCGCTTTCTTGCGGAAGTCCGTTTTTGTGTACCCGAACTCACTGCCTAAACGGTTAGCTTCGTCTTTCATTTTCGTATAATCGCTTTCCGTAATTCTTAACTTCTTACCGGTAATCGGGTTGACTGCGTTCACGATAATATGACTGTGTACCGTCTTTGTATCGGTATGAGTAGCAATAACGCACTCATCGTCGGGGAATAGAATAGCCGCTAACTCTTGCGCGTACAAATGCGCTTGTTCGGGGCTTACGTTATCTTTCCGAGCGCACGACAATTTGAAGTGATAATACTTGCGCTCGTCAAACTTTTTGCCTTTCCCGAATCGTCGCATTGTGTCCGCAAACTGATCCGCATAATCTTCGTCCTCGAATAGATTTCTTACGCTTACGAACGCCGCTTTATCTTCGCGGGTTATGTAGGCTATTGCTTTCTTCGGCGTACTCTTGCTTGATAATCCTTTGAATAACGGCACTATTAACTTCCTCCGATAGCGGCAGACAACTTGCGGTAAACGGTCTTACATTCGTCCACAACCGATAATAATTCCTGCTCGGTTATGTTCCCGAAGTAGTTGCTCTTAACGGCTTGATTTAGGTTATTTCCTTGCCGTTTAAGTTCAGCTAAAATCTCGTTTCCGCTTGCAATACTGACGATAGGCTTTTCCGATAACGCCCGAATAAGATAGTCCGTTCTGTTCAGTCCGCTTGCCGTTACTTTCTCGTCTAACAGCCGTTTTTCTTCTTCCGATACTCTGAAAGAATAGGCGTATGGTCTTGCTCTGTTTACTTTCTTTTCGATAGTTTTTACCTCCAAAATCTTTAATTTCTTACTGTTCGTCCGCCGACAAACAAAAGGGGTATTAGGGGAAAGAATTTCCCCTAACGAGGCAAGCGCAAGCGCGGCAAGTGGCTTGCCACTTGCGTACCTCGCCATACCGATAAACGGTATGATTACGGTGGTCTGATAGGGTTGGTTTTCATAATGATTTACCTCCTAATTTTATTTATCTTCGTCCACGCAAAAGGTGGAATGATAGCTATTAAAATACCCTTCACTTATTAGAGAAAAATGGGCATATAGTTGCCCTGTTTTGCAAAATATTTCACTAAACTTTCATTTTGCCGTTTCTGTAAAAAGGGCACAAAAAAGCCGCTGATAACTTCTTGTATCACCGACTTTAACCGCATTTAGCAATTTCACATTGCTCTATGGTGGTTAGCCATTCTATTAAGTTAGAGTGTTACTTATCAAAAAATTTGTAACACAAAATAGACCATCAACACTATCCGACTTTCGCACTCTCAAAGAGATCTCGGATAACTCCGGCTGCACACTTTATTGCCGTAAAATTGTACGACAATAAAAGCCTATCTCGGCTCACGAATTTAGCGTATAACTAAAAAACCTACGCACATTCGTAAGCTAAGGCACGGGCGGCTATACCGCCCAAAACCTTCCGCTTTCTATGAGCTTTCGCTCATCGCGGAACTCCTACCCTTGAAAGGGTACAATACCGCTCGTTATGTAATCGCGGTACAGTACGTATTATATCACAGACTACACAACAGTGCAAGATTTTCACCGTCCATAAACGGGCGGTGAAAATGTCTTTTTATAGGAAGTTTTGACGAATAATGCTTTTAACACGCAAAATATATTGACACTATACTTTTAGTGTGTTATAATCTCATCTGAGGTGATTTAATGAATAAAGTTATAGGTCAACGCTTAAAGGCTTTGCGAGAGAACACAAAAGTGTCGCAAGCGAAGTTAGCAAAAGCACACGGCAAAATGGCGCAGTCCGCTGTCAACCGATATGAGAATAGTCAATCGGAAGTGCCGAGCGATATTCTTTTGTGGTATGCGGATTACTTCGATGTATCGCTTGATTACATTTACGGTAGATGTGATAGCCCACAAGGAAAGCTATACGATTTTCAGCCGAAAGTTTGGCAAGACAATGAGCAAATGCAAGCGTTTGTCGAGATGTGTTTTGAGCCTTCTTCCCCTGCAAACGCAAAACTGAAAGAAACACTACTTAATATGTTAAAGGAACAACAGAAATGAGAGCAGTCATTTACGCAAGATATTCTTCCGATAATCAGCGCGAAGAAAGTATCGAAGGACAACTCCGCGAGTGTAAAGAATTTGCCGAGAAGAATGATATTACCATCATCGGCGAATACATAGACCGCGCTTTGTCGGCAAAGACGGATAACCGCCCTAACTTCCAAAAAATGATTAAAGACAGCTACCGCAAGGTATTCGATACAGTCATTGTTTGGAAAGTGGATCGCTTTGCGCGTAACCGTTACGACAGCGCGCACTACAAAAATATTCTCAAAAAGAACGGCGTTAAAGTTATTTCGGCAAAAGAGCATATAAGTGAAGGCTCGGAAGGAATCATCCTTGAAGCGATGCTCGAAGGCTATGCCGAATATTATTCCGTCGAGCTTGCCGAAAAGATAAATCGCGGACTTACCGAAAACGCCTTAAAGGGCAAACTCAACGGCGGCAGTATTCCGCTCGGCTATAATCTGACGAAAGAAAAGACACTTGCAATCGACGAAGAAACCGCGCCTATCGTTGTGGAAGTGTTCACGCGCTATGCCGACGGTGAGAAAATGACGGATATAGCAAAAGACCTTACCTTACGCGGCGTTAAATCGAAATACGGCAACCGCATAACTTTGAATATCATTCACACTATGTTAAAAAATCGTCGTTACTTGGGCGAGTACCGATTCCGTGATATAGTCCACCCTAACGCTTTTCCTGCAATTATCTCGCAAGATTTGTTTGAGCGTGTTCAGAAGAAAATGATTAAAAACCAAAAAGCACCTGCTCGGCACAAATCGGAAGATGATTATATTTTAACCACAAGATTGAAGTGTGGCAAATGCGGTTCGTTTATGGTTGGAGAAAGCGGAACAAGTAAAACGGGCGCGGTTCATCACTACTATAAATGTGCAAGCGCAAAACGGCGCAAGGGTTGTGATAAGAAAGCCGTAAAGAAAGATTGGATTGAAAATTTAGTTGTTCAGTACACTATGAAAATTGTAATGGACGATGAGTTGATAGAAACGATTGCCGATAGAATTTTGGATTTGCTTTCGCAAGAAAATACGAAAATTCCGCAGTTGCAAGCAAAACTCAAAGAAGTTGACGGATATATCAATAACATTCTCGACGCGATTCAACAAGGATTGTTCAATGCTTCGGCAAAGAAACGGCTTGACGAGTTGGAACAAACGAAAAGTGAAATCGAAACGGCGATTTTCAGCGAACAGTTACAAAAACCCGAAATTACGAAAGAGCATATACTTTGCTACATAGAGCGTTACCGCAAAATAAACGTCAATGACTTAGAGAGTAGAAAACGGCTTATAGACACCTTTGTAAACAGTATCTACCTCTATGACGACAAGATTGTGTTTGCATTTAACTACAAAGACGGTACAAAAACAGTGTCTTTGGCAGAATTAGAGGAAGAATTGAGTTCGGATTTGGAAGGGGCAACTCCACCAAAGGGAAACGCGGGGTAAAGCCCTGCGTTTTTCTTTGGTGCAAAGGGTCTCTCTAAACCCTGTGGGGCGAACGCCGCTTGCGGCGGCACGGAGCGTTAGCGCAGTACTCCCCTTAGCTCCACCACAAACCAGACAAAGACATGTGTCGTTGCCTGGTTTGCTTGTACTGTTCAGGATTTGAAAAACTTGCTTGGTACGCACCTTATGTTCTTAAATGTACTTTAAAAGACAGTTTGTCTGCTTTCGGAGATTAATAAGACCCGACTTTTTATCGTCGGGTCTTGTTTTAATTGATTTTTACAAATACCGATTTTCGAGAAACTTAAACTTTTTCTATGGGAATCCATATTTCGTTATAATCTTCGTCGGGGTTATCGCACGAAGTAGTATATAGCTCTATATTGTAATTGCCTGCAAGCTTGTACGCCTTGCACGACGGCAGCCACTCGCTCCAAATCTTGGTATTTACATCCTGTATTGATTTAGGCAATGCGCCGCGGCAAGGGAATACTGCCCACGTTCCTGCGGGTATATCCTTTAATTCATACCCCTCAGGTATATCTTTGCTTGACAAATGAATATCGGCGATGTAATAATCAAACTCCTTGCCATCCATATCCATGCAAATGCCGAACATACCCCAAACAATCTTATCGCCGCTTTCCATGTGTTCTTTCCAAAACTCGGGAATTTTACTGTACGAGTCTTCTGTATTAAAGCGTTGACGCTTTCCCACTACTGTAAATTGTGCTTTTTCTACGATTTTGTATTCTAACATTGTACTACCCTCCAAAGTGAGTTTTATTTTCAGCGGTGCAAAGGATTTTAGGCTGTTTCCCTGTTTTTTCGCAGTAGACGGACTGACCCCATGAAAAGCGATAAACGCTTTTGTAAAGCTGTCCGGCGAGTTATACCCATACCGAAGTGCGACGTCTATCACTTTGGCATTGGTAGAACACAGTTCCTGCGCCGCAAGCGTAAGTCTGCGGTTGCGGATATATTCGGTTACGGTGAATCCGCAAAGCGCGGCAAATATCTTTTGAAAGTAAAAACTCGAAACGTACGCACGACTTGCCACTTCGTCAATACTTATCTGCTCGGTTAAGTTACTTTCAATGTAATCCAACGCATTTGCTATTCCTTCGTTCCAATCTTTCACAGTACTATCTCCTTTGCATAACTGTGTATTAATTATATCCAAAAAATAAACCGACTTCCCGACTTTTTTTGCTCTGTTTAAACGGGTACATATATAGTACTTTCGATATCCGTATTTGTCAATGTATACTATTCGTTTTAGGTTATTACTGCTTAAATATAAAAAAAGCGCCCGTCTGGGCGCCTTTTTTATAAAATTATGATATAATTATCTCAAAAATAAAATTATTATCTTTCAAAGGTTATAATGAAAATAAAAGTATTTTCAAGCTTGCCAAAAGCCGCCGAAGAAATAAGGAAAAAAGTTTTTATTGAAGAGCAGGGCTTTACAACGGAATTCGACGATATAGACGAAACAGCGGTTCACTTGGTCCTGTTTGACGAAAACGTCGTCCCCGTTGCCACCTGCAGAATTTTCAGAGATGGCGAAAAGAACACTTACGTTGTAGGCAGACTCGCGGTCATAAAGGAATACCGCGGTAAAAATTCAGGTTCTGCGCTACTGAACGAAGCGGAAAAGTACGTAAAAGAAAAGGGCGGGGAACGCATTATTTTACACGCGCAGCAAAGAGTCGCCGATTTTTATAAAAAAGCAGGTTTCACAGAGTTCGGCGGCGTGGAATACGACGAAGGATGCCCTCATATCCGTATGGAAAAATATATTTAAAATTTGTTTTTAAATTAACGTTACTCAACGCAGAGGAAGGCGGAAGCTTTCCTTATTTTATATATGAATTTATAGTTCGCGCAAGCGCATTTGACTTTATGTAGCTTATATGTTAAAATACTAAAAGTTTAAATTATCGGTACTGCATTAGCTAATATCTTTTAAACTTGAATCATTACAAAGGAGAAAATAATATGCCCAATTTGTTTATAATTGACGGCGCTTCCGGAACGGGTAAAAGCGATTTCCTCAAATATTGCGATGAAATTGACGAGCATTCCGCATATATCAAAAAGTATACGAATAAGGAAAAAGATGTGGACGGAGTTGAACGTAACGATTTAGTGTACTTGTCAAAAGAAGAATACGCTAAAAAGGTACGGGAAAATTATCAGAATTATTATGAGTATGCATATCCGAGCGGGTCGACAGTTAAATATCTTATTTTGAAGTCGGAACTTGATGAGCAATTAAGAAAAAACACCAATGTTTTCATAATTATGCGGAATGTCAACTTAATTAAGCAAATTAAGAGCGACTATTCTAAATATATAAACGTAAACGTTGTAACAGTGTTTTTATACTGCGACCGCGCGGAAGTCGAAAGAAGAATTACGGAACAATGTAAAAAGAGCGGCACTACCGACGAGAAAGAAATTCAAGAAAAAGTTTATAAACGGCTTCAACGTGACGCGGATGTAATCAAAGATTATGCCGCGAACGTGGGTAGAGAAATATATGACCACGTAATGTTAAATGTAGATGACCGTGACTTGTTCCATGCGTGTGTAAAAAATCTTGTAGACAAGTATGAAGCTTTTGATAACAGATTTACTGCATTTAAAGCGTTTATTATAATGCCTTATACGCAGGGATGGGAATGGACGCACTTTAATCAGGTGAAAGAGGCTATCGCGGCAGGCGCACGCCAACAAGGTTTTATAGCGGAGAGGCAGGATGATATAGACACCGGTTCTCAAGAGTTTATTAAAGAAATTAAAAAGTCGATTAAGGAAGCTATTATATGTATCGGCGATCTCACTCTTGCAAGACCTAATTGTTATTACGAGATAGGTTTAGCGGAGGAACACCATGAGCTGGATGCCATAATTTTAATAAAGGATAAAACGGAAGATAAAAACAATATTATTCATTCTGACGTGCAGGGCAGGAACGCGGAGACGTACACTTATAACAGAGGAAACTTTGAAGATATATCTAAAATCGTCTCTCAAAAAATTAAATCATATAAAGAGAATCATTTGTTCATAACTGATATGATGCGGCAAAGGAATGAAAAGTTGTAATAGCTATTATAAGATTAAATTATGTTACTAATACTCAATGCAAAAAGGAAGGCTGAAGCCTTCCTTTTTGCACGGCGGCTGAATATGCCGCAAAGTTCAGGTTGATTATTAATTGACTGCTTGCAAACTTTATATCAATTATGATAGAATATGATGCGGATTAAAAAAATCGGGAGCAGCTATGACGGGAAGAGAAAAACTTTGTTTATAAATGCGGAATAAGAGAGGGCAGGGGCAGGCAGGCGAAACATATTGCCGCCATTTTCGGCGCAGCCTGGCTGTTTATGGTTATAAAGGGTCTGTGGTACTGGAAATTTACCAAACACGTTTTCGTCACCGACGAGGGTATATGGCTAATACACTGTAGCTCTGTGTGGTGGAGAGGCGCGCCCGATTTTACCGGCAAGCGGCGTTTCCTCTCGCCGTACTGGTCGCTGTATTCCTGGACCGAACTTAAAAGCGTTTCCTCCTCGCCCGACGGGAAAGGGCGCAGCGTCAGCAAGATAGCAAATTTCTTTGACGACTTCGATAATTTCGTAATCAGATCGGCAAAGTATACTCCGCTGTTTTAACGCTCTGGGACGGTGTTGAACAGGTAAACTGCTTAAAAAAATCCGACGCGGAAGAAATTCTCGCTTACGCCAAAGAGCAGAAACGTTCGCGCAAAAAGAAAGAGAAAGAACAACGAGAGGAACAGGAAGAAAATACGGCAGAATAAAAATTCTACCGTGGTTCGACTTAATTCTATTGCTAAATACCGCCCCGGATTGTATTATAGCGGTAAGCTGAATTAAAAGGAGAAAGGGCTAATGAACGAGTTTGGCGAATTTCTTTACAAACTGCGCAAGGAAAAGGGAATGACGCAGGCGGATCTTGCGGAAAAGCTGGGAGTTACCAACAAAGCGGTTTCGAAATGGGAGACGGGCGAGGCTATGCCCGAAACGGCGCTGCTATTGCCTATCGCCCAGATTTTCGGCGTTACCGTTGACGAGCTGTTATCAGGCAGGCGTTTGCAGAGCGAAGAACCGCGGCAGGAAGAAGAAAAAATCGACGGAATAAAAGACCATTTGTTTACGCGTGGTAAGGACGATACCGAAACGGCGCTTGATAAAATCTGCGGCGCGGTGTGCGCGGCGGTGATGCTGTGCGGAATTTGCGCGTACGTCATTCTGGGCGCGGTTACGGATATATGGTCGCCGTACTGGCTGATACTTTCCACCTGCGCGTTGAGCTGCGGAATAATAGGCAGTATATTCAACTTATGCGACCGTGAAAAGCGCGAACGCATTAAAGCGAAGGGCAAAAACCCTTATACGGGCAGTGTGTGCGGCATTATTATGCTTTCCTGCATAATATCCTATCTGTTCTGCGGCGCGCTCGCATCTTTGTGGCACCCGTGCTGGGTGATAATCGTTGCCGGCGCTGCTGCGTGCGGAATAATCGGCGCGATAGCCGACGGCGTTTACTGCAAAAGGCATAAAAAGCAAAACGATTAACTCCGCAAAAGCGCGGCAACCGCTTGACAACCGGCGGTAAAGTAAATAAAATAAGCTTAAAAATTTTTTAAACAGGCGGTTGTTATGAAAAAAGGAATTTTAGGTCTTACTTGCGTTTTATCGGCGGCAACCTGCTTTTTGTTTGCGTGCGACAAAGCTCCCGATATTAAGGACGTAAAGTGGTCGAACGCGGGTATCACCGCAGAAACGCTCACCCTGCCCGAGTTGGAACTTGACAGCGTGAAAAGCTCGTCCGGCAAAAACGGTACAAGTATCAGCATCGTTTGGAACGGCGCAACCGAGGAAAATTACAACGCGCTTGCTTTGGAGTGCTATACGAAAATCCCCGCAAACAAAACGCTGTTTGACGAAGAGGCGGAGCTTGAGAATTAAAGATGGAGAATTTGTCTTATTGCAAGTTCACTGCGACCTATAAGATTTCAGCCGACCAGTATACATGTCTTGTTACCTACTTTAAAGCCGACGTTGAAGAGATTGACGCCTCTTTCAGGAAAAACCAGCTTCTGCTGGCAGTAGAAAAAGCGAATATAGAGCATATGTCGCACGAGTACTGGGATATTGACAGCAACGACAAAACCTGGTACACCGCGGAAGAACTTGCGATTTTGGGCTTGGACGGACTTGCCGCGCCGCAGGGCGATATTCTTGCGAAGAAGGTAGAACTTCAATACAAGGATGAAGAGCTTGATTACGGCGAAATGCAGTTTGCGGTTGAAAACGCAACCAAATCGGCGTACGATACCTACATTAAAAATATATTTGACGAATATATAAAAGGCTCGGCCGAAAACGGCGAGTTTGCAGATAAGGAATATACCGACCCGATGCTTTATATCACGCATGAGGATACGCGGACCGTTATGTTTATACCCAGATATAAAGTCAACGGCAAAACGATTGATCTGAACGTCGTTTACAAAGACGCGCATATAGTTGTACAGGCAATAATCTGGAATTTTTAACCCGTTTTAAAAGGCTTTTCACAAAGCCTTTTATTTTTTGAAGATTTTGGCAAAATTTTACAATGGTACTGTACAAACTCAAAAAAAGGTGGTACAATATAAACACAATAAAAATTTTGGAGATTTATTTTTATGGAAATGAAAGATTTCAGACTCGACGGAAAAGTTGCCCTCGTTACGGGCGCGTCTTACGGCATCGGCTTTGCCATTGCTAGCGGCTTTGCAAAAGCGGGCGCGACTATCGTTTTCAACGATATCAATCAGGAGCTTGTGGACAAGGGTCTTGCCGCGTATAAGGAAGCCGGCATAAAGGCGCACGGCTACGTCTGCGACGTCACCGACGAGGACGGCGTAAACGCTATGGTTAAAAAGATTGAAAAGGAAGTGGGCGTTATCGATATTCTCGTAAACAACGCGGGCATTATCAAGCGTATTCCCATGACCGAGATGACCGCCGCGCAGTTCAGACAGGTTATCGATATCGACCTGAACGGACCCTTCATCGTTTCGAAGGCGGTTATACCTTCGATGATTAAAAAGGGACACGGCAAAATTATCAATATCTGTTCCATGATGTCCGAGTTGGGACGCGAAACCGTTTCGGCTTACGCTGCGGCGAAGGGCGGACTTAAAATGCTTACCAGAAATATCTGCTCGGAGTACGGCGAGTATAACATTCAGTGCAACGGTATAGGACCGGGATATATCGCAACTCCGCAGACCGCGCCTTTGAGAGAGAAACAGCCCGACGGAAGCCGTCATCCTTTCGACAGCTTTATTATCGCAAAGACCCCCGCAGGCAGATGGCTTGAAGCGGAAGAGCTTGCAGGCCCCGCGGTGTTCCTTGCTTCCGACGCTTCTAACGCGGTGAACGGTCACATTCTCTACGTTGACGGCGGTATTCTCGCATATATCGGCAAGCAGCCCAAATAATAAACGTTCCGCTTGACCTCGTATCTTAATTGCGGAGGCAGAAGATTTGCTTGTCACTAATCAAACTTGAATTTTAATAGCCGCCCGAGCCTTTCGGCTCGGGCGGCTTTACAAAAGCGGAATATTATGATAGAATGAAGCAGATATATGTTCTAATTGGGAGAAAACCTATTATGCAAATGAAAATCAGAAAGAGTTTTATACTACTTTTTTCTGCGGTAATTGCGGTATTGCTTTTGGCGTGTGTGTTTATGTTCACGCCCAAAACTACGGCACACGCTGACACGGAAGAAACGCACGACCATTCGACAATGACGGAAATAAACAGTTATGCAGATATTGAAGATGGAGAACTTACAGCGGGCGCATATGTTCTCACGAATAATATTGACGGTAATATAAGCGTCAGAGGTACGGTAACTCTCTGTCTTAACGGGCATACCGTTACGGGCGACGGAACAGACACGGTTATATACGTAAGCAACGGCGCAATGTTTACTTTATGCGACTGTCAGGGAACGGGTATTATTATGGGCGGTAACACGGAGTTAAATGGCGGTGGTATTTACGTTGCAGGCGGTGCGTTTATAATGACAGGCGGCACGATAAGTGGCAACACGGCTGGTGGCAAAGGCGGCGCAGTGCACGTTGGTGGTACGTTCAAAATGTCAGGTGGCGTGATAAGTGAAAATACTGCGAGCGGTGGCGGTGGCGTGTTCCTTTATTTCGGCACATTTGAAATGACAGGCAGCACGATAAGTGGCAATACGGCAGACTTGGGCGGTGGCGTTTATGCTTCTGATGGTACATTGAAATTATCCGGTGCGCCTAATATAACAGATAATAAAGATAAGAATAACGCAGATAATAACGTATTTTTGTACGAAGCCGACAGAATAAACGTTACGGGTACTTTTAACGAGGGCGCACAAATCGGTATAACCGTTGGTGTTGTTAATTATGATGAAGATGATGATGATGAAATTAAGGAATTAATTAATGAATCGGTTGAGTTTGCAACGGGCTTTAAATATAACGGCAGCGACAAGCCTTCGAAATATTTTATACCCGATAATCCCGAAAATTGTGTTTACGTCAGCGACAAGACGGAAGGCGCGGTAACAATCGGCACGCACGATTTTGCCGAAGAGTTGACTTCCGACGAAACTTCACATTGGTACGAGTGTCAAAACGGTTGCGGGAAATTTGCGTACGCCTATTCGCACAATTACAATCAAGAGGTTGTAAACGATATCTATCTCAAATCTGCCGCAACGTGCAATGCAAAAGCTGTTTACTATAAATCCTGCGAATGCGGCGTGCACGGCACTGAAACGTTTGAATACGGTGAAGCTCTCGGACACACGCTTACGCACCACGAGGCAACTGCCGCAACCGAGGAAAAGGAAGGCAATACGGAGTATTGGTCTTGCGATAAATGCGACAAGTATTTTTCGGACGCGGCAGGCGAAACGGAAATTACCGATAAATCGAGCGTAACTTTACCCAAACTTACGCCCGATACGCCCGAAACACCGTCTGCGCCGGCGGAAGATGATAAATCGTACGTTTGGATAAGCTGGTTGCTTATTCCGTTTGTTATTGCAGGCGGCGGCGTAACGTTAGGCATATTAGTATATAAAAAGAAATTGTAATCAGCAATAGTAAAATAAAGGCGTTCGCGCAGTTCAGCGTGAACGCCTTTTTTAAGTTTGATTTGCGGTTGGTTGTATTACGGTAACGCAATAAAGATAGTCGATTAAACGGAACGTTTATGGTTTTCTAACACCCAAAATATGTATTCCGCGCGCCTGCGCGAAAGAATAGGATGAGAGGGGCTTGTTATACGCGTCGTAGGTGTGCGCGGCTACCGTTATCCGACCGTTTGTATTGCTTACGACCACGGGCGAGTGGTAAAAGTCGCCCGTCGCAAGCCCGAGCTGTACTATATCCCCGACTTCCAGTTTTTCAAGCGGTACTTCCTCTGCGAAGGGACCCAAACCCTCGTTATTGACCAAAAAGTTATACAGATATTCGACCCCCGTCCAGGACGGCGTTCTGTCGTTTACCGAGCGGTAGTACCAGCCGAAAGTCGGCGTAAAGTTCATTATCCCCGCGCCGGCGTAAATGCACTGCGAGGCGAAGTTGGTGCAGTCGCCGCCTATGTTCTGAAAGTTGTAATATTCGGGGTTGCGTCCGAACGCCCACTTTCTCGCGTACGCCGCGGCTGCCTGTCTGTTATAATTTATAATTTCCATAAAATTATGATATTCGTGTGATTAGGCGAAATGTTCTGATTTATAACGGTTCGCCAAAAAAAGCGCGGCAAATTAATTGCCGCCTATCTATTGCAAAATTAATTGAATTGTGTTATAGTGAAAAAGGCGGTTATCCGCAAAAAAAACGAAAGAGGAAATTTACGATGAAGATGATTTACGGCGTAAAAGACAGACCCAAGACGGGCAGACTTATTCTGTTCGCGCTGCAACAGCTGCTGGCAATTCTTGCGGCAACTATCGCGGTGCCTATGGTCGTGCAGAACACTACGGGTTACACAATGTACACTTCGTCGGCGCTGTTCGGCGCGGGCGTGGGTACGATAGTTTACCTGCTGTTTACAAAATTTAAAAGCCCTGTCTTTCTGGGCAGCTCGTTCGCGTTCCTGGGAAGTATGTTCTCGGCTTTCGCGGGCGGCGTTTCGATGGCGGTCGGCTATCTGGGACTTATTATCGGCGCGGTGTTCGCCGGACTTATCTACGTGCTTATTGCCGTAATAGTCAAGTTTGCAGGCGTTAAATGGATAGACAAAATTATGCCGGCGGTGGTAATAGGACCGGTAGTTGCAATTATAGGACTTTCGCTCGCAGGCAACGCGATAGGCGATCTGACCACGGGCAACGTAACCGAAGCCGTTTCAAACTGGATTGTCAAGTTTGACGAAAGCGGCGCTCCCTATCTGTTTGAGGATACCGCTTACAAAATGGTATGCTCGCCCTACGTGGCTCTCGTGTGCGGACTCGTAACCCTTGCGGTTACCATAGTCTGCTCGGTCTACGGCAAGAAGATGATGAAGATGATTCCCTTCATTATCGGTATCGTCGCAGGCTACGCGGTTGCGGCGGCTTTCACCGGCATCGGCTACGCCGCAAAGTGCGACGCGCTCAAAGTCGTTAACTTCGAACTCTTCAAACATATGAACTGGAAGTTCTGGGAACAGTACGCGTTCGTACAGCTTATTTCAAGCGACTACGGCACCGGTAATATTGCGAATATCGGAAGCTACATCGGTACGATTGCGGTCGCGTATATCCCCGTCGCGTTCGTAGTGTTCGCTGAACATATCGCGGACCACAAAAACATTTCGTCTATAATTGAAACCGACCTTTTAAAAGACCCCGGACTTACGAGAACCCTTCTGGGCGACGGCGTAGGTTCTATGGCGGGCGCGTTGTTCGGCGGCTGTCCCAACACGACCTACGGCGAGTCGGTCGGCTGCGTGGCAATTTCGGGCAACGCTTCGGTTATAACTATTCTGGTTACAGCAGGGCTTGCGATAGTGGTTTCGTTCTTCGCGCCCTTCATAACTTTCCTTGCGACAATTCCCTCCTGTGTAATGGGCGGCGTGTGCATCGCGCTGTACGGCTTTATCGCGGTTTCGGGACTTAAAATGGTTCAGAAAGTCGACCTCGGCGACAACAGAAATCTGTTCGTCGTATCGGTAATTTTAATCGCCGGCGTGGGCGGACTGGTGCTGACCTTCGGCGAGGTTACCATTACCGCGGTAGCATGCTCGCTGATACTCGGAATTCTTGTCAACCTGCTTGTTAATATCAAGCGCAAGAAGGACGGCGGCGACGAACAGATTACCATCGATGAAGTACAGAAAACCGAAACGGTTTCAGAGACTGCAAATGAGGAGAACGGCAATGAAAAAGTATAAAAACGTATTTATTTTCGACCACCCTTTAATAAAGCATAAAATTTCAATTCTCCGCGATAAGAACACGGGCATGAAAGAATTCCGCGAGCTTATCGAAGAGATTACCACAATTATGACCTACGAGAGTATGCGCGACGTGGAACTCGTTCCCGTGGAAGTGGAAACGCCGCTTGAAAAGACCACGCAGTACAGAGTCGCGGAAGACTCCGTCGCGATAGTGCCTATTCTCCGCGCGGGGCTTGGTATGGTGAACGGCGTTCACAAGGTATTTCCCACGGCGAAGGTCGGACACATAGGAATGTACCGCGACGAGGAAACTTTGCAGCCGCAGGAATACTACTGCAAGCTTCCCGAAGGCATCGAGAAAAAGACGGTGTTTTTAATCGACCCTATGCTCGCGACGGGCGGCTCGGCTTCGGACGCGCTGGACGCGTTGAAGAAGAGGGGTTGCAAAAAAATAAAGTTTATGGCGATAATCGCAGCGCCCAAAGGCATTGAAACGGTTGCGGAAAAACACCCCGACGTTCCCGTATACGTTTCCACTTTGGACAGACAGCTCAACGAAAACGGATATATTCTCCCCGGCCTCGGCGATGCCGGCGACAGACTTTTCGGCACTAAATAATTATGAAAAATTTCACCCCTGCGCAGATTGAGGAACTGAATAAAATCACCCGTACGACGGAAGAGCAGTATTCGCCTTTCGCCTGTAAAAGCGCGCAGGCGGTGCGGAAAGAGGGCTACGACGACGTAACACGTCCGCCCTTTCTGATAGACGCCGACAAGATTATACACTGCCCTTTCTTTAACCGCGGCAGCGATAAGACGCAGGTCTTTTCGTTCTACAAAAACGACGATATAACGCGGCGTTCGTCGCATATACAGCTCGTTTCGCGCATAGCGCGCACGATAGGCAGGGCTTTGCGGCTCAACCTCGATCTGATTGAAGCTATCGCCATAGGTCACGACATAGGGCATACGCCCTTCGGTCACAGGGGCGAGTGGTATTTGAACGAGCTTTACAACAGGCACACGGGCAGGTACTTCAACCACAATGTACACGGCGTGCGCGTGTTACAGAAAATTTCCAACAGCAAACTCACAGTGCAGACGCTTGACGGAATTTTGTGCCACTGCGGCGAAAAGGTCAACGGCGCGTATTATCCGGCAAAACCGCAGAGCTTTGAAGAGTTTGAAAAGACGGTGGAGGAGTGCTATACAGACCAGTCCGCGATTGGCAGACTTCATCCTTCCACGATGGAGGGGTGCGTGGTGCGGTTGAGCGATATGGTCGCGTATCTCGGCAAGGACAGACAGGACGCGCTGTACAGACTTAAAATACGGCTCGATTTAAACGACTACGGCATAGGCAGCAGCAACAGGGATATTATCAAAAACGTGGTTGAGGACGTTGTGGCGAACAGTATGGGCAAGCCCTATCTTTCGATAAGCCCCGACGTTTACGAAGCTTTGAAAAAGACGAAGGACGAAAACTACGAAAAGATATATCAGAGCGAGCAGGCGACCGCGCAGTACGAGGACGGCGTAAGACCCATGTTCGAAAGGCTGTACGAAAGGTTTTTAAACGAGCTTGACAAGGATGACAAAAACTCGCTCATCTACAAAAACTATCTCAACGACGGCATAGTTGGCAAAAATTATAAAGAGATGTACGGCGGCAAAAAGACGGACTTGATTTTAAACGACGTAGTAACCGACTTTATCGCGAGCATGACCGACGACTATTTCCTTGAAGCGTATAAATACCTGTACCCCGACGACGAACTCAACGACAGAGTAAAATTCGTGGGCTATTTTGATAAAAGATTTAATTAAATTGTTAAAAAATAACTTGCGCCGCCGCGTTTTTAACGCGGCGGCGCACAATCTTTGCGGACGGCTTTAAAAATTGACAGAATATATTATTTGCAGTATAATTTACCGGTATTAAAAATTCGGGATAACAGGAGCAATAATGGCAGACAAAAAACCAGCTACAACAAAACCCACTACGGCAAAAACTACGCCGACCTCAAAGACGGTTGCAAAGACAACCGCTACGGGACAGCCGAAGGCTTCGGGACAGTCGAAGACTGCTGCGGCAAAAACTACGCCGACCTCAAAGACGGTTGCAAAGACAGCCGCTACGGGACAGTCAAAGACTGCTACGGCAACAACACAGCCGAAGACGGCGGCAACGAAACCGACTGCAGCAACAAAGCCCGTTGTAAAGGCAACCCCTACGAAACAGTCGAAGACTGCTGCGGTTGTAAAACCGGCAACGAACGGCGGCGGCTCGGTAGTAGTAAAACCCGCGTCAACGAAACCGGCAGCAAAACCCGTTGCAAAGACAACCTCTACGGGACAGTCGAAGACTGCGGAAAAGCCGAAGGCTTCGGAACAACCGAAGGTTGCGGCGGCGACAAGTCAAACGGCAAAACCGGTCGCAAAGACAACCTCTACGGGACAGTCGAAGACTGCGAAGACTTCGAAGAAGGGCGGCGCGGTTGCGCTTTCCCAAAAGCAGATAAAAATAATCGTCATAAGCGCGGCGGCGGTTCTGATTACGATTTGCTTATTATTAAGCATTTTCCTCGGTTTAGTACCCAGCGTCCGGTCCTGCAACAGCAGAGTGAACAACGGCTATTTGAGCAACGTTATAATTTCAAAGCCGACCAGCGGTCAGTACAACGAAAGTACGAGCGTAAAACCCACCGCCAGGTATGAAGATATAAGCGTAGGCGAAGAGAGCTACTTTAACGAAGCGGATAAAAACTACTACGAATACGACAAAAAGTACGTAACGAACACTGCCGTAGGATATTACGGCGAAGTTATAGGCACAGTTAAAAGAAATATCCCCCAAACCACCCGCGACGAGGGCTTGGGCATATACCCCAAATACGGCTACACGCTGAACACCGTTATCGGTTCGGATAAGAGTAAAACGGACGCAAGAAGCGCGCTTGTCACCGAGTCCGCCTATCTTGTAGCCTGGGGAACGGCAGGCGCAAACCGCGGTGGCGAGGAAACCCCCGATAAATACACATGGATTGATAAAGACGGCTTACTTTACAGAGGCACGCGCGCGGAACCCGTTCAGGCTCTCGACAAGAGCGGCAAACAGAGAAGACTTTACAAGCACACGGCTTCGGTAGGTCTTTATCTGGGCGACGTTTCGGACGACGAACCCGGAATTATAAAGAGAGTTACTATGCGCCCCAGAGGCTATTCGAGCTACGGCGTTACAGGCGTTTACGCGCCCGCGGGCGAAATTATCAAAATTCAGTTGAGCGCCGCAGATATGAACGCTACGGGCGGTATAACCGTACATATAGGTCAGGCGCTGTATAACGGTCAGGCAAACAACATCTGGGTAGGCAAAAACCAGATGCAGCGTATGCCGCACGTTCTGACAACGCTTGAAGTAAACAAAAATACAGCCGTTTACGACTCTGAAAACGGCGTCTGGACGGCGTACGTCGGCTCGTTCCTGGGCGGACCTCTCTATATCCGCAACGAAAGTGCTACCTTCACGGCGACGATATCCGGAGGTGTTGCGTATAAGCACTTTATACTGGGCTACACCTCGCAGGAAGAGTTTGAGGAAACGTCAAAATCCTCCGCGCCCTATTTCGATCTGGAAGTATGGAATTACGGTGTGCTTCACTCGGGTCCCAAGACATACGCGAAGAGCTTTTCGTACGGGCAGCTTTACGATGCGGCTGTTCTCTGGGATAAAGTTGCGAGCGTGACGACGACCAACGGCTCAAAGCAGGGTATCGTATTCATTTACGACCCCTTCGTGGCGGCGGGCGCGGCGGTTGCATTCCCCGGCAGAAGCTCGGTCAACTGTCCGTTGGGCTGGATGAAAGACTCGTTGAATTACAACGGGATAGTAAACTCGGGCAGCTGGGGTAACTTCCACGAATACCACCACAATTTCCAGAACTTCGGCGTGGGTTATACTGGCGAAGTTACCAACAACGCGCTGAACCTCGTTTCGTACAGCCTGTTTACCAAAATTTCGTCCGCAAGGCAGATAAGCTCTTACGGCGCGGCTGGACTTTCGGGCTGGAATACTTACACGAGCGCAACCTGGGCTTTGAACAGAGTAAATAACGGTCAGATAGGCTCTACCAACGGACTCGCAGTTTACGCGACCCTGCTGCACAATTTCGGACAGGACGCGTTCATAAAATCGCGCGGCGCGAGCGGCAAAGCTTACTTCGATAAGTGGGCGGCAAACACCCATCAGGATTTCACTTACTACGCCTCGCAGATAGGCGCGTATACCGGCGACATAATCGTTCCCGAAAAAACAGATTATCCGACTTTCGTTCCGGTATCATCAGTTTACCAGACGGGCAGAAGCTATATGTACGACAGCGAAAAGAGATATATCGAGACCATGCAGCCCTACGTTATACCTTACGGCGAGCAGTTCACGGTTGACCTCCGCCCCTATACGGTAAATTCGGCGGGTCAGTATGAGAGCGGAAGCGTGGTTATAGGCAACGGCTTTAAATACACGGTAAAGGGCTTTAACGCAGACAACGCAAACGGAACGTTTGAAGAGGTCGGAGGCGGCATTTACAAGTTTACGCCCGATACCGAATTACTTTCGGGTAAAATTTACGTAACGCTTGAAATCACGACCGAAGACGGTGAAAAAGAGTATAACGGCAAACCGCTGAACGACGTTGATCTGGTACTCGAATTCCAGCAGTCGCACGACGCCAAAAAGCTGACTCTCGAAAGGACGACTTACACTTACTCCGCAGACAATATGTATGCCGACGCGCGCGATGCTTACGAGCATAATTTTGCAGGTTCGGCGTCGGTTGAAAAGGCGGACCACAGAAACCCCACGCAGAACTGCAACACCGATATATGGTTCTATCCGGATACTACGGAAAACCGCAATAAATATCCGAACGCTCCCGAGTCGTTCTTTGTTCACGACAACACGATAGAAGTTATCGACGGCAAGCTGTACGTTCAGGACGGGGGCAAGTACCGCATATACCTCCGCGGAAGATATAACTGCGCGCTGTACTACTCGACGGACGGCGGCAAAAATTACAAGCCGGGCGCGTACATAGCGGACACCTCCGACAGCGCGAATTTCCGTCCCGGCGACGACAAAACTTATTTCGATATAGAGCTTGACGGCGGCAGCTGGATTTATATAAAGGAAGTGCTTATCGTCCAGTCGTCTTATAAGGGCGTTTCAGGCAAGGCAAGTTATATAGGCGTGGGTATGACCCAGTGGACGGTGCCTCAGTATACCACGACTACGGACGAGGACGGCACGACGCATTACTACGACGGCAATGGCAGGGAAGTTACGCCGGAAGAAGCGAACAACGTTGACCCGATACCTCCTGCAAACGGAACGTACGTAAACGCGTACAGACAGAGCTTCGAGTTTTTGAACGGCGGCTTTACGAGCGATTACTTCTACGAGAGGACTTATAACTACAACTACTCGGGTGTTCTCGCGGACAATTCAACATGGGACGAGGGCGTAAAAATAGTAAACTGCAACAAAACGCCGTGGGACGATAGCACTAAAATCGATAACCTGCTGATAAAGGGACAGGATACTTTCTTCCATTCGGGCAGAAACAACGGCTCGTCGGCAGGCGCTATGATTCTCGAACTGGATATGGGCAAGGAAATTTCCGCGAACTGCGTTACCTTCTACGGCAGAACGCCCAACGCGGCGGATACCGCGCAGCAGGGACTTCCCAAAGAGTTTACCGTTGAAGTAAGCGACGACGGCGTGACTTACGTTGATGCCGGAACGTACACCAATAAAACGGGCGCGGCGTACAGCGCGGCGGTAGATCTGAACGGCACCTATAATTTCCGTTACGTAAGGCTTACGATAAAGACTACGCACAGCAACAACGGTCACTTCATTTTAAGCGGAATAAGGTTTACCGAAGAGTTCAAACTTACCGGCAACGGCGCAAACCATATCAGCCCCGACAAAGCGACTTATTCGGAAGGCTTCAAAGCTGTTTCGGCTAATTCGGTATTCGGTCACGCGTACCTCGGCAACACCGGCGATACAATCACCTTCACCTTTGAAGGCAGATATCTTGCAATTCTGAATACCGCGGCTTTCGGCAAGAATTACGAAGTTGAGATTGACGGAGTTAAAGTAGCTTCGCTTGATGTAAAGGAAATCAGCGGCGGCTTCGGAATCGGCTATATATCCGAACAGCTTTCAAACGGTACCCATACGGTTAAAATAACCTGCACGGGCGAGGCTTGCTTCGACTCATTCGCGGTTTACAATTAAGGAGGGTATATGGATAGCAATTTCAGCGTTTTTCCGCTGGGTGATAAGAACGACGCGTACGCGCAATATTTCACGGGGCAAAGCTATCTCAAAATGCTTTCATGCGAGCAGGTAAGTATCGCCAACGTAACCTTTGAAGCAGGCTGCCGCAACAACTGGCATATTCACCGCGCGAAAAAGGGCGGAGGTCAGATATTACTGGTCACCGCAGGGCGCGGCTGGTACTGCGAGGAGGGCAAACCGCCCAGAAAGCTCGCCGCCGGTGACGTCGTCAATATTCCGGCAAACGTCAAACACTGGCACGGCGCTGCAAGGGACAGCGTGTTTGCGCATCTGGCGGTAGAGGTACCCTCGAAGGGCGGCTCCACCGAATGGTGCGAACCTGTCTCCGACGAAGAGTATAACAAACTTCATTAAAGCTTGATAAAAAAACGGCTGACCGTATCGGTCAGCCGTTTTTTATTTACTTGATAATTATTGTCCGTCCGGAGGCGTTTGGTCGTTTTCGGGCGGCGCAGCCGTTTCGGCATCAACTGTCTCCGTTTGTTCGCTTTCCGGCGTATCGCCGGACTCCTGACTTCCGCCGCTGCCGCCGGTTTGTACTGCGGCTTTTTTCCTTTTGAAAATTTTACTTCGGAACAATACGATATTCAAGGCGACAAACGCCACTCCGACTATAATACATGTTATCAGCGCGTTCAAATCGCTTTTTGGCGCAAAATTGGCCAGGAACATCAGCGGAAATCCGAAAATCATTGCCGGAACGTTCTGGTATACGAGGTTTTCGCTTGCCGGCGTGCTGTAACTGCCGTCGATTTCGCGAAGCAGAATCATACCCGTACTCGCCGTACCCGTAAGCATTCCGAAGAACGCGAGGAACTGCTGGTGGCGGTAGGAGCCGAACAGACGCTTGCAGACGAAGTTGACGTAGAAGACGGTAACCGCGCCGCCTACGACCGCCAGTATTAAAAGCACTCCCCAGTGCGAGGCAAGCAGAGGTATCTGAATGGCGGCGACGCCTGCGACTATCATCAAATCGAATGCAAATCCGCCGATTCTGTCCATCATGAAATTGTTTACTATCTGTTTTTTGATAATCTTTTTATCGTAAAGCTTGTTTAAAACGGCTTTTACCGGAATTGTCAGAAGCACGCCGATAAGGAAGTTAAAGCCGAACAGCGTGGTCGCGAGCGAGGGGAGAAGTTTGGACAGTCCGAACATAATTCCGAACGATGCGGCGTAAACGGCAAGCACTATTGCAACCTGCACGGTGAATTTATCCATAGAGGACACGACCGAAATTTCGTTTTCGTCCTCGTAGTCGGAAAGGTTGTTTCCGTTTTCCTTTTCGACTATTTTAATCTGCCCCTTGCGGCGCATTACGTTTATGTAGATAACGCCGACGATGCACGCGACGAGGAAGCCGAGCGCGGCTATTGTCAAACCGAAGTTGCTGCCGCCTTCTAATCCGTAATCTTCAAAGGTGTGACCGAAGTTCATCGCCTGACCCGTTCCCTGACCGAAGCCGAACGCAAGCAGAATACCCGAAGCCGAGATAAGTCCCTTGGCGTGGCAAAGATATGCGGCGACAAGGGTTACGGCTAAACCGAAGAACGCCTGAACGAGATAGCCGTTTACAGTCGTCAGTCCTGAATTGAATATTTCGCCGGCGCGCGTCTTGTTAAACTTCTTTTTAGAGGTGCGCATACCCGAAGCGACGAAGCCTATGCCCAGACAGTGGTATGTAATCATTTCGAGTATCTGCATACCGCTGAATCTGGTAATTTCGCCGTTTTCGGCTATCTCGCCGCTTCCGCCGAGGGCGGGAAGATTGAAAAAGTAATCTCCCGCGCAGTAGTAGGTAATGGTAGAAATAATCAAGAGAATTCCGCCGCCCATAACCGAAACGGGTATGAGGGTCTTTTTCAATCCGGGGATAAAGTGCCGCAGAATATTACCTATCAGCAGACTGATAAGCAGCGTCGCTATAATAAGCAGAAATCCCCAGACGTTTAAATTTGAGTAACTCATAAAACCTCCTTGCCGTTCCCGCTTTCAACCTGCCGAAGCCCGTCGAAAACGTGAACGTATTTAATAGCGCAAAAACGCTTATTTCCCTTAACCTGCAATATTTTACCGTCGTGGTAAAAATTGAACTTTTTTTTGCCGACCATTGTCATTGCGGTAATTTCGTCTAACGGATACGCCGTTTCGCCCTTTTTACCTGAAATAACAAGCTTGTCCATGTCAATCGCAACGCTGTTGCCGGCAAGTTTTTTCTTTCTCTTAAACTTTATGCTCTCGCGGAAAATGATGCCGTCGTCGCCGACCGTTTCGCCGTTTAAAACTTTTTTTACTATCTCGCCCCGTTCCCATTCGTACCATTCGTATATGCGGTCGAAATCTGCAACGGAGGGTGAGAGTGTAAGTTTTTCGGTGTAGGTCGAAGATGTAGTACAATATCTGCATCTGAATTTGTATTTATCCGAAACTATTCCCGAAAGGTTTCCGCATACCGGACAGATATACAGAGCGCGCTCGATATATTCCGCCCTTTTGCGGCTGCGGAAGGGTATACCCGAAATAGTATCGTCGACCGCAAGACCTTCTTTTATTTCTTCGAAAATCTGTTCGACGGTCATATCTTTCAATTCCTGCGCGGAAAGAATTTTTTTCACGCAGCCCTTCGAGCGGCCTCTTCTTATCGAATGTCCCCATCTGGGGTCGGTGCCGTAGCCGCCGTGAATATTGTATATGACAAGCGGCACTTTCAGTTGTTTTGCAAGCTTTGCAATGGCGTCGGTCATTTCCCACTGTCCCCCCGAAATGGTGCGGTTGCCCTCGGGGAATATCCCAACTGCGCCGCCCTCTTTTATTACGCGGAACACGCTTTTCATTGCGGCTATATCGTTCATAGATTTGCTTTTGGGAATGGGCGCCACGAGATACCTTATCAGCGGCGAGACTTTCAGATTAAACAAATCGTCGGAAGCGATAAAGTATATCGGAAATTTAAAAGAGAGGGACAGTAAAAAGGGATCCATCGTCGTCTGATGGTTTGAAATTAAGAGATAAGGACCCTTTTCAAGTCCGCTTTGATACGCGGTATAGCGGTAACGCATTTTAAAAAAGCTCCGCATTACGGGACGCAGCAAAGCGAATACTCTCGCGTGTCTGCGCTTCGTCCACGCCGGTTTTCCTTTATTACCTTTCACAAAGTCCCCCGAATATAATAGTTATTGGAAATTTAACGGACACGGTCCGAAAAATCAACCCCTTTAAAAAGCGACTGCTTAAACAGCCGAGGTCGCGGCTTTAATAATACGGCAGAATTTATTCAACTCGTTTTCGTCGTTATAGTTCGCCGAAAGGAAGTAGTGCGCCGCGCCGCCTGCAATGAAGGTACACAAAACTTCGTCGTATTTGTCCGCCGCCGTTTCCTTTAACTTGTTTTTCAGAATACGCTCGGCCTCGAATATAAACGTTTGCGGATTGTCGGCAAGAAAAACCGATATTTCCGCTTCGTAGTTTTTCAGGTTGGAAAGAACGTAATTAAAATAAGTTTTCGGCTCGGTCAAAAGATATTCGGTATTAATGCCATCTATAAGCAGCTTGTTGACCGTGGCGTTGATTATAGAGTAAGACAGCTTTTCCACGTCCGAAAAGTAGCGGTAAAAGGTCGTCTTGTTAATGTCGGCGATGCCGCATATTTCTTTAACCGACGGTTCGACGCCGGGGTGCGATTTTTTCGCCTGTACGTACGCTTCGAAAATTGCCGCGGTCGTCTTTTTAATTCGTCTGTCCATAATCTCTCCGTTTTGCAACTGTCGTTGCATTTCCGTTGTATTTGCAACGCAATAGTAAATGTGTCGACAAGATAATAATTGAAAATAATGCAACGGTAGTTGTATAATTATCATATCATAAAAATAAATACTTGTCATCTTATTAACGGTAAAAATTATGAGCTATTTAAAACTTTCAAACGTATGCAAGCAATATAAGACGGGAACGGTCGATGTAAACGCGCTCAATAACGTTTCTTTCGAACTCGAAGACGGCGACTTTGCGGTAGTTCTGGGAAGCTCTGGCGCGGGTAAAACCACTCTTTTAAACCTCCTGGGCGGAATGGATAACGCCACTGGCGGAGAAATTTCGCTTGACGGAAAAATCATAACCGCCCTCAATAAAAAGGGACTTACCGAATACCGCCGCAACGACGTGGGCTTTGTGTTTCAGTTTTACAATCTTATGCCCAATCTTACCGCTCTGGAAAACGTTGAAATTGCCGTGGAAATCTGCAAGGACCATTTAAACCCCGTAGAGGTTTTAAACGAGGTCGGTCTCGGCGAAAGGCTGAACAACTTTCCGGCGCAGCTTTCGGGCGGCGAACAGCAGAGAGTATCCATTGCCCGCGCGATAGCCAAAAACCCGAAATTGCTTTTATGCGACGAGCCGACGGGCGCGCTCGATTACAATACCGGTAAAAAGATTTTAAAACTTTTATACGACGTATCAAGGCGGCAGAAAAGGCTGGTAATCGTAGTGACCCATAACTCCGCGTTAAAGGATATGGCGGATAAGGTCATATACATAAAGAGCGGCGAGATAGAGCGGATAGAAGTAAACGAACGCCCCGTGCCTGTAGAGGAGATTGAGTGGTAATGAAAACTTACTTCAAAACTCTTGCGCGTACCTTCAAAAAGCACCTGATGCGGTTTTTGTCGCTGATATTTATGGTGCTGATATCCGTGGGCTTTATATCGGGAATAGGTTCGGCGCAGGATAAAATAAACTCTTCGCTTACCGACTATTACAAGAGGCAGAACGTAAGCGACTTTATCGCGCGTTCTACTTCGGGAAGCGGTTTTACGCAGCAAGATGAAGACAATTTAAAAGAGTGTTTCGGGGATGGAAGCGAATACAACTTCGGGTTTCAGCTTGACGCGCATACCGGTGAAAAACGTTCGGTCAGGCTTTACTTTCTCGATTTCGGAAACTGGACGGTGAACGCGCCGACAATAATTCAGGGCGAAAAGCAGGACGGCGGCGACCCGCGTAAAATTTACTCGGAGCGTCCGGATAATATTATAAAGGGATATTCCGTAGGCGAAGAGGTGGACCTCGCCGTGTTTTTGCAGGGCGTACTGCCGCAGCTTTTTTTGGATATGTTAGATCTGAAAGCAGAGGTTGCAGCCGTCGTTCAAAGTCCGCTCACGTTTTCGCTCGACGGAGAACCGAGCGATTACGCGGAATTGGACGGAACGCCCGATACGACCGCCGCGACGAAAAATCTGGACGTACTTGAAGATATACTGTATATCCCCAAAAGCTTAATCGCGCATCCGGTGACTGGCGCGGAGCTTCTGCCGGACAACGCCGCGTATATCGCCGTTGAAAACAGAAATATGTTTTCGGCTTTTTCAAGCGACTACAAATCGTTCGTAAACGCAAAGCTCATGCAGGCGCAGACGGACGGCGTAAAAATTTTAACGCTGTACGACAATTATTCCTTTCAGTCTCTGTACTCGTACGGCGGAAAGGTTGCGGATATCGGCTACGTAATTATGACAGCCTTTCTGCTTGTAACCGCGCTCGTCGTGTTCTCGACGATGACCAGGCTTTTAGACGAAGAGCGTTCCCAGACCGCCTGTTTAAAAACACTGGGATATTCGCCGGTAAGTATAGTCGGCAAGTATCTTTTATTTGCGCTGGCGGCAACCGGTCTGGGCGGCTTCGGTTCGTATTTCGTTGGGATAGGCTTAACGCGGCTGATATATTACATATTCGAATACAGCTTCAGTATGCCGCCCATCTCGATGCAGGTCGCAATAGTTTTCTTCGTAATTACCCTGACGGTAATAGTCGCGGGAACTCTGATTACCACCGCAATCGCTGGATTTAAAATGACGGGTGAAAGCCCTGCCGGATTGCTTCGACCCAAGCCGCCCAAAGCCGGTAAAAAAGTTATTCTGGAAAAGATACCTTTTTTATGGAAGAGGCTTTCGTTTAAATACAAATCTACGGTAAGAAACGTATTGCGGTTTAAAAGCAGATTTTTAATGACGGTGGCGGCGGTCGCGTTTTCTACCGCGCTCGTCCTCGTCGGGTTGGCGCTTCTTGATTTGTGCCTTCTGCACGATTTCGGCTCGGAGGCGATTATGGGAATAGCCGCGTTGATTATCGTCTTTGCAGGGCTTTTGAACGTCGTTGTAATTTACACGCTTACGAATATAAATATCAGCGAAAGAAACCGCGAAATTGCAACCCTTATGGTCCTCGGCTATCAGAACGCCGAAGTTACCGGATATATTTACCGCGAGATATTTATAAACTCGTTTATAGGAGTGCTGTTCGGGTATCCGCTGTCCTGCCTTTTAAACCTGCTTGTGTTCAGTACGATTGGCTACGGAACTTTGGCGGGGATAACCTGGTTCTGGTGGATTATCACGCCGCTTATAGTTATGGCGTTCACAGGACTTGTGGCGCTGGCGCTGCGCAGAAAAATAGTGAAGGTGGACATGAACGAAAGTCTGAAAGCGATAGAATAATACCTGCGTACGCGTTCCGTTTGCAAATTGCGGCCGACTGTTGTATAATTAAAATGCAAAGGGAAAAACGATGATATTAAATACAGGCGCAAGGACCGATACGGTCCAGTATTATTCTGAATGGCTTTTGAACAGGTTTGCCGAAGGGTACGTTTTAACGCGTAATCCGCTGTTTCCGAACAAGGTTACGCGCTACGAGCTTTCGCCGGATAAAATAGATCTGGTAATGTTCTGCTCGAAAAATTACGCGCCGATACTTCCGCGCCTTAAAGAGATTACGGACAAGTACCGCACTTATTTCCATTACACTATCACTGCGTACGGCAGGGACGTAGAGCCGAACGTTCCCGATATAGATACGAGCATTGAAACGCTTATAAAACTTTCGTCAACAGTCGGCAGGCAAAGAGTAGCCTGGCGCTACGACCCCGTTTTGCTTACAGAAAAATACACGGTCGAAAAACACTTTGAAACGTTTGAATATATGGCGAAGCGGCTTGCACCCTATATAGACCGTTGTATTTTCAGTTTTGTGGAACCGTACAAAAAACTCGAAAGGAATATGTCCGAACTCATTCAGCTTACCGAAGCGGATAAATTAAGACTGGCGGAGGGACTGGGCAAAATTGCGGGCAAAGACGGCATACTTATTCAGACCTGCGGAACTAACGGAGATTATTCAAAATACGGAATTCGAGCGTCGGGTTGCGCCACGCTTGAAATTCTGGGCAGGGCGAACGGCTGCGAGTTTAAAGAGGTTAAACACAAGGGATTGCGCGAGGGTTGCCATTGCATAGAGAGCCGCGACGTTGGTGCGTACGACAGCTGCCCCAACGGGTGCCGTTACTGCTACGCCAATAACGATATGGCAAGGGTAAGGGAAAACAATAAAAAGCATAACCCTAAATCTCCCCTTTTAATAGGAGAGTTGCAACCGTCGGACACGGTAATTCAGGGCAACCAGAAAAGTTTTCTCCTCTCTTCCGCAAGTCAGTTTTCCATTTTTGATATATAGTGAAACATAATTAAAAACAGCCGACAGGATAAAACCTGTCGGCTGTTTTGGCGCGGAAGAAGGGATTTGCGCCTTTGGCGGCGCGGCCGCGCGCTTGTCAAGACAAGCTTACGCCTATCTGCCATTAGTTGATTTTTCTTAACTCTTTTGATATAATTATTAAAACTCAATTATGGATAAGCAAATGAATAATATTATTCCTACACCTGAAGAAATTAAGCAAATGATGCGTGATATTCAAGAAATGAATAATCAGCGAAATGATGCTTTACGAAAAATTTTCGGAAACTTTATTAAACAAAATTTTTTAATTAGGATAAAAGAAGAAATTAAAAGGTCTGCTGATTTTAATTCTATTTTGCCGCAATGTTATAATTTAGGTATTAACCCTATTGTGGCATTAGGCGTTGACGATATAGATTTTGATATTTGTTCAAATCTTGCAATGATAAATTGGTATTTAATGTTACCACTTAATGAAGAATTAAAAAGCAAGCAATATATAGAGGCAAGCTATGTTGCTGACTTAAAAAAGCGCACAATAAATCAATGCAAATTAAGGCTACTTATACAAAATTATGAAGAAAAAAACTTTTTGCTTGCTCATTTACCTATCAATTTTTCAATGCACTGCGTGGTAAATTTTCTACTTGCTCGCATAAATGACAATTTAAAGAAAAAACACAAATCTAATGTTCCTAATGCAAATTTTAAAATAAATACAATATGCGTGATGCTTAAAACTATTCGTTCTATACTATTGCTTACAGAATATGACGATTGCGGTAACGCTTTTTCATTATTACGCTCTTTAATAGAAACGATATTTGTCTATTTAGCAATTTACGATAATGAAATTGTTGCTAATGAATATTACAAATTTATGGAATACCGTGAAATATTTGAAATGACAGGACAATATTCCGAAGAATTTGAACGGATTGCACCTTTAAATTGTAATAAGCAGAATTATTTAAGTTATGGGTGGTTAGATAAATTAGAAAATAAGTATCATAAATATATTTTTAGTGAAGTAGTTGCTTGTAGCAATAAAACAAAGGAAGAATATAATAATGCTTTTCTGATAGCTTACAAATATTGTTGCAAATATGTTCACGGAAATTATTTAAATCAAGCAATTCCCCCTTATAGCTTCATATGGATACTTGGAAAGGCTGGGGAAATACTTATAAATATATCAAGACAATTTTCGTATATCTTTTCAGAAGAAACCGATTATAACGGAATAAATCTTGAAAAATATTTAATAGAAAGCGTTGAAGAAGCTGTTACAATTTATACGAAAATTCAAAACAAACAATAACGATGATATACCATTTTAATTAAGAGTAAGAATTATGAAAAAAGATTTAATACTTAAAACCTTTATTTTGTCAGATGAACAAAAAACAAATTTGTTCAATCAATATTATCATAGTGATAAACCTACTACTGAAATAATTAAAGAATTTGGTTTGACAGGTTTACATCACACTCAAATTAAATATTTTTTTGATGACGTTGAAACAGATATAAAATGTGAGTATTGCGGCACTTTAATGAAACACGAACCGCCTTCAAGGTCAAATAAGGTAAAAGATTTATATTGCCCTAATTGCGGTCATATTGATTATATCGACCATTCTTATGAAACCTGTTACTGTTCAGGTTGTAAAAATAAGCGAAATGAATATTTAAAAAAATATATAGCATTAGATAGAGATAGACCTAAGCATACTTTGAGTGGGCTTAATATTTGGAATAAACTAATACTTGGCGGAATTAATCAATACTGTAAAAATAATAAGGGTTATATACACGGCGGTGGTTATAATTATCGGCTTTATGATAATTTATCATCGGAAGATGATGATAGGATTTTCGATAAATTAGTACAAAATCATTTTCTTGTCTTATCAACAATAAATACTGTTGACAATTTCAAGTTTTTGAGAAAATCAAAAGATTTTAAAATTGATTATAGTTTTGGCAATGACGCATTCTATGAATTGTGGCTTAGTGAAAGAGATATTGACATATTAAAAAATGGAGAAATATTCTTATCAAGTCAAGAAAAATTTTCAATGTGGCGTACAATCAACGAAAGTGAAGCAAGGAACTTTTTATTACAAATAGTTGATAGTTTAAGTCATAAAGACGGCTATTGTGAAGAATGGGAAGATAAAAATACTTTGTCTGAAATTAAGTGGCTAGCAAATATTTTAGTTAAAAGATTTTCATTAATACAAATTATGAATGTTGTTAGATATTTGGCAGAACCTTATTCATTTGAATATTTAATTTCGGATAATTTTGGTAAGGATATAGGCAAAGAATTTTTACAGGTATTATCTCATTTTCTTATGCTTGGGACAAATGATATTGATATAAAATATGGTATTGAAAATTTCCACTTTGCTTTAACTACTAAGTATTTTTATGAAATAGTCTTAAATAATGAAAAAGCATATGAAATCGTAGCGCAATGATATAAAATAAGTCGAACCGCTTTTTATTGGGGCTCGGCTTTATTAATGCAAAAAATAAGGGCGTAAGCTGATAGTGTTCAACTTACGTCCTTATTGGCGCGGAAGAAGGGATTTGAACCCTTGCTACGGTTTCCCGTACTACTCCCTTAGCAGGGGAGCCCCTTGAGCCACTTGGGTACTTCCGCTCAAAGCTAAATAAATATAACATATAATATTATTTTTGTCAAAGCATTATTTCGCTTTTGATAAAATAATTTTGCGCCGCGCGCTTGCAAAAGAGAGGGGGAATATGTTAAAATTATCTTGAACGAACGCGAAGGGCGCGCTACTTGTGCCTTAATAAGGAGTGAAAATGAGAATAGTTTTTATAGGGGATTCGATAACAGATTGCGGTCGTGACAGAAACGACGCAAACTCTCTGGGCAACGGTTTTGTAAAAGTGCTTTCGGACAAGCTTCGTCCGCTGTATCCCGACACCGATTTGGAGCTTATTAACAAAGGTATTTCGGGCGACGAGCTTTGCGATGTTTTGAACCGTCTCAAACCGGACGTAATCGACCTCAAACCGGACGCGGTCGTTATAATGATCGGCATAAATAACACCCTGCACAAATTCAGCGAGGGCAAGGAACTTGATTTAAGCAAGTTTGAAGAGGACCTTAAAATTCTTTTCACCCGCCTGAAAAAAGAGGGGATAGTTGTTATATTCCTTGAACCTTTCCTTTTGCCGGCTCCCGACAAGCGCAGAATGCGCAAGCTGTTTGAAGAGGAGTTGAAAATTATCGACCGCGTGGCAGAAGAGCAGGCGGACGAGTTTGTGCCTTACGACGAAATGTTTCAGGGGCTTGCGGAGAGTATTCCTTACACCGAGTATTCGGAGGACGGAGTACACCCCACGCACAGATGCTCGCGTCTTATAGCGAACACAGCAATCAAAGCGATAAGAAAGCACTTGCTTTAACAAGCATTGCTTGCAAGCAATGCTTGACTCGTATCTTAATTACTAATATACTTGATTGACTTTATCGCTAATCAAACGTAAAAGATAGATTTAATCGCTTATCAGACTTAAATAAAAGCGCCGTCCGACGGAAACCCGTCGGACGGCTTTTACGTGTTTTAAAACCGTGAAATTATAATTCTTCGTCGGTGTGGTTTTTGTAACCCTCGCCGTAAATTTCTTTTGCGGAAGTCACCACCATAAACGCGGCGGGGTCGCACTCTTTAACGACGTCCCGAAGCTTGGGGTAGAGGAAGCTCTTTACCGCGCACAAAATCATCCGTTTATTGTCGCCGGTGTACGCGCCCTTGCCGTCCGTTATGGTTGCGCTGATTTCAAGCTCTTTTACAATTTTGTCGCATATATCCTGCGCCTTGTCTTCAACCGAGATAATGTAGACCAGCTTTGCGGAGTTTCCGCCGTACAGAAACACGTCGAAGCCTATCGTAAACATTACTATCGCAATTATCGTGTAGCAGAGCAAATTGAAGTCGCGGAAAGCCGCAAACGAGCAGCAGACGATAATTATATCGATTACCATTGAAATAATTGCCGTATTGAGAAAGCGGAATTTTTTACGCAACAGCTTAACTATTATATCCGTGCCGCCGGTCGAGGCTCCCATTCTGAAAATAAGTCCAAGCCCCGCGCCGAACAGCGCGCCGCCGACCACGGCGGAAATAAGTAAGTCCGCAGGCGCCTTCTGAATGAATTTTTCCAGTAAAATATTCCAAACTTCTATTAATGCGGAAGAAAATACCGTTGCGAACAGCGACGAAAGCGTGAAACCCTTACCGATAAATATAAAACCTACTATAAACAGCGGTATATTGATAACAACGATAAGTATACCGGTTAAAAGCTCTTCGCCCAGATAGTTGGTGATAGGCGTAAAGCTCAAAAGGTACCTTATGATTATCGCGATACCCGTTACGCCGCCCGAGGCGATATTGCTTGCGTCCAGAAAAAACGAAACGCCTAACGAGTAGATTATACAACCAAGTACGATTAACGAATATCTTTTTAAATAGTCAAGCGCTTTTTTCTTCATTGCCGCATCCCGTAGTTTTTGATTGCCGCGCATTAAGCGCGTCTAATTACATTATAAGCAAATCCGCAAAAACTGTCAAGCGTACTTGGTCCGCAAAGTAAGTCCGCAAAGCGGGGTAAAAAGGGGTGAATATACATTTATGCAATTATAAATGTATAAGATTTTTCCGGCGGCTTTTAAAACGGCGGCGGGGCGCGCGGATTAAGAGACATGCTGATAATCTTTAAAAGGGTAAAATACGATATTTTTTTACCGTTTATCCCTGAAATAGACCTCGGGATTGCCCTTTTTTGATTGTAAACGGGATTTTTAAGGGTATTTAAATCAATTACAGATTTTCTCGTTTTAAGGGTGAAATCAGTTGAATTTTTATTAATATTATTGTATAATGGCTTTATATTGAATAATGCCGCAATTTTTGCCGCGGCAATCCGTGTGAAATATAGGAGAGAGCGATGAAAAAATTTTTTCTGGCGTTACTTGCGTTCGTTTGTTTTGCCTGTCTGGGCATAGCGGCGGCAGCGTGCGGCAACGCTAAATATTACACTCTTTATTTTAACGCAGCAGAGGGCGCGAACGTCGTCTGCGAAATTCCCTCCGGTTACGAGGTAAAGGAGGGGTACAGAGTCGTATTCCAGGTTGAGCTTGACGGCGACGCGCACGGCACACCTTCCGTTGCAGTGAACGGCGATACTATCGAAGCGGACGCTAACGGTTTTTACTCCTTCAAAATGAAAAAGGATACGACCGTTACCGTTACGGGCGTTTACGCTACGGGCAGACACGCCGTTATATTCGACAAGGGCGATAAGGATAAAAACGAATACCGCGTAACATATAAAGCCGAATACGTGGACGAGAACGGCAAGCTTGTAGAGATTGATACCGACGAGAAAGAAGGTACTCCCTTAAAGGAAGGCACGGAAGTTGCCTTCACCGTGGGCGTAAGCGTTTACTACGGCGAAAACCCTAAATTCGACGTGCTTGAAAATACGCAGATTATCACGCCCGAGGCTGACGGCAAGTATCACGTAACAATCAGTAAGAGAGTGACCGTTTCCATTCAAGGACTCGAACTTGACGATTCTTTCGTCGGACGCAAGAACGGCAATACTACCTACGTGGACGGCAACGGTACGCGCGAAAACCCCTATAAAATAAGAAAACCCATCGATCTTTACGTGATGGCTTCGCTTGTCAACAGCGAATTCTTTTACAGTCAGACGGGTACCGCTTATTACAGCCTTGAAAACGACATCGACCTGAAGGGCGAAGAGCTGTTTATAATAGGCGCTTCGAACGAATTCTATTTTGGCGGCGACTTCAACGGCAACGGACACACCATTTCGAATTATTATATTTCCGCCAACGCGGTGGACCAGGACAGCTACGAAAAAGGCTTTATGCCCAATATCGGACTGTTCGGCGTTGCCGCGGGCGCGAAGATTTACGATTTGAATCTTGCAGACTTCTCTTACGATATCGACGCGGCGCCCTGGGAAGAAGGCTTCTTCGCGGGCGGCATAGTCGCTTACGGCGTCGGCGTGGAAATTACGAACTGCTCGGTAAACTGCGTTATGCGCTTAACTGCGGACACCAACAGATTCGGTTACGCGGGCGGTATTATCGGCTATATGATGTCCGCTTACGACCAGCCCAGTAACACGCGTTTATACGCGACGGTGCGCTCGTGTTCGACTAACGTAAATATCGTGGGCAGAGCGGGCTACATTTACGGCGCGGGCGGAATTGCCGGAAATATAGGCTCTTCCGACGAATCGACCACCGCAATGATAATAAACTGCTATGCGACGGGCAACGTTTCGGGCGCAATGCGTACCGGCGGTATCGTCGGCGCGGTCTCTTCGTACGGCTCGGTTATCAACTGCTACGCGACCGGCTACGTTGACGCGTACAACCGTCTCGGCAACGACCCCGAGTACGAGGGTTTCCGTTACGCTTATTCGGGCGGTATCGCAGGCGAGCTTGAATGCGACGCGATAATTGCAAACTGCTTCTTCACCGGCGAAACTTTGGCGATAGCCTCGGCCGGACAAAATTACGCGAAAGCGGGCGATATCGCAGGCTCGGTGGCGCCTGGCGGCATGGAAGGCGGCGTTTACGTACACGCAGAAAGAGGAATTATTTATAACTGCGCTCCCGACGAGGACGGAAGCGTAAGCGTTGATGATATAGACAATAATTATATAAAGACCGTACTCAAATGGAGCGACGGCGACTGGGCGTTTAACGACTCGGGCTATCCCGCAGTCAACGCCGAAGACGGAAGCAACCTTTTCAAAATTACCGTAAACCTGAAAAACGGAACGGTAGGCGGTAAAACCGCGGTAGAGCAGAACGTGAGCGACGCGTATATTCCCATGAGCTACTGGTACGTTTACGCCGGCAGCAATCTGGAAGAATATCTTACCGACGATAACGACCTGCGTTCGTTCGGCTATTACTTCGACGAGAATTTAACTTTAAAAGTTCCCAACAGCTACGTTCCCGTACACGAAATTACCCTCTGGGCGGCATTTGCCGACTATAGCGAAGTTTCGGGCAAATACTATCTGCAGTGGACGCAGAACGGAAGCGGCAAGTATCTGGAACTTAAAGACGACGGTACGCTTATCTACCGCGACGGCGCGCTTACCAGCGAATCCTATTATTACTACGACGGCGAGTACGTGACTCTGCGCAATACCTATATCGCGCTTATCGATGGACTTTCCGAGGGCGCGTATACGTCCTTTAAGGCGACCGTTGAAAACGGCGTTATGACCATATGGGATAATCAATACTATCCTTCAGACAATTCGGTCAAAGCGATTAAGGAAGAGACAAACTTCGGCTACGGCAAGTACTACGGCGCGGGCGTTGAATACATTTTCAATACCGACGGCACCGGTGTATATACCGTAGGCGAAAACAGACATCCCTTTACATTTACGGTAAACGGCGGCAGCGTTAAAATCGAGCTGGACGGCGCTACTATAAACGAAACTCTTACCGGCGGCAAGTTAACCGAGGTGAACGGCGTTGCTCTCACTCATTGCGACTGGTTCGCAGGCGTTTGGGAAAAGTCGGCAGGCTCGCACAAGGAATATACCTTCGACGGCAAGGGCGGCTGGTCGTACGTTTACTACGGATACGATAATAACGGCAACGTCGTTGCGGTAGGCTCGCCTGTAACCGGTACTTACACGGTCAGCGGCAACGAAATAGACCTTCATAACGGAACGAAGTTCACCGTTAAAGACGGCGTACTTTCGCAGGGTAACGAGGTTTACTACTACAAGCAGTACAGCTACGCAGGCTCATGGAGCAACATGGCAAGACAGTTTGCTATTGAAATTGCTCTCGACGGTATAACGACCGAAGGCTACGGCAAAGCTACTATAAATTACGGCTCAATCTACGGCAGCTACGAATTGACTTACGGCGTCAAGATAAGCGATCTTACGCTTAAGACCGGCGTCGACGCAAACGGCGATGACGTATATACCACTTTTTATGAAAACGTACCCGTAATTTCGATGTACAACGGCGACGTGTTAATCGCGTCCCTCACCTACATCGCCGGAAGCAGAACGCTCTGGGGCGGTGTGTACAGTCTGACCTCGTCGGATATGGAGATAACTACTTTCTATCTGTACGACGATTTCAGGGGCGACTGGATAAGCGCGGGAATGGACGTAACCTTTAACGGCCTCGGCAACTACGACGTTGCGGGCGCTGCGGGTATTCTTCCCGTAAAGGGAGAGGTTAAGGTGAACGGCGTTTCCGCAGGCGCGTACACGCTTGTGAACAACACACTTACCGGCAGCTTCGAATACAACGGCGGAACTTACAATATAAGCTACGACGAGGCGTCCGGCAAAATAAACGTAACGGGCGCAGGCTCGTTCAACCTTGAAAGACGCGACGAATGGTACGGCGTAAAGCTGATTGACGGAAGCGGCAACGTTTACTCGTTCGACGGCAGAGGAAACCTTTCGGGCGGCGGTATTATGACGGTTACCGCGCCTAACGGTACGGTTACCACCAATAGTTACAACGGCAGTACGATAAACGTTTCGGGCAATGTCTACAAATACGGCGCAACAAGCCTTTACCTGTACAATCAGTTCACGGGTACCTGGTACGTTTCGGGTACCTACGGACAGACGCTCGTGATAGGCAACTTCGGCGCGGACAACACCGCGGCGGGATCATATCTCGGTCAGTCTTACACCTTCGTTTATCACCGCGACGGCAACTACGTAACTCTTGCCGATCCGGCTCATCCCGAATTGCTGCCGCTGTATATAAACGTTCTTGACGGCGGCGACGTGGTTGAACTTGCGGTCGCGTACGCAAACAACACGCAGGATTTGGAAAGCGTTTGCGTAAAGACCAACTCGGACGGACACGAAGGCGATTACGCTTACAACGGCGGAACGCTGACGCTCGACGGTTTGGGTAAGTGCGCGTTCACCGACGGTTCGGCGAAATACGTCAAGGGCGAAACGGTGGAGAGGTATACCTACGTCGTCGACGAGTTCAACCAGGTACTGCTTCTGTCCCTGACGGACGGTAAGTACTATATCTTCGGCGAGACCGACGAAACCGAAGGCGTTTACGAAAAAGACGGTAAGCATTACGCAAAGGTTTTACCCGACAATCTGTACACGCTGAAAGCTAACTTAACGGTGGGCGAAGAAAGCGTTTTGGTTTCGTTCTACGGCAACGGCAAGGCGGTCGCTTCGGACGGCAGCGTTTACGCTTACGAAATCAAAGATCAGAATACTACTCTTATGGAGTACTTCCTGACGATGACAATAGGCGGCGAAACCAAAGATTACGTGCTTGACTATAACTCGGACTACGACGAGGCGGAGGAAATTTACTACGTTATGACCGTTGTCGACGAGCTGTACAGAATACAGGCGACCCTCGGCGATAATGTTATTACCTTCCTCGGCAACGGCGCGGCGGAAAGCTCGGACGGAAGCCCTTACACCTATGTTATTATCAGTTACGACGCTGAACTTAAAGTTTACAGACTATCTTTAATCAACTTTGCCGGCAAAGGGGCTGATTACGCGCTTGATTGCAGTAAGGACTACGACCCCGACAACGAAGAGTATTATACTCTGACCAAATTATAAAAAATCAAATATTACGCGAAAGGGCAGCGCTTGCCCTTTTTGCAGTGTTTAAAGAGAGATAAAAAAGAGAATCCGGAGGTTTAAATGACTAAATTCAGACGCGCGGCAAGCGTTCTGCTTACGGGAATAATGGCGGCGACTTGCGCCGGCGGCACGCTGCTTGCTTTGGCGGATACTAAAAATTCTAATCCGACTGCCGTAGAACGGTTCGACACGGTGAATTTTACCGACGTTACCGGCAAGGTTGATTTAAGCGGTGTAGCGCTGCAAAATTTAAGTCCGTCCGTTTTGAAAAACGCGGGCGTAACAAGTAACGTCAGCGGTACGCAGACGGTTATCGTAAGGCTCGACTCCGACTCGGTTACCGAAAGTATTCCCGACGGCGAGTCGGTTGCGGACTATATTTCTTCCTACGCCGGCAGTAAAAAGATTAAGGCGATAAAGGAGGAGCAGTCTTATCTTCTGAATTCGCTGTCCTCTCTCGGAATCGATTACAAGGTGCGCTACCAATACACGACGGTTACCAACGCCGTGGCGATAGAGGTGGACGCTTCGCAAATCTCCCTGATAAAAGGCGTTACCGGCGTTAAATCGGCGTACTTTTCAAAAACCTATTCCCGTCCCGAAGTTCTTTCCGCGGACGACGTGGTAAGCTCGGCGACGACCAATTACAGCAACGTTTACGCCACCGGTATTTACAACTCTTCGAAAGTTATCGAAGACAGGGGCTTTGACGGAAGCGGTATGACGGTAGCTATTCTCGATACAGGTCTCGACTACACGCACGAAGCGTTTTCGACTATGCCCGAAAAAGTGGGCATGACAAAGCAGGACGTTGCGGATAAACTCAACGAAAAAGAGTTCAACGCGGTTACCCTTTCGGCTGTAAACGGCAAAAATATTACCGCGGACGATTTGTACGTAAACAAAAAGGTTCCCTTTGCGTATGACTACGCTGACTCCGACGCAGACGTTTATCCCACTTATTCGCAGCACGGCACGCACGTTGCCGGCATAGTGGCGGGACACGCGGACTACTACAAGGACAAAGACGGAAACAGAGTCGACGAAGAATTTTCAGGCGTTGCGCCAAACGCGCAGCTCGTTATCTGCAAAGTTTTTACCGACGATTTTGAAAGTCATGACCTTGGCGGCGCGACCACGGAAGATATTGTCGCCGCGCTTGACGACTGCGTAAAACTCGGCGTCGATGTTATCAACATGTCGCTCGGTACGGCTTCGGGCTTCTCTTCGGGCTTTATGGACGGCGACGATGAAGGTAAACTTCTGGACGACGTTTACAGCGCTGTTAAGGAAGCGGGCATAAGCCTTATATGCGCGGCGAGCAACGAGTACAGCTCGGGTTACGGCAGTGCGTTCGGTACCAACCTTGCAACAAACCCCGACTCGGGTACGGTAGGTTCGCCCTCGACTTTCGACGGCGCGGTATCGGTCGCCAGCGTAAACGGTCTTAAAGCGCCCTTTATGGTTGCTTATCCTACCACGGATCCCGCGAAAAAAGATTACGCGGCTCCTATATTCTACACCGAAGCGCGCGACGCGAACTCGGTTGAATTCAATTTCGTAAAGCAGCTTTTAGGCGATAAAACGAGCGAAGTTTTCAAATATGTCGTCGTCGGCGGCGCAGGACAGGAAGGCGACTATACAAGGTCCGTACAGCGACTTTTTGACGACGCCGAGTACAGAACTATCGCGCTTGTCAGCCGCGGTACGACCACATTCGAAGCAAAGATAAAAACGGCGATGAAGTACGCCGACGCGATTATAATTTACAACAACGTTGCGGGCGGCATAGGTATGTCCGTCGGCGAAATCGACGACCCCATTCCGTCGGTTTCGATTACGCTTGACGAAGGCACCAAGCTGCGCTTCGACAAAAACGGCAAAAGTATTCAGTACGGCTATGTCGAGGTAAACAAGGGCTACGAAGCGGGACCCTTCATGAACGAGTATTCGTCCTGGGGCGCGACCCCCGATCTTAAATTAAAACCCGACGTTACCTCGCACGGCGGCGAAATAACTTCCACCGTTGCAGGCGGTTATGCGGAACAGAGCGGAACTTCTATGGCATCGCCCAATCTTGCCGGATTCGTTGCCCTCGTCCGCGAGTATGTAAAGAACGACGGGGCTCTCTCACAGATTCATCAGGGCGACCCGAAAGCAATTACCCGCCTTGTAAATCAGATTGTCATGAGTACGGCGACCACCGTATACGACCAGAACGGTTTGCCCTATTCGCCCCGTAAACAGGGTTCGGGACTTGCAACCCTTAAAAATATTTTCGGCGAAAAGGACGAAAACGGCGTAATTAAAGGCGCGACGGGCGCGTATCTCTGGACCAACAACGATGCCGGCGAGTACGGCAGCGCGGAAGACAACAGACCCAAGGTAGAGCTGTACGAGCTTGAAGAAGACCGGGACGGAAAAGTCAAATTTACGTTCAGTCTGTACGTTAAAAACTTCGGCGACAGCGACCTTGAATTTATCGCAAGCTCGCAGCTGTTTACCGAAACGCTTTCCGCCGACAAGAACGCGGTTGCGGAGAGGGCTTACTTCCTCAACGATATCGCTCCCGTATGGACTATAAACGAAAACGGAGCAAATTCGCGCGCGCTTGCAAACGGCGAAAAGTTTACCGTAAGCTCGGGCGCAGACACAAAAATTACCGTAACTTTGGAGCTTTCGAAATCGGAAAAGGATTATATCAATTCAAGCTTCCCCAACGGTATGTTTGTCGAAGGCTTCATAACCCTCAAATCTCAGACCGAAGGACAGTGCGACTTAAATCTTCCCTATATGGGCTTTTACGGCGACTGGGAGGCGGCTCCCATGCTCGACTACGACGTTTACGAAGTTGCCGCGGACCAGAAAGACAAAACTATACTTGAAGCGGATAAAATCAAGGAAAGAGTCTGGGCAACGCAGGCTTACGCAAACTATTACAACAACCAGTACGCGGTGCCTATGGGCGGCTTCCTGTACCTGCAGGACGAGAGCGCCGAACAGATTTACGCGGATACGGAGTACGCGGCAATCTCGCGTTATAACTGGTATTACGGCGATGACGACCCTTCGAACTATCTGACGACTTACCAGATTAAAGCGCTGTACGCGGGACTTTTGCGTAACGCGGCGGTCGTAACTTACGACCTGACCGACGCCGAAACCGGCGAGATAATAAGACACGACAACGTTTACCGTGTAGGTAAGGCGTACGCGGGCGGCGGTTCTTCAACCCCTGCGCAGGTGCTTCTTGAATTCGACCCCGACGAGCTGGGACTTGTCAATAACGGCAAGTACGCGCTTGATTTCTACTTCTATTTCAACGAAGAGCTTTACAACGAGGGCACAAAGACGGAGGATAACACCTTCTCGATGACCTTCTACGTTGACTACGAAGCTCCTATACTCGTTGACTCGCGTATAAGATATATCGACCACGTTGACAGCACGAACAGTGCTAACGACTGGCAGAGCGTTTACCTCGATCTGGATATTTACGACAACACTTACGCGCAGTCGATAATGCTGTGTTATTCGGAAATGGAAAATCCGACCGACGCGAACGAGTTGAGGCTTGTAACCGACTATATAACCCCCATTTACAACCCCAGGAAGAACGGCACGACTACAGAAAGTATCGATATAACCAACCTGATGGCGCAGTACAAAAAGTACAAAGACAGACTGTACCTGCAGATTGACGACTACGCGCTGAACCACAGGATATTCAAGCTGAACTTTACGACTTCCGCTTCGAACGTACTGCCTTCCGAGTTTGAAATTCTCGGCGGTACCGATATAACGGTCGGCGTAAACGAAACTTACAAAGTCGGCTTAAAATACGACGGCAACGCAAACCTTTCAAACTTCAACTGGTCGACCGATACCGAGCGTTTCATAAAGGTATACAACGGCGAAATCTTCGGCGTTGCACCCACAATCGAAGGGTTGCCCGCAACGGTAACCGTAACGGGCGCGAACGGCGTGAGCAAGAATATAAACGTAACGGTAGTGGACAACGGCAAAAAGCTGACCTTCCCCAACTCGTTATCGTTCGGTATGATTGAAAACAGTCTCGAAAGCCTTGTAAAGGCTACCGGCACAGTAAAGATGAGCGCTGGCAAGACTTTCACCCTTGACGTTATTGCGACGCCCTGGTATTACGACCTTTCGAAATACACCCTCGTATGGCGTTCGAGTAACACCGAAATTGCGGAAGTTACCGCGGAATTGGACAACAAGGGCAAACCTACCGGAAGAGGCGCGGTTACCGTCCGCAACAAAAAGGGCAGCGCGGCAATTTACGCGGAGATTTATGACGGAAATATTCTCAAAAGCTCAACGAGCGTAACTCTTGCCGTTCAGGACCCCTTCACTATTTCCAACTACACTCTGACAAAGTATAACGGAACGGAAGAGGTGGTCAAAATCCCCGACGATAAAAATATAACGACCATCGGCGAGGACGCGTTCAAGGAAAACAAATACGTTAAAAAAGTAATTATACCCAAGACGGTTACGACGATAGATATAAAAGCGTTCGTAGACTGTATCAATCTTGAAGAAGTTTACTTTGTTCAGGACGACGAGGCGGAGCCTCTTGAAATTCCTACTTCGAACCTTGCGACAATCAGACGTTTTGCATTCTCGGGCTGTAACAATCTTAAAAAAGTGGACCTCACGAACTGCAAGACGATAACGGTTGACAGGTCGGCTTTCGAAGGCTGCGCAAGTCTTGAAGAAATCGTAAAGATGGATAACATCGGTTCGATGTACAACAGAGCGTTCTACGGTTGTACCTCGCTTGAAAGCGTAGACCTTACCGGTCTGCACGTTGCGGGTAGCTTCGTGTTCGCTGGTTGTACTTCGCTGAACGATGTAAAGACGGGTTACTGGACGGCAATCGGAACCAACATGTTCAACGGTTGTGTCTCGCTCGGAGAGATTACTATAAACGCGAAAACGGTTGAAGCAAACGCTTTTGCAAACTGTACTAATCTTACCTCCGTAAACTTCGGCGTTGCCGAAGGGGAAGAAGATGTTTCCGACACCTATATAATAGGCTCGCGCGCATTCTATAACTGCTCAAGCCTTAATGCCGTAAATTTCAACGGTAAAGAAGTTACCTCTATCGGCGATATGGCGTTTGCAAATTGTACGGCGCTCAACTCGTTTACCGTACCCGCAGGTCTTACGCGCTTCGGCGACAGAGCGTTTGATAAAGTCGCCGTGAGCTTTACCGCAACAAGCGGCTATACAGTTGAAAACGGCGCCGTTTACAGCGGCAGTACGCTGCTTATTGCTCCCAAAAACGTAACAGCAAGCTTTACAATAAAGACGGGAACCACGGAGATTGCGCCTTACGCCTTCTCGGGTTGTTCGTTTGCAAACGGTACGGTGACCATTCCGTCGACCGTTACCAAAATAGGAGAGGGCGCGTTCGCGAACTCAAATTTAAGCTCGGTTACCGTTCCCTCGGGCGTTACCGGAATTGCAGACTACGCGTTTAAGGAAACGCAGTTAGCTTCCTTTACCGTCAACGCAGATATAACCGAACTCGGCGCAGGCGCGTTTATGAACTGCGCAAGCCTTGCAACGGTAACTTTCGAAAACGGTTCGCTCCTTGAATCGATAGGCGACGCGGCGTTCTACGGCTGTACCGCTCTCGGACAAATTGCTCTGCCCGACGGCGCAAAAACTATGGGCAGCAGCGTATTCTACGGCTGTACCGCTCTTACGACCGTGACGATGCCCTCGGTTGAAAGCCTCGGCGCGTACACCTTCGTCGGCTGTACCGCTCTTACTACCGTAAACTTCGGCACTGACGCGACCACTGTCGGCGATTATACCTTCGGTTCGAACGCTATCGTAGGCGGAGTCGTTTCGGTAATCGGCTGCGATAAACTTACGACCGTTTCTCTCGGCAATACCGTCTATATCGGCGAAGGCGCGTTTATGGGCTGTACCTCGCTTGTAACTGTTGACCTTTCAAAGGTTAAAGAAGTTGCAAACGGTGCGTTCTACGGTTGTACCGGTTTAAGCGGCATTAACCTTTCAAATATCGAAATTATAGGCAATATGGCGTTCTACGGCTGCACGGGCTTGACCGACCTCAATCTTGCAAAAGCGAAGCAAATAGGAGAGGGAGCGTTCTATCTCGGCAACTATACTACCGTTACAATTCCCGTTGCGGAAAGTGTGGGCAACTTCGCGTTCTTCGGCGGTAAAGAAAGTACGGTTGAAATTCCTTCAACTCTTAAAACGGCGGGCTACGGCGCGTTTGCAAATTCCGCAAACCTCACCGCGTTCACTATGCAGGCAGGCGAAAGCCCGTTCAGCGTAGTAGACGGCGTTCTGTACCGCGAGCTTGACGTATTGTCCGGAGAGGGGCTTGAACTCACCGCTTATCCTTCTGCAAAAATTGCAAAGGCAAACAGCGACGGCATAAAGACTTATACGATAATCGACGGTACCGCAACGGTCAAAGCTTACGCAATGGCGCACCTTGCGGACGGCGCTGTTGAAAAGGTAATTCTTCCCTACAGCGTAAAGACGTTGGGTGACGCGGCATTCTTTGACAGCGGTATTTCGGAATATCAGTTCGAAGCAATCAACGCGCCCGTTCTCCTGGCTGAATTCCGCTATCTCGGTCCGGAATACGACCAGTATTTCGGCGGCTCGTCTGCGGCAAACTTCTCGCAGTACGCGGCGCTTTCGCGCAACTTTGAGTTTGAAGCGTTCCTCTATATCGAAGGTATCTTCGATTCTAACTTAAAGATAAGCTATCCTTCCAACGGCTCGGGTTACGATAACCATATTTACAGCAACTACTTCGGCGAAAAGGTCGACCTCGGCGAGGTGATGGACGACAACACGCGCGCGCTGATAAATATCGTAAACGGCTTCCCGACGACCGATGAAATTAAAGGTTGGAATTCGTTAGTAGTTAACACAGAAAATACCGAAATGGTAAACAGGTTTTCAGCGCTTGTCATTTCGGCTCACGAGATGTATAATATACTTGCAAGCGATTATCAGAAGGAGCTTTTCGGCGACCAGAACGCCCAGAAGCTGACCGCTACCGAAAACGAGTTAAAGAGCGTTAAAAAGCATTTCGGCATCAAGGTAAAAGCAAAGTCGTTTGAATTAAGCCCCGACAGTAAGCACAAATCGGTATATTCCGAGGGCGAAAAGTTCAGCTTGAAGGGACTTGTTCTGATAGTCAACTACGAGGACTACACGACTGAGCTTGCCGATATGAGCAAGATAACTGCGGACACCAACAAAGAACTTACAACACTTAATCGTTACGTTCAGGTAACAGGCACGGGCGATTACGCAGGTTTGAGTATTAACGTTCCCGTTACCGTAAACGAAAAAGGCTCCGGCAACGGCGGCAACGGAGGGGGAAGCTCTTCCGGCCTCGTAATAGGACTTGCGGTAGGCGGCGCGGTTTTAGGGCTGATTGTAATCGCTGCGGCGGTAATAATTATTCTTAAATTCAAATGCGGAATAGATGTTATCGGCAAAATTTTCAAAAAGTCTGCAAAGGCTGAAAACGCCGGCGCGACCGAAGTCGTAACCGAGGACGTAATTACTGATACAAACGCCGAAAACGGCGAAAACAAAGAGGAATAAATGAAACTTAAAGCTAAAATAAGCGCGATTTTAATACTACTCGTAATTGCGGTCTGTTCACTTTTCGCCGCCTGCCAGGTCGGCGGCGAAAAGTGGCAGCAAACTGTCGGCGACGCAAGAACCCAGTATATTACCTATTACGCGGGCGGCGGCATGTTCGACGACAACGCAGACAAGGTGGTAAAAGATATTTACTACACTGCCGGTACTCCCACGATGGGGGCCGACGCTGTCGTTTCGAGCCTGAAACTTGCGAAAACGGACTGGCTGTTCAAAGCGTGGTACTACGTTGAGTGCGACGCCGAAGGCAACCCCGTGTTTGCGAGCGAAGAGGACAAAAAAGCCGGCATACCCGTGCTTACGGACAGAGAGGTGGTTTTCCCTTTGACTTTGCAAAAGGACGAACATCTGTACCTCGGCGCAAAGTGGGCGCGCGACTACAAGATTAAATATTTCCTGCATGAAGATTCCCCCGACATCACCGTGGGCGGCAAGGTTTACAAAGCGGGCGACGAGCTTAAAGACGATAATTTCGGCGCGTTCGACTCCAAAACGTTGAGTTATAGCCCCACGCAGCAACCCGTAAATAGTTCCGACGCGACTTTACTTGAATACTATGTCAAAAACGAAGCGGGCGAATACGAGGTTCCTGCCGAATACAGAATTGTAAAACCCACCGAATATAGCGAAGGCGACGAAGAACCTTTCGTTGCGGTTTACTGCAAGTTTGTCAAAGGTCTCTGGACTATGGTAAGAACGGCTTCGGACGTCAGCGATATGTACGGAAATCTGGCAAGCGGCGGCAAGTATTATATTACGCAGGATATAAACTGCGCAGATAACCCGCAGCTCACTTTAAAAGTAGGCGCGATAAACTGCGAGATTGAGGGCAACGGCTTCACAATTTCCAACCAGAAGTTCCAGCGCCAGAACCTTTCTCTTAATTTAAAATGTTCGATTTTCGGCGAATTGTCCGAAAGCACCGTTATAAGGAATATAACCTTTGAAAATATTGAAGTAAAAGTCACGTCAATACCCAAAACGAGGGTAAGCGTATATCTTTTCAGTCACGGCATTCAGTCGGGCGCAACGCTTGAAAATGTAAATATCAACGGTTCGACTCTCGATATTTCCAAAGTGCATAGTGAAGCGACTATCGAAAATATTCCCAAGACTGTCGACGGCGACTATCTTACCGATAGCTGGATATACGCCGACGGCGATTATTCGGGAGTTGCGTACGATAACTTGACGCTGAAAATAAACGACGTAACTTTGGTTCCGAAAAATTAATCAGGAAAATTAACAGGAGGCTTAAAATAAATGAAAAAATTTGTTAAAGGAGCGCTTTGCGCGGGACTTGCGCTTACTATGCTGGCTGCAACCGGCTGTACGCACAAACAGGCTAACGACCCCGAAAACCGTCAGCTTAAACTTGCAACCGGCGCTTTGGACGGCAACTTCAACCCCTTTACTTACACTTCCGCAAACGACGGCGAAATGGTCGGTATGACCCAGCTTTCACTGCTCACAGTAAACAGTAAGGGCGAAATTGTCTGCGGCGAAAACGAAGTTTGCGCGGCGAAGAGCATGAAAAAGGTTTACAAAAACGCAAGCGGCACCGTTGTAAACGAAGGCGACAAAAACGGCAGCACCGAATACCATATAACTATTAAAAACGGTATTAAGTTCAGTGACGGCGTACACGAACTGACCATAAAGGACGTTCTGTTTAATTTGTACGTATACCTTGACCCCGCCTACACCGGTTCTACGACCATTTATTCAACCAATATTATCGGTTTAAAGCGTTACCGCTTGCAGGACCCCGAAGCCGACGAAAAGGGAGGTTCGCTCAACTTTGACTCGTCGTTGACGGGTGAAGTCGACGACAGAATAAACGCGATAGTCGAATGGTCAAGCGAAAACGGACCCGAAACGCAGCAGGTTAAGGAAGACGTTGCGCTTACCAAAGAACTGTTTAAGGAAGAAGTTGAGTCCGACTGGTCTGCGGTTTACGCAAGCTGGGAAGAAAATTACAAGTCTTACTACTTTGACGAAGCGTGGAAGGCTTACCTCTTCCAGGAAGGACTTGTAGAAGTTCAGGAAAGACTGAATCCCAATACGAACACTTACGTTCCTATTTACTTCGACGCGGATAACGACAACAAGTTTGACTCCAATAAGGGCGATAAGTATTACACAACACTCGACCCCTGGCAGGAGGGCGCAAGAGGCGTAACCGAACTTGACTGGGAAAACGGCGAAATCGGCGCGAAACACTTTATCGAAGAGATGGAAGAAGCAACTTCAGAAGAGGAGATAAATAAATATCTCGCCGGCCACGCAAACGCAAGCGAAGAGCAGGCAAAGATTGCCCTTCAGAGAGAGGCTTGTATTGAAACGGTTGTAAGCAATTATACCGACGACGATAACATCTGGCAAGTAGTTCAGTACTGGGCAACAGGCTCAAATCTGTACGACAAAATTTTAGGTCAGTTGAGAACGAAGAAGTACCAGGAACTTAAAGAGCAGAACGGCGGACTTTATCCCAAAAATATCGAAGGTATTTCGACCTACAAAGACGGAGATTACGACGTACTCAAAATAGAAATCTACGGCATCGACCCTAAAGCCGAATACAACTTTTCGTTCCCCATAGCTCCCCTGTATTATTATTCAAGCACCAATTACAACGGCAAGAACTATGTACAGAAGGCAATGGAAGATACCAAAAACGAGGAATTCGGTATAGAATTCGGCGACAGCAATTTCTTCCAGAACGTAATTTCTTCCAAGGATAAAGGCGTTCCCGTCGGCGCGGGCGCGTACAAGGCTGCGGATATGTTCGGCAACGACAATCCGAGCAAGGACGAATTCAACCTTGATTTGAACAACTGCTACTTTAAGCGCAACGAATATTTCGAAACGGTGGGCGACAAAGTTCAAAACGCAAAAATAAAATACGTTAACTATCAGGTTGTACAGGATACGCAGATTATGGATAAGCTGAAGCTGGGAGAAATAGACCTCGGTAAGCCCAACGCAACCAACGCCAACCAGACGGAAGTGTCAAAACAGAGAAATACGCTTTCACAGGTAGCTTACGATACTGGCGGTTACGGTTACGTAGGCATCAACCCCAAATTTGTTCCCGAATACAAGGTAAGACAGGCAATTATGAAGGCGATTGATACCAGCCTTGCAATTACCGACTTCTACGGTTCGGACCTTGCGAAGCCTATTTACAGACCCATGTCAACGACTTCGTGGGCGTATCCTGACGGAGTTACCGAACACAAAGATATAGCTTTTGATAATACTCCGGACCATCGCGAAATCCAGAAGCTTATGACCGAAGCCGGTTACGTTTTAAAGGGCGGCAAATACGTGAAGGACCATATCGTGGACGACATGGCAAACTCGCAGTTGAATACCACCGTTAAACTTACCTTCATCATTGCGGGCGATTCCACCGACCACCCCGCGTACTCTATGTTTACGACCGCTGCGAACATTCTCAACTCCCTGGGCTTCGATATTAAGGTAAATAACGATCCGCAGGCGTTGAAGAACCTGATTTCGGGCGACCTTGCGGTATGGGCGGCTGCATGGACGTCGTCTTCCGACCCCGATATGTACCAGATTTACCACAAGGAAAGCTCTGCTTCATCGGTAAATAACTGGAACTATAAAAATATAATCAAAGGCACCGATAACACCTGGGAACACGAGATGGGTATAATCAACAAGTTGAGCGATAAGATAGACGAAGGAAGAACCTATCTTAACCGTGACCAGCGCGCTCCTATTTACTGGGATTGCCTTGACCTCGTAATGGATCTGGCGGTAGAGCTTCCTATTTATCAGCGTAAAGATCTCTGCGTTTACAACAAGACGGTTATAGACGCAAAGACGCTCGTTCAGAGTCCTAACCATTATATCGGTCTGTTTGATAAACTTTGGGAAATCAACTACGTTTAATTTAAAAAAGCCGAATATTTCGGAGTAATTTTTATGGTAAAATATATTTTAAAAAGATTACTGCTCGCCATATTGATTCTGTTCGGCGTTTCGGTAGTAATTTACTTCCTCATAAGAATGATGCCGCTCAATTATCTGGACACGCAGTTTGGTCCGCTGATTGCAAACGGCGACCTCAAGCAGGAAGATTACGACCGTCTCCTCGCCATATACGGACTTGACGACAACAGTTTTCTCGGAATTTTAAAGGGATACTGGAGCTGGCTCACCAACTTCCTCAAAGGGGATATGGGCGTATCCTTCCAGTACAAAACGGAAGTATCCACCGTTATCAAGGACAGAATGGGTATATCCTTCTCGATATCCCTCGTTTCCCTTATAATCGAGCTGCTGATTGCAATTCCGCTCGGAATTAAGTGCGCGACAAGCCAGTACGGAAAGTTTGACTATACGGTAACCGTACTCTGTATGATTGCTATGGCGTTCCCGTCCTTCTTCCTCGGCAACCTGTTTATTAAATGGTTCTCCGTCGATCTGGGTTTGTTCGAAACGGGCGGTCTGCATTCTCCGTCGCTGCCGGTAAACGCAAGCGGAGCGGAAGTGTTCGGCGATATGATATGGCACCTTATTCTGCCCATTCTCGTAATGGTTATTCTGGACGTAGGCTCGATAATGAGATATACCAGAACGAACACCCTTGAAGTTCTCAACGCCGACTACATAAGGACGGCGCGCGCAAAGGGACTTTCGGAAGGAAAGGTAGTTTATAAGCACGTATTCAGAAATACGCTCATTCCTCTGATAACCGTTCTCGCGTCAACCCTCCCGATGCTGTTCGGCGGCGCGATGATAACCGAAACGGTGTTCGCTATCCCCGGTATAGGTAACGCGGCTTACCAGGCGTTGAGCGTGGGCGACGTTCCCCTTGCGATGGGCTACAATATGTTCATTGCGGTGCTTACGGTAGCGGGTACGCTGCTTGCGGACATTATGTACGCGGTAGTAGACCCGAGAGTTAAACTTAAATAAAGGAGGTACGAAATGGAAGATCAGGTTAAGAGCGAAGAACAAGAATCTGAAAAGCAGAACTTCAACGATAATCTCCACGGCGAAAATCTGACCGACAGAGCAAAAGTTTTGTCCCCCGGAATGACCGTATTAAAAAGGTTTTTCCGCTCAAAGCTTTCCATTATAGGTCTGGTTACTATAATCGCGCTTTTCGTATTCTCTTTTTTAGGCCCCGTATTTTCACCCTGGGGTCCTAACGAAAAAGATCAGACTTCAAAAATTCTGGCTTCGGTAAACACGATTGATTACGAAGGGGATGACGGCGAAATTTATACCTGCTTTGACGTAACGTTGACCGATACGACGTACTACGTTCTGGGAGATATTACTTCCGACCACATTATGGGTACCGACAACGACAGTTACGACGTGTTTACACGCCTTATGTGCGGCGGCAGAGTTTCGCTGACTATCGGTTTCGTAGTAGTCATTCTGGAAACCCTTCTGGGCGTGCTTTTAGGCGGTATTGCAGGCTATTTCGGAAAATGGGTCGATCAGCTTATAATGCGTATAGTAGATATTTTAAGCTGTATTCCCAGCCTCCCTATAATGCTTATTTTAGGCGCGGTTTTCAACGCCATGGAAATAGTAGATATTTCAAGGCTATATTACATGATGATTGTGCTGACCCTATTGGGCTGGACCAGCGTCGCGCGGCTTGTGCGAGGGCAGATACTGTCTTTACGCGAGCAGGAATTTATGCTTGCGGCAAAAAGCTCGGGCTTGTCCACTGGTAAAAAGATATTCAAGCACTTGCTTCCCAACGTAATTCCGCAGCTCATTGTATTTATGACGCTGGGACTCGGAAGCATAATTCTGTACGAGGCAACTTTAGGCTATCTCGGTTTAGGTGCGCCTATGGGTACCGCAACCTGGGGCAACCTTATAAACAGCGCGTCCAACGCCGTTTACAGAAACTATTATCCTAACCTCTGGCTGGGAGCCGGTATTTGCATTACGCTTGCAATTCTCGCCTTCAACTTTGTCGGCGACGGACTTCGCGACGCGTTTGACCCCAAGATGAAGAGGTAAAGTATGGCTGATAAAAAGGAAAACAAAAAGCATTACATTTCCCGTTCGGAATCGAGGCAGATAGCTAAAGAAAATTCAAAGGCTATCCGATACTACGAAAAGCGCAAAAAGCGCAAGGCAAAGGTGGACGAATACACCGCCGAGATGAAGGACGCGAACAATATAGTAGAGTTTGAAAATCTGCACACCTACTTCTTCTCGGACGCAGGTACCGTCAAGGCGGTAAACGGCGTAACTTTCTCCGTGCCTGCAGGTTCTACCGTAGGCGTAGTGGGCGAGAGCGGCTGCGGAAAGAGCGTAACTTCTCTTTCCTTAATGCAGCTCGTCCAGGCCCCGAGCGGACAGATTGTAAACGGCTCGATAAGATTCCGCGCCGAGCTTTTCAAACGCGACGCGCGCGGCAAAAAAATTCCCGTCTACGAAACGGAAGTTGACGCGGACGGTAACGAAGTCGTTAAACTTAACGAAAAGGGCAAGCCGGTTATTAAGAAAAACGAACTGGGCGGCAATACTTACGAGATGGAAACGAGGGTGGTGGATATCGCAAAGATGCCCACCGAGGCTATGCGTTCCATCCGCGGCAGGGAAATTTCAATGATTTTTCAGGAGCCTATGACCTCGCTGAACCCCGTGTTCACAATAGGCAACCAGCTTGACGAAGTCGGCAAGCTGCACATAGAGGGAATTTCCAAAAAGCGCGTAAAAGAGCGCAGTATCGAAATGCTTAAATTGGTCGGCATCGCCGACCCCGAGGGCGTGTATAAAAAATATCCCCACCAGTTATCGGGCGGTATGCGCCAGAGGGTTATGATTGCGATTGCGCTGCTTTGCAACCCCAAGCTTATCGTTGCGGACGAACCCACGACCGCGCTCGACGTTACAATTCAGGCGCAGATACTCGATTTGCTCCGCGAAATCAAGCAAAAAATCAACGGCTCTATTATGCTCATTACCCACGATTTGGGCGTCGTTGCAGAAATGGCTGACTACGTCGTGGTTATGTACGCGGGCAAGGTAATAGAGATAGGCACGGCGGAGGACATTTTCGACCGTCCGCTGCACCCTTACACGATAGGACTGCAAAAGAGCAAGCCCACTGTCGACGGCGACGTTGACGAGCTGTACTGCATACCCGGCTTCGTTCCCAACCCTATCAATATGCCCGATTACTGCTATTTCCGCGACAGATGCGAAAAGTGCATGGAGAAATGTTCGGGCGAGTACCCCGAACTCATAAAGGTTTCGGATACGCACAGCGTCTCATGCTATTTGTACGAGGGCGGCGTCGTTCCCGAAGACCGCGCAAAAACGCAGGTTGAACCGTCCGCCGAAAAGGTTGAAAAGACGGTAAAATCGCGCAAAACGACGGCTAAAAAAGAGGTAAAAAACGATGGCAGCAAATGAACTGAAAGAAAAACCTGCGGGTAAGTTTTGGGAATTTTTGCCTAAACTTCTGCCCTATTTAGCTTGCAGTCTTGCCGGCGTTGCGTTTATATTTACTTTTGTTATAGGCGTATCAAGCGGTTCGGCAACTTCGTATATCTACGACTACTTCGGAAAAGCGTACGAGGGCGGATTTTTAAATTCCGCTATGAAAACCGCGGTAATTTTAGGCACGGTAGTCGTTGCAATCGGCCTTTTGGCGGTTGCGGTGTTTACGGGCTTCACAATTTTCTTCGCAGTAAAAAAACTGGTCAAAAAGGAAGACTGTCCGCTCGAAAAATTTGCGCTGGCGACTTTCTTCTCGTATATAGCTTTTGCCGTTGCGTTCCACGCAATGCACAGCTTCACTAACCAGTACGGAAATGAAACCTTTTCGGTGAACTACAACGCCGCAACCATTGCGGGACTCGTAATAGTCTGTCTGGTTGCCTGCGCGTATATTACCTGCAAAGTTCTAGTTAATTTACAGTATTTCAAAAACAAGTCAAACCTGGCAAACGCAATTTATAACGCAATTATTCTTGCGGTCGTTGCGGTCGTAACCGGTCTTGTAACTTCTGACGTCGTCGGTCTGAATGCTCTTTTTACCGGACTTGCTATACCTGAAGAAAGCCGCCTTTACGGATTCTTCGGCAACTTTATCGGCTGGATAACTCACGGCGCAGCAATTGACGGCGCGGACGCTTCGGTGCTTTCCAATCTCACTTCAAGCGCAACTGCCGGATATTTAACCGTTCTCGGAATAGTAGGCGTATATATCCTCATGATAATAAACCTCATTTCCAACTCGTTCGGCAAAAAGGGAAATATCAAAATCCCCGTAATGGTTGCGTTTGTAGTTTCGCTTTTCAGCCTGTTCTTCGCGGCGCTGGCAAGCAGTTACTTCGTTGATTTGCTGGGCAGAAAGAGTTACACAGTCGTTTATTCGTACGCAATCATAATCACAGTCTGCGCGCTTGCTCTGTTCGCCTGGATAACGGTTATCGTAAAGCCTTACATTTTAGGCGCTATATTAAAGCGCAAATCGGAGAAGAAAGAGGAAGACGAAGTGCTTCTGGAAGTCAAAAACCTCTGCCAGTACTTCCCCGTTGAAACCAACTTCTTCGGCGAACCCGTCAAATTTTTAAAGGCGGTGGACGACGTTTCTTTCAAGCTTAAAAGGGGCAAGACGCTCGGTATAGTCGGCGAAAGCGGCTGCGGCAAGACCACCATGGGAAGGTCGATACTGCACCTGTACGATATAACCAGCGGCGAAGTTTACTTCAAGGGCGAAAAGATTTCCGATTTAAAAAACAGCGAGTTTGATAAACTCCGTCCCAACCTGCAAATGATATTCCAGGACCCCTACGCAAGCTTGTCGCCCAGACTTACCGTCGGCGAAATTATCGGCGAAGCGGCAAGGCAGCACGGCATAGTTTCAAAGGCGGAGTACCACGACTACGTTTTAAAGGTAATGAAAATGTGCGGACTTCAACCGCACTACTTTGAAAGATATCCCCACGAGTTTTCCGGCGGTCAGAGGCAGAGAATCTGTATCGCACGCGCCCTCGCGTTAAAGCCCGAGGTTGTCGTCTGCGACGAACCGGTATCCGCTCTTGATGTTTCAATTCAGGCGCAAATCATAAATATGCTGATTGATTTGCGCAAGACGCTGGGACTTACTTACATTTTCATTTCGCACGATTTGTCGGTCGTTAAACACATTTCCGACGAGGTCGGCGTTATGTATCTGGGAAGTCTTGTCGAGTACGGCAGTAAGGACGCGATATTCAATAACACCCTTCATCCGTACACCAAAGCGCTGTTTTCAGCCGTTCCCGTGCCTAATCCGCATGTCAAGATGAACAGGGTAATTTTAAAGGGCGATATCCCTTCGCCTGTAAATCCCCCCGCAGGCTGCAAATTCCACACCCGCTGCGACAGCTGTATGGAAATCTGTACCAGAATAAAGCCTGTTTACAAGGAAGTTGAAAAGGGTCACTTCTGCGCCTGCCATTTGTACGACACCGAAGAGGAGGTCGCAAAGATGGAGGAAGATTACGCGGAAGAACAGAGACTTTTAGAGTTGCAGAAAGAGGAAAAGGTTAAGCTTAATCTCGTCGAAAAGATTAAGAACCTGAAAAAATCTGACGGTAAGGACTCGGATAATGCGCAAGAAGGATAGAAAGGAAGACGATCTGGACACCGAAACCACGATAGCCGATATGAACGTGGAAGGGTTCAGGTGGTACGACCCGACGAGAAAAAAGGGCGAAAAAAAAGTGCCTTTAAAAATCTCGCGCAAAGAGTACTGGCGAATGGTGCGCGGCGCGTTTGCCGCGTATGCGCCGATGATAGTCTGTATCGTCGTGGCGTTTCTGGTAGTATTCGGACTTGCCTATTTATGGTTGAGTTAAATAAAAAAATGACAGATTAAATCTGTCATTTTTTTATACCGTTTTTATCATAAGTTTTATAATTTCCTCGTCGGTTTCTTTCATACCTATTCTCGCAAGGTCGCCGACATTGCTTATCGTCTTTTCCACCGCCGAGTCCAGAATTCCGTCGCCGCCCAAAAACTCGTTGCCGCTGCGGTACATTTCCATTCCCAAAAGTCCTGCGTCCACCGCCGAGGCGATTTTTGCCGCGCAGCTAGATTTTGCACCGTCGCAGATTATGCCCGAGTTTATCGCAAGCGCGTTTACTATCGTGTGGGCGATTTGCTCGTAACCGCCGCCGTACAGATAGCAAACTCCGGCGCCTGCGCCTGCGCCCGCGCTTACCGCGCCGCAGTAGGCGGAGAGTCTGCCTATGCCCGTTTTTAAATGAATGGTAATCAGGTCGGACAGCGTTGCCGCGCGGATAAGCTTTTCGCGGTCAACGTTTAAATGCTTCGCGTACACCACGACGGGAAGTACGGTCGTCATTCCCTGGTTGCCGCTGCCCGAGACTATGACGACGGGCAGATTGCAGCCGTTCATTCTCGCGTCCGAACCTGCCGCCGCGGTCGCTTTGGCTAGGTTATGCACGTCGTTTCCGAACGCTTTTAAAAGCACCTTGCCCACGTTTGCGCCGTAGTCGTTCTTCAAGCCCTCTTCCGCAATGGCGGAATTGTATTCAATCTGGCGGCTTATCAGTTCGTCAACGTCGGATATTTTTACTTCGTTTGCAAAGTCAAGTATGTCGCGGACATTCAATATGCTTCTGTCCGTGCGTCCTTCTTCGGTGAAAAGCTTGCCGTCAACCAGGCGTTCGCCGTTCTTTTCAACAGCGACTACGTTGGTATGGTGACCCTCGATTCGCACGAATGCGGTGTCGCCGCCGTTATAAACTTTTACGCCTATATCGAAAACGCATTCAGAACGCGCTTTGTTCACGGTAAAGGGAGTAGAGGAAAGATAAGCCTTTATTTCAGCTTTCTGACCGTCGGTGACCTCGGACAGAACCTGCAGCTTTTTATCTGCCGCGCCTGCAACTATGCCTGCGGCGGCCGCCGCCGTAACGCCTTTAAGTCCGCCCGTGTTCGGAACTATAACGCTCTTTACGTTTTTCAAAATGTTGCCGCTGACCGAAATTTCAACTTTATCGGGTAAAGCGCCCAGCGCGCTTCTCGCAAGCGCCGAAGCGTAGGCGAGGGAGATAGGTTCCGTACAGCCCATAGCCGGCAGCAACTCTTCTTTTAATATGCTTAAATATCCTTTGTAAACGCTCTTTTTCATATTATCCCTATTGAATTTAGGATAACTTAATATGGAAAAATTGTCAAGTAAAAATCTATTGACTGACCGCTGCGGAAAATGATATAATATGTACGTAAATAACAAAAAATAAAACGGAGGCGCATATGGAAAAAACCGTTGAAAACGGCGGACGCAATAAAAACGCCGTCGGCAAAAACGCGCGGCTGTATTACGGCATTTTTTTGAGTATTATGACAGCTGTATGCGGCGCGTTCTTCATAATCGCCGTCTGGAACGTCTATCTTGCGGGCGAAGGGTTCACCCGCGAAAGGCTTGTCGAAAGTATTAACACCTTTGCGCTTGCACCCTTTATTATCTGGGTCGTTTCGTGCTTGGTCGGCTGGATACTTTGGGAGGTATTTCCGCCCGAAAGCCGCCGCTATAAAAACGACGTAAGGTACAACCTTTACCGTCAGAAAAAGCGTATGCCCGAAACTGTCAGCGACGAGCTTAAAGCTTCGTTTGAGGCTGTTAAGCGCGAGGAAAAAATCGTTAAAATTCTGTGGGTAGTTGCGGCTGTCATCTGTCTTGCCGCGGCTGTCTATACGGTTGTATATCTCTGCCTGCCTTCAAGCTTTCCATCGGTGGAAAACAAGAGCGTACCTGTGTTTACAATGGTTAAACGTGTTCTGCCCGTAGTTCTGGCGGCATTTGCCGTATGCTGCGGCGTTGCAATTTACGAGGGCAAGTCGGCTAAAAAACAGCTCAAAGAGGTACAGAAGCTTACCGTAGGCGAAAAGGTTAAAATAAAGCCTACGCTCTGGCAGAAGTGGCGCGGTAAAGCCGCTGAAAAAGCTGACAAAAAGTTTTCTGCCGGACTGGTTAAATTTATGGATTTTACCGGTAAGCACTATATTTTATTTATCCGTATAGCGGTTGCGTGCGTGTGCGTGTCGTTTGTAATCGCGGGCATATTTGACGGCGGTATGAACCAGGTGCTTCAGAAGGCGATAAAAATTTGTACGGAGTGTATCGGCCTTGGGTAAGATTAAAAGCTTTTTCATAAAAGTCGGTCAGTGGTTCAAAAGACACGCGCCCACTAAACGGCGACTGATACAAATTTACTCCGCGCTGCTTTTCAATGCAAATATAAAGGGAATTGTAAGCAGCGGAAGCAACGTGATTTATACGGGCGGCACAAAAAATATCTGTTCCCCCGGACTCAACTGTTATTCCTGTCCCGGCGCGGTAGCATCCTGCCCCTTGGGCGCGTTGCAGAACGCAATGGGTAATACAGACACGCGGGCGCCCTATTATATACTGGGAATTATCGGGCTTTTGGGACTTATGTTCGCCCGTACAATCTGCGGCTTCTTCTGTCCCGTGGGACTCGGTCAGGAGCTTTTATATAAGATAAAGACTCCCAAATTAAAAAAGAGCCGCTACACGCGTATACTGTCCTATTTTAAATACGTCCTGCTTATCGTAATGGTAATTGCCATTCCGGCGATATATTCGGATATTCCGGCATTCTGCAAATACATATGTCCTGCCGGTACGTCCGCTTCGATATTGCAACTAATCAATATCAACAACGACGCGTTATACGCAAGACTGGAATTTTTGTTCAGTTGGAAATTCCTGCTTTTAATTGCGTTTATCGTAGGCAGCATATTTATATTCCGTTTCTTCTGTCGTTTCTTCTGTCCGCTGGGCGCGATTTACGGCTTCTTCAACAAGATTGCGCTTATAGGCGTAAAGCTTGACAGAAGCAAGTGCGTGGACTGCGGAATGTGTATACAGACCTGTCAGATGGATATAAAGCACGTGGGCGACCACGAATGTATCAACTGCGGCGCGTGTATTTCGGTCTGCCCGACAAAAGCTATCAGCTGGAAGGGCGAAAAGCTGTTTATCAAAAAATCGGAAATAGAGGAAGAGGTAAAAGCCCCCTCGCTCAACGCAGTTTTGGAGAGCGGAACGACCGTTAAAACCGCGGAAGAGGTTTCGGGTAAACAAGTAGTTGCGGAAAGCGCAAATACCGAAGCTACGGCTACGGAGAGCGTTGAAACGGAAGCGCCCGTAAAAAAGAGCGCGGCGGTTAAAGCGTTTAACAAGCGCGCGTTCTGGTTGCAGTTCAGCGCCTGGGCGCTGGCAATATGCGTTCTGGTTGCGGCGCTTGTGTATTACAACGCGTTTGCTCCTGTCAGCTCGGATTCGGTAAGCGTCGGCGACGACTGCCCTGACTTTACTATATCGACTGTATACGACAGTAAGGGCGCGTACGGCGAAGACGGCGAAAAGATAAACGAGATAAAGATTTCGGAAAATAAGGGCAAAGTAATCGTGCTGAACTTCTGGTATACGACTTGCGGACCCTGCGTTGCGGAGTTGCCCGGTTTTAACAGGGTGAGGAACGAATTCGGCGACGACGTTATGATAATCGCTCTGCACGCCGCGGGACTTGAAACCAATGCGGCTATACAGAAGTTTATTGACGAAACTATGAACGACGGCGAAAACTACTGGTCCGACTATTCGATTATATTTGCGCTTGATAAAAAGGACGAGTGCTTTAAAACGATAGGCGGAACGCCCACTTATCCCACGACGGTAGTTGTTGATAAAGAGGGTAAGGTATCGTTTATGCACGTAAACGGTTTGGCGGAAGATATTCTCCGGCAGGAAATTATAAAAGCCGGCGCAAGCGTTCCGCTTGACCGCGTATCTTAATTACCGTTGCGAATATTTACAACACACAAATCAAACAAGAAGCGTTCCGCTTGACCGCGTATCTTAATTGCAGTTGCGTAGATTACCATACTCATATCAAACAATAAGCCCCGCGGCTAATGCCGCGGGGCTTTTTATAAGTTTGATTAGTGATTGCAAAATCAAGCGCAAAACTTAATAAGATACGTGGTCAAGCGGAACGCTTGTTTTACTTTCTTGCAATGGTTACGTCGTATTCGCCTGCAATGTATCCGGGTACGAATGCGATGAAGGTTATATAACCGCCGGGCTGAAGCGTGAACTCGTAAGAATATATTTTATCCGCTTCTGCATAGTCGTTACTGGTATTTATTACGGGCATATTATTTCTATCGCCGCTGTCGGAAGAATTTACGTTTATCATTGCCAGCGTACCGCTTGCCACGGATATGGTAAACGTGCCGCCGGTTGTAGATAAGAATGTGAATTCAACGCCGTTGTCGCAGTTGCTCAAGTCTAACGTAATATGCTTTGTGCCGCCGTCGTCGGTAAAGCTTTCGTCGTTCGTAACCTGGTACGGTTCAATAGTTACGTCGTACTCGGTAGCCGTGTTATAGGGACTCGCGCAGGAGAAGGTAAGCGTGCCGCCTGCTTCAAGTGTGAACTGGTAAGAGCCGGCTCCGTTTATCTCAAACCCTTCGCCTGAAATATACGCGTCTTCGTTATCGGTCTTAATAACAAATTTTCCGCCCTCTTCCGAGGTGAACGTATATTCGGCGCCGTTGTAAGATTGGCTTGCCGAAAGGGAGACGTGGTTGTCGCCTAAACTCATTTCGCCGCCGACAGGAGATTGGTCTTCAACTACCTGCCAGTCAATGGCGTAAATGCCGTTTTCAACATGACCGTTATTCTTTGCCGTAAGCAGGAACGCGTATTTTTGTCCGCCCATACAAGTCAGTTCAAGTTTTTCGCCGTAACCGTAAGTCTGACCGTTGTATACTATCTGCGCAAAGGGAGAACCTTTGACTTCGAGAGTATAATTAATGGTGCCGCTCAACATAGGCTGAACGTATACCCATACGCCGTCTTCGCATACGCTGTTTTCAACTATATACGCGGTGTAGCCCGTCTTTTTAAGCTGAATTGCGTTGTCAGTATTCATACCCTTGGAGTCGTTAACATCGCCGGAAACGGCCGCTACTGTATCTTTTGCCGCGTTTCCAACATCGATAGACGCGCTTGTGAAGAAATCGGTAAGTTTAAGTTTTACGGACTGGTTATTTTTAAGAATGACGTAGGTAAGAATATCGCCGTACTCGTTTTCCTGTTTAAAGCTCTTGATATCCGTTTCTACAACGTCGAGGCTGGCAAACATATTGTTTTCGTCAAGCTTGAACGAATAAACGCCGTCGGTAGTTGCCGTATAGGTAAAGAATATTTCCTCGCCGATCAAAGAACTTGCGTTATTCAGTAAACCCAGAAGAACGTAGGGATTTGCCGCGGTGCCTTCGCCGGTAACTTCAAGACCTTCTTCGGGAGCGTAGTACTGGCAGGGGAGAAGCCATGCGTACGCGCCTGCCGACACCGATTCGGCCATCTGTCCCTTTGTCGCAAATATTTGCAGGAAGGTATAGAGGTCACCGTCAACGGGATAAACGCCGTCAGAGTTGACGTTTTTAGCGTACTCTTTGAGGAATTCCGAATAATCGTATATCGCTTTTAATTCGCCGTCTTCGTATTCATAGAAGATGAATGCCGTTTGCGCGTTGGGGTTCTTGTCGGAACCAAGGTCAATAATCGAAAGTTCGCCGACGCGGGTTAAAGTCTTTGTAAGGTTAGCGTAAAGGACGGGACCTGTTTTTGAACCTACGTGATAGTATCCGTCGTCGCCGAGAACCGCCGCAAGCGAGCCGTCAACATTCATAAGCGTGAGCGAGCCGCTCTGCGCCGTTTGTTGCGTAAGGTTTTCGGGTGCGGGAATTACCGTTTTTTCTATCTCGGGCGGTTCTTCCGCGTCGCCCGTTCTTTCAACCGTTACGGTAACTTTGCAGTCGTTTGTCGCGTATAAGCCGAAGTACTGGGTTGCGCGCGCGTAGTTGTTGCTTATGGTAAGCTCCAGAGTAATGCTGTTAGTCTTTCCGCTTACGGTTTTAATTTTGTTTTCGGGGATGCCGTTATCATCGGTAAGGACGTAGCCGTCGCCGTGGAAGTTGTACATAGTCACCGGCGTGTTTGAAGCGGCGGTAAAAGTTACCGTATATACGCCTGCCGCCGCTCTGGTACCCCAAAGCTGGTTGTAGTAAACCTGCGCTTGTATTTCGTCCTCGCTTGCGCCACTTGCAGCTCCGGTCGTGCCGAGTTCTCTGTATGAAAGGAAGGTGAAGTAGGAGTGGACGTCTTTTTTAAGGTCCAAAGTCAAAGTAGCCGAACCGTTTTCAACGTACTTCATACTTTCGTCGTTACCTTCAACGTAATCGCTGTCGTCAAAAGTACGCTTATATTCCAGCGCGCTGACCAAATTGTCGTAGTAGCTGCTGGGGAGATACTTGAATTCGTACGTCGCTTTACCGCTTTCGTCGAACTCAACGCTCATGTTTTCGTTTCTGTAACCGTAGGGGTAAGCTCTTTCGTCCAGCTCGGCAAGGTATGCGGAGTAGTCTATGCCCTCTTCGGGAGTAAAGCCTTTAAAATAAGCTTTGCCGCTTTTGTCGGTCGTAGCGGTGAGAGTTTCCCCCGAGCCGTTTTTAACGTAGATGGTGGAACCCTCCTGCGCGTCGTAATAGCCTATTCTGAAGACGACGCCTGCAACGGGGTTGTTGTACTGGTCAACCGCGGTGACGGTGTAGGAGTCGTTTCCGGACTTGTCTTTACAAGCTGCAAGTCCTGCGGCTCCCGCCGCAACGCAGGCCGTTGACAGAAGAGCTATTAAAAGTTTCTTTTTTACAGTCATTTTTTCTCCTTATGTATTAAAATCAGTTTTGCGCAGTTACGGTAATAGTATACGAACCGTAACTGTCGAGATAAATATCGTCGTAGGTGTAACCGTCTTTTAAGCCGTTAAGCTGAACGTGCCATTTTTCGTCTGACTTACGTTTAGCTTCGTTTAAGCCGCCTTTCTTAACTTCAACTTTGCCGTCCGCGCCGAGATCTATCTGCGCGTTGCAGAAGCCGGTAGCGTGAGTATCGGGATTTACAGCGCAAATCTGTACGAGAACTTTTGTCAGCGCATTGCCTTCATCGTCAGCGCCGCCTATGCCGTCGGTAAGTCCGTTGACGGGAGTGCCGTCAGCGTAAACTACGGAAATTTTGTAGCTGTCCGCCTTCTTTTCGGTGCAAGCTGTCATGGTAAGTCCCAGGCAAAGTGTTGCTACGATAACTGCCAAAGTTGCAACGATGGTGATAATTCTTCTTTTCATTATTATGCCTCCAAATAAAAGATTGCATTTATTATATATCAAAATTGATATTTATGCAAGAAAAAAGCCTTTAAATGTTTAAAAGGCTGACCTGTGTGCATTGTTTACATTATATATTGTATATTATAATAAAAATAACACAAAAACAACTCCTCTTCCGTGCGGAAGAGGAGTTGAAGTTTTAAAATGCTTTTTAGTTGTTTGCTGGATTGCCGATATACTCGTAGTAGCAAGCGAACATTTCCCACGCGCCGGACGCCGCGCCTTCTTCGTACCAAATCTGGCATGCGAAGCTTAAGATGTTTACAAGCTTTTCGTCCGCTTCGATTAAACCGTACAGTTCGTCGTCCTTGTTTTTACCGGAGATAGACCTCTGATAGTAAGACATCATATCGTTGGTGTAGTCGTAGCCGCCGTTTTCACGGAAATCGAATACTCCGTTTTTAATCATATTGTAAAGGGTTACGCCCTTTCTGTCGAAGTAATTCTGGTGAATGAAATCGATATAGATTTTGGAGCCGAACCGGTAAGCGCCGTTTTCGTCGCGGTAGTAGTGGTAGTAGCAGCCGTCCTTGAACGCTGCGTTCACAGCAACGTAATAGACGTAGTAGGGTTCCTCGTTGAAAGTGAACACGCCGTCGCCTACCGAAGCGAATGTCAGGTAGTTGACCGTCTGTTCGCCCTTATACTCGATAAACATATCGTACGAACCGGTATCGCCGGGGGTTGACATTGCGCCGTGAACGTAGTAGACTTTGTCTTTATCAAGCCATACGTAAGCGTAATATTCGTCGTGCTTTTCTGAATAAATCAGCGAGTTGTAGCGCATATCGTTATTCGCTTCGAGCAGGCGGTTCAGATTTTCGTCGTAAATGAAAATCTTGGGGTCGACGCCCTTGACCGAGTGCGCGTCGGAGTAGAAGAGGTAAACGCCGGTCTCTTCGGGTTCGAATCTGAACTTAACGCCGCCGCCGTCGCCGCAGAGATTTAATATCTTGTTGATATTAACTTCGTTTTTACCTAAATGCGCCTCGTACGCGTTATAGTAGGTCAGACCCTTTATGGGGTCGAGAGTGGTATAGCACTCGGGCTGTTTTTCGTCCTCGGGGTCATGGTTGTCGCCGTAGTGCTTGTAATAATAGCAGAATTCGAGCCACTGACCGTTGTATTTTTCATCGCCTTGGACGAACATATCACGGTTATAGTCGTACATTCCGTCGATGAAAGCGTTTAAAATTGCAATCAGATCGTCGGTTACCGGAAGAAGCTTGTTATCGGAGAAGTCCTGCAGATAGTAGTCTTCGATAAAGTTTGCAGACTGCGCGTCGGTGAGATAGTCGAACGTAAGGTCGACGTCGTTACCCGCGAGTTTGTAGTTGGACATCGTCCAGTAGGAAAGGTGGTAAACCGAATTTGCCGTATTATTGCCTTCCTCGTTTTCGAAGGTGGCGCTACCCAGATGTTTTTCCGCCCAGAAACCTGCGTTCAATATATCCGCAAGCAGTATAGCGTCACCGTAGTAGTAATAACCGTTTTTATTGTTTTTGGTTACGGTAATACTGTAATTGCCCGTTAAGGGGTGGTTGTAATTTTTATCGCGCGTAAGTCCGTCGACTATCGAAGTCTGCACATCAATCGTATCAACGACCTCTCTGACGGGGCGGATATTAAGATTTTTGATTGAAGCCCTTTCGTTATCGACGTTGGTCGTAAGGTCTTTGTAATACATAAACGCAAGGGTTACCGTTTCGCTGCGGTTTGCAACGTAGACTGCCAGCGAATGTTTCCATTCCTCGCTGTTGCCGCTGTGCTGCGCTACGATATTTCCGTTTACCAGAACGTAGAGTACGTCCTGATCCGCCTGCGTAGTAACGTAGTAATCGTAAGAGATTGCGTCGCCGGACGAAAGCGTAATATCAGCGTACAGGGTTGAGAACGAGTAGTGGTATTCCGCGTTGGATGCGTCGAGGTAAGCGTCGTTGCCGCTGCCGTTTATTATCCAGGGCCAGCTGTAGTCCTTATCTTTTCCCTCTTCAGCGTAATATCTGTTTACCGAAGCGCCGTCCTTTACCTCGCCCGTGAGAGCCGCGTTTATTTCAGTTGATGCGGGCATGGTCAGATTAGGATCGGGTTTGGTAAATTCTTTAGGCGGTTCAATGTCGTTATCGTCTTTATTTGTTTGTTCGTAATCGTCAGAAGTGAAATACTGGAACAACGATCTCCAATAGTTGGACGAAAACTCGCCGCCGGTGCTTCTTGCCGCGACTACGCCGAATCTGTCGATCATAACGGTGGTGGGGAATTCGGTAACGCCGAACTTCGAAGTTGTACCGGAGGAGTCATAGCTCATATTAAAGGAAAGTCCAACCTGTTCGGCAAAGCTTTTAATTGCCGGCGAGGAGTCCTGATACGAAATGGCAACTATCGCCATTTTATCGTTGTAAGCTTTGTAAGCTTCCTCTATATAGGGGAATTCGAGACGGCAGGGGCTGCAGCTTACGTAGAAAAAGTTGAGCATTACAGTCTTGTAGCCGTAGACGTTTTCGTCAAGCAGTCTGGACAGCTCGTACTTTCTGCCGGTTACGGCGTCGGTGAAAGCAAAGTTGTGCATAACGTCGCCGACGGAGTAGGTTGTGCCGGACGTCGCGCCGTAATCTATTACGCGCGAAGGTATTGCAATTTCCACTTTGCCGTCGGAGGCGGAGGTGTATACCTGCGTGTCGTCAACGTAGTAACCTTCGGGCAATGTGTCGGGGTCTACCACAAGCTGGTACACGTCGGGTTCCATAGTCAGATTTATATAACCGCTCTGGGATACGCCCTCGCGCACGGTGGTGTTACCCTTTTTAGCGGATACTTTAACGCCGTTCAGCGACATGCCGCCGACCGATTTGACCGATATAGTATATCTGCCGTTGAATTCGCCGCTATCGTCGCTGTAGTTTGCAGGCATTCTGAAATTTGCTCCCGATTTATTCGTGCAGGCGGCAACGGCAAGTCCCGCGCACGCCGCGAAGCATGAAATCAGTACGGCAAGTAATATCTTTTTGAATTTACTCATAAGAGAAGCCTCCTTGTAAATTTGCCTATCGTAACATTTATATATTAATAAAAGGTGAATATCCTTCCCTAATATGATACCATAGTATGCAGTTTAAAGCAAGTAAAATACAAACTATTTGAATAAAAAAGGGGGCGTTTATACTTTTTAAACCTCTTTTATGCAAAAAGTAACAGTTTTTATGCGAAAATTTTCCATTTATGCGTAAAGGTTTACGGCGGCGTAATTACTTTAAACAAAAATTAGGCAATTTTTCTGTGCTTTTTTTGTTTAACGGCGTTTTGAAAGTTTATATTAATATTGTAGATAATTTAAAGAGAGTTTATTATGGGCAAGGAAAAACAGGAAAAAGTCAAGTCCGAAGAGGAGCTTGAAGAGCTGAAAACGGAAGAAGCGGGAGAGGCGGAAGTGAGCGAGCTTGAAAAAGCGCAGGCGCTTGCGGAAGATTACAAGCGCAAGTGGTACGCCGTTTCCGCCGAGTACGACAACTACCGCAAACGCAACGCAATGGGACTTTCCCGCGCGTATGCGGACGGAGTTGCGGAAGCGGTGGTAAAGCTATTGCCAGTTGCGGACAACTTCGGTTACGCGCTTGACTCCGCCGCCGACGAAAAGACGCGCGCAGGCATAGACAAAGTAATCAAAAGTTTTAAAAGTATTCTTTCGTCTATGGGGGTTGAGGAAATTCCGCTCGAAGCGGGCGACGACTTTGACGAAAGCGTGGCGGAAGCTGTTATGAACTTCCCTGCGGAAGAGGACGAAAAACCCAACACAGTTAAACAGGTTATAAAAAAGGGTTACCGTTCGGGCGAAAAAGTTATACGCTTTGCGCAAGTTTCGGTAATAGTATAATCAAAGTAAAAAATAAAAATAAAAAATTAACGCCGAGAAAACGCAAGGGCGGATTGATTTCGCCCGTTAAGCATTTTCACGACAAAAATAAAAATCGCTGCAAAGATTTTGCGAAGCAAAAGATTTGAGCGAAAGAAGAATTTAAGGAGATATTATGGGAAAGGTAATAGGAATAGATTTAGGAACTACAAACTCCTGCGTGGCGGTTATGGAAGGCGGCGAACCCGTCGTTATCGCCAACAGCGAGGGCAACAGAACGACCCCCTCTGTCGTATCGTTCAAGGCTGACGGCAGCCGTATAGTGGGACAGGCGGCAAAAAGACTTGCCGTAGCTTCCCCCGACAAGACGGTCATTTCAATCAAACGCCATATGGGCGAAAGCTACAAAGTAAATATCGAAAAGGGCTATTCGCCGCAGGAAATTTCGGCGATGATTCTTTCAAAGCTTAAAGCTGACGCGGAAAGCTATCTGGGCGGCAAGGTTACTGACGCGGTAATTACCTGCCCCGCATACTTCAACGACAGTCAGCGTCAGGCTACAAAGGACGCCGGCAAGATTGCAGGACTCAACGTTTTGAGAATTATAAACGAACCCACCGCGGCGGCGCTCGCGTACGGACTGGATAAGCAGGAAGGCAGCCAGAAGGTTATGATTTACGACCTCGGCGGCGGTACCTTCGACGTATCAATTCTCGAGATCGGCGACGGCGTATTTGAAGTGCTTGCGACCAACGGCGATACTCATTTGGGCGGTGATGACTTCGACAACAAGATTATCGACTTCCTCGTAGAGACCTTCAAAAAGGATACGGGCGTAGACCTTTCGAAGGACAAGATGGCAATGCAGAGGCTTAAAGAAGCAGCCGAAAAAGCAAAGATAGAACTTTCGGGTATGAGTACGACCAACGTCAACCTGCCTTTCATTACGGTAGTGGACGGCGCGCCCCAGCACCTTGATATAGATATTTCAAAGCAGAAGTTCGACGCGCTTACGAAAGATCTCGTAGAGAGAACGGTAGAGCCTATGAAAAAGGCTATGCAGGACGCAGGGCTCTCGTACAGCGATATAAACAAAGTTATTATGGTCGGCGGTTCGACCCGTATTCCCGCCGTATTCGATAAGGTTAAGAGCATAACCGGCAAGGAGCCTTTCAAGGGCATCAACCCCGATGAATGCGTCGCGATAGGCGCGGCAATTCAGGGCGGCGTTCTGTCCGGCGAGGTTAAGGACGTTCTTCTTCTGGACGTTATGCCTCTGACCCTCGGCATCGAAACGCTGGGCGGCGTATCCACTCCTTTAATTGAAAGAAACACGACTATTCCCGTTAAAAAGAGTCAGGTATTCTCGACTGCGGCGGACAATCAGCCGGGCGTTGAAATAAACGTTTTGCAGGGCGAAAGAAAGTTTGCGCGCGACAACAAGTCGCTTGGTAAATTTATGCTCACAGACATTCCCCCCGCGCCCAGAGGCGTTCCCCAGATTGAAGTTACCTTCGACGTCGACGCGAACGGCATAGTGAACGTTACCGCGAAAGATCTGGGAACGGGCAAGAGCACCAATATCACCATTACCGCTTCTACCAACCTTTCCGAAGAAGATATCGACAAGGCGGTAAAGGACGCCGAAAAATACGCCGAAGAGGACAAAAAGCGTAAAGAGGCTGTAGACAATAAAAACAATCTCGAAGGCATGATTGACAGCCTTGAAAAGACGGTAAAGGAAGCGGGCGACAAGCTCTCCGACGACGACAAAAAGACGGTGGAGGACGCGGTTGCAAAAGCGAAGACCGCTCTTGAGTCGGGCGACGACGACAAGATTAAGGAAGCGACCGAAACTCTGACGACCGAAATTCAGCCTGTAATCGCAAAAATCTATCAGCAGGCAGGCGGCGGTTCTGGCGCGGCTGACGGCGGCGACGACGATACCGAATTCAGACAGCACTAATTAGTTCACGAAAATCTGCTTACGCATATTTTTCGTGAGGTTGCTGCGGATGAAAACGCTTAACGAGCGAAATAAATACGCCCTTGCGTTTTCCGGCGCAGATAAATTAATGACATAAAATTAAATAGCGTAAAGGGTGTGCATACACCCTTTTAACGCGTTTTAAAGGATAAAATTATGGCGGCACAAAATTATTACGAAATTCTGGGGCTTCAACGCAACGCCACGCAGGATGAGATAAAGTCGGCGTACAGAAAGCTGGCTAAACAGTACCACCCCGACTTTCACCCGGGCGATAAAGCGGCTGCGGAAAAGTTTAAGGAAATAAACGAGGCGAATGCCGTTCTTTCCGACGAGGCGAAGCGCAAGCAGTACGATTTCGAGCTTGACCATCCCGGCATGGGCGTCGGCTCGGGCGGCAATCCGTTTGCGGGCGGCTTCGGCAATATGGGCGGCTTCGAGGATATTATAAGTTCGATGTTCGGCGGCGGCTCGCCCTTCGGCGGCGGTCACGCGCAGAGGGCGGCAAATCCCAAGGGGTCGGACATAGAACACGTTATTCACCTTTCCTTCCTCGACGCAATAAAGGGCTGTACCAAAGAGGTAGCGTACGTCAGAAACGAACCCTGTTCCGCGTGTTCGGGAACGGGCGCGAAGGGCGGCACGGCGTTTAAAAAGTGCGCGCGCTGTCAGGGCAGCGGCAGGGTGAAATTCCAGCAGGATACAATATTCGGCAGAACCATTCAGGTGGGCGCGTGTCCCGACTGCGGCGGCACCGGTAAACAGATAACCGATAAATGCCCCGACTGCAAGGGCAAGGGCTTTATACGCAAGGAGACTCGTTTTACGGTCAATATTCCCGCGGGCGTCGATAAAGACAGCAGTTTGAGAAAGCGCGGCTACGGCAACGCGGCGGGAAACGGCGGCGAAAGCGGCGACTTGTACGTCTATTTCAGAATAGAGCCGCACAAAATGCTGCGCAGAGAGGACAGGGATTTATACGTAACCGTTCCCATCTCCTACAAGACGGCGGTGCTGGGCGGTAAAATTCAGGTCCCCGGCATTGACGACACGTTAGAGCTTGCCATTCCCGAATGTACTCCGTCAGGCACTAAATTCTGTATGCGCGGCAAGGGCGTAAAGACGGTGAACGGCACCGGTAATCTGTACGTCACGGTAGAAATAGACGTGCCGCAAAAACTTTCGCACGACCAGAAGAAAAAGCTCAACGATTACGAAAACAGCGTTCCGCTTAAATCCTGCGATAAAATGCAGAAGTATTCAAACAGCGTTTCCGCAATCTACGGCGCGAAAATAGATAAACAGTAACAGACGGACAGTTACAAATTATAAGCATAGATAAAGGGCGTTGCGGTTTTAAACCGCAACGCCCTTGAAATTTAATTTACGCTTTTTTATCGTCCAGAGTTTTCTTTATAACAGACGGAATAAATGTTACTACCGATACGAGAATTGCAACGCCGGCGACTATTGCCGTAGTTATTAGGAATATAAGCACGGCGAGAATTCCTAGGATAACTTTTGCTATAATCATAAACAGAATAGATTCGATTTCAAGCTCGAAAATGAACCCCGGCAAACTGAAAGTAAAACCGCCTGCGGTAAATATCTTTTGTATTATTCCGCCCCACATATACTGACTTACGAAGGTAAAGGAAAGAACGGCGCCCGCGCCCATCAATATAAGGTATTTATAATCTTTATAGAGAATGAACAGCGTAAGGTATAAGGCAATATTAATCGCGGAAAAAATTGCGGCGACAATGAGCGAAAGATTGCGTCTGTATCCGTCGTCCTCGTCATAGCCTCTGTTTTTAAGGCGCAGACCGTCGCGGATATCTTCAAAGAAATCGGTTGCCGCGCATATTGCGCCGAACACGCAGACGGGAACGAAGAAGAGGAGGGGCGCCCACAGCGAAATCATTCCTTCCTCGTCGGTATGAAATCTGTAACTCAAAAAGAAAAACAGCGCATAGCAGGCGAGTGCCGCCAGCGAGGATAAAATAAGCTTTAAGTCAACCTTTTTGCCCAAGGCAATTTGTCTTGCGTGTTCGCGCCTCGCTTCAAGCTCTCTTTCTTTTTCCTGATTTTCCTGCTCTATTCTTTGGGCGCACGCCTTACATATTATTTTGGGTTCGGTCGTGTGAACGTCGTCCTCTTTAAGCATCTTGCCGCACTGCGTACACATACCTATTATTAAGTCTATTGCGCCGCCTGTATTTTCCGCAGGCGCGTCGTTTGTCTGTACGGGCGGTTCGGCAACAGCGGTCGTTGCGGCGAGTTCGTCAATTTCGTTTTCGTCGACGAAATAGCCGAGCGGCACCTGAAAGAATTTTGCCATTTGCGACATAGTTGCAAAATCGGGTAAAGATTCGCCGCGTTCCCATTTTGAAACGGCCTGGTAAGTTACGTTAAGAACTTTGCCCAGCTCTTCCTGCGTCATTCCTTTGGTTTTTCTTAAATAGGAAATTTTCTTTCCGTAATCCATTTATCCACCTCGAAGATAAGTTACGCATTTATTATACTAAAAATCGGCGGTTACTTCAATAAAATCTTCTAAACTGTTAGTTGAATTTTTGTCTTAATCATTGAAAAATGCGCAAAAAAAGTGCTTTTGCGTCCCTTTTGTAAAGCGGCGGCTTCGCTGTGGATAAGTCGGCGGTTTTCGGGCGTTTTTTGCGTAACAGGGCAGTTTATCCACTGAAAGTTGTCCACATTACGGGCTTTGAAAAGTGTGGATATATATAAAACCGAAAATATTATCCACAATTTATCAACATTCGGCTGTTAATGCGGCAAAATACGACCCGATTTGACAAATTACGGGCTAAAAAGGGGGCAAATTATCCACATAGGGGCAAAGTACACAAAATACTATTATACGCTGCAAAACGGTTGACAATTACTTAAACAATATATATAATTCCGATAGTTTATTTAATAGGGTCGTCGGAGGACTTGCTGCCGCAGCGGCATTGGTCGATAAGACGTCGGGTGCGCCCGGTTATTCGTTTAACCGCAGCGCGTATTTTTTTAATATGAGAATTCAATTATCCGAACACTTCAATTTCAGAAAACTGCTTTTATTCGTCGCGCCGTCAATAGTGATGATGGTGTTTACCAGTATTTACAGCGTGGTGGACGGACTGTTTATTTCAAACGTGGTCGGCTCGGACGCGGTCGCGGCAATAAACAGAATTTTTCCGCTCATCATAGTTCTGGGCGCTATCGGCTTTATGATAGGCGCGGGCGGAAGCGCGCTCGTTTCAAAGACGATGGGTGAAGGGGACAGGGAAAAGGCTAACTCTTATTTTTCCTTTCTCGTCTACGTCACTTTCGGAATAGGCGTGGTAATCGCGGTGGCGGGGCAGTTTGCCGTGCCGTCAATCGCGAGGTTACTGGGCGCAAAGGGTAAGACGTACGAGTACTGCGTTTTATACGGCAGAGTGCTTTTGGGCGCGCAACCCTTTTTTATACTGCAGAATATTTTCCAGTCCTTTTTCGTTGCGGCGGAAAAGCCTGCGCTGGGTCTTATAGTCACCGCGGCGGCAGGGGTTACCAATATGGTTCTGGACGCGGTATTTATCGTGGGACTTAAATGGGGGCTTGCGGGAGCAGCGGCGGCTACGGCGGCAAGTCAGGTTCTGGGCGGAGTCGTTCCGGTAATCTATTTCGGTTTGAAGAACAACAGCCTTTTGAGGCTCACTAAAACGAAGTTCTACGGCAGGGCGCTTTTAAAGTCGTGTACAAACGGTTCGTCCGAGTTTTTGTCAAACGTATCCGCGGCGGTTATAACCATGCTCTATAACTTTCAGGTGGATAAATTTGCAGGCGACGACGGCGTTGCGGCATACGGCGCGATAGCTTACGTCGCAATGGTTTTCTATTCGCTGTTTATGGGCTATACCGTGGGCAGCGCGCCGTTGATTGCGTACAATTACGGGGCGCAGAACAGGGATGAGCTTAAAAACCTGTTCAAAAAAAGTCTTATAATTATTTCGGTTACGGGTATAGCGATGACCGCGCTTTCGCAGGCGCTGGGCTATCCGTTCGTGAAAATGTTCGGCTATACCGACGAGCTTTTTAAAATGACTTTGAGGGGGTTCAGGATATACAGCTGCGTGTTTATAATCGTCGGCTTCAATATGTTCGGCTCGTCGCTTTTTACAGCGCTGAACAACGGACTTATTTCAGCCGTGATTTCCTCTTTGAGAATTGCGTTCTGTATCACCGCCGTAATGGTCTTTCCGCTCGCCTGGGGAATAGACGGAGTGTGGGCGGCTTCGGACTTTGCGGAAATTTTTGCAATAGTCCCGACTATTCTTTGCGTTTTACTGTTCAGAAAAAAGTACGGTTATTAAAAAGCCTTCGGCTTGTCCGTATCTTAATTACGTTTGATCTTGTTCGACAAACCGCAAATCAAACTTGAAATTATCTATAAAGAAACCGCCCTGCGCCGAATTGCGCGGGGCGGTTAAAGTTTGATTAGCGTTATCTAATTACTCTGGACGTTAATTAAGATACGGGACAGACATTGTCTGTCAAGCCGAAGGCTTTTACTGTCTGGTATAAGTCGCGTTGCCGTCTTTAAATGATGGGGTGGAACTATTTAAGTCCTGTATGTACATATGGCTTATACTTTGACCGCTCGTACATTCAAAAGTTAAAACATGGCCGTTATAGTCGTATTTGCCTGCGGAAATTACGCCGTCATTGGTGCGCACCTCGTAAGTCCAGTTGGGAGAAAATGCGATTACGTAATAAGATTTGTCGATAGGTGTTTGTCTTTTCCAGTTACCGACTAATCCCTTGTACCATTCGTTGAGGTAACCGCAGGTTTCGCATTTTCTATCACCAAAGGCGAGTATCATATCGTGTCCTTTCTGTCCGACCTCATTATTGCAGACTGTACATTTCTGATAATGGTATAACGGGTCGTAAACGTATTTATAAGTACAGCCTTCTTCCTCATTTCCGAAGCCGCAGTCGCACGCCAGACGGTGATGATCGTTTTCTGCGTGATATTTTAACGTGTGGGGTTCTGCTTCGCCCTTTATTGCGCCGCAGACGCAATGCGCAACGTGCGTTTCCCCGGTCACGTCTTTGTATTGGTTATAACGGTGGTCCTGTAAGGCGTATTTATAGTTTGTATCCGTTTTTTTGTCGTATCTGTAAGTGAGCGCCACTTTGCATAACTTGCACGCAATAAAGTGTTGACCGTCCTTTATAACGTATTCTTCGTTCTCTTCGTTAAACTCGGTGTGGTCGCAGAAAACCTTGTAACCGCATTCGTCGCACATTTTCTCGTTTATCTGTCTTGAAAATGTCCCCCATTCACCCAGAGTATGGGGGACGCGCGTAGAGTCGACGACGTAGTCGCAAATGACGCAGCCCTCGGTATAGTGGTCGGTTTCGTCGTAGCCGGGTTTCAGTAAATGGTCGTTCGCTCTGCATCTTGCGCCGCATTTTACGCATTCGTAGTAGTGGACGGAGGAGTCGAACTTCAATTCACGTCCCTCTTCGTGATCGCATTTGTTAAATCCGGAAAATATAAAGTTGCAGCCCGAAAGAAAAGCCGCAGAAATAAAAATGCAAGCCGTAACCGCAATCAGACGTTTGAAAATTTTCATAAGCTAGCCTCCTTTTATTTTATTATAATATATAAAGTATAAATAGTCAATAGGCGGGGTAAGTATGCTTTTGGCTGTTTTATCCGGATACGCAAGCCGCCTCGCGCCAACCTTACGTTGACGGCGTATCTTAATTACGTTTGCTCTTGTTCGGCAAACCGCAAATCAAACTTGAAATTATCTATAAAGAAGCCGCCCTGCGCCGAATGGCGCGGGGCGGCTTCTTTTATGTTTATATGTGATTAAGTCAATCAAGTGTATAAGTTGTAAAGATACGGGAGCTTTTTAAAGCACTTTGGATAAGAATTCTTTCAGCCTCTCGTTTTTGGGGTTTCCGAAAAGTTCTTCGGGAGGAGCCTGTTCAACTATGTGTCCGCCGTCCATAAACAGAACGCGGGTTGCAACTTCCTTCGCAAAACCCATTTCGTGGGTGACTATTACCATAGTCATTCCCTCGTTTGCAAGCTCCTTTATAAGCTGCAAAACTTCGCCGACCATTTCGGGATCGAGCGCTGAAGTCGGCTCGTCAAAGAGCATAACTTTGGGGTTCATTGCAAGGGCGCGTACGATTGCAATTCTCTGCCGCTGTCCGCCCGAAAGGGTGGAGGGGTAAACGTTTGCCTTATCTTCCAAACCTATGCGCTTTAAAAGCCGCATTGCGTTCGCGATGGCGTTTTCTTTAATCTGCTTGGCGTTCGTCTGTAAAGGGGGTACCGGCTTTTTTTTGTTTTTGCCCTTGAACAGGTTGCAGAATTTAATCCAAAAGTTTTTAGACTGCGCGCGCCGGAAATCTTCCATAGCTACGTGCATGGGAGCAAAAGTGATGTTTTTCAGCACGGTCATATTATTGAACAGGTTGAAGTGCTGGAACACCATGCCCATGCGGCGGCGCTGAATGTTTATGTCCACCCTTAAATCGCACAGGTTGTTTCCTTCAAAGAAAACGTAACCGTCGGTAGGGTCTTCCAAAACGTTTAAACAGCGCAAGAATGTGCTTTTACCGCTTCCCGAAGGTCCTATTATAGCAACTTTTTCGCCTGCGTAAATTTTTTCGCTTATATTGTCAAGCACCTTTAAATCGCCGAATTTTTTGGTGAGATGCTGTACCTCTATCATTGCGGTCGGGTCGCAAGGCTCAACTGGGGTTACCTGAGTTTTGATAAACTTCTGATTTTTATCTCTTTTCACTCTTTCTTAACCTCCTTTCGATAAGCCTTATAATTACGGTCATAATTACAATTATCACAAGGTATACAAGAGCGAGCGAAATATAAGGAATCATAAAGTCGTAGGTTGCGCCGGCAATTCCTCTGAATGCAAGGTTTAAGTCCATTGTAGCGACGTAGCCGGCAACCGACGTGTCTTTGGTAAGCGCGATAAGCTCGTTACCCAAAGTAGGAATTACGTTTTTGATAGCCTGCGGAAATACGACGCGCACCATAGTGGTGGTGTATGAAAGTCCAAGCGTCCTGCCTGCTTCAAGCTGACCGGGGTCAATAGACTGTATTCCGCCGCGCATAATTTCAGCAACGTAAGCGCCGCTGTTCAGTCCGAAAACTAATACCGCTTCCAGAAGGCTGTCTATTTTTATAGCCGAAAAAATTATGTAGTGGAATATCAGAAGCTGTACGATGATGGGAGTGCCGCGGAAAATTCCCGTATACACGTCGCCGATAACCGCAAACACTTTTGCAACCTTGTTTCTTTTGCCTGCAAGCTGTATACAAGCAATTACGGTACCTATAAAGATACCGATAATTAAGCCGCATATTGCAATTATTAAAGTGTTTCTGAGACCCAGAAGTATGTTTTTATATCCGCCGTATTCAATAAAATGTTTGAAAAACAGCTCAATTCGTGCAGACATTTTTTATCCTTATTTGTTAATAGCTTTAACAGCCGCCGCAAGGACGTCTTTATCTCCGCATACAAGTTTAAGTTTGCCGTTGGCAAGATCCTGTACTGCCATAGCGATGGTGCTGTACTGCTTGGTGTTTATGTTTGGATATCCGTCAAATTCAAAGCTTTCGTTGCCTTCAAGATAGTACAAACCGGTCTGCGCAGTTGCCGCGCCTGCAGTTACGCCCGTCAAGCTTTTGAGTACTTCAACTACTTCTGCTTCTGTTTTGCAGTTGTCAAAGTCGGTATCGCTTGCAAGTACTGCAATGCGCTGGGTGGTGTCGTAGTAGGGGATGGAGAAGTCGTTCTTTACTTCGCGTTCTTCGTTTATGGTGATGCCTGCAAGACCGATATCTGCGGTATTGCCGACTGCTTCGAATACAGGATCGAAGTCCATATGAAGAATAACGAGTTCTTTGCCGAGTTCGTGCGCGATAACTTTTGCAACCTGCATATCAATACCGCCGAACGAATCGCCTACCATATATTCGAAAGGCGCAAATTCTGCGTTCGTTGCAACGACTAACTCGTTTGCGCGGTTAGTGCTGGCAGTCTTAACGTTTCCTATGCTGATAAGCTCGTCATTTTCCTGCGCTTCCATTTCTGCAGTGTAAAGGGAGTTGAAGGTTACGGTCTTTCCGTCAATGGTAACGCCGTCGCCGGTTAATTGTTCAAGAACGCCGTCTACCGCAGCTTTCATTTCGGTATCGCCCTTTTTGATTAATACGCCGTACTGTTCCTGCGAAAGATCGATTTCGATAATCTTTACAGGCTGCGATTTTGTACAAGCCGCGAGTGAGAACGCCATACCTGCGGCAAGCGCCGCCGTTGCTAATCCAACAAACAATTTTTTCATAATATATACCTCTTTTTTTAACAATGACACCATATTACCACCGCGTTTTTTAAAATGCAAGCGATTTTTATATTAATTCATAAAAATGTATATTTAAACATTAAGTGTTATTTTGTTTCATTTTGCCTCCGCGCAAATAGTTGAATTATGTTTTGCGTTATGATATAATAAAGCGGTTATGAAAAAGAATGAGATGAGCGATAAAAAAGTTTTAGGGTTTATTGCGGTGATTATTGCCGCTATGATTGCGTTAATAATTATAATCGCGGCGCCTTTGAACTGCGCGTTGGCAAAATATGCCGAAAGTATCGAAAAAATCAACAACCCCGACCAGGGATTTTACCGCCCGATTTACGTCGAGGTTACGGAAGACGGCGCAAAGTACAACGAGAAGATAATTAACGATAATACGCAGCTTTATCACCTGCGCGTGGACATAAGCGCCTTTTCAAAGGCTGTGAACGGTAAGGAGGATAAAGAGCTGACCGCGTCCGCGCTTGACGGCGTGGAAACGCTTTTGCAAACGTTGCGCTCGCGCGGTAAAAACGCGGTGGTGAGGTTTGCCTACGACCCCCACTACAACGGCTTTAAAGATGCAAAAGATTTAGAGCCGACAATCGATATGATGAAAAAGCACGTCGGGCAAATCAGCGGGCGGTTGAACAAATACCCCGTAACAATAACGGCGGTGGAGGTCGGGCTTTTGGGACCTTACGGCGAAATGCACACAAGTAAGGCGGCGTCCCTTGAAAATAAAGTTATACTCGCAACCGAGTATCTTGAAAAGACGAAAGACAGCGGGCTTGCGATTCTGGTCAGAACGCCCAACGTTATATATGAATGTTTAGGTATCACGTTAAAAGAGATAGACGGCGTGGTTATCCCCGAAGAATCGCTCTATTACAGACTGGGTCTGTTTAACGACGGTTATCTGGGTACGGCGTATGACACGGGAACCTTCACCGACAGGGCGCGCGAAGTTAAGTTTTTGAGCGCTCAGAACGAACACCTGCCCTACGGCGGCGAGGTGATAACTTCCGGAAAACCCGAGGACAATAAGTGGCGCGACATTAAATATTGCACGCCCGAAATGTTTGAGATGGGATTGAGTTATCTAAATATTGAGTGGAATAACAAAGAAATAGAAAAGTGGCAGAAAACTTACTATACGCGCAAGTGCGGCGGCGATGAACTCTATTACGGCAGCACGGCTTTCGACTATATCCAGAACCATATGGGTTACAGGTTCGTTTTAAGGGGCAGTACCCTTAAAAGCAAGAAGGGCGGAAAGGTGAGCGTAAACTTAAAAATTGACAACGTCGGCTTCGGAAATCTGCTTAAAGAGAAATACGCGAAACTCATTTTCGAAAGCGCAAGCGGAGAGATACAGGAGGTGGACTGCGGAACCTACTCGGGCGGCAATCTTAAAGTTTCTGTTCAGTGCGGATTTAAGGGTAAGTACAAAGTTTACCTCTGTCTTTACGGCGATGTGTACGATGACGGTCAACCCAACTATACCGTGCAGTTTGCCAACAAAGGCAGGTGGAACGGGGACTTAAAAGCGAATTTTATAGGCAATATTAAAATAAAATAGGTATACGGCTCTTGCATTGAGCTGAATTTTATGATATAATGTGCTACAAGGCGTTTGCGCCTTGTAGTATAATTTTAAGCGGTGGTGACCAAATGGGCAAGGCGTTATTACATAAATTAAAAGAATCATTGCTGTCGGTTTTGCCGGTGGCGGCGATTGTTCTTATAATTTCCTTTACGCCGCTGGTCGATTTATCTGTGACCGAAACGGTCGCTTTCGCCGTGTGCGCGGTAGTCCTGATTATAGGCATAAGCCTTTTCAATCTGGGCGCGGATCTTGCAATGACGCCTATGGGCGAACACGTCGGCGCCGGTCTTACAAAGTCTAAAAAGGTGGGCATTTTAATCGCCGTCTGCTTTGTAATGGGCGTTTTGATTACCGTTGCCGAACCCGACCTGACCGTTCTTGCTAATCAGGTCAGCGATATTATCAACAATACGGTATTAATAGTAACGGTGGGCGTGGGCGTCGGAATTTTCCTCGTACTCGCGGTATTGAAGATTATTTTCAAGAAAAGCCTTTCGCTGCTTTTAATGTTCTTCTATATGATGCTGTTCGCGTTGAGCGCGCTGCTCATCGAAAGCGGTCATAACGATTATCTTTCGCTGTCCTTCGACTCGGGCGGCGTTACCACCGGTCCAATAACAGTTCCCTTCATAATGGCGCTTGGCGTGGGCATAGCTACGACGATAGGCGGCAGAAACGCAAAGGAAAACAGCTTCGGTCTTATCGCGCTTTGCTCGATAGGTCCCATACTTGCGGTCGTCGTGCTTGCAATGACCTCCAAAGGAGAAATGTCGCAGGAAGCGCTCGAAGCGCTCGGTACGTACGAAACAGTATCCGGAAGCCTCGGCTCGATTGGTCACGTAATTTTAAACACGGTCAAAAACGTGGCGCTTGCGCTCGGGCTTGTGGTAATATTCTTCTTTATACTTCAATTCACCGTATTAAAGCTGCCCAGACAAAAGCTTGCGCAGATAGGAATAGGTATTTTATACACATTCTTCGGACTGGTAATTTTCCTCGTCGCGGTAGAAGTGGGCTTTATGCCCATAGGCTTTAAACTGGGTCAGAGCATTGCGGATTTCCATCCCGCGCTGCTTGCGGCGTTCGGCTTCGTTTTAGGTCTCGTGGTAGTTCTTGCGGAGCCTGCCGTTCACGTTTTGAACAAGCAGGTAGAGGAAATAACCGACGGCGGCGTTAAAAAGATTGAAATGCTGCTTGCGCTGTCGCTTGCGGTCGGCGTTTCAATTTGTCTTTCCATAATAAGAATGATATATGGTTTCTCCATTCTGTTCTACCTTATTCCGGGCTATCTGATTTCACTTGGGCTATCCTTTTTCGTGCCGAAAATATACACGGCAATCGCGTTCGACTCGGGCGGCGTTGCAAGCGGTCCGCTTACATCAAGTTTCATTTTGCCCCTCGTCGTGGGCGCGTGCATAGCGTTGAACGGCGGCTCGCCTAACGCAATTCTTACCGACGCTTTCGGCGTTGTCGCAATGGTCGCTATGACACCACTTATCACGATACAGGCGCTGGGCTTCAAGGCGGTTATGTCATCCAAGATGCGTCAGAAAATTATTATGCGCCGTATACTTTCCGCGGACGACGAGCAGATTATTTACTTTAAATAGGAGTGGTTATGGCAGATAAAAAAGCAGAAAAAGCTTTAAAAAGCGCCGCTAAAAAAATAAAGACCGACGTAAATAAAAAGCGCGAAGCCGTCAAAAAGCAGATTGCCGACAAACGCGCGGCAAACCCCAACACGGTAAAGTCGAACAGACTCAAACTTTTAATTACGATAGTGGGCAGAAGCAAAGCGGAGTATTATCTCGATTTAATTCAGTCGTTTAACGTCAACATGCAGATGGTCGCGCTTGCAAACGGTACGGCTAACGCCAAGATGCTGGGACTTTTGGGACTTTCGGACAATAACGAAAAAGCGGTTATTTTCAGCGTTATTCAGGAAGAGAAAATTCCCGCGGCGCTCGCCGCGCTGGACGAAAAGTTCAACTCGATAAAGGACGGCAAGGGAATTTCGTTCACTATTCCGCTGACGAGCGTTATAGGCGCGTTGATTTACGGATTTTTGAGCGACAACAGACTTATGGTAAAGGAGAGCAAATAGTATGGAAACGATATCCGGATACGAAATGATAATGTGTATAATCGACTCGGGCTTTTCCGAAGCGGTTATGGACGCGGCGAAGGAAGTGGGCGCGCGCGGCGGCACCGTTATCCACGCAAGGGGTACGGCGAACAAGGAAGCCGAGCAGTTTTTCAATATATCCATTCAGCCCGACAAGGAAATCGTTATGATTCTGGTTCCCGCGGAAATCAAGGATGCGGTTTTACACGCGCTTTACCGCTCGGCAGGATTAAAGACCGAAGGTCACGGCATAGCTTTCTCTCTGCCGGTTGACGACGTGGTGGGCATTTCGTCCGCGCCTTCAACCCAGCCAGAAGAGCAAAAACCCGAAGAGAAACCTGCGGACGAAAACAAGGAAGAGGCAACTTCCGAAGATAAAAACGGCTAAAATATCAAGAGCGGAGCGCAAAATTGCGTTCCGCTTTCTTTTTTTGCGAAAAATATATTTTAATGAAAGATTATAACCTTTTTTGTAAACTACTTGCAAAATTCTACTATATATGATAAAATGTAATAGTTAGTAAATTATTTCCTGTTCAGTGGAGCTATTTATGGAAGAAATAATAAAATCTATAACCGAAGCGGAGTTAAAAGCGGAGCAGATTAAAACCGAAGCCCTCGATAAGGCTGCGGAAATTGCCGAAGCCGCGGAAACGGAATGCCGCAAAATAGCTGAAAAATGCGAAGAGGAATGTAAGCTTTACCGTGAAAAGGAAATAGCCGCTGCTCACGCCGAGGCGGACAGGCTGTATAACGAGGCTCTCGAAGCAAAACGGGCGGAAGCGGTTTCTTACGCGGACTCCGTGATTAAAAACACAGATAAAGCAGTTGCGGAAATTGTTCGGAGGGTAACCTGTGGCAATCGCTGAAATGCAAAAACTCAATCTTGCGGCGCTTGCCTACGACAGGGATAAAATTTTAAACTCCCTGCAATGGACGGGCGCTACCGAGATTAAACTTCATTCGGAAGCGGAATTTACAAATCCACTCGAAGCCGACTGCGACGGTTTGCGCGATTACTATAACCGCGCCGAAGCCGCGCTGGGCTTTCTTTGCACCGAAGTTGACAATTATATAAAGGAAAATAAAATAAAGTCCGATCTTTTGAGCGACGGCTTTGACGTGTCCTATACCCAATTTATCGGCGCGGGCAAGTACAAAGAGCAGGCCGACGGACTTATTGAAAAAATAAACGCGCTGTTAGATAAACGGCGCGGTTTGACTGCGGAAAAGGCAAAACTTTTGCGCGAGCGTAAGACGGCTGCGATATATTCGCAGATTACGCAGCCTCTGGGCGTTTATTCGAACACAAAACACACCGTCGTAAAACTCGGTACGGTGCCGGCAGCGGAAGTTACAAATCTTTTTAAACAGATTGAAGAGCGCGAGCTTTGCGACTGCAGAATAATCTGTTCGGACGCGGATAACGCGCTTATCGTATTCGCCGCGCACAAGTCAGAACAGCAGATTGACGGAATTTTGCAGTCGGTCTCGTTCTCCGCATGCCCGTTCGGCAAAGACAAGTCGGGCGAACAAATTTATAACGGAATATCCGCCCGTATCGAAGAGATTGACGGACAGTTAAACGAAGTAAAAGAGGGGCTTTACGCTCTCGGCAAAGATATAAAGCAGTTTAAAGTTTACTGCGACTATCTTGCTTTCGAGCTTGAAAAACTGTCGCAGACCAACAAAATGCGCGGTACGGCAAAGACCTTCTTTTTGGAAGCGTACGTTCCCAAAGAAGCGGAAGAGCTTATTAAAAACGCACTTGACGGAGCGGCGGACGCGGTTTATTACGAGTTCAGCGAGCCGGCGGAGGACGAAATGCCTCCCACGCTGTACAAAAACAACGCGGTCGTTAAAAACTTTGAAACCATAACCAATATGTACTCGCCGCCGAACGCGCGCGAGTTTGACCCGAACACAATAATGGCGTTCTTTTACAGCCTGTTTCTGGGCTTCATTATGGCGGACATCGGCTACGGCGCGCTTATGATTCTGGGCGGCGGCGCAATCTGGTTGAAAACGCGCAAAAAGGAGAGCGGCATAACACGTCTTTCCGCAGTGTTTGCGGTGGGCGGAATTTTCGCGATAATCTGGGGCGCGCTTTTCGGGTCGCTGTTCGGCGCGGAAATTTTTACGCCTGTAATGCCTAACGCGCAAAGCGATATGTGGAGTATTATGGGCATTAAAGTGCCTGCCGTGTTGGTTATCAGTATGGAACTGGGCGTTGTTCAGCTTTTAGCGGGCTACATTTGCCGCGCTATACAGTGTATGCGCCGCGGCAAGTTCTGGGACGGAATATGGGACGGTCTCGTCTGGGTTGTATTCTCTCTCGGCGTAGGACTTGCGATTGCGGGACTTATCGAAGAACTCAATTTTTCGCTTCTTGCCGTAATCGGCGGAATTATGGCGGGCGCAGCGCTTTTAACCGCTATGTTCACCGCCGGCAGACATGAAAAGATTTTAGGCAAGTTCACAAAGGGCTTCGGCGCGGCGTACGGCATTATAAACTACGCCTCGGATATTTTAAGCTACGCAAGACTCTACGGCTTAATGCTCTCCGGCGCGGTAATCGCGCAGATAATTTCAGGTTACGCGGTTACGGGAATGGGCGGCAGCACAGGCTTTTTGGTAAGCGGAAATCCCATGCTGATAGTTCTGGGCGTTATTCTTCTTATAGTGGGTCATGCGTTCAATCTGGCGATAGGACTTCTGGGCGCGTACATTCACGACGCAAGACTTCAATACGTGGAATTCTACGGCAGGTTCTTCGAGGGCGAGGGCGAGCTGTTCGCGCCGCTCGGCTCAAACCAGAAATATATAAAGGTAGTCAAAACTTTGCAATCTTCCGCTAAATAAGCGGTTAAATTGAAAATAAAAATTTAAAAACGTAAAAAAAACTTGGAGGTTTTTTATGGCAACAGGAAACGTAATAGGAATTTTCGGAATCGTGCTTTGCGTGCTTATGTGCGGCATCGGTTCGGCTATCGGTCTTTTTAAGACGGGCAGCGCGGCGGCAGGCATTCTCGGCGAAAATCCCAAAAAGTTCGGTAAAGTGCTGGTACTCGTGCTGCTTCCCGCAACGCAGGGTATCTACGGCTTTATTATCGCAATCATTGCGTCGAGTTCGGTGGGCGATATCGCAAGCGTTGCCGAAGGCTGGATGCTGTTCGGTTCGGTAATGCCTATGGCGCTTTCGGGACTTATCACGGGCATTTTGCAGGGCAAGTCGGCGGTCAACTGTATCTACGCGGTCGGCAAGCAGGATTCCCTCGGCGGTAAGCTGATTATCTATCCCGCAATGATAGAGTTCTACGCAATTCTCGGTCTTATTATTTCGATAATGATTTTATAAGGATCTTTAAATGAGTAAGGAAAGTATTGTAGAACGCATAATTTCCGACGCGGAAGAGGGTCGGACCGCAATTTTAGCCGAAGCGCAGAAAAACGCCGACGAAGCGATTGCTACGGCAAACGGTCGCGCGGACAGAAAGTTTGCCGGCGTCAAAGCGGAGACCGCGCAAAAGGTCAAAGCTATTTTAGACGGCAAGGCGGCTTCCGCAAGGCTTGACGGCTCGAAGGCGGAGCTTAAAGAAAAGCGGCGCGTAATAGACACCGTTTACGACGGCGCGCTGAAAAAGCTTTGCGGTCTCGACAAAGAGGACGCTTTAAAGCTTGCGGAAAGGCTTATAAAGGAATACGCCGAAGAGGGCGACGAGATAGCTTTTGCTTCCGACTACAAATTTTCGCAGGAAGTTTTAAAGCTTGACGTCGCAAAAAAGAAAAAGCTGAAAATTTCGCACAAGAGCGCAAAGGTGGACGGCGGTTTTATACTGCTGGGCAAGGACTCCGATAAGGACGTATCATACGCCGCGCTGCTTGCCGCGGACAGAGAGCAGTTTCAATCCGAAATCGCGGTCAAAATTTTCAAAGGTTAATTATGCATAAGGACTACGACTACGCAAACGGCGTAATAGCCGCAAAGGAAGTTTATCTTCTGGGCGCAAAAATATCCAAGCTGTGCGAGGGAAGCGCAGAGGACGCATTACGCGGAATTACGGAAAGCGGCTTCGGTAAGGGCGCGGACGCGGTGACGGTTTACGACTACGAAAAACTGTTAGCCGCGGACGAGCGCGACATCGACGCTTTTATCCGCGAGTACGGCGGCGCGACCGAAAAGAGTTATCTCTTGTCGCCGCGCGACTTCCACAACGCGAAGGCGCTTTTTAAGGCGCGCTATCTCGAAACGCAGGCGGACAAAATGCTTGCGCCGGCGGGGCTTCTGGAAGTTGAAGAAATTTCACGCTGCATAGAAGAGGAAGATTATAAACCTTTGGGCGGCGAGCTTGAAGCTGCCTGCAAAAAGGCGGCGTTCCTTTCGGCGCAGGAGGATAAGTTCGTTTCCGGCGCGGAAATAGGCGCTATTTTCGAGCAGGGGCTTTACAGCAAACTCTCCAAATCGTGCGCGAAAAACTTTACGCTTAAAAAGCTGCTCGCAAAAAAAGCGGATATGACAAATATCCTTACCGCTTTGCGTTCAAAGTCATTGGAACAGGCTGAAAAAAATTACGTCGGCGGCGGCAAGTTAAAAGCCGCGCAGCTTAACAGACTTTTTGACGGCGATACCGAAAAGGTCGTAAGCCTCTTCGAAAAAGAGGGGTACGGAAGCTTTCTGAAAATCTGTCTCGAAGCGAAGTCGGGCGGAAAACCGTTTACCGAAGCCGAGCTTGCGCGCGACAACGTCGAAACCGACTATCTTTCGGCAAACAGGTACGAGCTTAAACGCAGTCAGCCCTTTTTGTACTACGTTTTAAGGCGGCGTGCCGAAAACGCGAACGTCAGAATTTTGTTCGTCTGTCTGCTTGCAGGTATGGACGAGGGCGCAATTAAAAGACGGCTCCGCGCCGTTTAAAATTATTAACTGCGCAAGCAAAAACCACGCTTTTTGCATAGCGCACCCGATTTGTAGCTTCGCTACCTTGGCGGAGGGAATTTACGCAATTATATTATTGTGTGCGCTTAAAGATTGCGCAAAGGGAGGTAGAGCCTCCTGAATCACGAAAAGTTTTCTGCGCAGAATAGCTGAAAACTTTTGTGAGGAGATATCATATGGAAGGCAAAATTGCAATAGTGGGCAGCGGCGACAGTATCACCGTCTTCAAGGCGGCGGGCGTTGCTGCGTTTGCGGCGGAAAACGCGGATAAGGCTAAAGAGCTTATCCGTAAAATCGCCAAAGACTATAAAATAATTTTTATAACCGAAGAGATTTACGCGCCGCTGACGGGCTTTCTGAAAAGGTTTGACGAACAGCCCTATCCCGTCGTATTGAGCGTACCCGTAAACGAAGGGTCGGAATACGGCAAGCAGCTTTTAAAGAGCGCGATGGAACGCGCCTTGGGCGTAGATATTCTGTTCAATAATTAAAATTAAAAATAAAAAACGTCGGAATTTTCAAGGGCGGATTCATTTCGCCCGTTAAGAAAATTTACGACCGCAGAAACTCACGGCGCAGATTTTTATTTGGCAAAAAGATGCGCGTGAACGAGGTATATATGGGTAAAACAGTTAAAATTTCGGGACCGCTGATTATTGCCGAGGACATGGCAGACAGTAAAATGTTCGACGTCGTGCGCGTGTCCGACAAGGGACTTATAGGCGAAATTATAGAGCTGCGCGGCGACAAGGCTTCTATTCAGGTCTATGAGGAAACTTCGGGTCTGGGTCCGGGCGAGGAGGTAGTCTCCACCGGCGAACCCCTTTCGGCGGAGCTTGCGCCGGGGCTTATTTCGGGTATTTTCGACGGAATACAGCGCCCCTTAACCACCCTCTATTTCAAATACGGCGCCAGAATTTCACGCGGCGTTTCGGTAAACCGTCTTGACAGGGATAAGAAGTGGCATTTCGTGCCGCGCGTCAAGGTCGGCGACACCGTGGAAGAGGGCGACATTTTGGGTACGGTGCAGGAGACCGAAATTATCGAACACAGAATTTTAGTTCCCAACGGAATGAGCGGACAGGTTACCGCCATTGAAGAAGGGGATTTTACCATAGAGCAGACGGTTGCGACTCTGCGTACGCAGAGCGGCAAACGTCAGATTTGTATGCTCCGCAAGTGGCCGGTCCGCAGGGGCAGACCTTACCGCGAAAAACTTTCGCCCGCGTCTCCAATGATTACGGGACAGCGCGTAGTGGACACGCTTTTCCCGATAGCGCGCGGCGGCGTTGCGGCGGTTCCCGGTCCTTTCGGAAGCGGAAAGACGGTCGTACAGCACCAGCTTGCAAAGTGGGCTGACGCGGATATTATCGTTTACGTCGGCTGCGGCGAACGCGGCAACGAAATGACCGACGTTTTAAACGAATTCCCCGCGTTAAAGGACCCCAAGACCGGCGAGCCTATAATGAAGAGAACGGTGCTTATAGCAAACACTTCGGATATGCCCGTTGCGGCGCGCGAAGCTTCTATTTACACCGGCATCACCATTGCGGAGTACTTCCGCGATATGGGCTATAACGTCGCGATAATGGCGGACTCGACTTCGCGCTGGGCGGAAGCGCTGCGCGAAATGAGCGGTAGACTTGAAGAGATGCCCGGCGACGAGGGCTATCCCGCGTACCTTTCAAGCCGTCTTGCGGAATTCTACGAGAGGGCGGGTATAGTCAAACTTTTAGGCAGCGGAAACAGAACGGGGTCGGTTACTGCAATCGGCGCGGTATCTCCCCCGGGCGGCGACCTTTCGGAACCCGTTTCGCAGGCAACGCTCCGTATTGTTAAAGTATTCTGGGGACTTTCGGCTTCGCTTGCTTACAAGCGCCATTTCCCCGCTATCGACTGGCTGATAAGCTACTCGCTTTACGCCGACAAAATGAAAGACTGGTTCGACGAAAGAGTGGGCGCGGATTTCTTCACTTACCGCCAGTTCGTTATGACCGTACTGCAGGAGGAAGCCGCTCTGGACGAAATCGTCCGTTTAGTCGGTATGGACGCCCTTTCTTCAAAGGACAGACTGACTATGGAAACGGCTAAAATAATCCGCGAGGACTATCTGCACCAGAACGCGTTCGACGATATAGACACCTATTCGTCCATGAAAAAGCAGTTCTATATGTTAAAACTCATTTACGAGTTTGACTCCAAGGCGCGCGAGGCGCTGGAAAATTACGCGGACATGAACGCGATTCTTTCCTGCCCGTGCAAGGAGAAAATAGGCAGGGCAAAATACATTCCCGAAGATAACCTTTCGGAATTCGACGAAATTTTAAAGCAGATCAGCGTTGAACTGAAAGGACTGACAGGAGGGGAAGATGTTTAAGGAATATAAGACGATACGCGAAGTAGTCGGACCTTTAATGCTGGTCGAAGGCGTATCCGGCGTAAAATATAACGAGCTTGTGGACGTCGTCTGTTCAAACGGCGAAATAAGGCGCGGCAAGGTGCTTGAAATCAACCGCGACAAAGCGGTGGTGCAGCTGTTTGAAAATTCACAGGGACTGCAAATCGCCACGGCAAAGGCGCGCTTCACAGGTCACAGTCAGCAGCTTGCGGTATCGCGCGATATGCTGGGTAGAGTATTCGACGGAATGGGCAACCCGCGCGACGGCGGCGCGCCCGTAATTCCCGAAAAACTTATGGATATCAACGGCGAGCCTATCAACCCTGCGGCGCGCGATTACCCCGACGAATTTATTCAGACGGGTATTTCGGCTATAGACGGGCTTAACACCCTTGTAAGAGGACAGAAGCTCCCCGTGTTTTCAATGAGCGGTCTGCCGCACGCAGAGCTTGCGGCGCAGATTGCAAGGCAGGCGAAAGTGCGCGGCGGCGACAGTAAATTCGCGGTAGTTTTCGCCGCTATCGGTATAACCTTCGAAGAGGCGCAGTATTTCGTAGACGACTTCAAAAAGACGGGCGCGATTGAAAGGACGGTTCTTTTCACCAACCTTGCAAACGACCCTGCGGTAGAGCGTATAGCAACGCCGAGAATGGCGCTGACCTGCGCGGAATATCTCGCGTTCGAATGCGGCATGCACGTACTCGTCATCATGACCGACATAACCAACTACGCGGAAGCGTTGCGCGAAGTTTCGGCGGCGCGCCGCGAAGTTCCCGGCAGACGCGGCTACCCCGGTTATCTTTACACCGACCTTGCGACCATGTACGAGCGCGCGGGCAGAATACGCGGCAGCGAGGGTTCTATTACCCAGATTCCCATTCTGACCATGCCCGAGGACGACAAGACCCACCCCATACCCGACCTCACGGGCTACATTACCGAAGGTCAGATTATCCTTTCGCGCGACCTCTATAAAAAGGGTATTAATCCGCCCATAGACGTTCTGCCGTCGCTGTCCCGTCTTAAAGACAAGGGTATAGGTAAGGGCAAGACGCGCGAGGACCACGCGGACACTATGAACCAGCTTTTTTCGGCTTACGCAAGCGGCAAGGAGAGCAAAGAGCTTTCCGCCATTTTGGGCGAAGCGGCGCTTTCGGACACCGACAAGCTTTACGCAAAGTTTGCCGAGCAGTTTGAAAAGCTGTATATAAATCAGGGCTTCGATGCGGACAGACCGGTCGAGGAAACGCTCGATTTGGGCTGGGAACTTTTAAAAATTCTGCCCGTCGGCGAACTTAAAAGAATTCGCAAAGCGTATATTGATAAGTACTTAAACAAAGACGATACCCAAAATTAAGGTTTTAAAATGGCTCGTTTGAACGTAAACCCCACCCGTATGGAGCTGAAAAAGCTGAAAGGCAGGCTCGATACGGCGGTGCGTGGGCATAAACTTTTAAAGGATAAGTCGGACGAAATGATTCGCCGCTTTTCCATTATGATAAAGCAAAATAAAGCCTTGCGCGACGAGGTGGAAAAGGAGCTTGCGCTGACGCTGAAAGATTTTTCGGTGGCGCGCTCGGTAACTTCCCCGTACAGCGCGGAGGCGGCTTTTGCCATGCCCTCGGTAGAGGTCAAAGCGGACTGCGAAGTTCAGAGCGTAATGGGAGTGGAAGTTCCCAAAATTTCCGTTTCCACCGAAAAGCGTTCGGAAGAGCTGCCCTACGCTTACCCCGAAATCACCAGCGAGGCGGACTATTCGGTTGAACGCGCCGCCGCGCTCATTCCCAGACTTTTGCAGCTTGCCGAAGTGGAAAAGAGCGTAAGAATGCTTGCGGACGAAATCGAGCGTAACAAACGCCGCGTCAACGCGCTTGAATACGTCATGATTCCGCAGTTGCAGGAAACTATCAAATACATCAAATCGAAGCTTGACGAAAACGAGCGCTCGGCGGTTATCCGCCTTATGAAGGTAAAAAGCAAAGCGTAATTTTTACTCATAAATCGTTTGACAAAAAAAAGGTAATTTACTATAATAAAAAAGCTGTCAGCTTGCTGACACGTCTTTTGCACCTTTAGCTCAACTGGATAGAGCGTTGGTCTACGGAACCAAAGGCTAGGGATTCGAATTCCTTAAGGTGCGCCAAAAAGGGACGGGTTTAATACCCGTCCCTTTTTGACGCACCTTAAGGGTAAGAGGAAGTCTTACAGATTCGCGCGAGGCGCATAGCGCCGATGCTTTGGGCGTAGCCCAAAATTCCGAGGTGCGCCAGAAAAGAAGTTTCTGCCGCAATTTGAGGGTGAGAGGAAGCCCTACGATGACGCGATTGACTTTTGCACAGCAAAAGTAGCAATACGCTATTCCGTCAGCTGCGCTTCCTTACGTGCGAGGCGCATAGCGCCGACGCTTTGGGCGTAGCCCAAAATTCCTTGAGGTGAACCAGAAAGCGCCCGGGGCTTTGCCTCTGGCGCTCATTTTATATGTAAATTTTCAAAAAATAAATTCGGTAATGATAAAAAGATGAGCAGCTATTCTTGATAAAAGTTTAATCTATAATTGGATAATTACGACTAATTCGATTGTATATTCTTGTGGTGCCGTTTTGAATAAGTCTATAAACCCCAAAAAATACATAACCAATATTTGTTTTTATAAAGGTTATTCTGTCGGCTTGATTTGAAACGCCTATTTCTTCATCTACAATTTCAATTATTTGCTCGCCGTCTTCTTTAATAAAGTTGACAACGTGTACATTTTCTACAACATTATCCAATTTATTTATATCATAATTTGCGTAGAAAATAAACCACACGTCCCGAGTTCTATCAGTATCCGCATTAGTTGCGTAAAGTGGGGTTTGCCATCCAAATTGATTTTGTTTGCTTATGTCCCATCCTAATGTTTTGCAGAATTTAGTATAAATGTTTCGTGAGTTACCACCATAATTTTTACCACAAACAATTTTACTAAAATCGTTTTCTACTTTATTTGAATATGATTTAATTTTAATTTGTGGCATACAGGCGGCACAAATTTCTTCGTCTTCTTTTATGTAATTCAGTTCACATTTTGGGCATTTTATATACTTCATAGCTTTCTCTTTTTAATTTATTTAAAATCACTTATCAACTTTTTCATAATAAGTTACATTACCGTGAACAATTAACAAAAAATCTGACACTGTATAATTTTTATAAGGCGAAGTAATATCTTCATATATATTATATGTCTTTGTAAAAGCACCTTCGCTATTAATAACAAAATCTGTAAAACCACTAATACTTGTTGGAAAATCTTTCCACCGCAAATAAACATCAGAAAAAATATAATCGGGTGATTTCGTTTTTGTAGTAACGGTAATTGTAGTTAAAACTGTATATGTACTTGATAAATAAATGCAAGTTGTTATATTATTGCCAGTTGGAGGAGTCGGAGAATTTATAGTATGAGGCGTACTACTGTATGAATATTGTACGTAATATGTATTGTATTTAAATGTGTTTGACTGCGAGATAGGAGTAATATCAATATCAAGAAATTTTGCATAATTAGTTTCATCTAATCTTACTGTTTTGTGTTGTTGAGAATGAGAAGTATTTTCATTTTCTACAGAGGTATCTTTATCACAAGCCGCAAAAATAAGCATTGATAAAGAAAACATAAACACTATAAAATAAGTGACAAATTTAATTATTGTTTTACTATTATTCATATTTACCTCAAAAAATTATTTAACATATTCTACTAGATATTTTATCTAGTGTCAAGACATTTTATCTAGTATAAGTCAATAATTTTAATATGGATAAACAATTTTGCAAAAATTTAAAAGCAATAAGGACAAGTCTTGATTTAACCCAGAAACAAGTTGCGCAAAAGCTTCTTGTTGTAGAAAGTTGTTATGCGAATTGGGAACAAGGTCGAACCGAGCCAAATATAGAAATGCTAAAAAAATTATGTGGTATTTTTAATATTAGTATTGACGAACTTATAAACGGCGATTTATAACTAATTATTCAAAAGCAATCGCCCCGAGGCTCCGCCTTGGGGCGATTATTAATGTATTATAAGATATAAGAAATCTACAAATTTTTTAAAAGTAGTACAGTTTGGGCGTAGTCCAGAATTCAATTAAACTAAATACTATTTAGTTAATATTTTTTATCTTAATTTAATAATTTTAATTCTAACATCAAATTTTTGACATAGTTTTCAAATTCATTATAATCGGCTACGATAATATTCATTTGATTTTCGTACCAACTAAAATCTACATTATAACCCCAATCACAAAAAGATAACGAAAAATCATCATAGTATGGAAAATCGAAATGATAATTTTGTGCCATAGAAACTGATTCTGTGGCCATTCTATTATTGAAAATATTAATATTATTGCACAATTTTCTTAAATAATCTTCTAATTTTTTATCTAAAAATATTCGCTTTTGAAGAAAAACGTTGCTTGCCGGAATGTCCATAGCTTGTATCATTAAATTAGAAGTAGTTGTTTTAAATGGAGTAGTATTATGTATTTCAATTATCCTTTCAAAAATTCTGCAAAAAGTAATCGCTTCATCAATATCGCAACTTAAAGTTATTTTTTTAACAAGTTTAGGCTCAATCGGGCTGATTATCAATATTTGCATAAACAATATCTCGCGCCATAGTAAAACAAGTGGAACGAATTTTTTCTAACAACTCATTTTCATTTTTATAATAATAAACAGAAAAGCCTTTGCCTTTTATTTTATCTTCAAATTTTTTTGCTTCATTATTTTTTTTAATATTTTTTAAGTATATATGGCAAGGCTTTTTTGCATAATTGACAATATTAAATTCTTCCTCTGTTCCTGAAATTCCTGTATCTGTAGGTTTTCCGTATCTGCCATCTATGACAAAAATTACAAAATCTGCATGTAATATATCGTTTCTATAAGTATTTTTATCTACTGAAGGTGTCAAATCTTTTTCATATAAAGCAACTTCGGCTCCGCAATCAGTTAAACTTTTCTTTATTTCTTCTCTTAATTTGAGTTTGTCGCGCATAGTAGAACTTATAAAAATTCTTGGTTTAAAATACATAATTACCCTCTCTTGTATTTTTTTAGTATTTTATCATGCATTTTAAATCAATTCAATAGTCTGTAAAAAATATTTTTAAATTTTTTCAAAGTTTTGTAATTTATAACTTTAATGTTATAGTAGCTGCTTGGTTAAATCAAAGAGTAAGCGCCCCGAGGCGAAGCCTCAGGGCGCGTTTTATACTTATTAATCTTCAAACAGCAGGTCGGGTAGGGATAAAAAGACCGGCAGTTTGTCTTTGAAAACGTGGTCGATGCCTTCAAGAGTCTGCTTTGACAGATTGTCTTTTACGGGTAGCATATTTAACCACTTTGCGCACGGGTCCAAATCGCCCGACACGATAAAAATCTTTTCACCGCCGAATTTTAACACGCCTTCTTTTGTCCGGTGATAGTTATAATTCAGTACGGGGTTTATTGCCAGAACTTTTTTTATCTGCTGATATAAATGGGAGTACCAAAGCGTGATGCTTGCTCCGGCGGAACTGCCCATAACGAAAATTTTGCCCGCGCCGCGCACCGTCAGAACGTTGTTTAACGCCTTTGAAAAGACTTCCTGCGGACGCTCCCAGCAATCTTTCGGAAGGGCTGCAACGAATACCGAAAAGCCGTATTTTTGAGTTACGTTTTCGGCAATTTTAACGTATTTATTTTCGCTGCCCTTGACGTTGCCGCCAAGACCGGTAAAAATTAACAAGCAGTCTTTCCCCGCGGGGTAAAAATCGATTTTCATAAAGTAGTTTCCGAATTTTTATAACTGATTAAAATATGCGTTGCGCCGAACAGAACGGCAAAAGCGATTAAGGGGATATACGCCAGAACCACGCCGCTGAAAATGAAAATGCAAGTAGGAAGTATGGAGAGGGACAGCGCTTTTAATTTGCCGTCTCTTTTCCAGCAGATTATCCAGAATATCAGGTACGCAAGGCACAAGCCGCCGTTTACGGACAGATAAACGATAAACGCATGGTCGAACCAGAAATTGAAATAGGTATACGGAATATTGAATATCATCAGACCAAAACAGGCGTACCTGCCGATTTGCTCCAAAACGGTGACCGCTTTATTATGATAATTTCCGGTAGCGTTTTTATGCGTCAGGGCGTAGACGATATTCGGAATCATAATGACCGCCATAATAGCGAGTCCGTAATAATTAAACCAACCCATAATTTTTTACGCGCGCAATATTTCGCACTTTATAATTGTTTTATCCTGCTTGCGGATAGCGATTGTATCCGCGTTTCCGTTTGTCGATTTGTAAACTTGCAGTTCGTCGTTTTCGTAAGACTGGTTTATGTAGCAGACCTCAATTTCTTTAACCGGTCTCTCCAAAAGCTCCTGAACGGAGTAGGTGTTAAGAACAAACCGCAGATATTCCACGTTGTTAGTGTGGCGGCTGAAATCGATATTGGTAGAACGCACGGTCACGCTTTCAATAAGCGTAAGTTCGGCGTCGTCAAATCTCGTAAATTCGACTTCCGTCAAAGAGGGGTGTTTTTCGAAACTGTCGTCAAGTCCCACCGTGGAAGTTTTTCTTATTCTGCCTGTTTCCAGATCGAGCGCGCATAACTCTACTTTTGAATACGCGATTATTTCATTCTGCGCGTTTTTGATTGCCGTTTCAACGTTCAGCTTTACAAGCGAAAATCCTGTTATAAAACAGTCGACGGAGAAACGCTCGCCCCAGGCAAGCGGCTTCAAAAATTTAATGCGGTTTTTGGTAAACACCCACATTGCGTTATACAGCTTTTTTACCGTGATGCCGTCTATTTTTAACTGCGCCATCATTTCGGTTACGGCGTTTTCAATTATCCTGAACGCGCCCGTTACCGATAAATTTGTTCCGGCGTCTATCATGTCGCTGCCGACGCTGCCGCATTTATTGTACATCATAATTTTCTCCTTAATTATTTGCGTAATAATTCAACCGCCTGTTTGCCGGTTGCGTGTTCTATTTCGAATTTAATGATTGCAAACAGGTCTTTGTTTTTTTCGATTTCATTCTGCAATTCGGCGTCGTGGGAGGGGTAGTATTTATCGCCCAGTATTTTGATTGCGGAAAGTGCCTCTTCGGCGTCCTCGACTATCTCAACGCTGCCGAAAGCGATTACGCTTTTATAATAGGTGGTATACTCTTCGGGTTGAACATCGTCCTTGTCAATCACGCAGAAGGACGCTTTTTTACAGTTTTTAACCGCGTCAATTTTATGTCCGGTTTTTGCGCTGTGAAAATAAATTTTGCCGTCCGCGTAAACGTAACTCAAAGGAACGGCGTAGGGATAGCCGTTGCCGTCGACGAGAGCAAGTACGCCCGAGGTATTGTCCTTTAAAATACGCGTAACTTCCGCTTCGTCCAACTGCTGTTTAAATCTTCTCATTTTTCCGAACATAATGTTTTCTCCCTTTTGCTTTTTTTCGATGATGCTCCAGTTTATAAAGCCGTATATATCCAGCGCCAGAAAAGCTACAAAACAAATTACCATAGGAAGGTAGGTAATGCTTTCCACGCTCGCCATAATCCACATGACGATTAAAACGACGTCGTTGAAGGCGTAGGCTACGGCGTAAAACTTGCATCTGCGCATATTCAGGTACGCGGCGATAAACGAAGTAAATACCGATACGGTACTTATAATCAGGTTTGCCGTGTTCAGCGCCTGCAAGATAAAATAGAACGCGATTGTAACCGCTACGGCAACCGCCGAAAACAGACACCATTCCTTTTTGGAAAGGGTATTTACTTTAACCTGACTTTTGTCGCCCTTGTACGGATTTCTTATCCAGGCAATCAATGCCGCGATTGCCATCGGCGTACTCATGCCGAGGTAGGTCGCCATTTCGCCGTAGTACTTAAAGGAGTAGGAAATAATTCCGTAAAACACGCTGAAAACTATGGTTAAAATCTGCCCCGCGGGGTTGCCCTTTGAAACGAAAATCAGCGCGGTAAAACCTATTAAAGAGCCGGCAAGATAGTGGTACTGATTATTTTTAAAGACGAAAAAGCTTATAATTACCGCAACTACGCTGACGCCCCATATAAGCCATTCGGCTAAATTAAAACTCTTTAAAAATTTTCGCATACGTTTTTTGGAAAAACAGCACTTTGCTTATATCTTCCAAGACCTGACGATATAAGTAAAATGCTGTTTGCATTTGCAAGCACTCGGTAGCGCTTGCCGACCCGTTTAGTTTGGTTACATTATAAAAACTTGACAGAGTAAAGTCAAGCGTTTTAATACGGAGAGTAAACTAAAAAAATTTATCCAGTACTTGCGCGGCAAATCAAATTTTCGGCGCGGCTTAAATTGATTGTGATTGTATGCATAAAGTGATATAATGCGCTTATGAAAAAATTTTTTACGGTTGTTTTAGCCGCTTTGACTTTATCGCTTTTCTGCGGCTGTTTTGTAAACGGCTCCGACGGCAAACCGACGCTGGGCGTTTGGTGGTGGGACAGCGAACTTTCCGCGGAACCCTATCTGTCTTTTGCGGAAGATAACGGCGTTACCGAAATATACTACTGCGACAGCGCCTTTGACGAGCATACCGAAAACTTTATTAAAAGCGCGTCGGACAGGGGAATAAAGGTGTACCTGTTATCGGGCGAATACCGGTGGTTGCGCGACGATACGCGCCTTTACAATTTAATTGAAAGATATAACGGTTTTCAAAAGAGCGCCAAACACAAATTTTCGGGAATACATCTTGACATAGAACCGCACCAGGATCCGCAGTTTAAAAACGGCGACAGACAATTTCTTTTGGAAAGGCTGGTGTCGCTCGTATGCGGTTTGTCGCGCGAATATCCCGATATAAAGTTCGATTACGATATACCTTTCTGGATACACGACGAGGTAGAGCTTAACGGAAAAATTCAGCCTGCCTACGCGCATATAATCGACCGGTCGGACAGAACTTTTATGATGAGTTACCGCGACAGCGCGGAGGGCGTTTACGGCGTTGCAAAGGAAGAAATCGATTACGCTATTTCAACCGGCAAGACCCTTGTTCTGGGCGTGGAAACGTACAGCCAGGAAGGGGATAACGTATCGTTTATGGAAGAGGGCAAAAATTATATGTACGGCGAAATCGCAAAGATCAGGACTATGATACCCGAAAATTTCGGCGTCGCTATTCATCAGATAAAAACTTGGTACGGATTACAGGAATGAACAGAATCTGCGAACGCATTTTTAAAAACAAAAAGCCCGATTTTAAACGCCTTGAAGAGTACGGGTTTTTACCCTCGGGCGGAATCTATATCAAAAAGTACGGAATTTTAAACGGTCAGTTCGAACTCGAAATCTTGGTGACCGCGGACGCGGTAGATACGACCGTCATAGATTTAGCTACCGCGGAGCCGTATACGTTGTTTCTTGCGGAGGGCGCCGCGGGAAGCTTCGTCGGCGCGGTCAGGGCGGAGTACGAAAAGGTTCTGACCGAGATTGCCGAAAACTGCTTTGACGAGTTCATTTTCAAGAGCGGATACGCGCAGTCCGTTATAAAGTACGTAGCCGAAAAGTACGGCGACAAGCTTGAGTTCTTATGGAAAAAGTTCGATGATAACGCCATCTGGCGGAGGCAGGATAATAAAAAGTGGTACGGCGTAATTCTAACTATACCAAAAAGCAAATTGGGCTTGCCTTCGGACGAGAGGGTGGAAATTTTAGATTTACGCGCCGACCCCGAACGCATTCCCGAAATGTTGGACGGGGTGAAGATATTCGGCGGCTGGCATATGAACAAAAAGCACTGGATAACAGTATGTCTCGACGGCTCTTTGCCGCTTGACGACATATGCCGTATGATTGATATAAGCTACAACCTAGCTAAAAAGTAAAAAATAAGTCCGCAGGCAACGCCTGCGGACTTTTAAGTTTGATTAGTGATTAGTTTTATTACGCAAACGCAATAAAGATACGAAACAGACATTGTCTGTTAAACGATGCGTTTACCAGAGTTTCACGGGGTCAAAGCCGAAGACCTGCACAAGCTCGACGTGTTCGGACGCGGCTATGTTTTTGGGCGTTACTATAAGTCCGCCGTTGCCGTCCAGATCGATCCCCGCCGCCTGCTTGTAGGCGTACCATATAAGATGCGAACACTGCGTCTTTTTAATTTTGTTCTTGTTAGTCAAAAGTCCCGCAAGCCCTTCGTAGGGAATACCCTGCAAATTTTCCATTGCGTAGCTTACGACCTTCTGTTTCGTTTCCGAATCGGCGGAGCTGTCCTTTACGCGCAGTATCATAAAGTTTACGCGGCTGTAAAAATCGTCCGCGTTCTCAACCCTGCTCGTCGCGCCGTAGGCGTTAGCCTGTAAAACGCGTTGCGCCGCGCCGTTCACGACCAGCCCCGAGTGTCCTATACGCACGCCCGAAATATGGGTGGAAGATGTGACGATAATATCGCCGTCCTCAAGATATATTCCCGAGACCGAATCCGTGATATAGTCCGTGCAGACGAACGGCGCAAAATAATCGTTTTCAACGACGTGTTCTTTAAAGTAGTTTTTCTGAATAGTCTTAATCAGCTTTTTACCCGTAGCGCCTTTTGCCCGCGCGCGGTCAATTCCTATTTTCGTAAGTCCGGTCTGATCGTAAAGAGTTTGATAGTCTTCCTCGGATAAGCTTTCCCTATTCAGAATTTCGTCCGTAGCGGCGTTATCAAGCATTTCGTAATCCGGTCGCCAGCACTGAATTTTATCCGCGACCACGAAAGCGATTTGCATACTGCACGCGGTGATAACTAAAATCCCGACGAACGTTACGCAAACGATTAACGCTATTATCTTTTTGGACAGTTTTTTACCTTTCATATTAACACAGCCTTTGTATAGCCAGTTTATAAATTTTAAGACACTTTTCTATCTTTTCAAAGGTGATATACTCGTTAGCCTGATGCACGGTATTTTCTTCGCCCTCTTCCTCGGGACCGAACGCAACGCCGCATTTAAGGGCGCGCGCGTACGTTCCGCCGCCTATCGCAACCGGCTTCGCGTTCTTGCCGGTGATTTCGTTATAAACCAGCAAAAGGGTTTTAACGAGCGCGCTGTCTTTATCGCCGAAGAGTGGAGCCTGCTCGTTCAGTATTTCGTATTCGATACCTTTTCCTGAAATTGCGTTTAAAACGGTTTCCCTTTTCAAAGTCGCGGGGTAGCGTATATCGCACACGACACAAATTTTGCCGCCGTCCTGCTTTATTACGTTGGGCGAAAAGGTCAGGCTGCCGGTTTCGTCTTTCAGTTTGCAAAGCCCGAAGCCGTCCTCAAATAACAGGCTTTCGATACCGTCAAGCCCCAGATATTTTAACACGGGCTTAATTGCGTTTACGCCCATATCGGGGGTGGAGCCGTGCGCGGACTTGCCGTGTGAAATTACTTTGCCGCCGTCGTAGCCGAGCTTGTATTTTTCAAGTTTAATATCGTCTTTGGGCGCGGCAACTTCGCAGTAGTCGCAAACCATATTCGCGCGCTCGCCGCCCTGCAAACCGGAAAATTTTCCGCTTACGGGGAATTTTAGCGCGAGATGTAAAATGCCCTTTTCTGCATAGATTACGGGGAAGTCCGCGTCGGGCGAAAAGCCCGTGTCGGGCATATGCGCGTGAGCTTTGTAATAGTCTATGCACGCCCAGCCGCTCTCTTCGTTGCAGCCGACTATAAGCTTAATTTTTTTGCTCGGTTTAAAGCTCTCGTCTTTCAACGCTTTTAACGCAAGCAGCGAAAGAATGGCCGGACCCTTGTCGTCCGTCGCGCCCCTGCCCCAGATTTTTTTATTTTTGTAATCTATTTCGCCGCCGAAGGGGTCGTGAGTCCAGCCGCTGCCGGCGGGTACCACGTCCAGATGGGCGAGAACGGCAAATTCTTCGCCTTCGCCGAAAATTACTTCGCCCGCGTAGCCGTCGTAATTTTTGGTTTCAAAGCCGTAGGAGGAGGCGAGGTTCAAAAAATATTCCAGACAGTCGAAATTTTCCCTGCCGAAAGGCATACCCTTTAAAGGGGGCTTTTGCGACGAGTCGAACTTTATAATTTCGGATATGCGTTTTAACGCTTCTTCGTGTAAATTCAATTAAATCACCTATTTTTAAAAACGTTTACAAAAACATTATACAACTTTTATTTTTTATGGTAAAATAAATTTAGCTTTATTTTACGAAAGAGAGGCAAAATTTAAAGGTGGAAAACAAGCACGGCGGTCACAGAAAGCGTATGTATGAAAAGTTGTCGGGCGGAGATAAACTGTTCGACCACGAAATTCTGGAAATGCTTTTGTACAGCGTGTACCGTCAGGGTAACACCAACGGAATTGCGCACGACCTTTTAAACAGATTCGTGTCAATAAGAGGGGTAATTTCCGCCGAGCCGCAGGAGCTTATGACGGTGGACGGCGTGGGCGAGTCCGCGGCGTACTTTCTTTCGACTTTGGGCAAGTGTTTTGAGAGAGTGAATTCGGTCGAGTGGCTAGCTGCGCTCAAAAACAGGGAAGATATTAAAAACCTCGTAAAAATGCGTCTTCGCGGCAAACCCGAAGAGTATCTCGAGCTGTATATGCTTGCAAGAAGCAGCAAGGTGAAAAGGGTAGTAACTTTCACTTCCGAAGATATAAACAAAGTAGTTCTGACCGCCGAAAAGATAGTCGAAATTATTTCGCTCGTAAAGCCTCACCGCCTGGTAGCGGCGCACAATCATCTGAACGGCTCTTCGCAGCCTTCAGAAAACGATTTGAATTTCACCAAAGAGTTGCAGATGATTTGCAGTATGAACAACGTGGATTTAATCGACCACCTGATTTACGCGGGCGATGACAATATTTTCAGCTTTTCGGACGGCGGTTATCTCAAAGATATCAAAACCCGTTATTCGATGGATTACGTGATTAAATGGATAGAAAAGTCAAACTGAAGTTCAAAGACCAGGAATGGGCGAAGTACTTGAAAATAGTGCTTCTTGCGGTACTGGTTATAATAGAAATCGTCATTTGCGCGCAGCACGTGGGCAAGCGCGGCGGCGTGCCGTTTATCGCGTCTATTGTAGCGTGCTGTCTGCTTCTGGACGTTTGCGAAGCTTTGAACAGCTTCGTTATAAAAAAGTATGCCGCAAAACTTGTATTCTACGCGTTGGACTCGATACTGCTGCTTCTGATATGTCTTTTAACGGGTAACTCGTATCTTTCGACGCTGTACTGTATAGTGCTTACGCAGTTCTATCTTTCATTTGACGACGGAAAGGTAAACACAATTCTGTTTATCGTCAGCTGCGGTCTGTTCGTAATTTCGTTCGTTTGCGGCTGGGTTATGGTATACAAGGGCGCTTCGCTGTACGAAAGTATCGTACAGATTTTCGGCTCGTTAATATTCGGTATCTTTATTCTCGGAATGCACTTTGCGGTCGTAAGCTTTTTATTGAAGTTTTACAGTAACAACAAAAAGTTGAGCCTCGCGTTGAAAGAGGCGGACGAAAGTAAGGCGCAGCTTGAAGAGGCGTATCAGAAGATTTCGGAAACGGCTGTATACGAAGAGCGCAACCGAATTGCGAAGGACATACACGACAACGCCGGCCACAGTATGACTACGGTTATAATGCAGACGGAAGCGGCGAAACTGTTAATGGACAGCAACCCCGAAGAGGCGAAAAACAGAATTATTTCCGCAAACATTCAAGCCAAAAACGCGCTTGAACAGATGCGCGAAAGCGTTCATCTTCTCGCAGGCAGGGCGCATGCAAAGACTCTTCGCGAGGAGTTTGAGGAAATTATCGCCCAGACTATCGACGGCACCGAACTGAAAATACGCTGCGATTTGGAAGATTTGCAGGCGGACGGCGAGCAGCACCGCTTTTTGTGCAATACTTTAAAAGAGTGCCTTGCAAACGGTATCCGCCACGGCAAAGCGACTACATTTTATATCGAGCTTAAAAATGTGCTATCCTGCATAAGCCTGCTTATATCGGACAACGGCGTAGGCGTAAACGGAGAGGTCAAGGAAGGCTTCGGACTTAAAGGTGTGCGCGAAAAGGCTGAAAAGATGGGCGGCCGCTGCTATTTTTCAAGCGAGGAAGGAGAGGGATTTGAAGTGAATATCACGCTGCCCTACCAAAAGAATAAGGAGTTATTATGATTAAAATTTTACTCGTTGACGACCAGAAAATTCTGGCGGAGGGAATGAAGAGCGTACTCGAAACGTGCGTCGATTTCAGAGTTTGCGGCATAGCCGGCGACGGTATAGAGGCGGTCGCCCTTGCAGAAAAGTGCAAGCCAGACGTCGTGCTTATGGATATACGTATGCCCAATATGAACGGAGTGGTCGCAACAAAGCGCATAAAGGAAATTGACGACAATATAAAAATAATTATCCTTACGACCTTTGACGACAGCGACTATATTTTAAGCGCAATCAACAACGGCGCAAGCGGATATCTTTTGAAGGATATAGGCTCGACCGCGCTCATCGACGCAATTAAAAACGCGTACGCGGGCGACACCATTCTGCCCTCGAAAATCGCAAAAAAAATCACCGACGCGGCGATGATGGTTTCTTCCGACAAGGAAATCAAACTTAAAAAGCTGTTCAATCTTTCGGACAGGGAAGTGGAAATTGCGCTTATGCTCAACGACGGCTTTTCGAACAGACAGATAGCCGCCGCAATGAAGCTTTCGGACGGTACGGCGAGAAATTATATCAGCTCTATTTACTCGAAATTGGGCGTTGAAAGCCGCGCCGCCGCAGTAATCAAACTCAAAGAAAAAATGTAACATCCACCGCATTTGCGGCGTATTTCATAGGTATTAAAAGCAAGGATCTGACAGTTCTTGCTTTTTACATTTAATTTTGACGTATCGGAATTGCGGTAAATCGCTCCCCGCGGATTTGACGATCTGCATCAATACAAAGAAGTAGGTAACAAACATGAAAAAATCACGCATTAACCGCTTTATCGCGGCAGTTATATTCGCGGTCATTCTCCCGATATCAGTCGTGTCGTTCGGCGCCTGCTCCCCGGAGAACTGCGGCGACGGGTCGGGAAGAACGGATGAAGATACGCTCGCGCTTACGTTCAATGCGACTGTGGCAAACGGGATACCGCAGGGTACGAATATTTCTGTCGGTTCGAGTTTGAATACCTGGAATCCGAAGAATACCGAATGGTTTGCAGTAAAGACAGACGAGACGCATTTCAGTCTTACTGTAACGCTAGGCAAGGAGTATATCGGGCAAGAGATAGAGTATAAGTGGACCCTTCAATATCCGGACAGCGCGGGGAACGGCTGGGAATACACAGAGAATACTGCAGGCGCGGGTTTGTTCGGAAACAGAAAATATAAGATAAAGGAGAAGGATAACGTGATAAACGATACGGTTTCTTTTCCGAACGAAGCTGTAAAAGTCGAGAGTACTTTGACCTGCGGACAGCTTGAAACAATAGAAATGAATATGCCGCAGTTCCCCGGTCGCAAGCGCACAATTCGAGTTTGGCTGCCCGAGGGGTACGACGCGCAAGACAGAGGGAAGAAATATTCGGTTTTGTATATGCACGACGGTCAGAATTTGTTTGACGCAGCCACTTCGTTTTTGGGCGAATGGGAAGTTGACGAATCGCTTACAAAACTGATGAACGCGGGGTATGAGTCCACGATTGTGGTCGGTATTGACAACGGAGAGTCGGAGCGGTTCAACGAGCTTTCTCCCGCATGGGAATTGAGTAAATTGGGCAAGGATTACATCTCCGCTCCCGCAGGCGGGAAATATGCGGACTTTATCGTAAATACCGTTAAGCCCTATATAGACGGGCATTTCAACACGAAACCGCAGCGCGAGTACACGGGCGTCGGCGGCAGCTCAATGGGCGGCATTATGTCTTTGTATATGGCGATGAAATACGCCGACGTTTTTGACTACGGCATCATTTTCTCTCCGGCTATGCACGTCTATCAGGACGACGCGTTACAGGAATTTTTCAAAGATTATGATTTTGATACCATGCAAAATTTGCCGAAACTCTATCTGTTTGCCGGAGCGAAACAGGGCGGCTCGGAATCGGGTACGCCTTATGACGAAACCTGCATCACGAAATACGTTGATATAATTAAAAACCATCTCACTGATAGAAATTATCCCGCAGAAAAAATCGGTATGCTGGTCGATCAAAGCGCGTGCCATATAGAGAGCGACTGGGCAAAAAATTTCCCGGGCGCTCTGGAATGGTTGAGCGGGGTTCGCAAGAATCACGATTAAAATTCTTATATTAATAAGCCGCTACATAATACAGTAGCGGCTTTTTCATCGACTGTATTCTTGCTTTTTTTATTTAATTTTGATATATTGAAACTGCGATAAACAGTACTTTGCAAAGGAAAACTACAAAATGAACGACATACTAAAATTCCCCGATAGAGCAGAATTCAGAAAATGGCTCTGTGAACATTGCTTATCAACTGATGGGGTTTGGCTTTTATTCGGGAAAGGTAGAGAACCGAAAACAATAAAAGCGAGCGAAGCGTTGGAAGAAGCGCTGTGCTTTGGTTGGATAGACGGACAAATGCAAAGACTTGACGATAGAACGTATAAGAAATATTTTTCTTTGCGTCGAGCAAACAGCAAATGGTCGGAAAAGAACAAAGCGTTGGCGCAAATTCTTGAAGAGCGCGGATTAATGACAGATTTCGGCAGAGAAAAGATAGAAGAAGCCAAGAGGAACGGGCAGTGGAACGCGCCCGGATCTGCGGCTGTTACGGAAGAACAAATTGCTCAACTTTGTGAAGTTTTGAAAGCGTACGAGCCTGCGTATACCAACTTTTTGGCAATGTCATCGTCAGTCAAGAAAACTTACGTAAAAGCTTATTTAGATGCAAAAACCGATGCAGGACGAGAAAAACGAATTGCATGGATGGTGGACAGGCTGAATAAAAATCTAAAACCCATGTAAAAATGTTACTACGATAAATTTCAATTTAGATTTCCAAACGCAAAATAAAATATAGCCCGCTGTACTTCGGAAACGAAGTACGGCGGGCTGTTTAAATTTATAAGTCGAAGGCTATCGCCGTTATATCGTCGTTTAAATCGCCGCGACAGAAAGCTTTTAAATTGTCCTCTAAATTCTTGATAAACTCTTCCGCGGTTCGCGAAACCGAAAGGGTCTTAATCGCGCCGTCCGCGCCGAACATTTCGCCGCGGCCGTTTTTACACTCTGTAACGCCGTCGGTTAAAAGTACTAAAATATCGCCCTTTTGGTAGGGTATGACGTCCTCAAAGTAGGAGGGGTTTTCAAACCAGTTCGAAACGGGGGGAGAGTTTAAAACTATCCGCGTAATACCCGCGCCGGTCTTTAAGAGAATGGGAACGTTGTGTCCCGCCATAGAGTAGGTTATGCTGTCGTTATCTATTCTGACTGCGGCTACGGTAACGTAGTTTCTTTCGTCCAGATTGAGTTCGGAAAATTTCGCCGCCAGATTTCCTATCGCCTTTGCCGGCGATTTTTCGGTTTTGTCATACGCGGCTTTGACGAACGCGGAAAGCATACCGGCGGAAATACCCTTGCCGGAAACGTCCGCAATTACTCCGCACGCCGAGCCGTCCACCGCGTAAACGTCGGGCAGATCGCCGCCTATGTCGCGGCAGGGGATATACATATACGAGTACCTTTTTCCGCCCGCCCAGTTGCCGGCAGGAAGAAGGCGCTGCTGAATGTTTTTCGCTGTCTGCAACTCCTGCGCAATTTCCAGTTCGTACGCGTCGTCAATCGTACCCATACACAGTCCGCCGCCGAGAGGTGTGACGGTGATGGAGTAGGATACGTCGTGTTTAAAGCCGTCGGTGCAGACCTTCTGGTAAATTCTGCGGCTCACGCGCTTATTCGAACACAGCGCGTCGTCAAAGGCGTCGTAAAGCGAACAGCCGCGGCAGATGTCCCTGCCGCAGCGCGCCGCGGAGGAGGAACAGCAGGTCACCTTGCCTAAATTCCCCTTTGTAAGATTAGAGGGGAACAGCGCGCGGAACGCGGCGTTGGTGAACACGGCTTTTAAGTTTGAATCTACGACAATAACCGCCGTAGGGACGCCGTCAATAATGCGCCTGTAAAACTTTTCAATCATTTTTAAGGTAAATAAAATTTGAGTTTTCCGCTCTCGATATGCGCTTCGAGCGGCATATTTTCGTAAAGTTCGCCGTCCGCCTGAATGGCGAAATTTTCGCCGTGGTAGATAAAGGTCGCGGCTTTGACCTTTGCAACGGTTATCTCTTTTATTTTTTCGGGCTTGCCCGCCATAAGTTTGATAAACTCGCCGATTATTTTAGACCTTGAAATAAAATCGGCTATAACAAGATTTAAATACCCGTCCGAAATCTCCGCGCCGTTAAAAAGCTTTATGCCGCCGCCGAACTGTTTTCCGTTGCCCAGCGCCGCTATAAGCCCCTGATGCCGTTCTTCCCTGCCGTCGTATTTCACTGTAAAATCGTAACTTTTGAATTTTGCAAGACTTACTATCAGCGCGTTCAGGTATTTTGATTTTTTAACGTTGGTACCGTTGTACGCCCTCTTTAAAACGTCTACGTCAATTCCCATACCGACCGCGTTCAAAGAGCGCAAGCCCGAAGAGAGTTGTATGTAGTCCACGGGACGTGGCGCTCCGTTGATAATTATATCAACCGCCTTTTTGGTATTGTTCGGAATTTTGGCGGAAGTGGCAAAGTCGTTGCCCGTGCCTACGGGTATGAGGGCGAGGGAGTTGTTTTCAAAATCCTGAAAACCGTTTAAAATTTCGTGCAGAGTGCCGTCGCCGCCGCAGCCGATAATTACGTTTTGTTCGCCGTTCGACGTCAGTTCTTTTACTATTTCGGTTGCGTGACCCTTGTGTTTGGTAAGGTGAAGGACGTAGCTTATTCCGGCTTGCTGAAAAGCTTTTCTTACAAAGTTAAGTTTTTTCAGCTTTTTGCCTTTCATATGTCTTTCGTTGATTATTAAATGGTGCATCATTATCCCTAAATCAGTATAAATAAGGCGGTCAAGCCATAAAACAATTATATAACATTTATTTAAGAATTGCAATAATTTTAAAAACTTGGTATAATATAATCACCTGATTATCAATTAACGTGGAAAAACTGCCATGCAAATGCCCCTTCCCGAAAAACTTGTAAATCTTGCGAAAAACTGTGCCTTTCCTCTCTACGTTGTGGGCGGTTTCGTCCGCGACTTTCTGGCGTGTCTTGAAACGGACAGCCGCGACATAGATTTATGCGCGCCCGTGGACGCGGAAGCGTTCTGCAAAAAAGCGGAGGAGCTGGGCGGCGAGGTCAAGGCGGTTTACAAAAACACCGGTACTGTAAAACTTGCGCTGGACGGCGAAGAGTACGAGTTTGCCTGCTTCCGTTCGGACGAGTATATCCGCGGAGCGCATACGCCGGCGGCGACCTTTTTTACCGACGATATAACTCTGGACGCGCGCCGCCGCGACTTTAAATGTAACGCGGTTTATTACGATATAAAGGAAGAGGTTTTCAAAGACCCTTTGGGCGGTATTGCCGACCTGAAAAACAAGCGGCTTTCCACCGTGGACAATCCCGAAAAGGTTTTCGGCGAGGACGGCTTGCGGCTGATGCGCCTTGCAAGGTTTACCGCGCAGACCGGTTTTGAACCTACCCCTGCGTGTATCGAAGGCGCAAAGGCGAACGCCGGACTTATAAGCGACGTTTCGGCGGAACGCGTTTACGCGGAGCTGGACGGCATTCTTCACGCCGACAAAAGATACGGGAACAGTGAGGGGCAGTACTTCGGACTTAAAATTCTGGACGAGACTGGGGTACTGGATATAATTCTGCCTGAGCTTACCAAAGGGCGGCGTATGACCCAGCGCGAGCAGTTTCATTACTACGACGTTTTAGAACATTCGCTGCGCGCCGTGAGATACGCTGACGACAGAATAAGGCTTGCGGCTCTTCTGCATGACGTGGGCAAACCCTACCGTTTCAGACAGGACGGCAACTTCCACGGACACGAGGCGGACAGCGCGCGTATTGCCGGCGAAATTTTACAGAGATTTAAAGTTTCCAAAAAAGTAACGAGGGAAGTCACAAGGCTGTGCGCCCTTCATATGTACGACACGCGGTGCGACGCCCGCGAGAGCAAGATAAGAAAATTCATTATAAGAAACCAGGATATTTACGACAGGCTTTTAATGCTTAAACAGGCGGACTATTCCGCTTGCCGCGACGATATGAACGAAGCGCCCTGCGTTACAAAATGGCAGGAAATTTACGCTAAAATGAAAGAGGAAGGCGTGCCGTTCAATCTTAAACAGCTGAACGTCAGGGGCGACGAGCTGATTGCTGCCGGAATTAAGCCTGCGGAAGTTGGTACCGCGCTTTCAAAACTTATGGAGGACTGCGCTCTCGACGGCAGCCTGAACAAAAAGAAAAAACTTTTAAAGCGCGCGGTTAAACTTTATTCAAACGGAAATAATTAGCACCGTATAAGATTGATTTTTAAGCGGTTGTGTATTATAATTGCAAATAAGTAATCCAAACAGTTAAAACTTCGGTTAAGACGGGGAGATAATATTATGTCTGAAATTTCAAGACGCAGGGGGATGCACCCTTTACTTGCATTTTTTCTGGGCTTTTTGTTCGCTCTGATAATACTGGCAGGCGTGGTCGCCGGCGTGGTTTATTACGTACTCAATTACGACCTTAATAAGATAGAAGCCAACAAGAGCGTAGACGAGGAAGGAAACACGACCTATCTGTTTATAAACGCGGATCCTTCGTCGGGCGGCGTAGGCACGGTTAAGGACCTTATAAACAAGATATCCGAAATGTCAAAGGGTTACAGCGAGTTGACTCTGGGCGAAATAGAAGAGCTTATTCCGGTAATGGGTTCGCTGACTGAAAAACTTGAAAGCGAGCTGAATAATTACCTAACTTTGGAAGAGGGCGAGCTGAAAGGGGTTAAACTCGGCGGGTTAAGCGAGTTCGTCTCCGGCCTTGCGGAAAGAGTAAACGTTGCAAAACTTATCGGAACTAACACGGAAAACGCAATTCTCGTGTATATGAGCTACGGCGTTCACAATCTTAAATTAGACGAGGAGAGCGGCGAGTGGCACGCAAAATACAAGGACGAGTTTGCTGAAAACAGCACCGACGCGGAAGTTTACGACTGTATTCTTGAAATTAGGGACGACGGCAAAATAGACGGAGCTTACTATCTGGTCGATGGCGAAAAGGTATACACGCCTTTTTTAACCCTTGAAAACGTAAAGGAACGCGTAGCCGGCGTATGCGAAGAGCTTACGATTGGCGAAATCGTACCCGTAAACGATGATAACAGAATTTTAGGCTCTATCAAAAATTCTACGGTTAATACCATTTCGGACGACATAAACAATTTGTGCATTCAGCAGCTTTTTGCCGACGAAGTATACGCGATGGAAACGGCGACGGGCGGCGAATATCCGCCGGCGCAGATGTATCTGGCGGTTGCGGAAGCCGACGAAACGCCCGCGCAGGCGACGAGCTACGGCGGCAAAGATATAATTTATTACACCAAGGACGACGACAATAATTATCATCTTGCCGGCAACAACGGCAAACTCACGCAGGATGACTATGATAACTATTCGTCTGATTTGTACACGCTGGGTGCGGGCAAAATTCTTTACGATGCGGCATATCTGTATTACCAAAAGGACGGGGAGGGCGATTACCAGATGGTTAATGCTGGCCTGTCCGGTATGGGCAAAGCCGACGCTCCTTCTGCAGGCGAGGAAATTTACACCTACGGCGAAGCTTCGCCCCTTTGGAAACTCTTGCTGTACGTGGACGAAGAGGAGCAGACTTTCACTTTCAACAACGTCGGTACTATGATTACCAACGTTGCGAAAAATACGCAGGATACGCCTATGCGCAATCTGCACGCGGCCGGAATACTTTCCTTCGAAGGACACGAAGACGACCTTGAACTTGAAATAACGTTTTCAAACGGCGACAAACAAAAGTTGGGCGATATGCCCCTTGCTAACGTCATAACAATTGTGACTGAATTGCTCAAATCACCGATATTGCCGCCGATAACCGAGCCTGAATCGCAGTCGTAACCGGTGAAATAAAAAAATTATAAAGCCCCCGATTGATTTTGTTTGACAATCGGGGGTTAAATATTCTATAATGAGGTAACCTTGCATACCGTGAGTGGTATGCCGATTAAGTCCGGGAGGTGAAAATATGAAAACTTACGAAATGCTTTACGTATTGGACAACGCTATATCCGACGAAGAGAAGGATTTGCACGTCAAAAAGTTCGAGGACGTTGTTATGTCGTCGGGCGGTAAAGTCGTTACCACTGATAAGTGGGGCGTAAAGAAGTTGGCTTATCCCATCAACTATAAGACCGACGGCTATTACGTTTTAATGACTTTTGAAGCGGAAGGCCCGGTAGTGAAAGAACTTGACAGAGTTGCAGGTCTTTCTTCCGAAGTTTTAAGAGTTGTAACTACAGCAAAAAATTAAGGGACAAAAGATGAACAGAGTATTTTTAATAGGTAATTTAACCCGCGACCCCGAACTCACCGAAACTTCTTCGGGAATAGCAATTTGCCGCTTTGCGATTGCGGTAAACAGGAACTATTCTTCGAACGACGGCGAAAGAAAGACTGACTTTTTTAATTGCGTGGCGTGGCGCGGTTTAGGCGAAAACGTGGCAAGGTATGCTAAAAAGGGTAACAAGGTTGCGGTTATGGGTTCAATTGAACTCCGCAACTATGAGGACAGTCAGGGCGTTAAGCGCACGGGCGTTGATATAGTTTGCAACGACGTAGAGTTTCTGACCCCCAGAGGCTCGCAGGGCGGCGACGACTACGAAGCTCCCGCTCCCGCAGAAAAGAAGCGCGCGTCTTTACAGGCGTTCGACGACGATTCCGACATACCCTTCTAAAAATTAAGGAGATAAATTTATGGAAGAGAATAAAACTGCTCCCGTTAAAAAGAGCTATAAAAGAGTACCGCGCAAAAAGGTTTGCATTTTCTGTCAGGAAAAGGTTACTGAAATCGATTACAAGGACGTAGCCCGCCTGAAGAAATTTATTGCAGAAAGCGGCAAGATTATGCCCCGTAGAATGACGGGTACCTGCGCAAAGCACCAGAGAGAACTCTCAACCGCTATCAAGCGCGCAAGAGTTGCCGCCCTGCTTCCTTTCAAAGCAGAGTAATTTAAATTGAAACAGCCCCGAAAGGGCTGTTTTTTTGTACAAAATTTTCCGCATATGTTTTACGGCGGTACAAGTAAATATCACTGCATATGTATTTAAATTCATTCGTCCGCGAATTGATATTAACGCATAATAAAACGGCTTAACCGTTCGGTTAAGCCGTTTTTGAGTTGTAGTATTGTTGTTTAGGCTGCGGGGGAAAGTTCCGCTACGTATAGATACGTGTTAGTTGTTCCCTTGTTGCCTTTCGCTATCGTATGATTCCCTGCCTCGATTTCAGCCACAATTACAACGTTGCCGTTTACGGTTGTAGCAGTGTAAGCCACGCCGTCAATTTCAATTACCTTTCCGTTGCAAGATGAGTGTAGATATAAAGTCAAAGTCATTTTTGCCGTGGTTTTGAATGTTACGCTCGTGCTTGACTCCATCTTCAATCCGCTAGCATAGGTGTTGCCGTTTATGGTCATTGAGTCGGAGTAATATTTGCCGGATACGGTAAAGTTATCGTTGCTGGGTTTACCGTTGAAAGAGCAAACTTGTGTCTGGCTGGCAATCGTTGTAATAGCGTCTTCCGCATCGGTAAGTTTTGTAATATCGCCTACAAGCGTTTTCTGCGCTGCCGTCAAATTGTCGTAAGCTGCGCGCGCCGCAGTAACGGTACTTGCGTCTGAAAGCTGAACGTCCGCTTTTGCGGGAAGAGCCGCTATCATATCTCTTACGTTGTAAGGAGCAAGAGCCGCTTCAAGCTGGGTAATACCCGAAGTTACTTTATTATAATTCGTAACTCCGCTTTGCTGATCGGAAGTAAGATTATCATAAGCGGACTTAACGCTGTTATAATCTGCAAGCAACGCTTTTATGTCCGCTTCGGCGCTGACGGTCGAAGGATCGGCTAACGCGCTGATACGGTTGCTTATTGCCGAAACCGCTCTGTTTGCCCAGGCGTCTTCCGCCGCGGTAAGGGTGGAGTAGTTGGTAACCTGCGATTTCAATGCCGTTGAAAGATTATTGTATGCGGCACGCGCGGCTTGGATAGCGGGATAGCTGTCATCGGTAACCGTACCTATCGCAGAGATAAGAGTTTCGACGTTCTGAACAAGAAGTCCGTTGTAGGTGGTTTGCGCGGTGGTAAGCTTGTCGCGCTGACCGGGATAAGCGGTATCGAACGCCGTAATTTCGTCACCGTTCAAAGCGTTCAGAAGGGTTTGCGCCTGCGTAATCGCCGCGCCGCTTGAAAGGGTTACGGTGCCAATCGCGTTGATAGCTTCGTTCAGATTATCGAGTTTAGCCTGCGCCGAACCTGCCGTTGACTTGAACGAGAGGGCGGAAATATTGGCTTCTTTGTCCTTATCGCCGGAAGTTATATAATATGTTCCCGCAGGCAGAACAACCGTTACTTCGCCGTTAAATTTAGTAGCGTAGGGTCTGCCGTACGAATCGATTAATTCGGGCGCGTTGTTACCGCTACCGGAACCACTTACGGTTACTTCCGCCTCGGTAGCTAACATAAAGGTAAGTAACTGACCTTTGCCCTTTAAGTTACCGTTTTTGTCAGCCGTTGTATGGAACAAAACTCCGTTTGAGCTGCTGCCTCCAAGCGTAATATTAAGCTCGCCTTCGTCGGGTACGGGAACAGCGGAAGTAGGAGTATGCTCGTTCATATTGGTATTCTTATTCTTGCCGAAGCCGTTAACGCCGGCAAACTGGATAACCCTGATTCTTGCGGTAATTGCATCGTCTAACAGGCAATCGCTTTGCTTCGTCGTTGCATTGTAATAGAACAGTTCGGGATCGGTATCAAAAGTTCTGTAATCAATATTTCTGTACGTAAACTGACAGTTATTGCTTATTGACTGGGTGCGGTCTTTAACTTCGGTTGCTCCGTTTCCGTCGCCGTTTTTACCCCAAATGGTTGTGTAAACGTTTCCGAAAGCCTTTACAGCGCCGCCGTCGATTTCAACGACTGTGTTACAACCGTCAAAGTAATTGTTTTCACTGAACATATAGCTGTTGGCTCTTGCCGAGGTTACATAGCTTATTGCGTAGCCTTTGTCTTTGACAACCGAATTTGCCTCACCCTGAACATAGTTGTTATAGAAGTGCATATTCGCGCGTCTTAAAAGAGGGATACGCGATTCGCAGTCAAACCACCAGTTGTGGTGCATCGAATAGTTGAAGGTCTGCGAAGCGTCGCTGCTGCCTACGAGGTTTGTTTTATGGCAGCCTTCGTAATAGTTATAGGAAACAGTGAAGTATTGACCGCGCTTGATGTCGGTGCTTCCGTCGCCTTCGGCTTTGTCGGCTTCTTTGGGATTTTCGAAGTATCCGGGATAGAATACGTTATTGTGTATCCAGCATCTTTCGACGGGTGAGATAAGGTCTGCGTCCGCATCCGAAGCGCCGCTCGTAATTGAGCCGGTAGCGTCAACTTTTTTACCCTGCGTGCCTTCCATACCGAGCGCATCTTCGGGATAGCGGCGGAAAGTCATGTTTCTTGCTTCGAAGCTCTTGCCAGAGCCTTTGTATTCGTGCAGGTTGTCGTTTGATACAAAGTGGAAGCCCCAGCCTACGATTTCTGCGTCTTCGCCAACGCCTTCAAGGGTAACGTTTTTGGCGTTAGTCATACGCGCCATTCTGCCGTTATCTTTGGCAGAGCCGCCGCCTTCGGTGGTGTTTGCCTGGGTTAAGCCTTCAATGCTCGATTTGTAGCCGTTGCCGGGGAATTCAGCCGATACTGCGCCTAAAAATCTTACCGCTACCGCGCCGTACGTGAACGATATTTTCTGTATGCCGTATTTTAAGCGGTCTGCTTTACCGTACTGGTTATTGTTGAGTATATATCCTATGCCGGTTTTGCCGGGTTCAAGGTAAGGGGTTAAATCAACTTCTTCGCCGTTGACGTAACCGCTCTTTACGCTGTTTTTATTCTCTTCGGTCACGTAAATAACCAAAGCGCCGTCTTTTAGAGTACCGTCGTCGTTGTATGCGCCTACGCCGTCGGTGTAGTTAAAATGAGCGTAGCCCGAGCGGTCGTACGCCGCAACCGATATGTCGGAAATCTCGATAGGGGAGCCGCTGGAAGGCTGGATTTTTACGTCGTAATCGCCGGCTGTAAGACCTAACGCGTCAACCCTTGCAACGCTGTTTCCTACGTTGCGTATCAGCTGACTGTCAACGCTATGCCAGTCGTTTTCGCCGGAGGCTTTGTACTGAACCGTTGCCTGCGAGGGCGCGCCGTCAGTCCATTCGACGTACAGGCTTTCGCTGTAACCGCCGTAAGCTTTTACTTTAACGTCAAGCGGCGTCCATCTTGCAATTAACGTAATATCCTTTGTGATAACGTTTTTAAAGTCGTACTTGCTTTCGCCAATGTACCAGCCGAGGAACTGGTATCCTGCGCGTTCGGGCGTAACCGTAAATGCGCAGTTGCCTTCGTCAACCGACTGCGAGGGTACCGCGCTGCCGCCGTCCGAATTGAAAGTTACGGTATATTTTTTGGTAACTTCGCCGCTGGTCTTGTCTTTCCATTTGGCGTAAAGCGTTGTGTCCTGCGTGATTTTCGTCGAACCCATTGTGAACGGGAGCGACGCGCATTCCTCGTCCATGTACCAGCCCAAAAAGATTTTGGTGTCTGTGTTAGAGGGCGCGTCTACAGAAACAGTGCCGTTTTTGTCTACTTTAATAGCGGGATAAGCCGTGCTGTCAACGTTTGCAAAAGTGACGGTGTATTGTACGGTCTCACCGGGAAGGGGTTCGACCGGCTTTTTGTCGGGGTCGACTGGTTCACTGTTCGGTTTACCCGTTTTGCAGGCGGCAACCGAAAAGGCAAATACCACCGCTAAAAGGGCAACTATAAACAGTCTTAATGCGCGTTTAATAGTTTTCATCTTTTCTCCTTTATTACTAAACTGTAATTATTTTAATTATATCACATTAATATATAAATAGTATCTAAATGCCCTGAAAAGCAGTATGTGCAACTTGCACAAATAGGTAAATATTTTACAAATTTTGGTTTTTATTAACAACGTATGCGTAAAACAGCCCCCTTTGACAAAAGTCAAAGGGGGCTTAAATCAGTTATAGTTTCTTGTTTCTTGCGCCGAATACGCTTGTTCCAAGGCGCACGGTATTCGAACCCTGTTCGACGCACAGTTCCCAGTCGCCGCTCATTCCCATCGAAAGGTACTCGAAGCTTCCGTCGTTCAGTCCGTCGTAGAGTTTGCGCATATCCTTTGCAAGTTTCTCCAAAAGGCGTATATCGTCCGAAAGGGGGAGCATAGCCATAAGTCCTTTTACGTTAAGCGACGGCAGCGATTTTATTATACGTAAAGCCTTTTCGGCTTCCGCGTATTCAAATCCGCCCTTGGTGGGCTGGTCGCCTATGTTTATCTGCAAAAGAATATCCGAACTGATTTGCGCGTTTTCACTCTTTTTTGAAAGCTCTTCCGCGAGATTGACTCTGTCCACCGAGTGGTATAAATCGATTTTACCTAGCAGATATTTTATCTTATTGGTCTGCAAATGCCCTATAAAGTGGCGGCGCGGACTGCCCGAAATTTGTTCGTACTTGTCCCTGAACTCCTGCACGTGGTTATCGCCGATATCGCAAATTCCCGCGGAAATTGCGCGGTTAATGCTTTCCGGCGTCTGCAATTTTACGGCGGCAACGATATTCACTTTTTCGCCGAAGGGATTTTTTGCGGGTACTTCTGCAAGCAGCTTTTTTACGTTCTCTTCAATCATACTACGATTTTAAATCAACAGCCCGAATATGTCAAACGCATTTTACGCCGCATAATAAAGCCGGTCTTTACAATATATATAAATCAGTGTATTTTCAACCATACTATAATTGACTTTAAAGTCGGGCCGTGATAAAATATTTTCGTGACAAGAGGCTTTTACAGCGGCTGAAAACGGGGAATAATGTATTTGCATTTGTTTGATTTAACTCATACGAAAGCGGACAAATATCTGAATTCTTTCGCCTATCCGTGGCAGGCATTGAAGGGGCTTAAAAACTTTATTACAGCCCTATCGGACACCCTTCAGGACGATTTCGAACAGATTGCAGAGGGCGTTTTTGTACATAGACGCGCGAAAATCGCGCCGACCGCGCAAATTTTTGCGCCCTGCGTAATAGGCGCGGAGAGCGAGGTCAGGCACTGCGCGTTTATCCGCGGCAGCGCGCTTATAGGCGATAACTGCGTCGTGGGAAACTCTACCGAGCTGAAAAACGCAATACTTTTCGACGGGGTTCAGGTTCCGCACTTCAACTACGTCGGAGACAGTATTTTAGGCCGCGCCGCCCACCTCGGCGCGGGGGCGATAACTTCAAACGTGAAATCGGATCGCTCGCCAGTCGCGGTAAAATGCGGCGGAGAGGTCGTAAACACCGGTCTTATTAAGCTGGGCGCTATGATAGGCGATTTTGCCGAAATAGGCTGCAACAGCGTTTTAAATCCCGGCGCGGTGGTGGGGAGGCGGTCGACCGTTTATCCGCTGTCAAGCGTCCGCGGCACGGTTCCCGAAAACAGCATTTTCAAAGGCGGCGGAATAACGCCGAAAATTTAGGTTATGAAAAAAGACAAAAGAGAAAACGCAATAAAATTCGAAGGCGAACGGCAGTCCTACCGCAAGCGCGGATTCAGGTACGGCTGTTACTGCTTTGTAAAGCGCGCTTTCGATATAGTTTCGTCCGGACTTATGATAATTCTATTATCCTGGTTCATTCTCTTGTGCCTTTTCATCAAGTTCTGCGAGGACGGGCATAACCCCGTATACCTTTCAAAGCGCGTCGGCAAGGACGGCAGAGTTTTTAAGATAGCTAAAATACGAACCATGGTCCCCAACGCCGAGCAGATGAAGCAGCAGCTTATCGACGCGGGACTAAACGAAGCGGACCCGCCGGCGTTCAAAATGAAAAACGACCCCAGAATTACCAGGGTCGGCAAGTTTTACAGAAAGTTTTCCATTGACGAGCTTTTACAGCTTTTCAACGTGTTCGGCGGCTCTATGAGCGTAGTGGGACCCCGTCCGCCGCTGCCCGAAGAGGTTGCGGACTACACCGAGGATCAGCTTCACCGCCTCGACGTCAAAGGGGGGCTTTTGTGCCTCTGGCAGATTAGGCGCAGGCGCAACGAAGTTTCTTTTGACGAGTGGGTGAAGCTCGACGTCGAGTATATAAGAAAGCAAAGCCTTTGGCTTGACTTCAAAATTATAGTAAAGGGCGCGTTCATGGTCCTGTTTGACCACAGCGGCGAATAACGTAATAAAAAAAAGGAGACCTTTTATTCGGTCTCCTTATATTTTTGAGATTGAACCAGAACCGCTATCAGCGAGCTGTAAATCATGGTCGGGAAAATGTAGAAAATGTGGTTGTCGACAATGCTTAAAATAAGCATTGACAGCACGGTAAGCGCGATAAAACTTCTGTCGACCGTTACGTTTCTGAAATAAGAGATTACAGTCTGCAACCGGTGTACAACGTACGCCGCAAGTCCCAGTATGCCGCATGCGGCGAGCATCTGAATGAATGTGTCGTGGTACATCAGCGGAATTATTTTCAGTCCGACCATTTCCGCCGCCTGCGGTATGTCTACGAAGAAACCCGCGCCGAAAACGGGGTGCGCTTTAAAGTTTTCAATGCCCAGCTGCCAGATTTTCCATCTGCCGCTGCCGTTCAGCTCGCCGTTTACTACGACGTTGTCGAACAGCTTTTTAAAGTAGGCGAACACGGTGTCCTGTTTAAGTCCGACGACAATAATCGCGCCTATCAGCCCCGCGCCGATAATCAGGGTGTTTGCAATGCGGTTTTTGCCCTTGACCAAAAGGATAATCGCGCAGATAGCGAAAATTATCACGGCGCCTATCATCGCCTGGCGGCTCATTGACATAAACGCCGCGATTACGAGAACGAGGGAGTAGAGGGTGAACGGAAAGCTGTACCTGAACTTGCCTGCAAGGTAAGTAGCCGACGGTATGCACAGCACGAGCAGCATACCCATAGAGTTGTGGACGCCCCAGCCGTACATAAGCTTGTCCCTGTTTATGCCGCCGTCAGTGAAAACGCCCTCGGTGGTGATATACGCGACTGTAAGCTCGGTTAAAAGTACGACGCTGTACGCCATAAAGGCGACGGCGATATTCGTAAAAGTGTTTTTGCCGACCTTGATATTATCTTTCAGCAGAACGAAAATTCCGAGGAAGAAAAAGGTCATAAACACGCCGTACATCAGGTTTGAAAAGTCGTAATTTTTGGTAGCCGCGCCGTTCAGAAGAAAAGTAACCGACAGAGCGCACAGTCCGAAGAAAACGGGGGTGGGCTTAAACTTTCTTTTTACGCCCAGCATAATCATTCTGTAAATCATCGCCAAAACGAAGAGCGCGGCAAGAACGGCGCACTGAATGATGATCGCCTTCTGAAAGTAGTAGTCCGAACCGCCGACGGTGTACGAGGGCGAATTTTTCTTTGAAATTGTCAGGTACAAAAAGGGAAGCTCGCAGACGAAGGGGGTCAGATCGTCCAGAACGATGAGCATCGTAATATACAGCGCGGCGAGGTAGTACATAGAGACAAGGTCCATACCCGTGTAGTAACAGGCGAGCGACACTGCCGCCGTTAAAAAGGGAAGGTATTTTGACGAAAGTATTTTTTTAAATGCATTCAGACCCTTTGCCGCCGACTGCTTCATTTTTTTACACCTTTTTTTGCGTTTATATTAACTTTTTCATTATATCCCATACCCGTTTCAAAGTCAATTCAAGCCGCGGTTATTTCTTGACAACTTGCGGCGAAAATTGGTAAAATTATCCAAATACCACTATCATTTAATTTAAACCGCATATGATAAAGCAGACATTTGAAGAAGTATTCACTTTCGAAGCGTTGTACCGCGCGCATATGAAGGGGAGAAGCGCCAAACGCGACAAAAGACCCCTCGTGCGCTTTGAAATGATTATGCTCAACCACCTGTACGACGTTTACCGCCAACTGATAACCGGTAAATTCAGGTTCGGCAATTACAGCGCTTTTATCGTGTACGAACCCAAAAAACGCGAAATACAGACCCTGCACTATTCCGCAAGAATAGTTCAGCACGTCCTCTGCGACGATATTTTAATGCCCTACTTTTCCAAACGCGCCATTATGGATAACTGCGTGTGTCAGAAAGGAAAGGGCAGTCACTTTGCCTTGCGGCGGTTTGAAGATATGCTGCGCGCGCATATCAGAAGACACGGCGTCAAGGGTTATTTTTTAAAGTGCGACGTTTTGAAATACTTCCCCAGTATGCCGCACGCGCAGATGAAAAAAGTGTTTTGCGAGCCGATTAAGGATCCGCGTATCCGCGCGCTTATAGAGGGGGTAATAGACAGCTACCACACCCACGCCGACTACCTTGAAAGATACTCGATACCCTCGCTCGGAAATTCCGAAAGAGACACCGGACGCGGCGTTCCGATAGGCAACCAGACCAGTCAGGTTTTCGGAATGTTTTACCTCAATCCGGTGGACAGGCTTGTCAAGGAAAAACTGCGCGTAAAGGTCTATTCGCGGTATATGGACGACTTCGTACTCGTCCACGAAGATTTCGATTTCGTAAAAAACGCGCTTGAAGAAATTAAAAAAACAGTCGCGGATCTCGGGCTTTTTCTCAATACCAAAACCCAGATTTTTCCCGTCAGAAACGGCGTTACCTATCTCGGTTTCAGATATATCGTAACCTCCGACGGCAAGGTGATAAAGCAGGTAAAAAAACGCACGCGGACGCGTATGCGCTGGCGCGCGCGGCTTGTTAAAAAGGCGTACTACGACGGCGTAATCGGCCCCGACAGGGTGCAGATGTCGCTTGCCGCCTTTCACGGACATCTCAAATTCGGAAACACTTACAGATTACGGAAAGAACTTTTCGACCGTCTTTCCGCATTCGTAAACGACGACTTTAAATTGAGGAAAAAATATGTTAACTGATGAAGAACAGCTTTCGATACAGTTTATTGACAACGCGATAGGCGAGGAACTCAACGCCGACGGCATGCCCGATTTGCCCGATCCGCCCGAACCCGACAAAAGTATAGAGGGAAAGGCGAAGAGAGTTTCGCGCAAGCCCTTTATAATACGCGACTTCGATCCGCCGCGCGACAAGGAAATGGCGGTATTCACCCACGCCAAAAAATTGAGCGAGTACATATTCGTCATCACCGAAAAATCGCCCAAAAAACTGCGCTGGTCGATAGTTTCGAGGTTGCAGAACTGCTCGGTCGACGTAATCGAAAACCTCTACCGCGCCAACTACGAACGCGAAACGGGGCAGCGTTTAAACTATCAGAAATCGGCGGCGGTAAGTTTAAGCCTTCTGGACTTTTTTGCCGAGGCGGCAAAACGCAGGCAGGCGATAAATTTTAAACAGCTCACCATAATCTCGCGCGAACTTTCGGAGCTGCGCCGTCTTTTAAACGGTTGGATAAAAAGCACCAAAAACAAATAAAAGCGTTGTTTTTTGCAATTAACGGTGCTATAATGCCCTCAAAGGGTAGCAAGCTTGCGTTTCCGATGTGGCTGCGTTCCGGCGATAATAATAATCCCTACAATTCAAATTATCTCTCGTCCTCGGGCGGCTTATATTGGGGGTATACCGGCGCGACGCTGGCGGTGCGGCCTGCGCTTCACTCGTTCGCAAAAGATAAGCGAATTTTTCCCGAATTTGACGCTGATACAGCGCCGAACAGTATGATTTGAGTAGAAGGGGCTTGCATCCTGCCTTATTTTTAAGGCGAATTACGCTCAACCGTGAGCCGACGGCGGCAATCGCGCCGTTTTCGGGTCATTAGCTTTTTTTTAAAAGCGGTTGAGTTTTTTTTGTATCCGTGATACAATAAACCAAAGGGCAGTAAGCTTTTCCGTTTTCTGGCTGCGTTCCGGCAATAATAATAATCCTAACAATTCCCAGTATCTCTCGTCCTCGGGCGGCAATAATAATGCCTTTACGGGAGCTACTCTGGCGGTGCGGCCTGCGCTTCACTCGTTCGCAAAAGATAAGCGAACTTTCCCGAATTTGACGCTGATACAGCGCCGAACAGCATGATATGAGTTGAAGGGGCTTACGTCCTGCCTTATTTTTAAGGCGAAACACGCTCAACCGTGAGCCGACGGCGGCAATCGCGCCGTTTTCGGGTCATTAGCTTT
>CAZDAG010000001.1:0-295900 GCA_964503655.1 uncultured Clostridia bacterium | reverse complement strand
TTTTTAAAAGCGGTTGAGTTTTTTTTGTATCCGTGATACAATAGCGTAAAGGGTAGTAAGCTTGCGTTTCCGATGTGGCTGCGTTCCGGCAATAATAATGAACCGAACAATTCTAAATTTCTCTCGTCCTCGGGCGGCAACAACAATGCTTACACTGCCGCTACTCTGGCGGTGCGGCCTGCGCTTCACTCGTCCGCAGTGATTTGCGGATTTTCCCGAATTTGACGCTGATACAGCGCCGAACAGTATGATTTGAGTAGAAGGGGCTTACATCCTGCCTTATTTTTATAAGGCGAAACACGCTCAACCGTGAGCCGACGACGGCAATCGCGTCGTTTTCGGGTCATTAGCTTATTTTTAAGCGGTTGAGTTTTTTTGCGTCCCAAAAACCGCCTTAACCGCCTTTTCCGTTTGATTTGAGGGGAGAAGAGCGGATAAAAAAAGCAATTAAGATACGCCGCCGAGCGTAAGGCTCGTTTGACTGGAGGGCAGAAAATCGCAAAAAAAGGCGGTTAAGATACGGAATTGTCGAAGACAACCACAATATATTGTGGTCGGACAACCTTTTGACCACTATTTTAAAAATTTTGTCAAAAACTCTTGTAAATTTGAATAGTATATGATATAATCATCATACCACATTATCACAGATTTTATCGCTAATAGAAATTTTTTTCAAGGCGCAGAGTTTGCGCGGACTGTTTCCGCGCGGATTCCGCGCTTTTTTTGCGTTCAAAAGCAAGGTAAAAACGCCATATATATATATAAAAGGTAAGGGCGAAAGATAAAAATCAACCAAATACAAAGGACACTGCGGGGGAAACCGCGGTGACAGGAGGAAGGGTATGAAAATATTAAAGAAAAGGAGTTTATGGACGGTAATTTTATCCGCAATCTGCGCTCTTTTGCTGGGTTTGTCGCTTTCGATGGTGTCAAACCTGACTTCGCGCGCGGCTTCGCTTAAAAGCGCCAACGACTTGCCCATCGGCGAGCTGACTGTTAACAATTACAACTCGTCGAACGGCTCGGCAGTGTTCAGCGGCAGTCAGCTTTCAAAGCTGTACGACGCGCTGACCGGTACCAACGACGGTACGGCGACCATAAACAAAGTTGCGGCAATGCTCGACGGTAACCACAGCGGCACTTACGGTTACAGCGTTCCGGTAACACTCCCCGAATATAAAACCGCGGCTGACCTGTACGCGATGAACGGCAATAAAAACATTGTCGTGACTCTTGCCGGTCAGGAATTTGCCGTTTCCTTCCTCACGAAGGATATGAACGGTCACGTTATCGCGACCCTGTGGATGACCCAGCCCCTGAAAGACGCATCAAACGCTTCCGTCAAGGGCAAATTCGGCTGGGCTTCGGCAACCTACAACGTAAACTACAACTCGACCACCCTCGTAAGCTACACCTCCAACGCTTACGCGACCAGCGGTTTGAGAATGGCAATTTTAAACGCCGGACCCACCAACGCTTCGGCAACCCAGTACGCAATGGGTTCGGGCAACTCAAACGTAACCGCGCTCGGTCAGACCGTTTCCACGGCGGAACGCCTTTCAAATGTTCTTGCGCCCTTCACGCTTGACAATACGGCGCTTTCCTCAACGGCTTACGCAAACAAATCGTTAATAAACTATATAACAACCCCCTCGCAGGTAAAGTACACCTATTACCTTGACTGGCCCTACGCAAGCGGCAGCAAAGCAGGCACATCGTACATTCTCAACGAAGCGCTTTCAAGGGACAGCTCGGGCAACTTTACCCTTTCCGGAAACGTGGGTAACTCGGATACCAACTTCTACACCGCAAATAAAGTCGCTCACAAGGGCTACTGGTGGAACAAAGGCGTTTACAACTACGCCGCAAGCACCGTAAACCACTACAACGAGTGGGGCGGCGACTATATCTGGCTTCCCAGCCTTTCCGAAACCGGCTATTACACCTCGGCAAGCGCAAAGGCGGCGGGCTTATGGTGTACGGGCGACGGCGTAAACCGTCAGACCGCTTTCGGCGCGGAAAACCAGGCTCCCGGCTCGTCTGCTCTCGCGGCGACTACAAACAGCGACTCCTACGTGTGGCTGCGTTCCGGCGTTATTACTTCTCCTAGCAATTCCCAGGCTCTCTCGTCCTCGGGCGGCATTACTTCTGCCTTTACGGGAGCTACTCTGGCGGTGCGGCCCGCGCTTCACCTCGATCTAACATCTGCCGCGCAAGCGGCGGTGTCGGATGCTTCCGCAACCGACGGATACGAGCTTCCCAAACCCCAGAATATAACCGAAGATTATACCGGCAGCGCGCAATGGCTGACTCAATTCGCCGCAGTACTCCAGACCGGCAGCACGACCGAAAAGAAGTATAAGTGGATCGATTTGGACCTGCACAACGACAGCACGGTAGTAACCATAAAGAAAGTTGAGTACAAATCCAAAAACAGCGTCGGCACTGCCGCTACGACCGCAACCGATATAACAACCGGATTCAGCTCGGCGCTGCGCGCGGGTACTTACGAAATTACTCTCGAACTCGCGGCAGGCTACAAATGGCGCGACCAGGCTCTGGTTGCAAACGATGCTACAAGCCGTCAGACGACGTTCACCGTGACTGTAAACCAGTTAGACCTGAAATACGAATTAAAATACTACGACCAGTCCGGCAATGCCGAAAGCTCCAATAAATCGGCGTACACCGGCGACCCCGTCGAAGTTAAATACGTACCCGAAAGCACGATAAGCGGTTCCAAAGTTCCCGACGTAACCGTATATTACAAAGGCTCGGGCAATAACTACGGCACGGCTTCCGACCCCGACGGCAACGTTGACGACAGTACCAAGGGTCTGGGCAGCGCCAACGGCCCCGTAAACGCGGGTAACTACGTTGCGGCGTTCCTCGATGCGGAAACCGCTACCGACTATAAACTCGTTCCCAAAACCACGGGCGGTCAGACCCTTTCGTTCCAGATTACCAAAGCGCAGGTTTCCCTGCCCACGGTAACTACGACTACGCAGACCTACAACGGCAACGCGCAGGGCTACGTTCTTTCGTCCGCGTACGATAAGGACATTCTCGAAGTCAGCGGCATAAAAGTAACTTCGAAGGAGGGTGGTTCTTCTAAAAACTACACCCTGACCTACAACGCCGCGACGGGCAAATTTGCAAACTCCGACGGCAATTACGAAGCGTACATTGACGACAGCACCTCTACCGTAAAGGTATACGTCACCGACGCGGGCGATTACACGCTCACTTTCGGTCTTATCGACACCGACAACTCCGAATGGGCTTCGGGCGTAGCTTCCGATAAAGAGGCGAAGTTCACCCTCAACCGCGCCGCGGTAGACGTCACTTTCGGCGCGCCCGGCAGCACCGGCTTCAGCTGGAAGGTGGGAGATACCGGTAATCTGACTCTGTCGAATATTTCCAATATTCAGGGCAGCGATGACGTTACCGTAAAACTCTATTGGTACAAAAAGCCCGAAGGTTCCACTGCTTACACGGAGAACGCTATGTTCACGAGCGGTATACCTTCGACCGATAAATACGATATTTCCCAGTTCGACAGCTCGGGCGCGGGTACTTACTATCTGTGCGCCGTTCTCGACAACGACACTACGGGCAGCAATATCAACCGCAACTATACGATTGACGGCACCGACAGTAACGCAAGCCCTGCAAAGGACGAGGTAAAGGTTCAGCCTGTTACAATTACCGCAGGCTCGGCTTCCCTCGACGACGTCAAGTGGCAGTATCAGGCTGGCGCTTCCGGTATCCCCGCGGATATTTCGGGCGCTACCATAACCTACGGCAAGGTAAGCGGTGTTGCTATATCCTATATAGTAACCGCAATCAACTATCCTTCGTATTGCGAAGTAAAGGGCTATTCCAACGCTACAAAGTCGGACGCAGGCACTTACACCGCTACGGTTACTATCGAAATAGTTTCCGATAAGCGTACCGATAACAAGATGCCCAACCCCTCGGACGGCTACACCTACGCGGGCGAAGGCAAAAACTATCAGTACATCAACGACTACACCTGTACGATTGACCTCGACTGGACTATAGAAAAGGAAGAGATTGACCTTTCGGGCATGACCTTCTATTACAGCAACGACTTTGCCGGAGACGGCAGCGAAATCTGGGAGAAGTACGATAAGGATAACCTTCCCGAAAGCACCGGCATCAACGTCAAGGCTATGATAGGTTCAACCGACTATATCGACGGCGTAACAGGCGCAACCTTCGTTGCAGGCACCGATATGAAGGGTCCCGGTACGATATACTTCGACTTCGAGTTCACTCTCGACGACAACCACAAACCCAAGAGCGGTCAGACCACGACCGTTTCCTACCAGATGGATTTGACCGGCAAGCAGGTAAAGGTACAGTGGCAGTACGTCAAGCTTTACCAAGCGGACGGCGTGACCGAGTGGAAGTCGAACACCAACGTAACCTTTATGTACTACCAGTTAAAGCTTGACCCTGCTCTCGAAACGCAGATTAAGCCTTATCTCCACTACGAGTACTACACCGACAAACCCGAAAACGGCGGCACGCTTATCGGCACCGATATGACCGCGCTCAACGCTATAATAGACGCGGCTCCGGCAGGTATGGGCGCGTGCGACAACCCCGTAACGGTATATATCAAACCCGTTCTTTCGGGACTTACGCAGGTAAACGGCGTAGATCCTTACGTTCTCAAATTCTCTTCGTCCGGCGGCGATGAATACAAAAAGACCACCATCGGCGATAACAAGGATCCCGTAAACCTCAAGGCGGGCAGCCTGACTTCTATTACCTACGGCGGAACGGTAAGCGACATTGCCGACGCGTACACCGTAACCGTTCAGGCGACGGGCAACCCTCTCAACAGCAACTTCTATACGGTTAATCTGCACGACAAGGACGATAAGGATTTGGGTCTTGCGTCCGCGGTTGATTTCTCGACCCTTGACGCAGGCGAATACAAACTGGTATTCAAAATCGCGGCAACGGTAGAGGACAGCTACGTCTTAACCGACGAAGTTTTAACCTTCACCGTAAAGCCCGTCGAACTCACCGTTCCCACCTTGAAGGACGGCGTGACCCTTACGTTCAGCGGCGTGGACCAGCAGCTTGCAAGCTATTTGCAGAACTGGGACGACAAATATATGGAATTTGCGCCCAACTCCGTTCACGAAGCTTACCACGCAAAGACCTATAAAGCGGTTATCAAAATCAAGGATGAGTACGCAGGCAACTACGTATTCGCAACTCCTGCGTCAACTCCTTCGACTACTAAAAAGCCCGTAAAGGCATTGGTAGACGGCGAGGTAGCTTTGCCTACGCTTTCCGGCGACAAACTTTCTGCGACTATTGACTGGACTATCGAAAAGTTCGTTCTCGACACCACGCAGAAATCCGCATGGAACTTTGCAAAGGACGGCGCAACGTTGAGCTTCAGCGGCGTTCCCGCAAGCATCAAAGCCCTGACTATGGGCAGCGACCCGACTCTTAAAATCGACGTGGCGTATTTCGACCTCGACGGCAACTTCCTGCCCGAAGCGGAGCTTAAAGGCGGTAACAAATTCCAGGTTGCGGCTTACCTCGACCCGAGCAGCGCGGACGCTGACGATATCGTGTTCAAGGGTCAGGAATACAACCCCATGATTAGTACCGACGCGTCTCCTATGATGTCGTACACCGTTCCCAAGAGCGGCGCGGCAGCGTTTATGAGCAGCGTCAAGGACGCAATGACAAAAGTTTATTTCGGCTTGCCTCTTTGGGCGTGGCTTCTGATAGCGCTTGCTTTGATTATTCTCTTGATAATAATCATCGTAGTAGCGAAGAAGCGTCGCAAGACAAAGGAAGAGCGCGAGGCGAAGAAAGCGGCGAAAGAAGAAGAGAAGCAGCGCCGCGAAGAAGAGCGCCGTATGCAGCAGGAAAAACTCGAAGCCGAGCGCGAGCTTGCGAGAGCGAAGCAGGAAGCAGAAATCGAGAAGATCAAAGCGCAGGCGCAGGCAGGCATGGCGGGTGCAGGTATGGCAACAATGGCAATGGCGGCGCAGCAGCCCGCGCAACAGCAGCAGCCTCAACCCGTACAGCAGCCTGTCCAGCAGGTTGTGGATAATACCAATAACGAGCTTATTAAAGAAATGCGCGAGCAGATGGCTGAAATGCGCGCCGAAAACAGAGCCGCGCGCGAACAGCTCCGCTCGATGCAGTATCAGCAGGCAATGCCTCAACCTATGTATCAGCCTCAACCTGTACAGGCGGCGGCTCCCGCGGCAGGCAGCGACCTCATGACGCTGATGGATTTGAAAGTCCAGATGGCGGAAATGAAGAGCGCGCAGGCTTTGGCGGAACTCAAAACCGCGCAGGCAATCGCGGAAGCGAAGGGCGCAAATAAGCAGTCCGATAACGACAGACAGTATTCGCAGAATTATCCTAACTACGGCGGATATCCTTCTGTGAATATGGGCTACGGAATGCAGTCAATCCCTGCACCGCAGGCGGTAATGACGCCATACGGAATGTTACCGGCTCCCCAACAGGTAATGACGCCATACGGCGTAATGCCTGCATACGGTTATCCTCCTGTGGCGATGCTGCCTCAACCGGCGTACGCTCCGGTACAGCCGAAGAAGGAGGAGGAAGAGCCTGTGGTAACGGCAACGTCGCAGACGACACCTTCTATGACGATGTCGCAGCCTCCGTACTGTCCTCCAGGCGCGGTAATGACCACGACCACGACAATAGACACTTCGAAGTCGATGGAGAACAAGAGTACGGAAAGCAGTAACAACGTCAAGTCCGGCGACCTCCGCCGCACTGCGGCAGACTCCGCGGACGACATCACATTCGACGTCGACGGCTTCTACGACCCCCTCGATTGATAAGCGTTTCGCTTAACTCCGTATCTTAATTACAGATACAGTAAATCTATTTGTCACAATTCAACTTTAAAACGGCGGCGCAGAAAATTCCTGCGCCGCCCTAATTTTATGTAAAATCGCGAATTAATATATTTTTATATTGCTTTAAACGACAAATTTTGCTAAAATACTGCACAGAGAGGGAAAGTATCTGTGCTTGAAACGATTGTCAATAAATTAATAAAAGACATTCAAAGCGGAATTGATAAGTGTGAGGACTTATATAGCGCAACTTATAACCATTTGGAAGTTGTTGCGTTAAATTACTTATTTTATAAAAAAGATGTAGAAGACGTTTTAAGCGAAGCCTATTGCAGGGTTTTCAAGTATGTTAAATCTGCGGATACAACCCGTAATTGCTACGGATGGATGTGCAGAATAGTCCAACGCGTTGCGTACGAATATAACGGCAGTCATAAAGTTACCGAAGAAATAGATAATATTTCAGAATCCGCATTATTTTGCGACATCGAAGATTATGTTTCGGAAAAAAGCGATTTATTGGCAGCATTACAAACTTTATCAAGCGCAGATCAGAAGTTAATGTATTTAAGATTTTGGGAAGACTTGACGTACGAAGAAATTGCAAAAAGATTAGGCTTGAAGAAAAACGCAGTTTATAAAAGAATCAAAACCGTTTTGAAAATTATAAAAAAAATTTTAAATCATAAAAGCAACTTTTAAATATAAATTCAGGTATGTATTAATAGAAAAAGTTTGAGAGGTTAAATTAATGAAATCTGATTTTAAAAAGAAGTTTCTCGCAAGTTTTTTGACGTTGGCTGTATTTGTCTGCGCGATCGTTATATTGCCGCATTTTTTCGGTTCAGGCAATTCTGTAAATGCAAGCGCTGAATATATTGACGACAGATACGGTCGTGAGGAAGTCAGCCCCGTTTCAACCTACGCGATGGAAACAATAAACTTCACGAGACGTGAAACGGAATATGTGGAAACGACTAACGGCGTTCCGCTTTATGAGGCGTACTTGTCAAATTCCTGCGGACCGACGGCAGGAGCTATAATCGTAGGTTTTTACGATAAATATTATGAGGGACTTATTCCCGGTTTTACCGGTTATTATCCTGCGACCGGCAAATATAAGAAATACGATAAAACGTATACTCCTCAACTTATGGAAGAGTTGTATACGTTGATGAGAACGAACGTGGACGATGTGGGGGTCAGCGAGGCTGACTGTTTAAGCGGTTTACGTACATATTGCGTGAATAAGGGTTACAGCGTAACTTATTCGTCTGTAGCTTCTTCAAAGAACGTGAATACAACTACTTACATAAATGCAATCAAGCAAAATAAACCGGTTATTATCTTCGGCGGAGATACGGTTATACAGGATTTTGATACCGGCAGCACATACGAAACGGTTTCGAACGTTACAATTCCGAATAATCACGTGTTTGTCGGTTACGGGTATTATACAATAAAATACTACAATGGTGATAACAATTTCAGAACTGACTCGTATTTGCGCGTTGCGTGCGGAAGGTCCGATTATAATTACGGATTTATAAGGGTCGCTTCGACATCCGGTTCAATCCAAACCGGCTGGTTTCATGACGGCTATGCTGTAACGGTTGCGTAAATTAAAAGGTATATGTAATGTTTAAAAGAGAACGTGATTTTCATAAACTTATCGAACAGCAGAAAAACGAGCGTAAAGACAGACTTTGGGAAGAAAAAATAAAAAGTGAAATACCTGCGGAAGAGAACGTTATTGAAGTAAATAACGGTAATACGATTTCTGTAAAACTTCAAAGGATTTTGATTCCCGTCGCCGCGTCGGTTTTGGCTGTGTTAACAGTTATATTGCTTATCGTTTTCAAACCTTGGGTGAGTGGACCTACGTTAAGGTATTGTACCGTAAGCGATTATACTATAAATTCTACCGACCAGACGTTAAAAGATTTTTCGATGCAAGAAGACAGAGAGATACTTTATTTTGATTGGTATGAAGAAACGGAATTTTTTGCGGATAACATTTATAAGTTGAATTCCACGCAGGAAGTCATCTGTTTTTCAGAAGAAATAACGGATATTAATACGGGCAGTCAAGTTAAAATTTTCGTTACTGATAATTTAACAAAAATAGATTTTCTTGAAAATTTGAAAGAAGTTTGTACAAGGAGCAATACCGTAAAAGAAACTGAAATATTCTGGAAATCAAACGAATTTAAAAGTTGCGCTCATTTTAAACACGGGTCAAACGATTATTATTTGGAAGTAGAAGAGCCGGTTGACGAAAATTATATTTTTGATTTGGTGGAACTATTGCTTGCAGATTAAAATATCATATTTAATAGAATAAAGTCGAAAAAAGTCAAAATTTTTTGACTTTTTTCTTTTTTATGGCAACAAATGCAAAATTTTCAGGTAGTTAATATTAGAAGATTATTTAGTTGCTGATATTCTTTAATTATTATACCAACTTATTTCGGTAGTTAAATTTTTTAAGCACTTGCTTTTTCCGGTTAGTTGTGACTTCGGTATAAATTTGCGTAGTGGCGACGCTTGTATGCCCAAGTATCTCCTGGACGGAACGTAAATCTGCTCCGTTTGCAAGCAGATTGGTAGCAAACGTATGCCTTAGATAATGCGGAGTCGATTTAGGGTTTATTTGCGCTTTCTTTGCGTACTTTCTATATATGTCTTCTATTCCGTGGATAGAAATAGGGGTTCCGTTTCTGTTTACAAATAGATGTCTGCACTCGGTATTTTTACGTTCTTTTATCAGGTCTTTCAGCCTTTCCCATGTTACGGAAGAAGAAATATAAATCAGACGCTGTTTTCGACCTTTTCCGTGAATTAAAAGCGTACGTTCGCTGGTAATCACGTCGTCTAAAGTCATTGCCGCAGCTTCACCTATGCGGATACCGGTGCTTATAAGTAAATCTATAAGGGCTGCGTCGCGGATATACTCTTTTTTGGCGAAAGCGGTAAGCAGAGTCCGGTCTAGATTGAAGCAGTTCAATATTTTAGATATTTCGTTAACCGAAAGAGTTTTTGGTAGTTTTCTTTCCTGCTTAAATTTAAATCTCAATCTTGAAAAAGGCGAGGCAGTTATTTTTTCCTGATTCAATAAATAATCGTAAAAGATTTTTAACGATATGATTTTTCTGCGAATAGACGAGTCTTTGAGATCTGAATTTATTTTCAGATAAGAAACGTATGAACAGATATCCGGATGAAAGATGTTTTCTTCAAATGCTAAAAATTGATTTAAATCGGATTTGTAAGCAGTCAAAGTTTTGGGTGAAAGGTTTTTGGTTGCTTGTAAATAGTTGATGAAATTTGATAAATAATTCATATTTTCTCTCTTGTTCTTTTATTTTTCTGCACTAAAAATTATATCAGAACAAGCAAAAAATTGTAAATTTATTTACTTACAGGAGGCAAGTTTATGGCAGGTCAGTTAATTAAAAAACTGGATTATACGTTAGAGCCTATAGGAAAGGACAAGGTAGAAGAGGTTGAACCTCTCATTAACTTTTTATTTATTGTTCACAATGAAGTCGAAATGAGCGAAATGCAGAAAATTCTTACGCCGCTATATGGGTTTGGCGTAATTCTTGATTATTTAGAAGAAGAGTGCATGCAGCATTTCTTTATCGGTAAATTTTTTAAATATAACGTTGTACTTACTAAAACTTCGGATATGGGCGGAAGAAACGTCAACAGCGTTATAAACGTGATTAACAGGGCAATACAGGTTTTTCGTCCGCGATATATTATAATGCCCGGTATTGCCGCCGGTTTGGACGATGATTTAAATATCGGCGACGTTATAATTGCAGATAAAATGATCGGCTACGAGTCCGAAAAAATCGCGCCTGCTGAAATTATAGGACGCTATCCTGAATTCCGTTCACCCAGGTTGTTTAATCTTTTTTGCAGTGCCAATGTGCAAACCTTTAACTTGTTTTTACAGTCCGAAATACAAAGGGAAATGAATAAGAACAAGTTGGACGAGTCGGAAACCGCGGTTGATTGCATTAAAAATTGTCCTAAAAATAAAGAAAAAGAATTTTCCTGGAATGAGTTCATAGAAAATTCTTGTTTTCCAAAAGTTTATACGGGGAACTTTATTTCAGGTGAAAAACTACTGGATAATGCAACTTACCGCAGTTATTTAAAAGCCAGATTCAAAGAAACTGTGGCTTTGGATATGGAAGGCGCAGGCGTTGCGTCTGCAAGTACGTTCAACCGTGTTTACGATTGGTTGGTCATAAAGGGTATAAGCGATTTAGGAGACGGTAACAAGGGAAACAATAAAACTTTACGTCAAAGTTACGCCATGAAGAACGTAATTCTGGTTCTGAAGAAGGTGTTTGATAACGAACTTTCTTTTCCTGAAAGTACATTAAAACAGGTGAAAGGGTTTAGCCGGAAGAACGTTTTGATTTCAAGCAGCCAATGCGAAAACGGCGAGAACTTTAATGTGACTCCGACATTTATCGAGGAGCTGTCAAAGCAATTAATAATAAATCAGTTTAACGTCATTACGGGGTACGGATTGGGCGTGGGGCCGTCGGTATTGTTCGGAATTTTCGAAGGGTGCAGTCAGCTGCGGCTTTCTTCGCACGAATATACGGACAGGTTTCAATGCTTCGCTTTCCCGAGAGGAGAGTTTGAAAATCCTGAATCTAAAGAGAAATTAGAAAAATGCAAAGTTAAAAACAGAGAAATTTTATGTTCGAATGCCAAAATCGCAATTTTTGTCTTTGGGAATAAAAAGGGTAAAGACGTTGCGGACGGAATGCTAAAAGAACTTGATCTTGCGACTGAAAATAATGCATTGATTTTGCCCGTCGGATGTACCGGCGGCACGGCGAGAAAGATCTATCAGAAAGTAATTAATGACACCGAATATTACTTTAAACGGTACTTTACAGACAGAAATAAATATAGCGCGATTTCTGAAAACGTAGAAGACGACTTAAAAAATTATCTTAAAAAACTTCGCGTTTTAAACGAAGTGGTAGTTGAAGATACACATATAGACGAAATTGTAAAAAGAATAATCGAGATTATAAAAATATACGGATAACAATAAAAGGAGATTGAAATGTATTCTAAATTTGACTACAAACCCGGCAAATATTTTAATGATAATATTAAAAATCGCTATTCTGGACATATACTGGATAGTTATAAATCAACTCAAGATCAAACTTACAATTTTTTGAAAAATTTTATATTAGATAACGGTAGTATTGACGGTACGGCATTAAAGAATCATTGGTTTAAAGGTCAGAAGGTAGACGTATTTTTGTCGCATTCACATAAAGATATTGATGCGGTAAAAGCTTTTGCCAGCTGGCTGTATGAAAATTTTAGACTGACCTCGTTTATAGATTCCTGCGTGTGGAACTATTGTGACGATCTTTTGAAAATAATTGATAATGAATATTGCTTATTCAAGGACAGTGAAATTTACAATTATAATTTAAGAAATTATTCAACTAGTCACGTTCACGCCATGTTATCGTCTGCTTTATCAGAGATGATAGATAAAACAGAGTGTATCATATTTTTTGACACTCCGAATTCATTAGTGTTACGCGAGGAAATAGATAAGGTTAAGAATGAAGAAGGAAATACTAACTCACCGTGGATTTACCACGAGCTTTCAATGACAAACTTGATTGGAATAACGCCTCCTTCGCGACATCGTATGATTAAGGAGGCAACTGAAGATTTCGGTTCGATACATTTAAACTATGTGAGAGATCAAACTCCTGATTTTGACTATAACGTTTCAGAACTTCTTAAAAAGATGATTCCTCTAAATGACAAAATACTGTCAGACTGGATAGATATTCATGATCCCCAACAGAGTGGAGAGTATGCGTTGGACGAGCTTTACGCGATTTGTGCGCCAAAATTATTGAAATAAAGACTACAAAAAATTTAAAAATATTGCTTTCAATAACTAAGAATTATTTTAGGGAAATTTAATGATAAATATTTTGCTTAACGGGTATGTAGCCCAAAATTTAGGAGATGATTTATTTATTAAATATATCTGTAACAGATATAAAAATTTAATGTTTTACCTTTGCTGTGAAAAAACTTTTTTTGCTACTTTTAAAGAAATTAAAAATTTAAACCTAATATCATCTATAGAAGAGATTAATAATGTGGATTTGCAAATTCTTATCGGCGGATCTGTATTTATGCAATCACGGACTAGAAACATTTCGGAAAAATATAAATCCGATTCGGCATTAAGATTTTCAAAACAAATTCCCTTTATCGTACTAGGCGCAAATTTTGGTCCTTACACTTCCGAAGAGTTTCCGAAACAATATGAAGATTATTTTAAATCGACAGCCTTAACAGTGTTTCGAGATGAATATTCTTACCGGTTATTTCCTTATCCGAATATTTATTGGGCCCCTGACATTTTATTAAACTATCCTTTACCTACTGTAAAAAAACAAAAAACTGTAACTATTTCTTGCATTAAAAAAAATTTACGAACAGGAATTCCGGATTATGACGAAGAAGCGTACTTTGAAAAAATAAGAGAAATAGCCGAACAATACGTTTCAAATGGATATAAAATCTTATTGGCTGCATTCTGTAAAAAACAAGAGGACGATAAAGCGGCAGATATCATTTTTGCAGGTCTTACATCTCTTGCAAAATCCAATACATCGATTTTGATATATGAGGGCGATACATCCGATTTTTTTGCCGAATTTCTCGCTTCAAGTTACATAATAGGAACAAGATTTCATTCTGTTATTCTAGGCTGGAATGCAAACATACCAGTATTCCCTATAGAATATAATTCTAAAATGACCAATGCCATAAAGTCATATGGCTTCAATGGAAGCCATTCTTTTATATCTGAATTCTGTAATCTGAATTTTGAATTTATTAACAGTAACCTCTGTTCACAAAAAGGAATCAATGAAAATATACGGGTTGCTGCAGAAAATCATTTTTTACTTGTAGATAAATTTTTAAAGGAGAACAATTTTGCATGAAAGATTTATTATCAATCATTATACCCGCTTACAATACTGCAAAATATATCAAAAAAACGTTATCAGTAATATTAAATCAAAGCTATAAGAATTGTGAAATTATCATTGTAGACGATAATTCCACGGATAATTTAAAAGATATTATCGCTGAATATTGTGTTAAGCATAAAAATATTAAATATTTCAAGAATTCAACGAATTTAGGGGTGGGCGTAACGAGGAATATAGGACTTAAACATGCCAAAGGCGAATTTGTAACTTTTTTAGACAGCGATGATTGGCCCGATTTGTACGTTTACGAAACCGCCATTGATGTTTTAAAACATAATAATAAGTGCGATATAGTTATCTGGGGTATTAAAAACGAGTTTGATAACAGTGCATCGTCCTATATCCGAACCAAGATAAATAAATATAACGAAATTGACAAAAATATCGCTTTATCATTGCTATGTAATTCGATATCACTTGACGTAAAAATAAGCTCTTATTTGGGCAGCAAATTGTTCAGAAAATCTCTTATAGATAAAAACGGAATAACATTCGGCGATTATTATTTCGAAGATATTGAGTTTAGCTATAAAGTAATAAATTTTTCAAAAAAAATTATCTTACTACCGGAATTATTTACTCATTATTATCAAAGAGAAAATTCAATTGTCCATTCTTTCAAAGAAAAACACATTAATGATACTATAGCTGTATTAAAAAATCTTAATAAATTCATTTTGGCAAACAATCCAAACAATACGCAAATTTTCTATTCCTTGATTGAAAAATGCAGCAAGAATATTTTTGCCTATATTTACAATAATGTTGAAGATTCTTACAAACAAAAAGAATTTATACTAAAGTATTTTAAACAATTATTAGATATTTGTCCTATCGAAAATTTAATTGAATATTTGGATTCCGGAAGGCTTAAAAGCATCCTTCTCAACAATTAATATTCCTTGTCGGTTATATATTTACTGAATTTGTCATCAAACTTTTCAAGTTGAGTACTATCAAGGTTATTAATTGCTTTCCGACTTTTTGTTAAAATTGAATTAGTAAAATCCTTGCCTGAAGCCACTATGTTTTTCAAATTTGCAGTAAGCCATTGTAGAATTATCGTAGACGCATCTGAATCTTTCCCGCTTCCGATTTTACCAAGAGCTACAATCATGCTTTTCCCTGCATATAAACTGGGTTCTTGCTTAAGCTGTACACATAAAATATTATAGGCTTGTCTTAAGCCTTTCTCGCCTATAACATCAGAAAGGTGTTCTCTAATATGAAAGTGCGGTTCTCTTAAAGCGTTACACATTGCATCCTTTACACGGTAATTTTCTGACGATAATAAAAAGGATTCAAGTTTATATCTGTTCAAATCTATTGCCGAAGATTTAGTTCTCCTAAAATAGTTTATTACCCAAGGTAATACTTCATTAAGGTATTGCTCTCGCTCAGCTAAATAAATAATTAAATCTGTTTTTAAACTAATTTTAACATTGTCGGGGATTACCGGTACACGTATCATCTCGTCAGAAATAAAATCTTTTATCATATTTGAAGAGTTCACTTTATCGTTTGATGCAATTAGAATTTCTGCATATATTTTTAATATTAAATCAATATATTCGCCACTTTGCTCTATTTGTTCATAAAGGAGTTCTCGGCACTGCTCTGCTATTATTTTCTGCGTTATTACGTCAGTGTCGTTTTTTACTAACATATCTGTAAATGCAGGAAATAGCGTATTAAGTTTTTCCTCTATGTAACAGAGATAATCGTTATTATTTTCAGATATATATTGTAAAATTCCTTTATCAAAAAGAAATTCTTGAAAATCCGATGACGATTTTCCTTTATTTATAAATTTGCGCACCTCATCACATATAATCGATATATTGCCTTTATCGTATTCTACATAGCTGAGATGAGACAGATCTGAAGCAGTTTCATGAACGGACGATTTAAATTTAGAATCCTTTTCAATTAAAAGCATAACGTTTTGTACGTCTTTAAAACAATGTGCTATGCCCAATTCATATAAAACGTTGGGGCGATAATCGGTTAATATAACTATAATAAACCTTGACTTAAGTATTTCTGTCAAAACTTTATTCATAAACGGCTGAGTCCCCGTAATTTCGTCATCTCGGAAACATTTTATATTTAGCAATGAAAGTTCCTTTTTAATACTCTCATAAAGATTGAGGTAAACAGGATCGAACGGCATAAGAACAAAGCATCTGTCTTTTTCGATGGACAGCTTACTCTTTCTGAATTGTTTGGGATAAATTGAATACAAATCCGACATTATTTCTCCTAAAATAATTCTTAGTTATTGAAAGGAAAATGATGTAGAATTTATCTTTAAAATATAAGTAATTTTGCTGGCAAACAGGAGTATTTAGACATTTTATATAAGCTGTATTTATGTTATAAAATTACCTAATGAAGTCCTAGATATAGCAATGGTAATTTTTAATACTATAAAATTATTTACTGGGAAATTGAGGTGTAAAATGGATACAAGTCGTCACGATATTGCAGTTGAAGATATATGTTATAAACAAAAGCATATTGAAAAAGTTTTAAAAGAAATTGCTGAAAATTTTGAAAGTTATTTTAATGACTTTTTAAAATCAGGTGGGCATTTATTATCGGATGAAGATTATGATATAAAATCTTCGATAGGTTATGATGTTAATTCTGCCAGCTTTGATGTAAAATTTAATTTAACAAGAATAATTCAAACAGCATTGCAGGATTATGAAAGCGAACGTCAATATTACATTGATTTAATGGACAAAGAGGCGTTGGAAGAATATCAATATGATGACATGACTTTTAAATCAAGAGAGTTAAGGGACAGATGTCCGATAATAAGACGTACTCTGCAAAACAAGTTGGCTAAATCTTTGGATAAATTCCGCGCTGCATTTACAGCGGCATCCTCAAAAGATTTATTAAATTGCGTGACAAGGTTATCGGAATTCGAGCGTAATTATATGGATAATATCTATAACTCCGCAAGTTATGATGAAATAGTGTTTTACAAGGACTTAAAACTTACCGACTTAGACGAAAAACCTGAATACACGGTAAGAGGGGTTATCGGCGGCGGAATCAAAAGTCACTTGCTTTACAAAATATCTCCGTCGGCATTTCCCAACCGAAGCAGATTTGCTGTATGGGCGTTATGGTATCTGACCAATAAAAAGAATTTAAATTGCGAATACGGATCAGAATTTATAATGACCGACCTTAAAAAGGATATTGTTCAACAAAACTATTTCTATCCTTACGAATTGTTTGCGTTTTACGCGCAGCAGATTTACTTAATGTTAAAAATTAAAGCGCAAGCGACCGGCATTATGCTTGAAGAAAAATACAGATACATATACGTCGATGCGTTTTTATCTTCCGTTGCACAAAAACATATTTTTGAAATATCTGAATTTACAAAAAGGGTAAATGATTAAGAAAATGAATATAATAGACGAATACAGAAAATTTTTTCCGGATTTTTCAAAAGGGCGTCCGCTTAAATCAATTCAAAAGCGAGCGATAAACAGCGTAATCACAAACGGCAATACGTTATGTATAATGCCAACCGGCAGCGGTAAATCACTTGTATATTGGCTGACTGGCTGTATTCTTGGTGGAATAACAATAGTTGTTTCGCCCTTAAAGGCTTTGATTGACGAACAGGTTGAAAAACTGAATGCAATGAATATTAGTGCCGTTGCAATACACGGCGATATTTCTGCAAAAAAGCAAATAGAATTACTGAAAAATATTGCGAATAAACTAATTACGCCTAAATTCATTTTTGTCAGCCCTGAAAGATTGGCTACCGACGGTTTTTTTGAATATTGTATAAAACTAAGGCGTGAAGAAGTGCATTTGTTTGTTATTGACGAGGTTCATTGCGTAAGTCAATGGGGATTAAGTTTTAGACCGTTTTATCGTGATATAGCGTCATTTATTGAAAACGTGTTTGACTTTAAACCTAAAATGCTGGCTTTGACTGCAACTTTAAATCCCCTTGAAGTTGACGACGTTCTTGCAGAATTTCAAATAAAACGTGAAAATGTTGTAAAAGACCAAACGCTTATGCGTTCCGAAATTCAACTGAATATATTTAAGTTCGATAAAGAAGATGAGAAAGAAGAAAAATTATGGCAGCTGCTTAAAATTCACGAACGTGAAAAAATTCTCGTCTACGTTTACCGTAAATACAATAACAGGGGAGTAGAAGAATTATCTGATTCGGCTAATCAAAAAGGCTTTACCAGTGCGCCTTTTCACGGCGATATGAGTTCCGCACAGCGCAGTGAAATTATCGAAAAATTCAAAAACGACGAAGTGAATATTGTTTTTGCGACAAATGCTTTTGGAATGGGTATTGATATACCGGATATAAGAACGGTTATTCACTTTATGATTCCTGAATCGATTGAACAGTATTATCAAGAAATCGGCAGAGCAGCACGTGACGGCAAACCGGCAAACTCTTATTTGCTTTATTCTGATAAAAATATAAAAATAAAGGGCAGTTCTTTTATAGATAATTCTTTTCCTGACAGAGAAAAACTTGTTGAGGTTTTTGGTAAGTACTTTGACGATAAAGAAATCGTTGGGATCCCTTACTTTGATGACGAAGATTTGCAGATGTGCTTGCAATACTTTGTAAAATGCGGAGCAATAAGCGTAATTGCCAAAGGTTTTGCCGAATTGGTTCCTCTGTTTAATGTAAAATCACAGCAACTGCAAAAAATAGTAGAGGCTACAAAAGTAAAAAGTTTAGTAGCCGCTTCATTGAAAACTAAAACAGATATAGTTGAAATTATCAATTTGGTTTATCGCTGTTTGGTTTCGGGTGAAGCAGAAGCTGATAAATTAGATAAAAGAATTATAGTACGGGTTAATACCAAAGACTTGTCTGAAGAGCAACTGTCTGAGATTGAAGGCGTGATTGCAGAAAGAAAGGCTTACAGGCATGGATTAATGGATCTTTTTGTCCAAAAGATAGAAGTAACTTCGTCTTCTAATGAACTTCATCAGGAAATCGGACAATATTTTGGTGTTGATAAAGATAAATTAAATTTAATTTATTCAACCGAGCGTGGAGATAAGGTTCGAAGTAAATCAGAAGTTATAATTGCAAATCTCTTGTTTGATCATGGTATTAATTATGAGTACGAGCGTCCCTTGAAAATAGGCAATATAGTTATTAGACCGGATTTTACAATTATTATGCCAAATAATCAAATATACTATTGGGAACATTTAGGGATGTTAAATTTAGAAAAATATGATGACGATTGGATAAACAAATTAAAGCTGTATGATGATCATTGTGAGGGACAGCTTATTACAACTTATGAGAGTACGGGCTTATCCGACAGTGTTTTGGAACAAATAGAAAAACTAAAACATTTATAAGAAAAATGACGTAGTGTCTTTAATGTGTACAAAAAAAGAGCTGTAATTTAACAGTGTAGTTTGTTTTACAGCTCTTTAAATTATTCGGACTTGATTTAATAGCTGCTTGAATTAACCAAAATCTTAGTATGGCACCACGGTTGAGTGCCGTCACACACGTCCATCGCGCAAATCGCGGGGTTTCTTACCGCCAATTACGTCAAAACTACTTGCCACAATTCAAACGTAAAAGGCGGCGCAGGAAACTCTTGCACCGCCTTATTAAATTATAAAATTGCTATATAATTATTTGTACTCATAAACTTACTTAATATAATCTTTTATTTAAAATAGAATAATTATAAATAAAATATAAGAGAGATTTAACACATGTGCAATACAAGGGTAAAAGATATTTATTCAGGAAAACCAGATGCCAGAGACGAGCTTTCTACTCCTAATTCTCAATTTTTAAAAAGCTTTATTATGCCTCCTAATTTTGATATTAACGATTTATTGCGTGGCGATAAGTGTTTTATTAGGGGATATAAGGGGTCAGGTAAAACAGCGTTGCTTTTATATATAAACGATTATGTACATCTTAAAGACGTTGCTACAGTGTCGTCCTTTATGTATTTTAAAGAATATACCAATATTGATAGAAATCATATGGATATAGTGACTAGTAAGTATAAAAATCAAACGGAAGAAAATGTTGTTTTTGATAAGAATACTTTACTTAAGGAACAGAGTTTTATTTACGTTTGGAGATGGCTAATTTTTTCTCGCATTATTGAAGACAATGTGAATTGCGAATACTCATTATTTGAAAAGAATGAGGACTGGATTACTTTTGCAAAAAAAATCGGCAAAATTACTTATAGTAAAATTGGGGATAAGGCACGTAAATTTCCTGATAAATTGATAATTCAAGTAGGTTACGGTGAGTTTACATTATCTTCAGATATTTCTTTTACTTCAAAAAAGAATGTACAAGCTTATGAAGCGTTTGTTAACGTAATTGATGATGCAACAGAATACTTTTTAAAGTTGAATAAAACTGACATTCCATATTATATCTTTTTGGATGAACTTGAGGCATATTACTCTGATGAAGTTTTATTCAAAAGAGATTTAACGATGTTGCGTGATTTAATTTTTGTGGTAAAGGAATTTAATAAAATCTTCTCTAACTGGGAAGGATACAATGCTAAAATAATTTGTTCTATTCGTACAGAAGTAATAAATAGTATTAATAAGTTTATTCCGGCAAAAGAACTTAATAAGGTAACAGGCGGATATGAAAAAGTTTTATCTTGGAACTATCATAATACGAATGCATACAAACACCCTATATTTCAGATATTGTTAAAAAGGATTGAGCTTGCAGAGGCTAATAACGGGAACGAATATGAGAGCATAGACAGTCTTTATAAAAAATGGTTCCCGGCTGAAATAAATGATCAAGATCCCGTAGAGCTTATTATTAATATGACTTGGAATAAGCCTCGTGATATTGTTAGATTAATAATTGCCGCACAAAATAGTATTGCAAGTAATGCTGAATTTTTCTCTCAAGAATTATATACTTCATTGACTGAAGAATATTCAAGTGAAAGTTTAAAAGAAATTAAAGAAGAATTGAATATTTTATATACACCTGATGAAATGGAGACAATCATTTCATTATTCAGAGGGTTCAATGCAATATTTTCTTTAAGCCAATTAAAAGAAAGAATAAGTTGTAATTATTGTGATTCTATATGGGCAACAAAAATGAATCAAATTATAACTGACTTATATAGGATAGGCTTTTTAGGTAATTTGGAGCGAGAATCGGGAACATTTGCGTGGCAACATCGTGGTAATGATGGTCCAATTTTTGACGATGAATGGTCTTTTGTTATACATCGAGCTTTAAGAAAAACTTTGTTGGTTAGCGGTAAACAAGATAAACGCAAATCTCGTAAACCAAATATTGAATTGGGCGAAATAGTTAAAGCTACAATAGTTAAAATTTATAGAAGTTTGATATTGGTGACTTTCGAAAAAAGTGGTTGGCAATTCAAAGGGGCTATTTCAAATCCTATTTATTATTATGTAGAGGGACAAGAAATAACTTGCAAAATAACAGATTTTGACTATGAACATGATAAATGGGTATTGTCTATTTTTAACAACTAAAATTTTATATGAGAAGTTGTATCAATTATTTCAAGTTTGCATCACTTGTTGGACGGCAAATAATTGAGGAATAGGAGGCTAGCAGAACGGAACTTCTTTTAATATAGTTTTTTGCTTGATAATAATTGAAGGTGATTTGTGCTTGGTGGATTTTGATAGGTAACATGGTTTGCAGGTTTAAAAGAAGAAATGAATGATTTTAGTTAGCAAATAATGGCTTGCGGAAATGCAGGAAAAATAAAAACAATTTAAAGCAGTCGAAATTTTCGACTGCTTTAATAAGTATTAAAAAAACTCAACAGAACCCAAAAGTAGGTTCTGTTGAGTTTCATTTGGTGAACGACCTAATGACTAAACCGAAACGCCCCGATAAATTGAAATTTGTCGTAGTTATGTGTATTAGTACATTTATTTTTTTCTTCTATAATATTTGTTCCATACCTATTTTTTGTATGCGCATACCTAATTTTTCGTAGAAAGTAACGGCATTTTTATTATCTGCCCATACATTAAGAGTTACATTATAGCAACCGCTTGTTTTTGCAAATTCAATTACATATTCATACAACAATTTTCCTATACCTTTCCCTCGACAAGTTTCGTCCACACACAAATCGTCAATATAAAGCGTTTTAATATCAGTATGCGATGCGTTTTCACCGTTTTTAATGAACACACAAAATGCATAACCCAATATTATACTATTTTGAGTTGCAACAAATATGGGTTTTGTTTCATCCGTGAGAATTTGCCTTAGCTGTTCGTCTGTATATTTTTTTGCACCGGAAACAAATAAATCAGGGCGGGCTTCACTGTGTACTTTATGTACCTGAAAAAGCAAGTAGTCAAGTTTTTTAACATCGGTAAGTTTTGCTCTGCGTATTTCAATTTTATTATTTTGCATTATTAAGGATCTCGCTAAATTACTGTTTATCGCTCTGTTTGAGCAAAAATATTATAGCACAAAAACAAAGATTTTACAACCGTAAACAAAGGTAAAAATTTAAAATGGCACTGTGGCGGGTGCTTGAATAAACGAGCGCGCGGCTGCGCCGCGCGTTCAAGCACCCGCCACACAATAAAACAACCGAATAAAAAGGCAAGAAATGAACGCCGCCCGAAAGGGGCGTTTGCGCTAAACCGCTTGCAAATCGCCCCCTTCTTCGGGCGGCGGCGTAATTCATAACCTTATGCTTTTTAGCATAGGGTTGTTTTTTATTTTTACGGCTTTTGTACCGCTTTCGTTCCCCTTGAACTCACCTTTTACCTATGTAACGCTACCCTAAACCCCACCGCAAATAAAATCGCTTTATGCCATAATAAACGCAAGCTGTTTTATTTCAGTTTGGGTTTAGTAATGAAACATCTCTGTTTTTCTATGAGCTTACTTTCTTGTAACCGCAAAATTCGCAGTTTACAATTTTAAGTGAAATTTGCAAGCGGTGTTTATGCTCGTAAATGTGTGGTAATGTGGGTTTTCTGCACGCATTTGTGGGGTTTTAGTAGGGTAAATGTCCTATTATGTGGTGAAATTTTAGTTTACAATGAAATTGCAAATACGAAGAAACACGAAGTTTATCTTTGGTTTTCCGTGATTTCAGTTAATGTAATACTGTGGAATACGAAGAAAGAAACCGCTTACAATTAAAGCGCAAATCTAAAAAGGGGGTGATAGCGAGTGTCAAAAACGGAATTAGAAATTAAAAGTATCGGCGAGCCTGATATTAAAGCCTTGCCCGAAAGCGAACAGCAAACATTTTTTAATACGCTTTTGGCACGCATTAAAGAATTGAAAGATAACAGCGAAAAGCAAGTCTAACAAAAGAACTTAACGAAAGCGGAATACAAGCGAAGAAAAAGTTAAGTATTCCGCAAATTTTTTACCCATTAATACAAACATATGTTTTATATAATCAACCAATAAGGAGTTAATAAATGCCATATATAAATGCAAAAGTATATTCGGACGGCGGTCATTATATAGCAATTCCGAAAGAGAATTTTCCGAGCGGACAGCGCAGACGGAAAGAGCCTAAACCCAAGCAATTAGAAATTAAAAAAGATAGTCCACCTACACCAAAAGAGAAATTTGAAAGAGCATATGCGGAAAGCAAAAAGCTACCCAAGCGAGAACGGAAAGCATACATAGCCGAGCAAATGAAAAATGTTTTACCTACCGAAGAAGAAACAACCGCTTTTATTGAGCAGAACACCGAGCGTATGAACAACAACGCAATTCGGCGAAAAGTGCGGTTATGGCGCAAGGTTAATTTACAGCGTTGGGACTACTTCGTTACTTTTACATACGATAATGCGCTACACGATGAAAAGAGTTTTGAAAAGAAACTACGAAACACCTTAAAACACGCCGTAAGCCGTAACGGTTGGAAATATATCGGCGTATTCGAGCGTTCCCCCGAAAAAGAACGCCTGCACTTTCACGGAATATTCAGCATACCCGAAAACGAAATGATAGGCGAGCTTGTAGAAACAAAAGATTACAGCACCAAACAGCATAAAATGCAGACTACTTTTCAAAACACGCACTTTTTAAAGGAATTCGGCAGAAACGATTTTGAGCCGTTAGGACGAAAAGAAGAAGTTACGCAGTCCGTGAGATACCTACTCAAATACATAGAAAAGAGCGGCGAAAAACTCATTTACGGCGGTAAACTACCCACTACTTTTGACAGCGATATTTTGGACGAAGATGTTATATGCTGTTACGGTGTGGACGATAGAAAGCTAATTTTAGCAGACAATTTTACTTGCATTTTGGACGGTGAAATTATGGGCAAAGTCAGTCCAGAAATAATAGAGAAAATGCCCAAGAATAATTAAATATTTTGTCTATCGACCGGCGGAGCGTAAACGGAAACGCACTCTGTTGCAAGGGTAAAATGCACTACTGTCGTAGCCCTTGCATCAGAGCAGAACGCACGAGAAAGAACACGCCAAACAATGCGTTTTCGTTTGTTCGCCCCTTGTCGAAAGACAAAATAAAAAAATCATTTCAAAGGAGTTTTAAGAACTATGAAAACAGCAGTTATCTATGCAAGATACTCTTGCGATAAGCAAACAGAGCAAAGCATTGACGGACAGTTAAGAGTTTGTCAAGACTATGCAAAAAGCCACGATATAATGATTATCGATACTTACATAGACGAAGCAATATCAGGCACAACGGACAACCGTCCAGACTTTCAGCGTATGATTAAAGACAGCGCAAAGAAAGCGTTTGAATTTGTATTAGTCTATAAGCTCGATAGGTTCAGCCGTGATAAATTTGCCGCTACAATGTACAAGCACACATTAAAGCAGAACGGCGTAAAAGTTTTGTCAGCTATGGAAAACATACCCGATACGCCCGAAGGCATTATACTTGAAAGTTTACTTGAAGGTATGAACCAATACTATTCCGCAGAGCTTTCGCAAAAGGTTAAGCGTGGTATGCGTGAAACCCGATTAAAAGGCTTATATCAAGGCGGTGGCGTTCCTTACGGTTATAAGGTTGACGGACGAAAAGTTGTCATTGACGAAGAAAGAGCCGAAAATGTGCGGTTTATGTATTCCGAATTTTCAAAAGGCGTTTATGTGAAGGACATAATTAGAGCGTTGACATTGAACGGAAAAACATATAAAGGCAAGCCGTTTGCTATGAATACCGTTTACAACACCTTGAAAAACGAAAAATATTTAGGTGTATATAAGCACGGCGAAGAAATCGTTGACAATATGTATCCGCAAATCGTTCCCGAAGAAACCTTTTACAAAGTACGCAGCATATTAGCGCAAAATAAACACGGTAAACGCAGTATAGAAGTTAAATATTTGTTAAAAGGAAAATTGCGTTGCGGTTATTGCGGACAAAACCTTATAGGCGAGAGCGGCACAGGCAGAAACGGTGAAAGACGGTATTATTATAAATGCCGTGGTCGGAAAGTAAATATCACCCCTTGCGAAAAAACGATATTGCCAAAAGATTTACTTGAAAACCTTGTAATTGATTTTACTGTTAAAGAATTGAGTAAACCGCAGAATTTGCAAGCCGCAATTAAAGGAATACTTGCATTACAAGAAAGCAGAACGAAAGTAAACACAGCGTTAAATTCGTTACTGAAAGAAAAGCGAGAAATTGAAACCGCCATTGATAACACAATGAAAGCCATAGCGCAAGGCGTTATAACCAAGAGTACGGCGCAATACTTAAAGCAGTACGAAGAACGCCAAGAAGAATTAGAACGGCTGATTTTAATAGAACAAAGCAAAACGGTAATTAAAATAACCGAAAAAGAAATAAGAGAATTTTACGAGCAAGCATTGAAATTAGAGCCGCAAATGCTTATAAACTATCTGATAAAGGAAATAAAACTTTATAACGACCATATAGAAATTTACTATAACAGCCCTATAAAAATAAGTCCCGATGACGATAATAATCGGGGCTTTTCTTTTTACTCTAAAACCGTAAGATTTATGAACGAAAGCATTATAATTACTTTATTTGTAACCTAATACAAAACAGTAACGGCATTTATTCCACGGTGCTATTGTCGTACCGAAGGCTTCGCCTTACTGAAACTTTTCTTGCGGTGTGTTTGTAGGCAAATAAGGGCGAAACACAGCAACCCGACTGATAGACAGTCGGGTTTTGGTTTGCCTTTGGCGCACGAGCCTAACACACCGCAATTTCAGTAAACCTACGGTTTCGGTACGACAATAGCCTTTCGCGGCATAAAAGCCGTTTAATAAGCTAATAAGGCGGTTTAAAGACATTTTGAGTAAAGAAAAAGGAAACTAAACTTACCATTATGAAATGGTTCGGTTTAGTTTCCAAGTGGTGACCCCTACGGGAATCGAACCCATGTTACCACCGTGAAAGGGTGATGTCTTAACCGCTTGACCAAGGGGCCGGTCAAATGCCGTAAAGCGCTTGCGCGCCGCAGGCTGATATGTAAATACGCGTTACGCGGTATTATTTTTGGTAGCGACGGGTGGATTCGAACCGCCGACCTGCCGGGTATGAACCGGCCGCTATAGACCAACTAAGCTACGTCGCCATATTGAAACGTATATCTACATCGCAATACTGCGTCAAACTTCGCAATTTTTTCAGTTACGTACTTCTGTGTACGCGCCTTCGAAAATTTCTCGTTTTTCTTGTCTTGCTCGTATCTCTGCGTTTCAGAAAATTTTTGGTTGCGGGGGCGGGATTCGAACCTCGCGACCTCCGGGTTATGAGCCCGACGAGCTACCTGGCTGCTCTACCCCGCGATATCTGCCCTCTTGCAAAGGCTTTATTATTCTATTAGATTATTAAACTTTTGTCAACTGTTTTTGGGGTGTAGAAAAAATATTTATTTTGCCGCTTGCTGTTGCAAAGCCCGCTTTCGTTATGTTATAATTTAACTATGAAAGACCTTGCGGCTTATCGTGGTTTGAAAATATGCGTCGCTTTGTCGGGCGGAAGAGATTCGGTCGCGCTGACGCACTATATTTATTCTCGCGCCGGAGAGTTCGGAATAACCCTTACGGCAATGAATTGCGACCACGCTATCCGCGGCGAGGCTTCTGCGCGCGACAGCGCCTTCGTAAAAGAGTGGTGCGCGTCCTTGAATATTCCGCTCTATTCGTTTAAGCGCGAAAGGGTGGAGGACGACGGCGAAAACTCCGCGAGGCAGTGGCGCCTCGGCTGTTACCGCGAAGCGTTAAATATGAGCGGCGCGGACGTTATAGCTACGGCGCATCATCTCAACGACAACGCCGAAACCGTGCTTTTTAATCTTGCGCGCGGCAGCGGACTTTCGGGACTTACCGGCATTTGCGACGTTGAAATTGACGGACTGAAAATTATCAGACCGCTTATCGACTGTACTCGCGAAGAAATCGACAAGTATATAAAGGAAAACAAACTGTCCTTTACCGAGGACGAGACCAACGCAAGCGGGCGTTACACGCGCAATAAAATACGCCGCAGCGTCCTGCCCGAACTTGAAAAAGCCGTTCCTCACGCGGCGGAGGCAATCTACCGTTTTTCGCGGCTTGCGGCGGAGGACGAGCAGTTTTTTGAAAAGCTGATAAAAGAACGCGGGCTGGTGGAAGTTTTGCCGTCCGGAGTGAAAATAAATTACTGCGAAGAAAAGCCGCTGTTTAAACGCGCTGCGGTGGACGCGGTCAGCCGCATTTTCAAAAGAAAGGACTACACGGCGCAGCACGCTGAAAATCTTTACTCTCTGCAGTTTGCCGCAACAGGCAAGGCGTTCGAGTTTTTAGGGCTTGTAGCGCGAAAGGAAGAGGGCTGCATAACTCTTGAAGAAAACGCCGCGTTTGATAGCGTAGAAATTCCTTTTTACGATTACAAAGACAAGTCCTTTTGCGGCGCGCATCTGGAAATATCCGAAACTGCGGAAGGCAAATGCTTAAAATTCGACTCTGACAAAATTCCGCAGTCAGCCGTTATCCGCTTTATGAAAACGGGCGACAGATTCCGTAAATTCGGCGGCGGTTCTAAAAGTCTGGGCGACTATTTTACCGATAAAAAAATTCCCGTGCGCTTAAGAAAAAAAATTCCGCTGATTGCCGACGGTAACGAAGTCCTGGCGGTTTGCGGAGTGGAAATTTCGGACGGGATAAAGATAACGGAAGAAACACAAAAAATTTGTTATCTTATTTGCGACGGTTTGCTGTAAGTAAGATAAGGAGGACAAAATGAACGACATTGCAGGAAGAGAGGAAAAGTTTAAAACGCTGCTTATGCGCAAGCTTTCCCCCGATAAGCGGCTCAACGTGACCTGCCCCGACTTCAAGTATCCCGCGCCCCTTTTCGTGTACGTTAAAAGCGTAAAGACCGACAAGACCATAGCGGTGCGGCTTGACGGCGTGGATAAGACGGTAAGGTTCTGGGACTACGTCGACGACGACTATTCCGAAGAGGACGGCGTGTGGGACGAAATGAGCGACGAGGGGCTTGACCGCTTCGTTAAAAAGCTTTACGCCGTAATGGAAAAAGCCGTGGACGTGGAATTTTACTCTGCCGACGGCGATTGCGAAGATTACTGGTCTGGCGTCGAGAGCGGCGAAATTAACGCCGAAAACGCGCGTATGGCGGTAAAATCGCACGGCAGGGGTATAAACTTTCTGCTTGCCAGATACAGCAACTTTTTCGGCGATAAGCAATACGTTTTTAACAGGGCTTTCGTTGAAGTAAAAAGATAAATACGGCTTTACGCCGCAAAAATAATTTACGAAGGAGAATGGTATGCACAAGGATTGCGAACGCATAATGCTGACCGAAGAACAGTTACGCTCGCGCGTAAAGGAAGTGGCTTTGCAGGTGGACGAGGCTTATAAAGACAAATGTCCGCTGGTAGTCGGAATTTTGAAGGGAAGTATAATTTTCTACGCCGACTTTATCCGTTTTTTATCGATGCCGGTGGAGCTTGATTTTATGGCGGTTTCGTCGTACGGCTCGGGCGCGGTTTCGTCGGGTAATCTGAAAATAAAGAAGGACCTTGACAGGGACGTTAAGGGTAGGGACGTAATTATAGTCGAAGATATAATCGACAGCGGCTTCACGCTCGCTTGCCTCAAAGATCTGCTATTAAAGCGCGGTGCGGCGTCAGTTTGTATAGTCACTCTTTTGGACAAGTTTGAAAGGCGCGAATACGATATAAAACCCGATTACAACTGCTTTGTAATAGAAAACGAGTTCGTGGTCGGCTACGGGCTTGATTACGACGAGCAGTACCGTCATCTTCCTTACATAGGAATTTTAAAGAGAAGCGTATACGAAAAATAGTTGTCCTTTCCGCGCTCCCACCGAAATTTTTACGTTATGCGGTGAAAAGGCTTGAAAGCTTTAAAATTGTGTGATATAATACCCTTACCACATTATCTTTAATCTTTCGCCCGTAACGCGGGCTTGCGCAGAGGTGATTAACGTTCGGCAACGTTTATCTCTTTCTCTATATATTTGCTCTGCGCGGATAAAATTAGATGGTGTGGTAACCTGAAAGAGATAGCTTGCAAGGCGCGTCGAAAGGCGCGTCTTTAATTTTGCCCTTTGCATAAAACGCAGAAAAATTGCAAATGCTTTTGTTAAGGAGAAAATTATATGGTAATTGCAAACATAATTTCTTACATTCTTGTGCTTGCCGGCGCCCTGAACTGGGGGCTTTACGGTATGTTCGGATTTAACCTCGTAGGCTGGATTTTCCAGGGGCCGCGTTCGGTCGGCTCGATTATCATCTACGTGCTTATAACTCTGGCTGCGGTATGGCTTATCATTTCGCCCATAATTTCGGGCAACGGTTTAAGACTCAACGTCAGAAAACACGAGAGCGAAGTTAAATAATTTTAAGGCGTTCCCAAACGGAACGCCTTTTTTTGTGTGTTGCAAAAAAAATTTACTTGTGTTAGAATGTATGCGGATTATGAAAGAATACGGAATTGACGAAAAAGTCCGTCTTTTATCGGGCAGAGATTTCTGGAATACGGCAAAGCTTTGCGGCGCAGACCGCATACGCTTTTCGGACGGTCCGTCGGGACTTCGTATGCAGGGCAAAAAGGGCGACCATCTGGGCATTAACGGCTCGGTCCCCGCAACCTGTTTCCCCGCGCATTCCGCGCTTGCCGCAAGTTGGAATAAAGAGCTTGTACAAAAAGTCGGCGAAAGTATAGGCAGGGAAGCGGCGGCGTACGGCGTCGACGTTATTCTTGCACCCGATCTGAATATTAAAAGCTACCCTTTAAACGGCAGGAATTTCGAGTATTTTTCCGAGGATCCATATCTCAACGGAAAGCTGGGCGCGGCGTATTTAAGCGGCGTTCAGACTACGGGGGTCGGCGGCTGCGTAAAGCACTTTGCCGCAAACAACCGCGAGTTCGGCAGAATGGTCTGCGACTCGGTAGTGGATGAGAGAACGCTACGCGAAATCTATTTAACCGCTTTTGAAATGGCTGTCAAAGAGGCGAAGCCCGCGGCGGTCATGACGGCGTATAACAGATTAAACGGCGTTTACTGCAACGAAAACGGTTGGCTTATAAACGATTTACTTCGCGGAGAGTGGGGCTTTGACGGAATAGTCGTTTCCGACTGGGGCGGCACGCACGACCGCGTCGCCGCAGTTAAAGCCGGCGCGGATATCGAAATGCCGTGTTGCTATTTCTCGAAAGACGAAATAAAAAACGCCGTAAAGCGCGGCGAATTATCCGAAGAGGAAGTGGACGGTTGCGTTAATCGCATAGTCGAATTTTCACACCGCGAAAAACCCGACCGCGGCTTGGATATTTCGGGGCATGGCGAATTTGCCGCAAAATGCGCGGAAGAGTGCGCCGTACTTTTAAAAAACGACGGCTTGCTTCCCTTAAAGCAGGGGCAGAAAATTGCCCTCGTCGGCGAATTTGCGAAAAAGCCGCAGGTTCAGGGCGGCGGCTCGTCGAAGGTCAATCCCAAAGCTACGCAAAGCCTTAAAAGCTGTTTAAAGGGCGTAAAATACGCAAGCGGCGGTGCGAAAGCCGTTCTGCTTGCGAAGAAATCGGACGCGGTTATTTTCTGCGCGGGCTACCGCGGCGAGGATGCGGAGGGCGCGGACAGAGTAAGTTATTCGCTGCCCGAAAAGCAGATAAAACTTCTGGAAAAGCTTAAAAAAGTAAACAAAAATATCGTCGTCGTTCTGTTCTGCGGTTGCGCGGTTAATACGGACTGGGACGAAGAAATTCCCGCGTTGCTTTACGCGGGGCTTGGCGGTCAGGCAAGCTGCCGCGCCGTAGCGGATATTTTGACCGGCAAAGTCAATCCGTCGGGAAAACTTGCCGAAACCTTTTTAAAGAGTTATGAGGCGCAGCCGCAGAACCCTTATTCGGCGGTATACGAAGAGGGTATGAAAGTGGGCTACCGCAAGGGTGAAAACCAGAAATATACATTCGGCTTCGGACTTTCTTATACGCAGTTCGAATACTCTAATTTGAGGGTGAACGAAAAGGGCGTAAGCTTTGATATTAAAAATACAGGCGGCGTCTACGGCGGCGAGGCGGCGCAGCTTTATATCCGTTTCCCAGAAAACGCAAACGCGCCTTTTCTGCAGCTGAAAGGCTTTGACAAAGTCTTTTTAGAGCCCGGTGAAAGCTGCAAAATATTTATTCCGTTCGACGAATATTCATTCCGCAGCTTTGACGCCGGAAACAATAAGTGGGTTGAAGTTTCGGGCGGGTACGAAATTTATATAGGCGCGTCGTCAGCTGATTTGCGGCTTAAATGCGCGTTACGGAGAGAGGGCGCAAGCCGTGTTTCCGCGCCCGATACCCTGTGCCTTATGCCAACAAGATACAATATATTAAAGGACGGAAAGGGCAGGGTTATCGCCGCGCCAGAAACCCCTTTTTGCGAGCTTAAAAACGCAAAAGGAATTTGGGGCAGATTTTTCGTCTGGTTCGTCCTTGCGGTAGTCAGAAAAAAGAGGACGATAAGCGGCACTATGGAATATCTGCCTTTGAGAACGCTTGCGCAGTTCGGCGGCTTTGACCAAAGCATTTTGCAGGGAATTACCGAAATTTTCAACGGCAAACTTTTCAAGGGTTTAAAGACAATAATATCAAATAATAAAAAGGATAATTAAAATGTCTGAATGGGTTACAGTCTGGGGCAACGCGACCTCAATCGCCGACCACCGCCCCGAAACTTACGCGCGCGATATAACTTTGCGCTATCCCGTAAAGTGCGCCTTTGCCGGCAATAAGGTAAGGCTGCATTTTTCAAATTTCTGCGGAACGGAAGAAGTCACGTTAAACCAGGTGACAATCGCGCCGGCGGTCAGCGACAGGGAAATTAATTTAAAGGACGCGGCTCTTGTAACCTTTTCGGGCAAAGAGAGCGTGACGATAAAAGCAGGCGAAGAAATTTTTTCGGACGAAATAGATTTCCGCGTAAAACCGTTGGGATACCTTTCGGTAAGTATCTATTTAAAAGATTTTACGCTTATGCGCTCGGCAGTGGTCGTAACGGGACCTTTATCCAAAGGCTTTTATTCGCTGGGCAACTGCGCGCTTAAATCGGTACTGCCGTTAAATAGCACCCGAACGACAAACACCTTTTATTTTCTGACGGGCATAGACCTTTTGACCGACGGTAAAAACCGCTGCGTAATATGCTACGGCGATTCGATAACTTCGCAGAGCTGGCCGGACTATCTCGCGCAGCTCTGTATGGACGACCCCTACAATAAAACGGCGGTAGTGCGCAGAGCCGCAAGCGGCACGCGCGTCTTACGCGAGTACGACTGCATTACGTACGAAAGCTACGGGCTTTGCGGCAAACGCCGTTTCGAACGCGAAATTTCCACGGTGAGCGGCGCGGACGGCGTAATTATCCAGCAGGGCATAAACGATATTATCCACCCCGTAGGAACTGACGTGAACCCTTTCAGACCCATGTCGGACCTGCCGACGCTCAATGAGCTTGAAGAGGGGTTGAAATACTACTTTGACACGGCGGAAAAGTACGGACTGAAAGTTTACGCGGGAACGCTGCTGCCCATAAAGGGTTGGCGTACCTACGCGCCTTTCAGAGAGGATATGAAAAACGGAATAAATTCGTGGCTAAAAAACTGCGGTTATACCTGCATAGACTTTGAAAGCGCGGTGCGCTCGGAATACGACCCTGCGGCGTTCAGAGAGGGGTACGACAGCGGCGACCATCTGCACCCGTCCGAAGAGGCGTACAGGCATATGGCGCGGCTTGCATTTGAGGCGCTGAACAAGTGAAAGCCGCAATATACGGCGCTGGCGCAATGGGAACCGTTTTAGGCGCGTTTATAACTGCGTCCGGCAGACAGATAGACTTAATCAGCCGCAACGCAGCGCATATCGCCGCGTTGAAGCAAAACGGCGCGCAAATATCGGGCGGCGTAAATTTAACCGTAAAAGTAAACGCGCTTACGCCCGATGAAATTTCGGGAAAATACGGCGTGATTTTTCTTATGACCAAACAGGGCGGAAGTTTGGAATTTTTAAAGGATATTCTCGAAGAGGACGGAGTTGTCTGTACCCTGCAAAACGGTCTTCCCGAAAGCGCGGTTGCGGAGGCTGTCGGCGCAGGCAGGTGTCTCGGCTGCGCGGTAAGCTGGGGCGCAACCCTTATCGGAAGCGGCAAAGCCGAACTTACTTCAAAACCGGATAAAATGACTTTCGCGCTCGGCTCGACGGGCGGCAAAAATCCGAAAACCGAAAGGGTTAAAGACTATCTTGCATGCGTCGGCAAAGTGACGGTTACGGACAATCTCAAAGGCGCGCGGTGGGCAAAACTTGCTATAAACTGCGCATTTTCCTCGCTTTCCGCAATTTGCGGTATTACTTTCGGCGAGGTTGGTAAAAATAAAATTACCCGTATCGCCGCGCTTGAAATCCTGAACGAAGTTTATGCCGTCGCAAAAAAGGCGGGCGTAAAGTTTGAAAAAATTCAGGGACACAGGGCGGACAAGCTGTTTTCGTATAAAAACCGCTTTAAAAAGAAGATAGCGCTTGCCCTGCTTCCGTACGCTATGCGCGGTCATAAAAAACTCGTTTCGGGTATGTATTTCGATTTAAAGGCTGAAAAGCCGTGCGAAATAAATTATATGAACGGCGCGGTTTCGCGCGTTGCAAAAAAGATAGGCGCGGTTTCGCCTTTAAACGACAGATTATGCGCGTTAGCTCACGAAATTGAGCGCGGCGAAAGAAAAATTTGTTTTGAAAACGTCAATCTTGTCCGTTAAACGGTTTGTTACTTTCATCCGTTTATGATATAATAAATTCAATTATATAAGGAATATATAAATATGGAAAATATCTATTATCCGTCGCACGACGGCGTAACCACCATCCACGCATGCTTATGGCTGCCCGAGGGCGAAATAAAGGGCGTGGTGCAGATAATCCACGGAATGGCGGAGTACGCCGAAAGATACGCGCCCTTTGCGGAGTATCTCACGGAGCAGGGTTTTGCCGTTTGTGCCGACGACCATCTTGGTCACGGTCAGTCGGTAAGGTCGCAGGAAGATCTGGGCTACTTCAATAAAAGACGCGATATCAATATCATAATACAGGATATCCGCGCGCTGCAGCTTGCGGTTAAAAAACAGGTTGGAAGCGTTCCTTATTTCATACTGGGACACAGTATGGGTTCGTTCTTCTGCCGTAAATACATTTCGCAGTACGGCGGCGATTTCAACGGCACAATAATTATGGGCAGCGGCTTTATGAGCATGGCGACTTTAAACGCGGCGCTGTTCTTCGTGGGCCTCGACGCGCTTTTCTGCGGCTGGCGTCACAGAAGCAAATTTATAAAGAAGCTTGCGTTCGGCAGCTACAATAAAAGATTTCCGCCCGCGCGAACTCAAAACGACTGGCTTTCGGAAAGCAGCGAAAACGTGGACAGGTACGAGGCGGACCCGCTCTGCGGATTTGACTTTACAAACAACGGTTACAGCGTGCTTTTCAATATAATAAAAGTTGCATGCTCAACCGAAACTATAAAAGCCGTTCCCAAAAATCTGCCGGTGTTCTTTGTCGCCGGCGCAAACGACCCCGTCGGCAACTACGGCAAGGGCGTGCAGAAGGCTTACGACAAATTTAAAAAAGCCGGGATAGAAGAAGTGGATATCACCCTTTACGAAAACGGCAGACATGAAATTTTAAACGACACCTGCAGCGATAAGGTAAAAGAGGATATCCTCGCGTTTATCAACGCGCATATGAACTAAATCACAAATAAAACGCAAAACATATGATAGAAAGTTGGGAAGTTTGTATTCCGTCGCTCACCGGCGAAAAAAAGCGTAAAGCGTACGTCTATCTGCCCGAAGGGTATGAAAAGGGCGGCAGTTACCCCGTAATGTATATGTTCGACGGTCACAACCTTTTTTCGGACGAAGAGGCGACTTACGGCAAAAGCTGGGGGCTTTCGGAATATCTGGATAAAAATAAAACGCCGCTTATAATAGCCGCGGTGGAGTGCAACCACGAGGGAAACGAAAGACTTTCGGAGTATTCTCCGGTAAGCTTCGAACGCGGCGGCGTAAAAGTTTGCGGCAAGGGCAAAAAGTATATGGACTGGCTTGTAAAAACTTTTAAGCCGTATATAGACGAAAACTATCGTACTCTGCCCGACAGGGAACACACCGCGATTGGCGGAAGCTCTATGGGCGGACTTATGACACTTTACGCGCTGTCCGCTTACCATAAATATTTTTCGCGCGGCGCGGCGTTATCGCCCAGTCTCTGGGTGTATAACGGCGTTCCCGACTTTGTCAAAACCGCAAAATACAGGACGGGGACCCGTCTTTATATGGATTACGGCAGCAAAGAGTTTAAAAACCACGATAGTCAGCGAACTTATTTTGCCGACACGGCGTCCGCTCTCATTGATAAAAAGGTGTATCTGACCTCGCGCATAGTCCCGGGCGGTACTCACTGCGAAGCAAGCTGGGAGAGGCGGATTCCTTATTTTATAAACGTTTTGTTTGAAAATTAATTGTATATTTCATAAAGGAGGCTAATTTATGAAAAATTTTATATTTATTTCACCCGATTTCCCGACGAACTACTACAAGTTCTGCCGCGAGCTTAAAAATTACGGCTTCAACGTATTGGCTATCGGCGACTGCCCCTGGGATAGGCTTTCCGATGACGTAAAAGAGAACGTAAACGAATACTACTGGGTACATAATCTCGAAAACTATGACGAGGTTTACCGCGCGGTTGCGTTCTTCATATTCAAGTACGGCAAAATCGACTTTCTTGAAAGCAACAACGAGTACTGGCTCGAACACGACGCGGCGCTGCGTTCGGCGTTCGGTATTACCACCGGCTTCAAAAACAGCGACGTAAAGAAAATAAGATACAAGTCAAAGATGAAAAAGTACTATCAGAAAGCCGGCGTTAAGACCGCGAAGTACTGCATAGTCAAAAATCTTAAAAACTGCCTCAAACTCATTGAAGAGATCGGCTATCCCGTAATAGTAAAACCCGACAACGGCATCGGCGCAAACGCTACCTACAAAATTTCGAACGAGCAGGAACTCAACAACTTCCTTGAAACAAAGCCCGACGTTCCTTACATAATGGAAGAGTACATAGAGGCGGAAGTCAACTCTTACGACGCGATTATCGACGGCAAGGGCAACCCCGTGTTCGAAACGGGCAACGTAACGCCCAATTCGCTTATGGATATCGTAAACGAAAACGGCAACTGCGTATATTATATTGTAAATAACCTCGCGCCCGACGTTCTGGACGCAGGCAGACGTACTGTTAAGGCGTTCGGCGTAAAAAACAGGTTTATCCACTTTGAATTCTTCCGTCTGACCAAGGACCAGCGCATAGGCAAAAAGGGCGAAGTGGTCGCTCTGGAAGTCAATATGCGTCCCGCGGGCGGCTTTACCCCCGATATGATGAACTACTCGTGCAGCACCGACGTGTACAAAATCTGGGCGGACGTACTTGCTAACGGCAAGACAGAAACCGGGACGGGCGAAAAGTACTACTGCGCGTACGCCGGAAGACGCGACGGCAAGAACTTCGTGCTGTGCGATGACGAAGTAAAGAGAGTTTACGCCGACAACCTGACTATGGTTGAAAGGATACCCGAAGTATTGAGCGGCGCAATGGCGAACACTATGTTCGTTGCAAAATTCAAAACCAAGTCCGAAATGGATAACTTCTACAAGGAAATTTTAAAAACGCATTAATCTTTAAAGCCTCCGCAAAATAGCGGAGGCTTTAAAATTTAATAAAAAAACCGTTCTAAACGGGCTGTTTCCGCAATAAGTTATTATACATAGTTTTTGCGGAGGCGGATATGCTTGAATACAACGTTTACGAGGACATAGCCAAAAGGAGCGGCGGAGATATTTATATAGGGGTAGTGGGACCCGTAAGAACGGGAAAATCGACGCTGATTAAGAAATTTATGACCGAGCTGGTCATTCCCAATGTTACAGACCCCAATTTAAAGAGCGTAATGACGGACGAACTGCCCCAGTCGGCTTCGGGAAGAACGGTTATGACGACCGAACCCAAATTTGTTCCGGCAAGCGCTGCGGAAGTGCGGCTTGAAAACGCAACCGCAAACGTAAGACTTATCGACTGCGTGGGCTTCGTCACGGAGGGAGCTTCGGGTTTTGAAGAGGACGGCAAACCCCGTCTTGTCAACACGCCGTGGAGCGATAATCCCCTGCCTTTTTCGGAAGCGGCCGCGCTCGGTACCGAAAAGGTAATAAGCGAACATTCGACAATAGGAATTCTCGTTACAACCGACGGCAGCGTCGCCGATATTGCCCGCGAGGGATATATAGAAGCGGAGGAGCGCACGGTTAAAAGACTTAACGCGATAGGTAAACCCTTCGTGATAGTTTTAAACTGCGTAGACCCCGGAACGGGAGCGGCGCGCGCCCTCAAAGCCGAGCTTGAATCAAAGTACGGCACGACGGTTATCGCTACCAACTGCGAAAGACTTGACGCGGACGGACTTTTAAATATATTGAAAGCGGTACTGTTCGAATTCCCCGTAACTTCCTTCGACGTAAATATTCCAGACTGGATGAGGTTTTTGCCTCCCGACTCTTCCGCGGTATGCGAGCTTTTGGACAGAGTGCGCGAAATTGCACCCAAGATTTCGAGAATGAAAGACTGCTCAATTCTCGACGCCATGACCGAAGGCTGCGGCTACTGGAAGGAGGAGGCGAACATTTCTCTCAACCTTTCAAACGGCAGGGCGGAAATTACGGCTAACGCAAAGGACGGCATTTTCTACAATATGCTGTCCGAGATTGCCGGCGACGACATTGCGGACGAATTCACCCTTATGCGCTACGTCCGCGGCACGGCGGAAGCCAAACGCAGCTACGACAAAATCAAGGACGCGTTCGAGTGCGCTAAAATTAACGGCTACGGCATAGTTCAGCCGGACGACTCTGATATGAGCCTCGAACAGCCCAAAATGGTGCGTCAGGGCGGAAGCGTGGGAATAAAACTGCGCGCCACCGCGCCCAGCTACCACATAGTAAAAATCGACGTGACCGGCGAGGTAAGCCCCATAATGGGCAGCGCTTCGCAGAGCGAAAGTATCGTTCAGGGTATGATGAACGGCTTTGAAAACAACCCCGAAGGTATGTGGGACACCAACGTCTTCGGAAAGTCGCTCCGCGGAATGGTCAAGGAAGGGCTTGCCGGAAAGGTTTCGGGCATGCACGACGAAACAAAGAACAAAATGCGCCGCGCCATAACCAGAATAGTCAACGAGGGCAAGGGCGGAGTTATCTGCATAATCCTTTAAAATCAATAAAAATAACAGCTCCGCGGCGTTCGCCGCGGAGCTGTTAATATTAATATTTACTTTTCGGGGGACTGTTCCTTTTTAAGTCCGTCGGGGATGAGCATACTGCCGTCGGGATTGACGATTGCCGCGGTATTTTTAAGTCCCGCAATGTACGCGACGTACTGTTCTTCGGTCAATTTTGCTATTTTATTCTTCTTTTTACCCATAAAAAAGCCTCCGTTCGGGTTTGTAATTATTATGGTCGGAGGCGCCGTTTTTATACACGTTTTCAAAATTGACCCCCATATATGCCCGATTTAACGGGGTTTTTTGCAAAATTTACCAAAAAAAAGCGGTTATTTATATTTACTTTTCTTATTTAATGGTGTAAACTATTAAAAGAGAATGTGTTTTTTACTCCGGTAAGGGGATTTATTACATAAGAGGTGCATTATGGCAATAGGCAGAAACAACGGTCCTGCAAGTGACGACAGCAACGTTCCCAAGAAAGCGGACGTCATTTTAAGGGCGAACCAGGCGATAGCCAACAAACAGGACGAGTTAATCAAGCAAAGCAAGATTAACAACACCCGCGTAGAGGCTATGCTGGAAAACTTTTCCAAAACGCTGCAGGAGCAGGCAAACGGCATAAAGCAGAACGGCGAACTTTTTAAACAGCTTCAGAGCGAAAACCAGACTTTGAGGCAGGATCTTCTGTATATCGCAAAACAGAACGAAAATATTTACGCCGGTCTTGCCGAGAGAATAAACGAACTTTTCGAATCGGCTAAAAAGCGCGAGGAAGAGCTTGCAGGTCTCACCGACAAGGTAAACGATGTCTGCGAGCATTTAAGACAGTCCAAGGACGAAAATTACGCGCTCAACGAAAGGCTGACCGTTCTGACCGAGGATACGCAGCGCGGCGAAAGCGATTACGACGAACTTCTTCTGAAGCTTTCGGAAATTTCCGACCGTCTTAAAAACGCAGAAGACGGCTATAACGAAATTGCGGAAAAAATCGAGCATATTCACGTCACCGCCGAAGAGGGCGTCGAAACCGTTCAGCTTGACGACGAGTTTTACGCGAATATCTACGACAGACTTTCCGAACTTTCCGAGCAGTCCAAGCGCAGCGAGACCGCTTACGGTACCCTTTCGGACAAGCTTGACGCCGTTTCGGCAAGAGTACAGCTTTACGGCGAAGAGAGCGCGAGAGCGGCTGCCGCTGCGGCGCAGTCCGCAAATCCCGTGCCTACGCCTATGGCATATCCCGCATTCGTTAAAGAGGACGTCGACTACGATAAACTCGCGGAAAAGGTTGCGGATCTCGTTTCCGCCCGCGACGTTATCTCTCCCGACTATATCGCTTCGAAGGTGGCGGAACAGATTATCATTCCCGTCGCCGAAGCGGATTCTACCAACGTCAACATCAAACTTGACGAGGGCAATATCGCAAGACAGGTTGCCGATTATCTCAACCTCAACGGTCTGAATACAAACGTGACCGTCGACGAGGAAAAAATCGCGCAGCACGTTGCAGAACTTATAAACGTAAACGGCGTCAAAGTCGTTTCCGAAGATTACGCCGAACCCGCTCCGCAGGCTTATCCGCCCGTGCTTGACGAGGAAGAGCTTGCAGACAGAATCGCGCTTAAAGTCGGAAGCCTTAAAGCCGAAGACTTTGAAATTCTCGTCGACGACGACGGCTGTTCGTCAATTTCCAAATCGATTGCCGACAAGCTTGATTACGCGGCTATTTCCGAAGCGGTTGCCGACAAGCTCCGCTACGCGCTCGATCTTGCGCAGTCCGAAGAACCCGACTACGAGGAAATGGCGGCGCGCATCAGCGAAAAGATTACGGTTGCCGGCATAAACGAGGACGCAATCGCGGACAAAGCCGCGGCAGTGCTTTCAAACTATCTGCCCGACTTCGATATGGACGAAATTTCCGCAAAGGTTACCGACGCGGTTATAGACGTTCTCAACGCGCAGTTTGCTAACCAGCCTATTAACACGGTTGACATAGATAACGAAAAACTGAGCAACGAAATTTCCGAAAGACTTATCGAATCGCAGGCGGCTAACGACTACGATATCGTTATAGACGAGGACGGAATTTCGCGTATGACCGTACTCGTTGCCGAAGAGGTTGAAAAGGGTACGGACGCGCGCTTCAATGCGATTGAGGGCGCGATTGCCGAACTTAAAGAACTTATCGAAAGCGGCGTGACCGAGACCGTGGAAACGGTGGACGGAACTGTTTCGGAAGAACGCCTCAATACGATAGAGGAAGCTATCGCCGAAATCAAGGGAATGCTTGAAGAGGGCGTAAACGCGAATACGGACGCCGTTACCGAAGAGCGCTTCAACAACGTCGAGCAGGCTATTGCCGAAATTAAGGAAATGCTCGTAAACGGCGAGGGCGAAGTAGTCGCCGAACCCGTTTCGGAAGAGCGTCTCAACACCATAGAGAGCGCTATCGCCGAAATTAAAGAAATGCTTGAAAACGGCGCGGTCAACGGCGTTGACACGATTGTCGAAGAGCATTACAACGACGAGCGTCTTAACGCGATTGAAGACACTATCGCCGAAGTCAAGGAAATGCTTGAAAGCGGCGTAAGCGCAAATACAGATGCGGCTACCGAAGACCGCTTCAACAGCGTAGAGCAGGCTATCGCCGAAATCAAGGGAATGCTTGAAGAGGGCGTAAGCGCAAATACGGACTCCGTAACCGAAGACCGTTTCAACGCGGTTGAGCAGAGAATAGTAGAAATCAAGCAGATGCTTGAAAGCGGCGCGGACAACGACGACGATGACGTGGACGTTGACGACCGCTTCAACCAGATAGAACTCAAAATTTCCGAAGTCAAGGATATACTCGAAAGCGGCGCGCTGGTCGGCGCTCCCGCAAGCGAGGCGGCGGCTTCTTCCGCGGTTGAAAAGCAGGAAGAGGAACCTCTTTTGAAGGTAAGCGAAATTATCTCGCAGCCGGCTCCCATAATTATCCAGATGCCCGCGGCTCCCGCTCCTGCGCCCGCCCCCGCTCCCGTTGAGGAAGAAGAGGAGGAAGAGGAAGAAGATTACGATGACGACGACAAGCTGGAAAAGGACGACGACGACAGCGGCGACGGCGAGGATCTGTACTTCGGCGAAGAGGGCGTTGACTTCTCGAACATGATGAAGTTCAACCGCTCGTTCATAGCAAGAATTATTCAGGGTACCGACCAGCAGAAGAATTTCTACGGCTCGGTAAAGCAAGCCCTTCTTTCCTACAAAAAGGTAAACTCCAACATTGCCTGGGGCGCAGAACGCTTCAACAAGGGCAGAGAGACGATAGCGCGCTTTAAAATGCGCGGCAAGACGTTGTGCCTGTACCTTGCGCTCGACCCTAACGAATATAAAGTTTCGGTTTACCATCATTTAGACGCTTCGCAGAACAAGTCGATGAGCGGCACGCCTATGATGGTAAAGATAAAGAGTCCTCTGGGCGTTAAAAAGGCGATAAGGCTGATAGACGAAATGCTCGAAGCGCGCGGCGGCGTAAAACGCGACCTGCTGGAACGCGACTACGCGGCTATGTATCCTTACGAAACGATAGAAGAACTTATCGAAGAAGGTCTCGTCAAGGACGTAAGAAAGAAAAACTAAGGTTAAAACTTTCAGGGGGGTTGATAAATAATCAACCCCCGTTTAATGTAACGACACTGATATAACGGAGATATAAATTGAACGACCAGAACGAAAAAAAGCGTCCCGCTTTCAGAACGTGGCGCAATACAAAAACAAATAAGCAGGACAAGCCTGCCGCGGCTAATACGGCAAAGCCCGTTAAAAAGGTAAAGGAAAAACAACCGCAAAAACCTAACGTAAAACCTAAAAACGCCGCAATGCCCAAGCGCGGCGCCGGTTCAAAACAGGTAAAAATAGTATTCCTCGGCGGCGTCGGCGAAATAGGCAAAAATATGACCGCGATAGAGTGCGGCAACGATATTATAATCATAGACGCCGGCGCGATTTTTCCGACCGAGGAAACTCCCGGCTTCGACTTAATCGTACCCGATATTACCTACCTGCTTGAAAACAGACGCAAAGTGAGGGGGCTTATTTTAACGCACGGTCACGAGGACCACATAGGCGGCGTACCCTATCTTTTAAAGGAACTTAAAGTTCCCGTTGCGGGTACAAAACTCACGCTCGCGCTCGTGGATAACAAACTGCGCGAACACCGCATAAACGACGCTAAAATGATAAACGTTGCGCCGGGACAGGTACTGCAGATGGGCTGCTTTAAAATAAGGTGCGTAAACGTAAATCACTCAATCGCGGGTTCGCTTGCGCTTGCGATAGAAACGCCGCAGGGCCTAATTTTCCACAGCGGCGACTTTAAAATCGACCTGACCCCTGTAGCGGGAGAGGCTATCGACTTGAAGACTATTGCCGACATAGGCTCGCAGGGCGTGCTTTTGTATATGGGCGAAAGCACAAATATCGAGCGCAACGGCTTTACCATGAGCGAAACGGTCGTGGGCGCGACTTTGGACAGACTGTTTGCCGAAAACGCAGAAAGACGGCTTATTATCGCAACATTCGCTTCCAACGTACACAGACTGCAGCAGATAACCGATTTAGCCGTAAAGTACAAGCGCAAGGTCGCGCTGTCCGGCAGAAGTATGCTCAACGTGGTTGAGGCGGCTGAAAAGATTGGCGAAATTCATATACCCGACAACGCGCTTGTGGACATATCAAAGACGAAGAATATGCGCGACGGCGAAATCGTCGTTGTAAGCACGGGCAGTCAGGGCGAACCTATGAGCGCGCTTACGCGTATGGCGAACGGCGACAACTCGCAGGTGACCGTGGGCGCAAACGATACGGTAATAATTTCGGCAACACCCATACCCGGCAACGAAAAACTCATTTACAGGGTAATTAACAACCTTTACAGAAAAGGCGCAAACGTCATTTACGAGAGTCTTGAAAATATTCACGTCTCCGGTCACGCCTGCCGCGAAGAGCATAAAATTATGCACACGCTGTTAAAGCCCAAATACTTCATTCCCGTCCACGGCGAGTACAGACACCTGAAAAAGCACGCGCAGCTTGCCGAACAACTGGGCATGCCCGAAAGCCGTATACTCATTCCCGATATAGGCAACTGTATAGAAGTCACGCAAAAGGGCATAAAGCGCGACGGCGACGTGCCGTCCGGCTCGCGCCTGATTGACGGCGAGGGAATAGAGGACGAAAAGGCGAGCGTGATAATCGACGACAGACGCCAGCTTTCCGAAGAGGGACTTTTCATAATTTCAATCGCGGTAAAGGACGGAGAAGTGGTGGGGGAACCGGCTATAAACTCGCGCGGTTTCGTGTTCGATTTCCACCGCGATTACAACAAGGAAATGCGCGAAGTTATCGCGCACGCGATAGAGGGTTACGACCTCTCGCGCGGCACGGTTGACGAGCTTAAAAAGATAATAAAGCGCAATTTCAGAAACTATCTTCTGAAAAAGACCAAGCAGTCGCCCATGGTCGTACCGGTAGTGGTTGAAATATGAGCGGCTTCGGATACGCGCACGGCGACACTTCAAAGGGCGAGCGCAAAACGGCGACGGCGCAGTTCAACGGCGTTTGTCTGCCCGAAAAAATAGTCAAGATGAGGGAGGAGGCTTTCGCGCGCGAAATTCCAACGGCGGACGACGAAACTCTCAATTTCATATGCGCGCTTCTTAAAGCGTTGCAGCCGGAAAATATGCTCGAACTCGGCACGGCGACAGGCGTTTCCGCCGCTGTCATGCTAAACGTATGCGTTGACGCGCATCTGACTACTATCGAGCGGGAGCAGAAATTTTACGACGAAGCTGTTAAAAATTTCAAATGCCTCGGCATTGATATGCGCGTTTGTGCGATTTACGGCGACGCATATGAACGGCTGTCGGAGCTTGAGGGTCAGTACGACTTCATATTTATGGACTGCGCAAAAGTCCAGTACATAAAGCTTTTGCCCGCTTTGAAAAAACTTTTAAAACAAGGCGGCGTTCTGCTTGCCGACGACGTTCTGTTATACGGCTGGATTACGGGCGAGACTCCCGTTCCCAAAAAACGCAATATGCTGTATACCCACGTAAAAGAATATATCGACGCGGTCACGAACGACAGCGAACTTTACACCACTATTTTAAACGTCGGCGACGGGCTGGCGATGAGCGTAAAAAAATGAAAGTTGAACTTTTAGCCCCCGCGGGCAACTTCGAAAAATTAAAGACGGCTTTTTACTTCGGCGCGGACGCTGCGTACATAGGCGGCAAAGATTTTTCTTTGCGCTCGTTTGCGGACAATTTCACGCGCGACGAACTTGCTTCCGCCGTAAAGTACGCCCATTCGCTCGGTAAAAAAGTTTTCGTCACCGCAAACATATTTGCAAAAAACAAAGACCTTGCGCAATTAGAAGATTACTTCGCGTTTTTGCAGTCAATCGGTACGGACGCGGCGCTCGTTTCCGACTGCGGCGCGCTTTACGCCGCAAAAAAAGCCGCGCCCAAGCTTCAGTTACATATATCAACGCAGGCGAATACGACAAACGCCTACGCGGTAAAATTCTGGCGCGAACAGGGCGCAAGCCGCGTGGTCCTTGCAAGGGAATTATCGCTTGAAGAAATTGCGGAAATTCATTCCGCCGTACCCGATATAGAGCTTGAAGCTTTCGTCCACGGCGCAATGTGCATTTCATATTCCGGCAGGTGCCTCTTGTCGGACTATCTCGCAAACCGCCCGTCCAACCGCGGCGAGTGCGTTCAGGCTTGCCGGTGGAATTACCGGATAAGAAAGTCCGACGACAAATCGGACAGCGGCTGGTTGGAAATACAGGAGGACGGAAAAGGCACCTATCTTTTAAACAGTAAAGATCTGAATATGTCCGCCCATCTTGAAAAACTTGCGGCTGCCGGCGTATGCTCGTTTAAAATCGAGGGCAGAATGAAGTCGGAGTACTACCTCGCAACGGTAATAAACGCTTACCGCCGCTGTATTGACGGCGGCTTTGATAAATCGGTCGAAAGCGAGCTTCTGACCGCGGCGCACAGAGATTATACGACGGCTTACGCCTTCGGCGAAAACGGCAACACGGTAAACTATACGGACAGCCAGACCAAGGGCGACTGCGACTATATCGCAAACGTTTTAAACTGCGGCGAAGGTTTCGCCACAGTCGAAATGCGCGGCCGCTTTAAAACGGGCGACGTTTTGGAGGTTCTGTCCCCTTCGGAAAACTTTAAAAAGAGTTTTACCGTTGAAAAGGCTTTCGCTTCAACGGGTGAACAGGTGAACGACTGTAAACTCGTGCAGGAGAAGTACAAAATCAACTGCCCCTATAATTTATCAAAGGGCGATATTTTAAGACGAAGAAAAATATGAACTACAAGGTAAAAAATATTTACGGAAAAACTTCGGACGGAAAAATATGCGTTTCGGTACCGGGGTCAAAAAGCATCACCGCGCGCGCATTGTTAATAGCGGCGCTTGCGGACGGCGAAAGTACGCTGTACGGCGCGCAGTTTTCGGACGACTGCGCAACCTTTTTGCAGTGCATTAAAGACCTGGGCGTCGAATGCGAAGTTTCGGAAACTACCGTAAAAATCAAAGGCTGCGGCGGCAAACTCAAAAAGGGGAAAGCCGAAATTTACGTCGGCAGCGCAGGAACTGCGGCAAGGTTTTTACCCGCCTTTCTCGCCTTTCAGAAAGGACGTTACACTCTGACTTGTTCCGAACAGATGAAAAAGCGTCCGGTTTCTTCTCTCATAAAGACGCTGAAAGAGCTGGGCGCAAAATTCACCTTTTTGGAACAGCCGAACTCTTACCCCTTTATAATCGAGGGAACGGACGCGCCCAAAAAAGAAGTGCGCGTGAATATTGACGAAAGCAGTCAGTTTTTGTCGGCGCTTTTAATTTCGGGCATATGCGCACATGAGCCTCTGACGGTAAAGACGGAGGGCAGTCACTCGTTTGATTATGTCAATATGACCCTCGATATGATGTGGTCTTTCGGCGTTACCGTAAAGGAAACGGAGGGCGGCTATATCGTCGAAGGCGGCTATTCCGCTAAAAAATACGATATCGAGCCGGACGTTTCCGCAGCCTGCTATTTTTACGCCGCGAACAAAATTCTGGGAACGAATATCGCGGTAAACGGTTTAATGTCTCGCAGCATGCAGGGCGATATAAAGTTTATAAATCTTATAAAAGACTTTGACGGCGGCGTCGTCGATTGTAGCGGTTTTTCCGACCAGACTCTGACCCTTGCCGCGATTGCGCCCTACCTTAAAAATCCGACTCAAATATGCAATGTTGCCCATATCCGCAAGCAGGAATGCGACAGAATAGACGCGATAGTCAAAAACCTTACCGCGGCGGGCGTCAGGGTCGAAGAATTTGCTGACGGCGTAAAAATTTATCCCTCGCAGCCAAAGCCCGCAAAAATGCAAACTTTCGGCGACCACCGCGTTGCAATGAGCTTCGCGCTGACAGGACTGCGCGCCGACGGTATCGAGATACAAAACGCCGAAGTCTGTTCAAAGACATTCAAAGACTATTTCACCGTTCTTGACGGTATCTGCGGCGAACTTTGTAAAAAAGTTTAAACCGTAGTCTAAAACGCTTTACAATCCCATATTTTTGTGTGATAATTGTAATAATTTCGTATTACATTTTCAAGGTAAAAGATGGAATTGATTAAAATAAAGTTCGGTACGTCGCTGGGTTACTATCTCTGGTTGGTACTTTGCGTCGGAGCGTGTTTAGGACTGTATTTCGGTTTAAGAAAAAAGAGCAAAAAGGTTCAGTACTGGTCGCTGTTCGGCGTTCTTGCGCTCAACTTTGCGCTTCACTTTATAAAGCTTGCATTCCCCCAGTATACAGGTTTTCCGGCAATATTGCGCAAATGTTCATTTGAAAATATCTGCGCGGTCAGCACAATGATTTTCCCTTTCATTTATCTTTCAAAGTGGAAGGCGGGCAAGGACTATATGTTCTATCTGGGGCTTATAAGCGGAATATTGGGCTGCGTTGCACCCATGCCGGCTGCAAGTATGAATCTTGCATTTTACGAGCCTGAAACTATCCGTTACTATATCTGCCACGCGGGCATATGGATAGTGCCGCTTTTAATGGTTCTTTTCGGACTGCACGAGCTTAACTGGCGCAGAATCTGGAAAACCTTTGTAATCTATTTCGCGGTTCTGGGCGTTATAATTATAAACGAGTTAATTTTAATTCGTATACATTGGGTGGACACGCCCTCGTTTGATGAATTTTTTGACGCAAACGAAAGGGATATGGGTTACGCTATCGGCTTGCCCGATTCTATGCAGGGCGCGGCAAAGTTCGTTTTATGGCTTACGCCCAAAGCGTGGAGAAACGTTCCCATTCTGTGGGAGCTTTTTCCCGTCGTAATTCTCGGCGGAATTTTCGCCCTTGCAGTCTGTCTCATCTGGGACCATAAGCGGTTTAAAACGGATATGATAACCGCTTATAACACGGTAAAAGTCAAAGTTCCCGAATTTTTCGAAAAAGTCAAGGTGAGGTTCAAAAAGGCGGAAAAATCCGAAACGGGCAGCAGCGCAGATCAGGAAGATGATAACGGTGACACTGACGACAACACAGATAACGAATAATTTTTACGCGGCGTGTACGATAGTTACACGCCGCAAAATTTTATTTTACTTTTAATTTGTCAATATGATAAAATAGGTAAACCGAAGTATTTCAAATCCTAACTAGCCTTAAACGCGGCTTTTTTACGCTTTCCGCCCGCGTGCCGCTTGAAATACTAACGGTATTACTTCGCGTCTCGCGCACAAAAATCATTAAAAAATACGCAGTTTAAGGTGCGTAGCAATTTTAAGCTGCAAATTTTAAGATTAGACAAGGCAAAGTCCGAAGGCAATCCAAGGACGGATTGCCAAGGGCTTTAACGAAGTATAAACAAAAATTTGTGCTTAAAATCTGTTAGGATTTAAAATACTTTGGTTTTATGGAAAGGATAATCATTCATTCCGATTTGAATAATTTTTACGCCTCGGTCGAAAGGTTGCAAAACCCCGACCTCTGCGGCGTACCGGTCGCCGTTTGCGGAAGCAAGGAAGAGCGGCACGGTATAGTACTGGCGAAGAGCGAGGAAGCAAAAAAATTCGGCGTAAAAACGGGTGACACTATCTGGCAGGCGCAGAAAAAATGTCCCGATATCGTCATCGTTCCGCCGCATTTCGATTTGTATATAAAGTACTCTATGAAAGTGCGTCAAATCTACGCGCGGTTTACCGACTTAATCGAAAGTTACGGCATCGACGAGTGTTGGCTTGACGTCAGCCGCAGCACTCTGCTGTTTCCCGAATACGACGGCGAAAAGTACGCGGAAAAGGACGGCAAAAAATATTATTCCGAAGGTTTTTTAAGACACCTCGGCGACGTTATCAGAAACACAGTAAAAAAGGAACTGGGCGTTACCGTTTCCTGCGGCGTGTCCTTTAACAAGGTGTACGCAAAATTAGGGTCAGATTTGAAAAAGCCGGACGGCACCTCGGTAATTTCCGCGGCGTATTACAAGCAGGTTATTTTCGGTCTGCCTGTCGAAGATTTGCTCTTCGTCGGGAAGGCGACTTGTCAGAAGCTTAACTCAATGGGTCTGAACACCATAGGAAAGCTTGCGGCGGCTGACGACGAGGTTATGTACAAAACGTTCGGCAAAGTGGGGCAAACTCTCTTAAAGAACGCGCGCGGCGAGGATACCGACCCCGTGCGGCATATGGACGACAAGAGGGAGATGAAGTCCATAGGCAACTCATGCACATACGCGGAGGACGTCACCAATCTGCACAGAATAAAGCGGCTTTTGTACGTCCTGTCCGAAAGCGTTGCGGCGCGTCTGCGCGAGTCCGGTCAGGGTCTTGCCGACACCGTTCATTTATGGGTGCGCGACAGCAACTTAAACGATTTTTCGGTGCAGAAAAAAGTGCGGCACACCGCCCTTTGCGGCGAGATTGCAAAGCACGCATTCGATTTATTCGAACAAAACGTAAAGCCGCCTTTTAAGGTGCGCTCTCTGGGCGTGACCGTTTCGGGCTTCGATAACGGCAAATCGCAGCTCACATTCGACGAAACATGCGGCAACTATAAAAAGCTTGAAAAGGTTGAAAGGTGCGTGGACGAAATACGCAAAAAGCACGGCTACGACAAACTGCAAAGGGGGATAGTCGCCGAGGATCCCAACGAAATGCGCAACGACGTTAAAAGCACCCATCTTATAAAACCTGCAAAAATTGATTATCCCGACGGGGACAGATAATTTGACAGTTTAAATTAATTGGCATATAATAAGACCATACTTTACAAGGAGATAAAATTTTTATGAATCTTCCCGAGCTGTTCGGAGAAAACGTATTTGGCGAAAAAGTGCAGAAAGAAAGACTGCCCAAAGAGGTGTATAAAGCGCTGCGCGACACGATAGAGTCGGGCAAGCGTCTGGACACGTCGATTGCGAGCGCGGTTGCCGCCGCTATGAAGGACTGGGCTGTTTCAAAGGGCGCGACCCATTATACGCACTGGTTCCAGCCGCTCACAGGTCTTGCGGCTGAAAAGCACGACAGCTTTATCGAACCCGACGGCGACGGAGTGATAATGCACCTTACGGGCAAATCGCTTATCGTCGGTGAACCCGATGCTTCGAGTTTTCCTTCGGGCGGCTCACGCGCAACATATATGGCGCGCGGCTATACGGCGTGGGACCCCACGTCGCCCGCGTTCGTAAAGGACGGCACCCTTTACATACCCACCATTTTCGTATCATACACGGGCGAAACGCTGGACAAAAAAGCGCCGCTTCTCCGCTCGATGAACGCGATAGATAAGCAGGCTAAACGCATTTTAAAACTTTTCGGCATAGACTGTAAAAAGGTCGCGACGACCGTCGGACCCGAGCAGGAATATTTCTTGATTCCCGAAGAGGAGTACTTAAAGCGCAAGGACTTGCGCCTTTGCGGCAGAACGCTTTTCGGCGCGCCGCTTGCGAGAGGTCAGGAGCTTGAAGACCATTACTTCGGCGCAATCAAGAAGAAGGTCGGCGACTTTATGCGCGAGCTTGACAGAGAGCTTTGGAGCTACGGCGTGCTTTCCAAGACCAAGCACAACGAGGTGGCTCCCGCGCAGCACGAAATGGCGCCCGTGTTTACCACCGCCAACGTAGCCGTGGACGGCAACATGCTGACTATGGAATTAATGAAGTCGGTCGCAAAAAAGCACGGACTCGTATGCCTTCTGCATGAAAAGCCTTTCGAGGGCATAAACGGCAGCGGCAAGCACAACAACTGGTCAATTTCGACAGATACGGGCTTAAACCTTTTAAACCCCGGCGACTCGCCCGAAACGAACACTCTGTTCAAACTGGTGCTTGCGGCGGTAGTAAAGTCGGTGGACGACTACCAGGGCATTTTGCGCGCTTCGGTAGCTTCCGCCGCCAACGACCACAGACTGGGCGCTGACGAGGCTCCGCCCGCAATAATTTCAATTTATCTCGGCGACCAGATAGGCGCGCTCGTGGACTGCATAGTCAAGGGCAAGGACTACGTTGCGCCGTCCTCGCCGCAGGGTTCCATCGGTATTCCCGAGTCTCCCATATTCCCCAAAGACGCGACGGACAGAAACCGCACTTCGCCTTTCGCGTTCACGGGCAACAAATTCGAGTTCAGAATGTTAGGCTCGCAGGCGAACGTTTCGGACGCGAATATAGGACTTAACACCATAGTAGCCGACGCGTTTATGACCTTCGCGGACGAACTCGAAGGCAAAAAGGATATTGAAAAGGCGGCAAACGTCATTATCGAGCGCGAGCTTAAAGCGCATTACCGCATAATTTTCAACGAGGACGGCTACGGCCCCGAGTGGGAAGGCGAGGCGGCAAAGCGCGGACTTTTAAACAATAAAAACACCGCCGACGCGATACCCGTTTTATACGAGAAAAAGAATATCGAAGTTTTCGTGAAGCAGGGCGTTTACAGCAAGGCGGAAGCGGTCGCGCGCGCCGATATCAGACTTGAAAATTACACGAAGATTATAAATATCGAAGCGCTGACTATGATTGAAATGGCAAAGCGCGATATTATCCCCGCGGTATCCGACTTTATTGCGGAACTCTGCCAGAACCTCGCTTCGAAGCAGGCGGTATTCACCGACTTGCCCTGCAACGCTGAAACCGAGCTTATTAAAAAGCTTTCCACCCTCAACGACGAAGCGGCGGCGGCGGTAAGCAAGCTTGAAAGCAATTTGGGCGCGATAAACAAAGAGGACGTCCGCGCCGCTTCACAGGCAATGGCGCACGTAATTATCCCCGATATGCGCGAAGTAAGAAAGGCGGTAGACGAAATGGAAAAGCTTACTTCTTCCGACTACTGGCCTTATCCGACTTACTTCGATATACTTTACGGCGTAAATTAAATTTCAGGCCTGCGGCATTTCGCAGGCTTTTTAATTTCAATTAAAGGCGGAAAGGGTTTTACAAAACAAATTTAAAATGTTATAATTGCACGGTAAAATAACTTACTCGGTATAAATATGACGGGAAAAGAAAAATTTAAAAAATATCTGCGGCTGTTTGCCGACAACGGAATTAATTTATTGCTTTTAAGTATTCTTACGGGGCTTTTCGCAGGCGTCGTAATTACCTTTTACAATATTTTAATGAACCTCGGCGAAAACGCTTCGGAAAAATTTTACGATATATTCATTAAAAATCCCGCGTTCGTTCCGCTTCTGTTTCTGACGCTTGCGGCAGGCGCGTTAGTTATCGGCACTATGGTAAAATTCGTGCCTATGATACGCGGCAGCGGCATTCCGCAGATAGAGGGCGCGGCGCGCGGCGTTGTACGCTTTAAGTGGTACGTTACAATGTGTTCCATGTTCGCGGCTTCTTTGGCGTGCGTGGTTTTGGGCTATCCCGCCGGCGCGGAGGGACCCTCTTTGGAAATGGGCGGCTGCGCGGGCAGCGCGGTTTCTCACCTTTGCAAACGCAATTTTATGGTGCGCAGGCTGCAGATCGCCGCAGGTTCCAGCGCGGGCCTTGCGGTCGCCTTCAACGCGCCAGTTACCGGTCTTGTGTTCGCGTTGGAAGAGGCGTTCCGCTCTTTCTCGCCGCAGGTGTTCATATGCGCGGCCGTTAGCGTAATTACTTCGCTTTTCACGCGCAACGCAATCCGTACGGCGCTTGATCCGTATACGTCTTTTGATTTAGGCGTAGGTTTTTCATTTCAGGATTTTGCCTTTAAATTTTCGTTCGACGCGCAGGGCGGAATATTCTGCCTCTGGACGGCGCTTGCGGCGTTCATTACTTCGCTCGCAGGAGTGGGTTTTTACTACCTGGTGTTTGCAATCAAAAAGCTTTTCAAACGCGTAACATTTTTAAAGGGTATAGGCAAGTATATAATTCCCTTCTTTTTAGCGGGCGCGTTCGGGCTTATTACGGTTTATTCTCTCGGCGGCGGACATTCGTTTATCGAAGCGCTTTCCTCGGGCGGTACTGGTGAAATCGATATTAAGCGCGTGTTCGGGCTTGGAATTATCGCAAGCCTTTTGATAATAGTCGTTATCCGCTTTATAACCGCAGTGCTTACAATGGGCTGCGGCGTGCCTTGCGGCGTTTTCATTCCCATGCTTGCAATCGGCGCGGGCATAGGCGCAATTCTTTCGCTCGCGTTCCAGAAGGGCGGTATGAGCGGAGAGTATTCGGACTACCTCGTAATAATCTGTATGGCGGCGTTCTTCACCTGCATAGTCAAAGCCCCCGTGACTGGTATCGTTATGGTGTTTGAACTCACCGGTCAGTTTGCAAATTTAATTCCTGCGATAATAGGCGTGGTTATAGGCTATCTCGTCGGAATGCTGTTCAGGACCGAGGGCATTTACGAGAAAAATCTCGCCCAGTACATCAAGGACGAACACATTTCCGACAGCTTTAAAAAGGTGCGCGTAAATATCACGGTTATGCCGCATAGCAGGGCGGAGGGCAGAAAGGTCCGCCAGATTATCTGGCCGGCAAACGGTCTTGTGGTCGAGCGCGTAACCGCGCGCGGAGACGTCACCGTTCCCGACGGCGAAACGTTGCTTGCGGCGGGCGACAAGCTTGTGTTCGAGTGCGAAACGGACAGTGAAAAGGAGCTTCGCGACTATCTTACGGAGATAGTCGGCAAGAGCGAAACCGATTAAAATTATTTAATAATTAAGATTGACTATATACTTAAAAAGTACTATAATATAACCGTAAAATAACTTTATAAGGACGAAGCAAATGTTAACGAGTATTTGTGGAATTAACTGGGGCGACGAAGGCAAGGGCAGAATGGTCGATTTGCTTTCACGCGACTTCGACGTGGTTTGCCGCTATCAGGGCGGAAACAACGCCGGGCACACCGTAATCAACGAAAGGGGCAAGTTTATTTTAAATTTACTGCCTTCGGGAATACTGCGCGACAACGTCGTAAACGTTATGGGCTGCGGAATGGTAATTGATTTAAAACACCTCTGCGGCGAAATCGATAATTTGAGAAGGGGCGGAATTAAAATTACACCCGAAAATCTGAAGATAAGCGACAAAGCCATTATCACTATGCCATACAACGTTTTGCAGGATATAATGGAAGAGGACAGACTTACCAAAGCCACCGGTAAGCCCTATGGTTCCACGCGCCGCGGTATTGCCCCCGTGTACGCCGACAAATACATGAAAAAAGCTTTCCGTATGGGCGAGCTTTTAAATCCCGAACTTTTATATAAACGCATACCCGACATAGTCGCCTGGAAAAATATGACCATAAAGGCTTACGGCTTCGAACCGGTAAGCGTTGAAGAGGTCATCGCATATTTCGAAATTTACGGCAGGCCCCTTGCGGCGTACGTCTGCGATACGGGCGCGTATTTAAACGAAGCCAACGCAAACGGCAAAAACATTATGTTCGAAGCGCAGCTGGGCGCATTGCGCGATATCGACTACGGCATAGTTCCCTATACCTCGTCGTCGTCGACCATTGCGGCGTATGCTCCCATAGGCGCCGGCGTCCCCAATTTAAAACTTTCAAACTCTATCGGCATAATGAAAGCTTATTCAAGCTGCGTTGGTGCGGGACCTTTCACCTGCGAGTACTTCGGCGAACAAGCCGTAAGACTGCGCGAAGCCGGCGGCGAATACGGCGCGGCAACGGGCAGACCCAGAAGAGTGGGACCCTTTGACGTTGTCGCTTCGCGTTACGGCATACGCTGTCAGGGCGCGGACGAAATCGCCCTTACCAAGCTTGACGTTCTGGACGGATACGAAGAGATAGAAATCTGCACTCACTACGAACTCAACGGCAAAGTAATCGACGAGTTCCCTTTCACTGACGTTCTGGATGACTGCAAGCCCGTGTTTGAAAAGGTAAAGGGCTGGAACTGCGACCTTTCAAAGTGTCGCAAAAAGGAAGATTTGCCCAAGGAAGCTTTGGACTATATCTGTCTTCTGGAAAAACTTTGCGGCTGCAAAATAAGATACGTTTCGGTCGGCGCGGAGCGCGACGCGTATATAAAAATGTATTAATAAAAATAAATAAAAAAGCGGTATAGCTAAACGCTATGCCGCTTTTTTTTCTGTTTCATTTTAAAATAGCTTTAAACTTAAAATCATTTTTATTTCATTATATGTTGTACATAGTATAAAAGATTTGCTTTGCCCGTTTTAAAATCCAGATAGCAGGTATCGCCCACAGTCACGCTTACGGCAACAGGGGTTCTTGCGTCCCTACGGTCGTTGATAATTAATGTAACAGGTTTGTCAACGCGGTAGTACGTTGTATTATTGTCTTTAATTACTTCGTTCAAAACTCCGTAAAAACCGTTATCTTCCAGCGCTTTGCGGTTTGCTTCATAAATACTGTAACGGTAAGCTTTATCTGTTTCGAAAGTTATTTTATCCTGCTTTTGATTTAAGGTTTGAACGCATTCTTCTGTTAAAGTTATGGTTACCGACATACCGTCGCCGTAACCTGTCGAGAAATAAGCGTCTCCGTAAACGGTAAGATAAGTCGCGTCGTCGGAGTAGTGGTTGTACATATCTTTTCTTACGCTCTTCGAAGTGTGACACATCATCCAAAACATGCTAAAAATGAAAATAAACAAAAATACGTGAGCTGAAATTACGGAAACCGATATGATGATTTTTGCTTTTTTACTCATTATAAATTCGCCCTAACTTCAATTATATTTTCCGTTTTTCGAAAGCTTTGCCTACCAACGTTACAAATTCGCTTTTATAGACGTCTGCGTTTATATACTCTGTCAACTCGTTTAACCGTTCGGTAACGCTTAAAAGGGAGGAGTCGCCCTTGTATTTTGACTGCCTTAAAATAAGTCCGAATTCAGCCACGCAGGAAATAAAACTCAAATCCTGCGAAGAGGGCGTGTCAACGGTAATTCCGCAAATTACGCTGTCGGAAAATTGCTGTCCGCGTACGTCCTTATAGCGTACCTCTATATCCGCAAGCTTGCCGTCCGCGTTTTCCGCAAGCGTAATTTCGTACAGCGCGGCAACGCATAAATTGCTGCCCAGCTCGCCCGCGTCGGCCTTTTCGTCGTCAAAATCCTCGCTTGACATAATCTTCGTATCGTAGCCTATCAGCCTGTATTTTTCAACCCTTTCGGTAAAGGTTACGCTTGCTTTCGCGTCCTTTGCAACCGTCTTTAAAAGTCCGCCCAACTCTTCAACCATAACCTTTTCGGCTTCGGTTTCGTTGTCTAAATAGGCGTAGTTGCCGTTGCCGCAGGTTGCAAGCGTTTCCAAAATGCTGTCGCGCATATTGCCCATGCCGACGCCCAGAACGGAGAGGTAGACGCCGCTTTCCGCCTTTTCCCGGATAAATTCTTTAAGCTCGTTCTGCGAGGACATCCCCACGTTGAAATCGCCGTCCGATATGATTATTATGCGGTTGTTTCCGCCGTCGATAAAATGCTTTTGCGCAATCTCGTACGCAAGCTGCAAGCCGCCCTCGCCGTTGGTCGAGCCGTAAGCGTTCAGCGACGAAATGGCGTTTTTGATATTTTCTCTGTTATCGTCCGAACACTTGCCGCCGTCCAAAACGGTATTCACGCCGCTTGCGTAAGTCACTATTGAAAGAAGGTCGCCGTCTCCCAGTTCGTCTACCAGTTTGTTAAGTCCGTACTGCGCAAGTCCGAGTCTCGCATCGCCGCGCATAGAGCCGGATACGTCGATTAAAAATACGTAGTTCGCGTTCGTATCCGTCAGTTTATATTCGCTTGTTTTAATTCCTGTAAGCAGCAGCTTATTATTTGCGTTCCAGGGGCAGTCGGAAAGATACCCTGAAACTTCCACGGCCTTTTCCTGCGGCGAAGGGAAGTCGTAGTTGAAGTAGTTTATCATCTCTTCAATGCGCACTGAATCGCCGGGAATTGAAAGATTGTGTTCCAGATGATATCTTACAAGCGAGTAAGCCGCCGTATTTCTGTCCAGCGAAAAGTATGAGGAGGGATTTTCCGCAACAGTCTGAAAGTCGCTTTCTATTACGCTGTTATAGTCGTAGCTGCCGTCCGCCGCAGCGGGACCGGTTGCGCTTGCCGGCGGAACGGTACCGTCGTATCTGCCGTCATAGCCTGCGGCGCCGCAGGCGGTAAAGGTAAGGCACGCAGCGCACAGAGCGGCTGCCGAAAGTACGGTAAAAAGTTTTTTCATTGTCTGAATCCCTTTCAGTTTATTTGTAACTTAAACGGTTTTAATTTTGCGGTTGTCCCGAAAATTTTCAAATTATTTTATAAAATCAGTTGCAGGCATTTTTTATAGCTGTTATAGTCCGACGACGTTACATTGAAGTAGTACTTAACGCCGTCCTTTTGCGCGTAGAGCATAGTTACAAGCTCGCCGCTTTGCTCGTCGGTCGCGCGTATTAAGCTGTAATTAATTCCGCGGTAATAGCCGCTCTCGCCCAGTCTGTATTCTGTCAATGGCTCGTAGGTGTATTCGGCAAATTCCACGTAAACTTCCGCGTCGTATCTCGCGTCCGACACAAACGAAATGTCCGCGCGGACGTGGGCTGTTTTGTTGTCGTCGAAAGTCGCAATTTCAACGCTGTTCACCGCGGCGTTCTCGGAGTAGGCAAGAGTCTGAATAAATTTCAGCGAGTCGTCCACCTGCGAAACGGTGTAGGCGTCTAACGAGCTTTTTGAAATCTGATAGTCGCTGTAAGTCAGAACAGCGGAGGGACTGTCGCTTGCGTTGCCGGGTTTGTCAGCTTTGAATATATTTGCGCGCGAAAAGAGTACTATACCCAGTGCGCAAACCAGAATAAGGCTTGCGGCAATTGACATGTACTTTGCAAAAGCGGGCAAAAAGGCGGAGCGCTTTTTGACGTGCTTTTTCGCGTCCTGCGTCAGATTATCGGGGGTATTTATTCCTTCAAAATACACGTGGAAGGCTTTTTCAAGTTCTTCGTCTTTCATCATTCACCTGAATAACGTTTTATTACGTCGTTTTGTCCCGCAGTCAGTAAATTTTTGAGGCTTTGTTCGGCTTTTTCAATCAGCCGCTGCGCGGACGATTTGCTTAAATTTAATTCAGCCGCAATTTCCCTTACCGTCATATCCACGAAGTATTTCAGGTATATAACCTGTTTTTCGTTGCTTTCAAGCTTTGAAATCGCAACTTCCAGCGTCACCGCCTCGTCAAGTCTTTCGGGCGAGTAGTCGGAGGAGGTTAGACTGTAAAATTCCTCGGCAGAGGTCTGCGGCTTTCTCGCGCGGAGAAAGTCCAGCGCGGTATTTCTGACAATTTTCAGTATCCAGCCGAAGGGGTTGTCCTCTCGCTTGTAACGGTTCGCAAACCTCGCTATTTTTATAAGCGAGTCGTGTACGATATCCTCGGCGTCGTCACGCCCGGCAAGCGCTGTTGCCGCCGCAAACATTCGCTTTCCGGCTATATTGTAAATTCCATCAAGGCAGTCGGCGTGACCGTTTGCTACGGCAATTAAAAGTCTGTTAAGTTTTGAATTATCGTCGTTTTGCAACTTACGCCGGCCTCCTTTTTATTATTTTCTATTTTGCAACTAAACGGGTCGTTTGTCAATACTAATTTTTATTTTTAGTTGCAAATCAAAGCGATATAGTATATAATGACTCTATGAAATTTTACAAGATGCACGGCGCCGGCAACGACTATATTTATTTCGACTGCATGAAAAAAGAAATAAAATATCCCGAAGCTGTTTCCGTAAAACTTTCGGACAGACACTTCGGAATCGGCGGCGACGGAATTATACTTATATGCAAATCGGAAGTTGCCGACTGCAAGATGCGCATGTTCAACGCGGACGGCTCGGAAGGCAAAATGTGCGGCAACGCGGTGCGCTGCGTCGGTAAACTTGCGCATGATCTGGGCTACGTCAAGGGCGATACCTGCAAGGTTGAAACCCTTTCGGGCATAAAGACTCTCGAATTAAACACGGACGCGGACGGTAAAGTCTATTCTGCGAAAGTGGATATGGGCGCGGCAATTTTAGGCGGCGAAAAAATTCCATCGACCTTCAAGGGCGAAAAGGTCGTAAACGCGCCTTTGACCGTGGACGGAAAGCGGTATAGCGTTACACTCGTATCAATGGGCAATCCGCACTGCGTGGTGTTCGAAGACCCCGATAAAGTCGACCTTGAAAAGCTCGGTCCGAAGTTTGAAAACCATACGGCTTTCCCCGACAGAATTAATACCGAATTCGTAAAGGTAGTAAGTGAAAACGAAATCATAATGCGCGTGTGGGAGAGGGGCAGCGGCGAAACGCTCGCCTGCGGCACGGGCGCGTGCGCGGCGGTGGTCGCAAGCTGTCTTAACGGCTTTTTCAAAAAGGGCGAAGACGTTATAGTGACTTTAAAGGGCGGCTCGCTCTTGATAAACTACACCGACGAAAAGGTGACGATGACGGGACCGGCGGAACTGGTATTTACGGGCGAGATAGAAATTTAAGGTAAATTAAAACAATGCGGCGGTAAATCTTGCATTTACTCGCCGTACGTGATATAATAGACAGGATTATAATTCAAAGGAAAACGGTTTATGACAAAGTACATTTTCGTAACAGGCGGCGTAGTTTCGGGTTTAGGTAAAGGCATTACCGCCGCGTCGCTCGGCAGACTTTTAAAGTGCAGGGGTTATAAAGTAGCTTCGCAAAAGCTCGACCCCTATATAAACATCGACCCCGGCACTATGAGTCCCTATCAGCACGGCGAGGTGTTCGTCACCGACGACGGCGCGGAGACCGACCTCGATTTGGGTCATTACGAGCGTTTTATCGACGAAAATTTAAACAGATACTCCAACCTCACCACCGGCAAGGTATACTGGAACGTTTTAAACAAGGAGCGTAACGGCGAGTATCTCGGTCAGACGGTGCAGGTAATTCCGCATGTCACCAACGAAATCAAGACCTTTATCTACAACGTCGGAAAGACTTCCAACGCAGACGTGGTCATAACCGAAATAGGCGGCACGATAGGCGACATCGAAAGCCAGCCCTTTATCGAAGCGATAAGACAGGTCGCAAGAGAAGTTGGCAGGGACAACTGCTGCTTTATTCACGTGACTTTGGTTCCCTATATTTCTGGCTCTGAAGAGTTCAAGTCCAAACCCACCCAGCACTCTGTCAAAGAGTTGCAGGGAATGGGAATTAACCCCGACATAATCATTCCGCGCGTGGACTCGCCCATGCCCGAAGAAATCAAGGCAAAAATTGCAATGTTCTGCAACGTTGAACCCGAGTGCTGCATTGAAAATATGACTCTGCCCGTTCTGTACGAATGCCCCATCATGCTTGAAGAAAGCAGGTTTTCTGAAATCGTGTGCAAGCGTCTGAACCTCGACCCCGGAGTAATCGATCTGACCGAGTGGAACAAGATGCTCCAACGCATCAAGGCTCGCGACAAGGTCGTAAAAATCGCGCTCTGCGGAAAATACGTTCAGCTTCACGACGCGTATCTTTCGGTTGCGGAAGCGCTGGCGCACGCGGGATACGAAAATTCCGCGAAAGTGGAAATTAAGTGGGTGGACACCGAAGAGATTGAAAAGGGCAACGTAAAAAAGATTTTTGCCGACGTTGACGGCATACTCGTTCCCGGCGGCTTCGGCAACCGCGGAATAGAGGGAAAAATCGCCTGCGCAAAATACGCGCGCGAGAATAATATTCCCTATCTCGGAATATGTTTGGGTATGCAGACCGCGGTTATCGAGTACGCGAGAAACGTTCTCGGCTTGAAGGACGCGAACTCGTCCGAGTTCAATCCCGAATCTAAAAACTGCGTAATCGACCTTATGCCCGACCAGCACGGCGTAAAGATGGGCGGCACCATGAGACTGGGCGCGTACCCCTGCAAGGTCATCGGCAAAATCATGAAGCAGTCTTACGGCGCGGACGAAGTTTCGGAGCGTCACCGCCACAGATACGAATTCAACAACGATTACAGAGAGCGCATTGAAAAGGCGGGCATGGTAATTGCCGGCACGTCTCCCGACGGAAGCCTTGTAGAAGCGGTTGAAATTCCCGCAAACGATTTTTATATCGGCGTACAGTTCCACCCCGAATTCAAGTCCCGTCCCCAGAGCGCGCACCCCGTTTTCCGCGAGTTTATTAAACACGCTGTAAAATACGGCGCATCAAAAAAGTAGGAAATAATGAATTTTAATAATAACTTTTTAAACATAGCCGAAAATTATCTGTTTGCCGAAGTCGCCGAAAAAGTCGCGGCTTATACAAAGGCAAACCCCGATAAAAAAGTATTGAAACTGGGCATAGGCGACGTAACTCTGCCGCTCGCGCCCGAAGTAATAAAGGCGCTTCACTCCGCGGTCGACGATATGTCGAAAGCCGAAACTTTCAAGGGCTACGGCCCTTACGAAGGCTACGAATTTTTACGCGCAAGCATTGCGGACTACTACAAGTCCAACGGCGTTGAGTTAGAGCTTTCGGAAATATTCGTCTCGGACGGCGCGAAGTCCGACCTCGGCAATATCCTTGACATCTTTTCAAAGGATAACAAGGTTTTGGTTCCAGACCCCGTTTATCCCGTGTACGTCGACACCAACCTGATGGCGGGCAGAAAAGTAGCGTATATGAACGCGACGGCGGAAAACGGCTTTTTGCCTATGCCTGGAAAAGACACGGACGCGGATATAATTTATCTGTGTTCGCCCAACAACCCCACGGGCGCTGCGTATACGAAGGCGCAGTTAAAAGAGTGGGTGGACTATGCAAACAGCAAAGGCGCGGTAATTTTGTACGACGCCGCTTACGAGTGTTTTATATCGGACGAAAATCTTGCCCGTTCTATTTTTCAGATCGAGGGCGCAAAGACCTGCGCGATAGAATTCTGTTCTTTCTCGAAAACGGCGGGCTTCACCGGCACGCGCTGCGGCTACACGATAATTCCGCACGCGCTCAAAAAGGACGGCTTTTCCGCAAACAAGCACTGGTTCAGAAGGCAGGCTACAAAGTTCAACGGCGTGCCGTATATCGTGCAGAAGGGCGCGGCTGCGGTGTTTACTCCGCAGGGACAGAAAGAAATACAGCGCAATATCGCATACTACAAGCGCAACGCTAAAATTATCGCGGAGTGTATGGACAGACTTAATATCTGGTACACCGGCGGAACTAATTCCCCCTACATATGGTTGAAATGCCCGAACGGTATGGGCAGCTGGGAATTTTTCGACTTCCTTTTAAACGAAGCGCAGGTCGTGGGAACGCCCGGCGCAGGCTTCGGCAAAAACGGCGAAGGCTTTTTCCGCCTGACGGCGTTCGGAAGTAAAGAGGTCACGAAAGAAGCGGTTTCGCGCATTGAAAAACTTTTGGTTAAGTAAAAATTTGGTGATACATGTCAGAAAATTATAAGAGGGGCGCAGGCGTATTATGCCATATTTCGTCCCTGCCTAATAAATACGGAATAGGTACCCTGGGAAAGGAAGCGTACGAGTTTGCCGACCTTTTAAAAAAGTCGCGCGTCAGATACTGGCAGATTTTGCCCATCACCCAGACGGGCTTCGGCGACAGCCCTTACCAGTCGGTGTGCTGCAATTCGGGCAACCCTTATTTTATCGATTTGGAAAGCCTGAAGGAAGAGGGACTTATCGACGCGGAAGAGTTGCAGTCGGCGGAAGCCCCCGCGGGTAAAATCGACTACGCCGCGCTCTACAACGAAAGATACAAGCTTCTGCGCCTTGCGTACGCGCGTTTCAATATAAAGGACGGCGAGTTTGCAGCCTTCGTGAACAGCGGCGAATATGAAGATTACGCCCTGTTTATGTCTTTGAAAGAGCGCTACGGCGGAACTTTCGACACCTTCCCCGACGCATACAAACATAAAGAAAATCTCGCTATGTACGAGTTTAAACAGTCGGTATATAAAAGCGACTACCTGTTCTGGCAGTTCGTGCAGTTTATATTTGCAAAGCAGTGGAAAAAGTTCAAGTCCTACGTCAACTCGCTTGATATAAAGATTATAGGCGACATTCCCCTGTACGTCGCGTACGATTCTTCCGACGTATGGGGTCATCCTGAACTTTTCCGCCTTGACGAAAATCTGAAACCCTCCGCGGTTGCAGGCGTTCCGCCCGATTATTTCTCTGAAAAAGGTCAGCTTTGGGGCAACCCCCTGTATGACTGGGACGCGCTTTCCGCCGCCAACTACGACTGGTGGATTGAAAGAATTCAAAAAGCTACCGAGCTTTACGACGTTATAAGAATAGACCACTTCCGCGGACTTGAAAAGTATTACGCAATTCCGGCCGATTCTGAAACTGCGGAAGAAGGCGAGTGGCTTCCCGGCCCCGGTATGCGCCTTTTCAACGAAATAAGAAGAAGGCTTGGCGATCTGGAAATTATCGCCGAGGATTTGGGAATAGTGGACGCCGCGGTGCATAAGCTGCGTACCCGCACGGGTTTCCCTGGAATGAAAATTCTGCAGTTTGCGTTCGACGGTTCGGCGGACAATCCATACCTTCCCGAAAATATCGAGGAAAACTCGGTTGTCTACACAGGCACTCACGACAACGATACCACTTTGGGCTTTATTAACGAAATGACCGAAGAGGAGTTCAGGCAGTTTAAAACCAGACTACGCGCGGCTCTTGCAAGCGTCAAAGCGGTGTTCCCCGTGGTGTCGAGAGAGGACGCGGCGCTCGCTATGAACGCCTGCGCTTTGGCAAGCAAGGCGAATATAGCCGTCATACCCGTTCAGGATCTTCTTACCCTCGGTACGGAAGCGAGAATGAACGTGCCGTCGACTGCTACCGGCAACTGGCAGTTCAGACTTGAAAGTATGCCCGACAGACGGCATTTGGCGATATTCAGAAAAATCGTAGACCGGTTTAAAAGATAATAAAAAGCCCCATTTGCAAAAAGCAAACGGGGCTTTTAAAATGGAAGGAACAATAATTTATCTCGAAAAGAGTCTGGTGCATAAAACAGTCATATCGTCGGCGACCGTCTGACCGCACCTTGCAAGCGCGCCGGCAAGAATTTTATCCGCAAGGTTCTGGGGGTTGAGGGGATTTAAACCCTGCAAAAACTCGTACAAATCGGAATAGGAGGGGAACGCTGAAGTTATGCCGTCGGACATAAACACGACAATGTCTCCGTTTTTAAGCTGCTCGCTGCAGACGTTAGGCCGCAGATTGTCGAGTATGCCCAGGGGGAGACTCTGACTTTCAAGCACCTTAATTTCGCCCTCGCGCACGATTACGCCCGCGGGCGAGCCTATTTTAACGAAGTCGGCGATGCCGGTATTCAGGTTGACCGCCGCGATGTCGATGCAGGTAAATCTTTCGTCGCGGTTAAAGGATAAAAGCTTGTTTATGGTCTTTAAAACGGTGCCTTCGGGCATTTCCGCGCGGTAAAAAGCTTCGATAAGAGAAATTGCCGTTGCGGAAACTTTTTTGGCGTACTCGCCGCTGCCCATACCGTCGGACAGCGCCATTAAAAAGCTGTGTTCGTTTATCCTTATAACCGAGTGGGTGTCGCCCGAAACCTTTTCGCCGTTTTTCACCGCGAACGCCACGCCGAAAGCGGCGTCAAGCGCCGGCGGCGCGCCGAACACGAGGCAGCTTTTTTCGCCGTCGTAATTCAATCTGTCTTTTAAAACGTACTTGCGGTTGGCGCAGGCGGAAATTACGTCGCTTACTGCTTTCACGTTCGCATTTCCGCAAATTACCGCGGAAATTTCCGTATCGTCGCCGCAGACGTAGAGTTCGGGGCATGAAACGCCGTTTGCGGACAGCTTAACTTTAATCTGTTCTTCAAGCGCTGAATATTCGCTGTAACTTTTGCTCAATTCCACGGCGCAAGCCTTCATAACTTCCGCAATGCCGCGCGCCTGGTCGGCAAGCAGAATTCTGCCGCTCTTCGCGTTTTCGGCTTCGGTCATATATCTGCGGTATTCCGCTATGACAGAGTTTAAAATCGCTAAAAGGTCTGCGGGCTTTGCGCAGTTTAGCGTAACTTCGCTGGGCAGGTCTATGAGGTTTACTTTACCCTTTACGCAGCCAGTGTCAATCAGTTTTCTGAACCCCGCGTAAACGTTTGTGTTCGCGCATTTTCTCGCTTTGGCGCAATTTTTACAGCACTTGTCGCGAAGGTCGGCAAGCATTCTTGCCCTTGCGCCGCCCTCGTTTACGTCCTCGTCCAAAGCGTTGAACGCGCACTCTATTTCGCGGAATACCTCCGAAATGCGGTACAACTTTTCGCCCGTCCGTCTGCGGCTTCTTCCCACGGCGGTATCGGGCAGCACTTCCTTTACAAGAAGGGAATTTTTCACCTTTGCCAAAAAAGAAGGGGAGGGTATTGCGGGCAAAGTCATTAAAACGAGCAGAATTATAGCGCGGAAGACTATAAGCCCTACCGAGCAGTTAAATCCGCCCGTAAAGTACAGATAGACGGTTGCCGCCGCCAAAGTAACAACGCTGGGGAACACTCTGCCGGCGTTGCAAAATAACAGCGCAATCATAGTGCCGCCAAGATAGACTGTCAGCGGCATAGGGTCTAGATTTACGACCGCCGGAGGAAGAGCCGCAACAAGCGCGGCAATGAGAGCCGCCGGCGAGCGCGCAAGCCGCACGCAGAAAACTATTAAAGCAGCCGCAAACGCGGTGTATACGAAATATCCGGCGAGGTTATATAGCCCCGTTCCCGCCGCGGTGTAGACTACCGCGCAGCAGACAAGCTCGTCCTCGCGCAGTCTGCATCTGTAAACGCGGTACATTACGGCGTAAACCGTTTTAAAGCAGAAGAATGAAAAAACTATGGTTGCCGCCGCCGCGATTGCCTTTAAAGCGTACTCGTTGTCGATAATATCAAGCGCGCTTACGCCTTTCCATGGCGCAAACGGTATGTAAAGGGAAAGGGCGATTGCGACGTACGCTATTCCTTCAAACTTAATTTTGCGGTTGGTGCGGCGGTACAGATAGGTCACCGCGCACAAAAACGCGCCCTCGAACAGGCTCAAAAGAGTCATTATCCAGTTGAGATGCACTGCGGACGCGGCAACGTATAATATAGGCGTTGCTATAATATTCGTTCCGCACAGCAGCATAGCAAAATAAAGACCGACGGACAGCGGCACGCCGTCTATTGCCTTGTTCAATAAAATAAGAGCCGCCGTGTAGACGGTGTACATAATTACGCTTTTCAGATTGATTTTCAGGGGCATAGCCCCATTGTATACCGCTATATGTTAAATAATTTGTCTTATAATAAATTAAAATGTAAAAAAGGGTAAATTACGCGCCGCAGGTAAATAAATTACGCTGCAAACGGCGATAATATTAAAAAGAATGTAAAAATCAATTTATACCGTTTGACTTAATTTGTCTTATTGTGTAAAATTAGGACAGTATAAATTATTTTTATGGTAGACAAAATGGAAGAAAATCAGAGGGAAGAGGGCGGAATTTCGTTAAAGGATATATTCCGCACGATATTTTCACAAAAATGGATTGCGCTTGCAATTTTGATAGTAGTCACGCTTGCCGGTACCGTCGGTATTTATTTCGGCGTGAATAATTCCAAGCGCGAATACGTCGCGTCGTTCGTCTTAAATCTCCCCGGCGACGACGGTTCAAAAAATTACTATACCTATCCAGACGGCACCACGTTCTATTATTCCGATTTAATCAGTAAGGAAACTTTAGAAAAAGTTAAAAAATCTGACGATGATGCGTTCAACGCCGTCGATATAGAAAAAATGGCGGACGAGGGCGATATTTCAATCGACCGTACCCTAAATTCAGACAAGTCGGAAGCTACCTATATCTTGCATGTTAAGGCAAACTATTTTAAAAATAAAGAAGTGGCGAAACTTTTTATTGAAAAGCTTGCAAACTTCCCCGGCTCGTACCTTGCCGAAATGAATATCGCGTACGATAACAAAATTTCCAACGTGGACAGTCTGAAAAGCTATGAAAATATGATTTCGGCTTTCGAAGAGCAGTGCGACGACCTTATGAAGCAGTATCAGCAGTTTATAACCCAGTATAAACCCGACTTCAGAATCCGCGACGGCAAGACGTTACAGTACTATCTCAACGAAATAGATACCTACGTAAACAAGAACAAGACTTTGACGGTGCTTAAAACCAGAGTGCAGAACGAAGGTCTGTTAAAATCGGAAGAACTTAAAGAAGATTACAAAGCCGAACTCGAGCAGGTTAAAAGAGATTATGCAAGAGAAAACTCAATTCTCGAAGCAATGGTGGCAGGGTCTTCCGAAATACAGCAGAACTCGATAGCTATACGCGATCAGGCGGCGAAAGTTGCGGACCTTACGCAAAGACAAAAAGACCTTGAAAAATATATTTCAGAAGACGCAAAGCTTGCGGACGAAGATTTTAAAAATACGATAAATAACGCGTATGAAACAGTAAAGGGCTTTACCGCAGATTTCAAATACGCCGCAGAAACGGTTTACAGCGTGGCGCTTACGGTAAGCTTTACTACCTCCAACGTAATAACTACGGCGGGCGAAACGGGAATTATCAAGGCGTTTATAATCAGCCTCGTCGCGGGACTTATACTTGCTTTGTTAATAGGCTACGTTGCAGGCGCGGTTAAGCAGAGCAAACGCCAGAAATCAAGCGCGGAAGTATCCGCCGAAGCGAAGCTTTCGGAAGCGGAAGTTGTTGCGCAGGCGGCGGCGACCGACGCGGAAGAGGATAAGAGCGAAAAGAAGACTGCGAAAAAGAACGAAAAATAAATAATATTAATTGCTCCCTTAAAAGGGAGCTTTTTTTTGTGAAAACGGCTATTGCTTTTTGGCAAACTTTATGTTATACTGAATATTCAGCAGGAATTTTTATGACCGAGTTTGAAAAACTTAAAAATTCAATAGATCCGCATAAAGTACCCGATAAGCAGTACTTTCTGGACCTTTTGGACGGCGACAAACAGCGCGTATACGAGGACGAACGCATTGCCGCCGTTATGGTCATGCTCAAAGTTCTGCATCTTAAAAAACTGCTGACCAAAATTCAGACGGCAAAGACAGAACGCCACGCCCTGAATTCCGACCCCGAACACAACGCCGAAAAGTACAGAAAGGTACTGGAATTAAACGCGCAGATAAATTCGCTCAAAGCAAAGTTGCAGTCCTTTAAACCCTTTTTCGACGAGCCGTATTTCGCGCGTATGGATTTGGAAGATACGCAGGACGGCTACAACAGCTATTATATAGGCAAGCGCGGCGACGAGGGGCTGGAAATAGTGGACTGGCGCGCGCCACTAGCAAGAAAGTATTACCAGAAGAGCCTGACTTCTTTTTCGATTAACGAGTACGACTATAAACTGGTTCTGCGCCGCGCGTTGAGGACGCAGAACGGCAAAATTATCGATATTAAAAACGAGTATCTTTCCTTAAAGGACTTCCTTTCCGCAGAAGAGATAGGCGGCAGGGACGAAAGCCTCATATTCGACCCCTTTTTAAAGGATATTTTAAAGAGCCGCAAGGAAAAGCGCGAGATAACCGATATAATCGAAACAATTCAGGAAAAGCAGTTTGAAATTATTACCCTGCCCGAACGCGCCGAGTTCGTCGTTCAGGGGGTTGCCGGAAGCGGCAAAACCATGATTCTGCTGCACAGACTTTCCTATATCATGTACAACGACGAAAAACTGCGCCCTTCCGACGTTTTGGTTATAACGCCGTCCGACTCGTTCAACGCGTTTATTGACGAGCTTTCGGCGATTTTAGAGCTTGAAAAGGTAAAAACTTCGACCCTTGACAGCTACTTTATAAAACTTTTAAAAAGCGCCGGCGTGGATATTCCCGAGCGGCTCGATTATACCCAGCCTCTTTCCGATGAGTTTTTGAGCTATATCTATTCCGAAAAATTCGTTACGGAAACGCGCAAAAAACTCGCCAAAATTTTTGACGGCGTACACGGAATGTTTACCGCGGACGGCTGCGCAGAGGTTGCGGAACAGGTGTCCCAATCGTGCGCAAGGCAGGCGGAGCTGTACGAGACGATAAAGAACGCGCAGCTTCGTATAAGGCGGTGCGTTTTAGGCGAGATAAAGGAAAAGAAGGACGGCGGACTTTATTATACAAAGCAGTTCAGGTATATGTTCAACTGCGTGCTTGACGTAAAAGAATTTTTCGGGCTTTTCAAAGAGGGCAGAATGGAGGGCTACGCCTATTTTTACAAGCAGCTTCTGTCATTTTACAAGTCCATAAAATATCTGCGCAGGTATTCCGAAAAAATATGCCTTGCCGCTATCGAAGATTTAAACGAGCTGATAAATACGATTGATAAAGAGATTGCGGATTTGCGGCGTTATAAAATTAACGTAGGCGGCGTGGAAACGCTGACTTACGCGGACAGAATAGAAAAGCGCGGACAATTAAAGAAGGAAGCCGAGCAGACCGCCGAAAAGGTGGAGCGCATACTTTCCGACTTTGCGCCCCTGTACGACTTTGCCGACGTTATACGCGGCGAGGGGGACTTGGTCGCGATAGGCAAATGCGAGTCGACCTATCAGCTGGCGCGGTTTTTCTACCGCGAAACGGTGAGAAAAGTCAAGACAAAATTCGGAATTTCGACCAAAAAACTTTGCAAAACCGACCCCTTTGCGATCAGCTTTTTGCTAACCGAACTGGGTTTTGATTTATCGCCTAAATACGCGTTCCTGTTCGTGGACGAGGCGCAGGATATTTCGCTCGCGGAGTATGAAGTTCTGAAAAAGGTCAACGGAAGAGCGGCGTTCAATGTTTTCGGAGATTTGAAACAGAACATTACCTCTTTCCGCGGCGTCGGCGACTGGGCGGCGTTGCAGGGTACTGTTTACAACTTAAATCTGAACTACCGCAACACAAACCAGATAGTGGAGTTCGTGGCGGATAAACTGGGCATCGATATGCAGGCGATAGGCTTCGACGGCGACCCCGTCGAGAAAATCGACGTAAGAAAGGTGGGTAAATATCTTTCGGAAACGAGCGGACTTTGCGCGGTTATCGTAAGCGAAGACAGCTTTGAAAAGTACAGGCGCAAAAGCTACAACGTCCTGCGCGAAACGGGCAAAATTTCAAAGACGAAAATCAACTATATGACCGTCTACGAGAGCAAGGGTCTCGAGTTTACCGCGGTGGCGGTGGCGGACGGAGATATGACCGAAAACGAAAAATATATCGCTTATACGCGCGCGCTTAAAAATCTTGCGCTTATAAATGAGAGTTTAAGTCAATAACCTAATGGTTAAATATAAACGGATAAAAATTTTTACGGGATAAATACTTATGGCGACAAATTCAAAAACCAAAAACAGAAAAAAACAAAGCGACGTAATTGAGCTTGAAGGCGAGCTTTTAAACTCGGTAAGTTACTCGACTTACTTTTGCCGTCTGCCGCTGTTTACGTCGTTCAGAATTTTCAACCGCGCGCAGGAAAATCTGCGCGGCCTTACCGTTGCGATTACCGGGTCTACAAACCTCATAATTCCGTCCGAAATTCAGGTGGACGAAATTCCTCACGAAAGCAGTATGGAAATTTCGGCGGACAACCTTTTAAACCCCAAGTATCTTTCCGATCTGGAAGAGGTTGCCCTCTGTACGGTACAGGTCAAAGTCACCTGCGACGGAGAAATTATCTGCACGCTTAAAGCGAACGTCGAAGCGTTGCCCATCGACTACTGGAACGGACTTTCGGGCAATGCGGAAATGCTTGCGTCGTTCGTCCGCCCCAAGCTTGCCGACTGCCAGAAAATTCTGGCGGAAGCGGGATTGCAGCTTCGCACCTGGGGATATTCTTCGGACTGGTCGGGTTACGCCGGCAACGATAAAAACGGCGTAAGAAACGCCGCCGCCGCAATCTTTTCGGCAATAAGAAGACTTGATATAGAGCGGGTTTCTGGCGGCGATCTGACGGTAGCGGGTTCCGCAGGCGATATCAGCGCGATTTTGCAGAGCAAAAGAGCGACTCCGTTGGAGCTTGCGCTTTTTGCCGCTTCCTGCTTTGAAAGCACAAAACTCAATCCCGTAATAGTTCTGGGTAAAAACAAAGTGGGCGTCGGCGTGTGGCTGTACGAAAGCTGTTTTTCATCGCCCATACAGGACGATATTTCCGTAATCGAAAGATACGTTGCGGACGGCGTCAACAACCTTGCGGTGATTGATGTTGACGACTTGTTCTCGCACAAAAACGCAAGCTTCACCACGAGCGAAGCGCACCTTGCCTCTATATTGAAGAGCGGCGGTTTTGAAATCTGCCTTGACGTAAAGAGGTGCCGTATAGGCGGCGTGTTCCCTCTGCCGTTAAAGGTAAAGACGGGCGCCGGTTACGAGCTTTTAGACGACAGACAGCACTCGTATATAGAAAAACCGGCTACGGTAATAGATGCCGGAAAGTACGACTTTGACAAAACCTTTTCAAAGGACAAGGGCTGGCAGCGCAGGCTTTTGGACCTGTCGTTAAAGAACAATCTTTTAAATTTCCGCTATCATAAGGACTGCCTGCACATACTTTCGGCAAACCTTTCGTCTTTCTGCGAAATGCTCGAAGGCAGGGATAATTTCACCCTGCACGCAAACAACGCGCAGATCAAGGACGCGGCGTTCTTCGGCGGCGCAGGCGTAAGAAATCTCGGCGAGCTTGTGTCCGTCGAAATGAAGGCGGGCAAACTCCGCACATACTCCGGCGCGGAGCATCTGACCGAAGTCGCGTCCTCGCTGATAAGAAAAGCCCGTTCGGCGGAAGAGGAGACCGGCGCAAAAACGCTGTACCTCGCGTTCGGCTTTTTAAAGTGGCGCGGCGTAAATGAAAGAGAGGATAAGTTCGCGCCCATCGCGCTTCTGCCGGTAAACGTACGCCGTACAAAGTCGCAAGCCGTCTCTTTGGAGCTTGGCGACGGTTACGAAGTGAACACGACCCTGCTCGAATTTTTAAAGCAGGAATTCGGCATAGACGTGCGCGGCGTAGAGGGCAAGGGTTTAAGCCCCAAGGAAATTTTAGCCGTGTTCCGCGCAAAGACCGCTAATATGAAGGGCTGGCTGGTTTACGAGGACGTCTATCTTGCCCAGTTCACTTTCGCGCGCTACGCAATGTGGGCGGACGTCAAAAACAATATAAACGAGTACAGAAAAAACCCGATAATTTCCAGCCTTTTATCAAATACCAATAAGCTTGCCGAAAACAAGCTCTCGGCGGTCAGCGAGGACGAGAGCGAGCCTTGCGAGGTTATAACGCCGCTGCCCTGCGACAGTACACAGTACGCCGCAGTCGCGGAGTCGGCAAAGGGAACGACCTTCGTTCTGCACGGCCCTCCCGGTACAGGCAAAAGTCAGACTATTACAAATATAATCGCAAACGCGCTGTACAACGGACGCAGAGTTTTATTCGTTGCGGAAAAGCAGGCGGCGCTGCAGGTCGTTAAAAAACGTCTTTGCGATATCGGCATAGGCGAGTTCTGCCTTGAACTTCATTCGGGCAAGTCCGCGGACAAGGGCGAAATTATCCGCAATATAGAGAATACAATGTCTTTGACCGCGACCGCGGACGGAGAAAAATTCAGCGGCGCCGGCGAGCGGATAAAGGAAGTAAGAAAGAGTCTGAAAGCGCCTTTGGACGCGTTGCACAAAAAACGCAGGCTGGGCGTTTCGGTTTACGAAGCTATCGTTTACTACCTGCAAAACAAGAGCGCGCCCGAGCTTGTGAATATCGAAACTACCTTCTACGACACTCTCACCAAAGAGAGGCTTGAAGAGTGTGAAAGTATGCTTATCACCGCGCAGGCGGCGGCGCAGGAGTGCGGCGGCGTTTACCGCTCGCCTTTCTCGGGCGTAAACCTGACCGTCTGCGACAACGCGACCAAAAACGCAGTACTCTGCTCGGCGGAAGTGGTGCTTGCCGAACTTAAACACCTCAAAAATTATCTGGGACTGTTCCTCGATACCTTCAACCAGAGGGTAAGCGCCTTTACCTACAAAAAACTCGAAAACCTCATTGAGATTGCGTCCGTCTTAAAGAGCGACGAACTTTCCGAGTTTTTCGAGTGCGACGAAGAGGAGTTTTACAAATTCTACAACGCCAATTTGAGATACGACAGCGAGGTAAAGCACTGGCTTGCGAATTTCCGCTCGCTGCCCGACATTTCAAAGTTTGCTCCGCTTATTGAAAGCGAGCTTGATAACTGGGGCGAAAATTACCGCTCGTCAAAGGTGCTGCTTGCCGTGTTAAAGCGCATTAACCGCTGCGCGCCCAAGTCTTTGAAGGAAAAGGACGAGGTGGAGTGGATTAAACGCGCGTACGAGATTGAAGAGGCGCGCTCGCGTATTCTTTCGAACACAGATTTAAGCTCGCAGTTCCTCGGAATGGGCGGCGGCATAAACGACAGAAAGCGCGAGGAGTTTTTGCGACCCCTTTACAACCTGCATAAGCTGTGTTCAAAAATATTTATGGACTACAACGCGGACGCGTTCAACAGCGTGTGCGTAAACGCCGCCGAAGGTCAGCTTAAACCTTTAATTAACGGTTTAATTTCCGCGGCGGTCACCTTCAATAAAAGCTGCGACCACTTTTTAAAGATAACGAAGATTGACAAGGACGACTGTCAGGATTTAGACTTGTTCGAGTTCTACACCGGCAAGTGCAGCGCGCTTATCGATAACATCGATATGCTGCCGGCGTGGTGTATGTACAAGGCGACGGCTAAAAAGCTGAACGACTGCGGACTTACTTTTATCACCGACGCAATGGAGAGCGGAAGAATAAGCGGAAAACTTATTCTGTCCTCTTTCAGAAAGAACGTTTACCGCAACTTCATACAGACGAATATCCCCGCGGACGAAACGCTTTCGTCTTTCTCCGCAAACGTGCAGGACGCGACGGCGGCAAGCTTTTCGCAGCTTTTGGAAGAGTTTGCGTCGCTCACGCGCGAAAAGCTGCGTTCCGACTTGATTTCCCGTCTGCCCGCAAAGGAGACGGAGGGACCGCTTGCGTTGGAGCTTATGACATTCCAGCGCAGTATAAAGGGCAATATGCGCGGACTGAACTTACGTACGCTGTTTTCGGAAATTCCCGAACTTCTGCGCGTGGTTGCGCCCTGCCTTTTAATGAGTCCCATAACGGTTTCGCAGTACCTGCCGCCCAGAAGCGATTTGTTCGATATGGTAATCTTCGACGAGGCTTCGCAGATGCCTACCTGTGAGGCGGTTCCGGCGCTTGCCCGCGCGAAGAGCGCGGTAATAGTCGGCGACCCCAAACAGATGCCGCCGACGTCATTCTTCACGTCAAGCGGACAGGACGAGGACAACCCCGAAACGGACGATCTGGAATCCGTTCTGGACGACTGCCTCGCTTTGGGTATTCCCGAAAAGCATCTTATATGGCACTACCGTTCGAAGCACGAAAGTTTAATCGCCTTTTCGAATATCACTTACTATTCAAGCAGGCTATGCACTTTCCCTTCGCCCGATACGCTTGAAAGCAAGGTACGCCTAAAATATATAGAGGAAGGCACCTACGAGCGCGGTGCGACAAAATGCAACCGTCTCGAAGCGGAGGCGCTCGTTGCGGAAGTTATAAGGCGGCTTAAAGACGAGCGGCTTAAAAATTCGAGCATAGGAATAGTGACTTTCAGCACGCCGCAACAGGTGTATATCGAACGGCTTTTAAATAAAAAGCTGATATCAAACCGCCTTGAAAGCGCGGCGTACGACAGGGAAGAGCCGCTGTTCGTTAAAAACCTTGAAAACGTTCAGGGCGACGAGAGAGACGTTATACTCTTTTCGGTTTGCTACGGTCCCGACAAGTACGGCAGAATTTCGTTAAACTTCGGACCTTTGAACCAGCTCGGCGGCTGGCGCAGACTTAACGTCGCGGTATCGCGCGCAAGGGAAGAGATGATGGTATTCTCGTCAATGCGCTACTCTATGATAGATATGTCGCGCACGACCTCGCGCGGAGTTGCGGGGCTGAAAGCCTTTTTGGAATTTGCAGAAAAGGGCAGAACGAGCATTTCGGTCAAGAGCGACGAGGTTATTATCAACAAGCAGAGCATAGGCAAATTTGTCGCGGAAGAGCTGTCCGCTTACGGCTACGACTGCCGCTGCGACGTGGGCGTTTCTGACTTCAAGATAGACGTCGCGGTGGTAGACCCCAAAAATAAACACAATTTCATTCTCGCTGTGCTGTGCGACGGCAAGCAGGAATTCTCCGTTAAGGACACGACGGTTATGCAGGTGCAGACCTTGAAGCGCGGCAACTGGAACGTGGTGCGGCTGCATTCTCTGAATTTCTTCAACAACCCCAAGCGCGAAATCAAGAAGATAAAGGACTATCTCGACAAGCTGACTTCGGGCGGAATGCGCCCTGCGCTCAACTTCAAAAAGCCTTACAAGTTTGCAAAGACCGCGGAAAAACCGCAGACGCCCGACTATATTTTAAGCGGCGAAAACGACGGCGAAGTTATGCGTGTGATAAAGGCGGTAGTCGCGGCGGAGGAGCCGGTTTCAACCCAGTTTTTAATGAAGCGTACTCTCGCGGCGTACGGCATTTCGAAGTACGGCGTAAAGCTTGAAAGCAAGCTGCGGTCGCTTATCGACAAGTGCGCGTTTGAAAGCTGCGCAATGCTGGGCAACGTCTACTATTTCAAAGCCGACAAATATTCGGGCTTTGACCGCTACCGCGTGGAAGAGGGCGTGAGTCAGCGCGCGGCGGACACCGATTTTACGCCGTACGACGTAATCTCGCTTGTAAAGAGCATACTTTTAAACAAAGTCAGCGTGTACGCGGACGAGCTTATCCCCGCGGTTTTAAAAGAGCTTAAAGCGCGCGCAAGCGACAAACTCACTTCGTTTGTTTCCGCGTGCATAGACGAGGGAGTGCGCCGCGGCATATTTATCCGCAGCGTTTCGGACAAAATATCGTTATCATAAGCCTTACGCTTAACCGCGTATCTTTATTTCGTTGCCACTTGATTTGCTTAACGCTAATCAAACTTAACGCTCCGCGCCGTCAGGCGCGGAGCGTATTTATTACGCGTTTTAAGTCAATAACTTTGTTATGGAAAATAAAAGCGTATGGCAAAAGAATACTGCAAAATACCCCTCGATTGAAGCGGGGGACAGGGACATAGTAGTTATAGGCGGCGGCATTGCCGGTTTTTTATGCGCCTGGTTTTTAACGGAAGCGGGGCAGAAAGTTACTCTGATTGAAGCGGACACGCTTTTTTCGGGTACGACGAAAAATACGACAGCAAAAATTACTTACAATCAAGGCGGCGTTTACGCCGATCTGTATACTCGCTACGGCCGCCTCGCCGCCGAACTTTACTATAAGTCGCAGGCGGAAGCTATGAAAAAGTACGCCGAAATTGTTGATAAATTTAATATCGACTGCGGTTTTGAAGAGGTCGACGGCTATATTTTCGCTAAAAACGACAGCCGCGCTCTGAAAAAGTCATGCGAACTTTTGCAGTCTTTCGGCGCAAAGTGCGGACTTTGCGAAAATATAGATTACGTCGACGCGAAGTTTGCGCTTAAAGCGGAAGGGCAGTACGTTTTCGATCCGCTCAAATTTTTATCCGCGCTGCCCGTCGGGTTTGAAATTTTTGAAAACAGCCGCGCGATAGACATCGACCCCAAAACCAAACTTATTCAGACGGACGGCGGCTATATCAAGGCTAAAAAAATTATAATCGCCACCCACTTCCCGATAATCAACTCGCGCGGAGCGTACTATTTCAAATTGAGGCAGTCGACCTCTTACACGGTAGCGGTAAGCGGCAAAAAGGCGGACGCCGCGTATCTCGACGAAAAGGACGACGGGCTTTCGATACGGCCCATTGCAGACGGAACCATTTTAGGCGGCGGCGACCACAGAACGGGTCGGGCGAAAGAGAGCGGTCACTTTAAAAATCTGGAAAGAACTGCAAAGCAACTCTTTGGCGGCGATGCAACAAACTTCTGGCATGCGGAGGACGTTATGACCTTCGACGGTATGCCAATGGCGGGCAGATACTCTAAAACGACCGACGGCGTGTACGTCGTGACCGGCTTTAACAAGTGGGGTATGACCAACGCGCTTATCTGCGCGGAAATTATAAGGGACTTGATTTTAGGCAAAGAGAACGGGTACGCGCGCCTCTTTTCGCCGCTGCGCAAAATTAAGGGCGCGGCAGGCAAAATTCTTTCAAACGCGTTTACGAACGTTAAAGAAATTTTCCTCGGCTATTTCAGAATTACCTTTAAACGCGCGGCAAAAATTCCGAAAGGAAGCGGGAAAATCGTTTCTATCGGCGGCAAAAAGAGGGCGGTGTACAGGGACGCAAAAAACAATCTGCATATTATCGGCAGTATGTGTCCGCATATGCACGGCGAACTGAAATGGAACGGCGACACGGAGTGCTGGGAGTGTCCCTGCCACGGCTCGCGGTTCGATATATACGGAAATATTTTATCCGAACCCGCCACAAAATGCTGTAAATACGAATTGCGCAAATAAAAAACGGCGTACGGTATTTATCCGTACGCCGTTTATATATTGAGTTAAATTATGTCTTTCATATCGTATTTGCCCGCGGGCTTTCCGGCAAGCCATTTGGCGGCTTTAATTGCGCCTGCCGCGAATACGCGCTTGGAGCTTGCCGAGTGCGAAAGGGTGATAACCTCGTCGTCGCCGGCAAAAATTACGTCGTGTTCGCCCACGATTGTTCCGCCGCGCACCGCGTGAATTCCTATTTCGTTTCCGCGCTTGCCGATTTTGCCGCATCTGCCGTTCAGATATTCTTTACTGTCGTCGAAAGCGGCGTTTGCGCTGTAAGCAAGCATAAGAGCGGTACCCGAGGGCGCGTCAACCTTTTGGTTGTGGTGCTTTTCGATGATTTCAATATCGAATTTTTCGCCCAGCGTTTCGGCGGCTTCGCGTACAAGTTTTACGAGCAAGTTAACGCCTATAGAAAAATTCGCCGTCTTGAAAATCGCGACCTTTTTTGCGCAGTTTTCAATAAACTTCAAGTCTTCCTGTGTGTAACCTGTCGCGGCAAGCACTACTGTAACGCCCTTTTTCACCGCCCAGTTCAACTCAACGTTCAAAGCGGCGGGGGAGGAGAAGTCCAGAATCACGTCGACCTTTTCTTTTACGCAGTCAAACGTTCTGTACACGGGAATTTTTCCGCCCACGCAAGGGGTAATATCAACACCGCAAACGACCTGCGCGGTCTCATCGTCCTTTAAAAGGTCGGTAACGGTCGCGCCCATTTTGCCGCATATTCCGCAAACTAAAATATTAATCATAAACTTTCAACCCCGCGTTTTTAATCGCTTCGCGCAATTTGATTTTATTCGCTTCTTCAAGCTCGGTCAGCGGCGAACGCGGAACGCCCGCGTTAAAGCCTATCATATTGTAAGCCGCCTTAATGGGAATGGGGTTGACTTCTAAAAAGCACGCGTCTTCCAAAGGCAGTAAAAAGTCCTGAACTTCGTTCGCCTCTTTCAGCTTGTTTTCCGAAACGAGGGTATACAGCTTTTTCATAAGCTTGGGCGCAATGTTCGAGGTAACCGAAATAAGCCCTGCGCCGCCTATCGCGAGCATGGGAAGGTTTAAAAAGTCCTCGCCCGAGAATAAGTCCATCTTACCGCGTATTCTGCGCATGGTCTCGCAGGTTTTAGCCATATTTCCGCTCGCTTCCTTAATGCCTGCCATATTGGGAATCTGCGCCAGTTTTTCAACAGTTTCAGGCTCGATATTAACGGCTGTGCGCGAGGGAACGTTGTACGCTATCACGGGAATTTTAATCGCGCCGCAGATTTGTTTATAGTACTCGTACAAGCCCTGCTGGGTGCATTTATTGTAATAGGGTGTTACGGCAAGTACGCCGTCCGCCCCCAGTTTTTCGGCTTTAACGGAGTTTGCGACAGCCTTTTTGGTGTCGTTACTGCCAGTTCCGACAATAACTTTAATGCGTCCCGCCGCCTTTTTAACGGCGTATTTAATAACCTGTTCTTTTTCGTCCTCGGTCATGGTCGCGGGTTCGCCCGTCGTACCCAAAACTACGAGAGCGGAGGTGCCGCCCTCAATCTGGTACTCGATCATTTTGCCGAACTCTTCCAGATTTACGCCGTTTTCGTCAAAGGGCGTAATCATTGCCGTTAAAATGCCTTTACAAAAATTTATCATAAATTCCTCTTATTTATTGTAAGCTTTTCTTTCGTGAATTGTGAACCTAGTCAAAATATCCTTTTGCCGCTAACAGCTCGGCAAGCAGCACCGCGCCGCCGGCGGCTCCGCGCAGGGTATTGTGCGAAAAGCCTATAAACTTGTAATCGAAAAGATTATCCTCGCGAAGTCTTCCCGCGCAAACCGCCATACCGCGCTCGCAGTTTCTGTCAAGCTTGGGTTGCGGTCTGTCGTCCTCGCTGAAATAATGAATAAACTGCTCGGGAGCGGAGGGCAGCTTCAGTTTCTGCGGCTCGCCCGAAAATTCCGCCCACGCCTTTAAAATTTCTTCTTTGGACGGCTTGTTTTCAAAGGAGACGAAGCACGCCGCCGTATGACCGTCGGTCACGGGAACGCGCAGACACTGCGCGGTGATAACGGGGGAGGAGGCAGGTATAATTTTGCCGTCCTTAATTTCGCCCCAGATTTTCAGAGGCTCGGTTTCGCTCTTTTCTTCCTCGCCGCCGATATAGGGAATTACGTTGTCGCAGATTTCGGGCATGGTTTCAAAGGTCTTGCTCGCGCCGGAAATCGCCTGATAGGTAGTTACCGCCGCGCATTTAATACCGAATTTTTTCAAGGGGTGCAAAAGCGGAACGTACGACTGAAGCGAGCAGTTGCTCTTAACCGCAATAAATCCGCGCTTTGTTCCGAGCCGCTTTTTCTGCGCCGCAATCACCGAAAGGTGGTCGGCGTTAACTTCGGGAATAATCATAGGCACGTCGTCTGTAAAACGGTGCGCCGAGTTGTTTGAAACAATCGGACATTCCAGTTTTGCGTACTGCGTTTCAAGCTCGCGAATGCGCTCTTTGGGCATATTTACCGCGCAGAAACAAAAATCGACTTTTTCCGCGATAGCTTCCTTATCCGCCGTCGCGTCCAAAACTACCATATCTTTAAACTTTTCGGGCATGGGCGAAGTCATATGCCAGCGCCTTACCGCATTCTGATAGGTTTTGCCTGCCGAAGAGGACGAAGCCGCAAGGCAAACTACGTTGAACCAGGGGTGGTTTTCAAGCAGCAGTAAAAACCGCTGTCCCACCATACCGGTTGCGCCGATAACTCCCACGTTGAACTTTTTCATAATGTCCTCCCGAAAAATACTGAATTCTAAACAATATTATATATATAAATTAACACAAAGCTGAAATATTGTAAAGTTATTTAATACGGCACTTTATAATAAAAAAGCCGCGCTGACGGTAAGTCTGCGCGGCTTTTTTTGTGCGGTTTAAGGTTGGTTTTTCCAAAAAAGGGGGCAAAAATAAAAAAAATTCCAAAAAAGTACACTTTTTTGGAATTGCTGAAAACCCGTAAAAAAGGGGGTTTTGGGGCATTTTTGAGTGTATTTATTATATTATATGCCGCGAAAAATGTCAATAGTAAAATTACAAAAAAGTGTACTTTAATGGAAAAGGGAGTTTTTGGAAAAATTTGTACCACGTCATCTGATTTTATCCGCAGGGCAAAAGAAGAGAGGGAAATTAAGCGGCGGCGCAAATATTAAAAGGATGCGCAAATGTGGCAAACCGCGCCGTCCGCTTATCCCGAAAGGAGAGGAGAAAGTATATGAAAATTAAAAGAGGGAATTTATTAACGGTAATATTGTCATTACTGTGCGCGGCGGCATTAGCCCTCGGCATAGGCTTTTTACTGCCCAAAGCAGAAAAAATAACGGCGGACGCCGCGGTCAGCCCCAGTGGCGTAACCGCTACGTTCACTGACGGAGGAGTGTCAAAAACTTACAATCAGCCGCAGGCGATGGGTAATCCTACTTCTGTTTCGGGGGGGTCTATGAGCCCCGGTGGAAGTTCATTCGGAACCGGCACAAACACTAGCACCACCAATTTTTCGAGAACTGGATGGGTTAGTGATTTTGATATGTGGTATGCAGGAGGCTATGCAACTGTAAACGTGCCGGCGCATACTGAATATAAATTAAAGTTTGATGCCAGCATTACGATAACAAGACTATGCCCATCAGGTGCAGTTTCAAAAGTACAATCTTATGGCGAAGTTCTTTATTACGGCAGCTCGGCTGATACTCCTGCCGGAAGTGATATGTCATCGTCAACTAATTTTTACATTTCCTCTCCTACAAGCTATAAGATTGCTTCTTGTAGTATCTCTCCTAGTAGTCAGGTTGCAAATAAGACAAGTACGGATACCGAATCAAAAAATATTACCGTTACAAACAATACAGATTCAAACAAAGATTTTTATTTTTACTTCGGAGTAAGGGCTAATACAAATTCTCAAGCTTCAGGCACCTCTAATTTTACCGCATCAGCGACTATATCGTTAGACACGTTGTCTGTACAGGTCACAAGTTTAGACGCGCCCAAGGTAACTTCTGCGAATAATGTTACACCTACGGACGACGCAACCGAAACTTATATGTCTCTGGGGAATGTTTTTACATTCGATTATCTTAACACAGGTAAAGCTTTCCATAACACTACCGATGAATGCGTAGAGTTGAAAAGTATATTTTATACTGCATCCGGCGCAAGTCCTGTGAACGTGACAAGTACCTACTCAATTAACAGCAGCAATCAATGTACGCTTTCAGACGTAGGGAAGTACGTTTTTACTTTCGGGCTGACGGCTACTTGCGGCGCGGTATGGGATAGTTCAACTAATGACCAGAACAATAAAACGGTTACAATAACAATAAAACAGGCAGAACTTGAAATAACAACAACGCCCACAGCCCCCTCTTCAGGGTATCAATGGGAACTGGGCGCTACGGGCAGCCTTGCGTTAAACGTAACAACTTCGGACAGCAGCCCTACTTACGACTTAGATTACTATTATGTAAATACAAGCAATCCGGCAACACAATTAACTACAGGTCTTAACACTACAACGGGTGCGCTTGACGTTTCGCAAATTACTTCTACCGGAACGTATAAACTTTGCATTAAGTTAAAAAGTACCGACGACGTGCCGGCTAACAAAAACTATACAATAAAAGATGCGACCGCTGGTATTTATGAAATACCCTTTACAATAGGCGCAGGTGCAATAGATTTCAGCGTAATTGATTGGCAGTATTCTGAAGAGACGGCAACTAACCCTCCTTATAGTTTATTTGTAGCCGGCTCGCAGCAGACGTTGTTGTATAAGTACAACGAAACAACCCACAGCACGTTGCAGTATTATATAACTGCGGAAATTCCTGCAAGTGCGGGCAGCTATCTTTCGATAGATACCACATACAACGGCAGCTATAACGGCAACAGCTTTAACTGCGGCTTCTATACCGAATATTTAGGCGTGGACGGAACTTCGACCCCTGTACCCGTGCTGTATGCAGACAAGGCGGGCAGATACAAAACGCTTATTGTGCTGGACACGGACACGAACCACCTATTTACAAACGATACCAACTACGGACCTTTGAACACCGCCTGCACAAAGGGCTGGTACGAAGTTAACTGGACAGTAAACAAGGCAACGATTGCCCAGACTTCACTTGCTGAACTTAATAAGCACTTGCAATGGCGCATACCCGCAGAGACCGGCTGGCAGGACTTTGACCCCGCTATAACGACCCTTGCGTTTTGCGGCAAAGAGATAGAGGTGCAGGTAGACCCTTCGGTTTATCCCCACGGCATAACCGGCGTTGACACAACTTACGGTACTAACGGCTACACTAATGCCAAGGGAACTAACGGCAACACTTATACTGCTACCGTTAAATACACCGTAGACGATAGTTATAATTCTGTTGCCGTGCAGACGTTCACTTGGACAATAGATTCCCTTATTTTAAATCCCCAAGTAACCAACTATACATACAGCGGCGGTGAAGTTGATCTTAAAACGCTGTTAAACCTCACGAACGATCAATGGGATTTTGTAACCGTATCAAGCGGCACAAGCAAGGCAACGGACGTAGGGCAGTATACGGCAACCCTTACCATTAAGCCCGCATATTTCGGCGGCGTGGTTTGGAATACGTCAAGTATTGCACCCACTAAAAAAACCGTTAGGTATGCACTTACGGCAGTATCCGCAAGTGCGGACTGCACGGTTAAATGGGAGATACTTAAAGCGACCGTTACGGCGGTTTGGGGCGACGCGGAAAAAGAGAACAGCGTTCCGCCTGTTAGTATGAGTTCGGCAAGCGTTGCAAACGTGCCCAACGAGTTGTTGGTCTTTACATACAGGGACGTTGAAACGGGTCAGACCGTTGCGGCGAATAAACTTAAAGGCGGACACGAGTACGACGTGACTGTGGGCTTGAACCCGGACGACCCCAGGTCTAATAACTACACGTTTAATGCACCTGCGGCGTACAGGATAAAAACAGCGGAAACCGGACCTAACATATGGCAGAAGATAGGCAGCTTTATGACCCAAAACGCAATGGGACTTCCTATGTGGGCATGGTTGCTGATTGCGTTGGCAGTTTTGATACTGCTTATAATAATAATTGCGGTATGTGTAAAGCGCCGCAAGACCAAAGAAGAACGCGAAGCGAAGAAAGCGGCAAAGGAAGAAGAGAGACTTCGCCGCGAAGAAGAGCGTAGACTTCAGCAGGAGCGTTTGGAAGAAGAACGCAGATTGCAGCGCGAAAAACTCGAAGCGGAGCGCGAAATGGCGAGGGCAAAGCAGGAAGCTGAACTCGAAAAGACCCGCGCGCAGGCGCAAGCCGGAATGGCAGGCGCAGGCATGGCGACAATGGCAATGCAGCAGCCTATGCAGCAACCGATACCGCAACCCGTTCAGCAAGTTATGCCGCAACCGGTACAGTATGCGCAGCCGCAGATGCAGAGTATGCCCATGCAACAGCAGATGCCTCAAAGCTACGGCGGCGGTATAATGGAAAGGGTAGTCGCGGAGCTTGCGGCGATACGCGAAGAGCATAAGAGCAAGACTGAGGCGGAGCTTGCAAACGCAAAACTTCTGGTTGAGTTCGAGCGTCTGCGCGGTGATATGAGGCAGTACGGCGGAACGCCTGTGACCCATATGTCTAACGGCGTTGCGGGTAACGCAATTCCTGCGGACGTTGTAATTGCGCTGATAGAGGCGGTGAAGAGTGGCAACCCTGCGCCGGTGAATATAAACACCGCGCCGGCAGCCCTGCCGCAGAGCGTGGAAGAGAGCGCGCCCGTACAGGCGAGCGTTCAGCCGGCTATTTATCCTGCCGACGCAGTGATAACCACGACCACGACGGTAGACACTACAAAGGACAGCAAGTCCGAGCGCAGTATACGCCGCGACGACAGCAGCGACTTCATAGACGTTGACGGTTTCTACGACACCTTCGATATGTAACAAGCAATGCTTGCTTCGTATCTTAAAGCCTTACGCTTTGCGGCGTATCTTTATTGCGATGCCGTAAACAAACTAAAACGCAAATCAAACTTAAAAATAGCCGCCCGCGGAAATTCCGCGGGCGGCTAAATTTTTTCGCAGTCCGTTAAAACAGTTGAAATTATTTGAAATATGGTTTATAATATTGAAAGTACGCAAGAAATTGCTTACACGACTAACAGTATAAGGTTTTACTTTAATGAAACTCAACGTAAACAACCTTGAAGGCAACGAAATAGCCGACGATTATTCGAGACAGGCTGCGACCCGCGGCAGGTGGGGCGAAACCTGGGACGTTTTTAAGTCCAATTTCGGCAAAATCGTTTTAATCAACGTTATAATACTTTTAACTTTCGCGCCCGCCATTGCAATAATGGTTTTCCGAGCAATGTATATCGCAAACCTCGGCGCGATGTATCCCTTTAACGCGAATACAGGTATAGGCTATCCCTATTATCCCGACGTGCAGGGTCTTGCGGAAAATATTCATCTGACCGCCGATTTGCTGTTTTATTCGCTTTTGGTGGTCGCGGGCTTTATTGCCGCGGTAGGTCTTGCAGGCGGCGCGTATTCGATTAAAAAGCTTTTGAGTACGCACGGAAAATTTTCGCTTAAAGGCTTTTTCCACGGCGTAAGAGTCTGCTATTTCAACACTGTTCTGCCGATGACGATATTTATGGTTTTCCTCGTCGGAACGATGCTGTTGGGAGACTGGAAAGATTACGTTATAGCAATGGGTCAGTCGCGTCACGGTCCGCTTACGGCGTACTCGTTCGCGATTATAGGAACGGTCCTCGTCGGAATTTACTGCGCGTGGGTTTTCGTTGTCGGCGTAAGCTACAGAGTTAAAATCGGACAGGTGTTCAAAAACGCCTTCGTTCTTCTCATCGGAAGCCCCCTTCAAACGGTGTTCTTCGCAGGTTTTGCGCTGGTTCCCGTGTGGCTGTATATCGCAGGCTCCGCGGCTAGTATAGTCAAAATTATCTCCTATATCGTATTCATCTTTATAGGTTTCTCGTTTATGCTGCTGGTGTGGATGAGCTTCACCCAGTGGGTGCTTGATATGTACGTAACGCCCAACATCAAGAAGGCGGAAGAGGAAGCGAAAGCCGCTCTGTCGCCCAAGGAACTTGCAGCGCAGAAAGCGGAAGAGGACAGGCGCGCCGCAATGGAACTTCTTGCCGCGGGCAAGAGCGAGCTTATAGGCAAGCCCATCAAGCCCATTACGGACGAAAAAGCGTTAACGCCCATTTCGGGAACGTTCACGCGCGAGTCGTTAAACAAGGTTTCCGCCGAACGCGAGCAGCTTAAAAACGACGTGGTATCGTACGAAAAAGAGCATATGTCCGACCCCGTTTACGCGGAGTACAACAAGCTCTTTGCAGAGCGTGAAAAGGCGTTGAAGACGGACGGCAAAAAGGGCAAAAAGAAGAAGTTGTCCGCGGACAATCTTCTTAAAAAATAGGAAATTAAAATGGCAAATTCTTACTCTGCGCTCGGCAGATGGTTTGAATATCTGAACAACGACTGCGGCTATGAAAAATGGTCGCAGTATTTAATTGAGCGGCTTAAAAACGCGGGCGTAGGATGCCGCGGAGTGGATATAGGCTGCGGTAACGGCTATTTCACGCGCGCGCTTACAAAAGCGGGTTATTCGGTAGTAGGAGTGGATATTTCGCCGCAGATGCTTGACGGCGCGCAGCAACTTTCTCTCAAAGAAGGGGTCCGCGCTGAATTTTTACTCGGCGATATTACCAAACTAAAATTGAATTTCAAAGCGGATTTTGTCGTGGCGGTAAACGACTGCCTTAATTACGTTCCAAAAGGCAAACTTAAAACGGCTTTCAACCGCGTTCATTCCTGCCTTAAAAAGGGCGGCTTCTTTATGTTTGATATAAGCTCGTCCTATAAGCTTAAAAACGTAATCGGCAACAACCTGTTCGCGGAGGATAATGAGGAGTTGACCTATCTTTGGTTTAACAAACTCGAAGGCGACAGCGTTACGATGGATCTGACCTTTTTTGAAAAGCAGGGCGAAAAGTACGCGCGCTTCGACGAGCGGCATATCCAGTATATACACGAAGAGGAAGAAATAATCGCCGCGCTGAAAGACTGTGGCTTTGCCGTAGAGACGGAAGGTCATCTGGGCGGAGAAAAAACGGAGAGGATAAATTTTATCTGTACACGGCTATGAACAAATTATACAAGGCTTTGATATTCGACAGGGAAGTTTCGCTTTCCGTACTTGAAACGACCGATTTGGTCAACGACGCAATCAAAATTCACAATCTTTCGGAAAATTCCGCAAAAACGCTGGGCGGAATGCTTACTTGCGCAGCTTATATGGCAGGGTGTTTAAAGAGCGAAAAGGGCGCGATATCGTTGACGGTGAAAGCGGACGGCGACGCCGGAACGGTGAGCGTTTCGGGCGATATAAACGGGCATATCCGCGGCTATATAGACGGCTCGTGCGAAGGCAGGCTGAACGGCGGATATCTGACCGTTGTAAAAGACGACGGCTTTTACCGCCCCTTCGTAGGCACATGCGAGTTGGTCGGCGACGACCTTTCGCAAAATTTAATGCAGTACTTCGACAAGAGCGAGCAAATTCCCACGGCGGTTGCATTCGGCGTTAAATGCTTTGGCGGAAAGTGCGTTGCCGCGGGCGGCGTTGTTATGCAGCTTCTGCCCGGCACCAAACAGGAAAATATGGACAGAGCCGAAGAGGCTATGCAGAACTTCGTAAACGCGGCGGACGTCGTCGAAAAGTACGGCGCGGACGGAATTATAAATGAAATATTAAAGAACGAGTTAAAGGGCGAAAGGGTTTATCAGACTTTCCCCGAATATAAGTGCAACTGCTCGCGTAAAAAAATAGAGGGCGTAATTTTATCCCTCGGCAAAGAGGAAGCTTTAAATATAATCAAAGACGAGGGGCAGATAAAAGTACACTGCCACTACTGCAACACCGACCACGTTTTTTCGGGAGCGGACATTGATAAGATTTTTAAATAAAAAATGAAAAAGACTATCGGTATCGATTTAAGCAGCGACCGGCTCATAGGGCTTGCCGCTGATATGGTCGAAGAACACAACTATATAGGCGCGCTGAAAATGCTGAATAAGAACGCGGACTTGCACTGCAACGACGCGGACTCTTATATGCTGTACGCCGAAATTTTCGACGATATAGAGCTGTACGAAAAATGCGTAAACGGCTGGTTCAAGTTCATTGACTGCGCGGAGGACGGCGAACTTTCCGAAGCGTACGAAGGACTTGCCGTAGCCTTTATGAATTTAGGCAACGAGCATTTTTCTGCGTACTACTATAACAAACTTTTAATCGACACCGACGATCTGGACGCGGACGCGCGCGGCGAAATAATTTCGTCCTTTTTGAGCCGCGACGAAAACCCTTTGAAATTCGTCTATCCGCCCAGTCTTGCGGACTATTCGGACGTCATTTCAAACGGAATAGAGCAGATGAAGCAGGGCGCTTACGATAAAGCGGTTGAAGAGTTCGAAAAGGTAGACGAGGAAAACGACAGCTACCGCTCGGCGCGCAATTACATTGCAATGTGCAACATAATCTGCGACAAGTGCGACGAGGCGGAAGCGGAGTGCCTTGCAATATTGAAAAAATATCCCGACAACGTTCAGGCGCTAACAACACTTGCGGCGGTGAGAACAGAGCAAAAGAACAGCGAGGAAAGCAGGGCGCTTGCAAAAAAGCTGCTGTCTCTGGACGTTACTGGTACGGACGATATATATAAAATTGCCACCGTATGCTGCGAAAACAAGATGCACGAGGAGGCGTACAATCTTTTCTGCAAACTCGAACGCGAGCTTTTTTACGACAGCTCTATAATATATTTCAAGGCGGTTTCAGCTTACAACTGCGGAAAGTTCGACGAGAGCTTCGCAGCATTCGACAAGCTTCTGACCGTCTATCCCGAGTCTGTCACGGCGCGTTATTTTTACGAGGCGGCGAGAGAGGGAGCGGACAGCGGCAATATCCCCGAGTTGAGCTATTTTTACCGTCTGCCGCAGGAACAGCGCGAAAACTGTCTGAAGATGCTTGCGGCGTTTTCAAAGCTTTCGAAGACGGAGGCTAAAAAGCTGTTCAGCATACTCGATTTGTCCGACTGCGTGCGCTGGTGCTTTGACGAGACGGATATGTCCTCGGGCGAGCTTCAATACCTTGCCGCGGAGTGCGCGGTTAAAGCCGGTTTAGACGGAATTTTATGCGACCTTTTACTGAACGCGTTTTTACCCGACGCGCTTAAAGTGCATATTCTGACCCTCATCGGCGAGCGGAACGAGGACAACGCTTTCGGCGTGGTTATCTGCAACCTTTACAAAAGAGTTATCTTCCGTGCGTTGCAGCTTGGTCGGGTTAAACGCAGACAGTTTATCGAAGCGTACGCCTGTCTTTCGGCGCATTTCGCGATAATCGACAGCGACTACGGCGAAGCGTTTGCAAGAGCCGCGGAAGAACTTTACGCAAAACTGGAGAGCGAGCAAAAGCTTTCCGCTGTGAACGCGAACGCGCTTTCGGCGGCGATTTACTATAAATCGGGCATAACCGAAGCGGATATCACGCGCAAAAACTTATGCGAATTTTTTGAAACTACCGAAGATAAAATCATTGCCATTTTGGGGGAATTATGAAACTTTACGACTTTGACGGAATGTTTGACGAAAAGCTGGGCGAGTACCTGAAAAAGAACGCCGACAAACACAAGGAGAGCGAGTGGGAGGATATTATCCCCGCGCTTTACAAAAAATTCGGCGATACCTTTATAAAAGCGGTCGGCGATACGCCCAACGGTTTTTACGCGAAAATGACCGATAACGAACTGGTTAAAGCTCTTTCGACCCACTTGAAGCAGGGCGTTCCCGTTTCAGAATTTTTGTGCAACGCGATTGAAAGCAGAAACGCCGTTCAGCTTTTACTGCCCCTTTTGGACGGTAGCGAGGAAGAGCGCGACTACGCCATCAATTTAATAGGCGCAAACGAAGCGGCTCTGGATAAATATTTTGAAATGCTTCTTGATAAAGACAGCTCGGAAGACTTGAAAAACAGATGCGTTGACTACATAAAGGAAAACGCGGATATAGCGGTCGGACGCGCAGTGGAAAATTACAATAAAGGCTGCGAGCGCGAGTATATGCTTGAAATAATGTCGCGTTGCAAAGTCCGCTCGGACGAGGTTTTCAATATCCTTTTAAAAGAGTTCAGAAGCGACCCCGAAAATCTGCCCATGCACGCAAGCTATCTCGCGTCCTACGGCGACGAGCGCGCGCTTGAATATCTTCTTGATAAAATTGACGAAGAGGGAATTTCCTTTGTCGAGTATCAGGAACTGAAATTTGCGATTGAGGCGCTGGGCGGCGAGTACACCAAAAAACGCGACTTTTCAAACGACCCCTATTTTCAGCTTATAAATTCGGGCGGCGGCGATATATTCGGCGGATTTAAAAATTAAATAAAAAAGCGTTGCGGAAATTCATTCCGCAGCGCTTTTTACTTTCTCGTTGCAAGCCAGACTATCAATACGGTTACGTCGGCAGGGTTCACGCCGTAAATTCTTCCCGCCTGACCGAGGGTGAGGGGCCGCACGCGTTTAAGCTGCTCGCGCGCTTCCAGTCTCAAACCCTTGATTTCGTCGTAATCGATATCGGGCGGTATAGCCCGTTTTTCAAGCTTTTTCGCCTTCTCAATCTGCTGTTCGTTTTTCTTTAAATAGCCCTCGTACTTAATAGTCGCTTCCGCGGACTTTAAAATTTCCGCAGGCGTATTTTTAAGTATATCGAAGTAACCGCAAATATCCGCAAGGCTTGCGCCGCGGCGTATGAGGTCGGCGTAACTTACCGCAACGGTACCTTCAATTTTATTTGCGTTCATAAAATTCTGAACGGCGGCTCTGTCCTCAATCTTTCTATTCAGAATTTCAAGCGCGCTTTCAAAAGCCTTTTTGCGGTTCTCGAACGAACGCTTTCTTTTATCGGTGTAGAGTGGTGTGTCCGCAATTTTCGGGGTAAGGCGGAAGTCCGCCGTGTCCTGCCTCAAATTTATTCTGTATTCCGCGCGCGAGGTCATAATGCGGTAAGGCTCCTCGGTGCCTTTGGTGGTTAAATCGTCTATAAGAACGCCTATATACGCCTCGTCGCGGCCGAGGACGAAGGGCGGCTTGTTCATAATTTTAAACGCCGCGTTAATGCCCGCAATAAGTCCCTGCGCGGCGGCTTCCTCGTAGCCGGAAGTTCCGTTTATCTGCCCTGCCGAATACAGCCCCGAAACCTTCTTGTATTCCAGAGTGGGGTACAAATCGAGCGAGTCTATGCAGTCGTACTCTATCGCGTAGGCGTAGCGCATAATGTCGCAGTTTTCAAGCCCTTCTATCGAGCGGTACATTTGCCGTTGCACTTCGTGCGGCATAGAGGAGGACATTCCCTGAACGTAAATTTCGTTGGTGTCAACGCCTTCGGGTTCCAAAAATATCTGGTGTCTTTCCTTGTCGGCAAACCGCATGACCTTTGTTTCTATCGAGGGGCAGTATCTGGGTCCCGCGGACTTTATATCGCCGTTGTAAAGAGGGGAGCGGTCAAGGTTATTGAGTATCGCTTCGTGCGTGTCCTTATTCGTGTAAGCAAGGTGGCACACCGCAATATTTTCAGCGGGCTGCGCGTTTAAAAACGAGAACGCAGGAACGCCGCTTTCGCCTTCCTGCACGGCGCATTTTGAAAAATCGACCGTTCTGCCGTCGAGCCTTGCCGGCGTACCCGTTTTAAAACGGCGTATTTTAAAACCCAGCTCTGCAAGACTTTGCGTGAGCGCGGTGGCGGGCGCAAAGCCCGAAGGACCGCTTTTCTGGCGGACGTCGCCGGTAACCGTTTCCGCGTTGAGATATACGCCGGTCGCAACGATAACCGCCTTTGCCTCTATCACGCCGCCGTAGGTGGTTAAAACGCCCGTGACTCTATCGTCTTCGGTAAGAATTTTCGCCGCCTCGCCCTGAATTACGCGCAGATTTCCGGTGTTTTCTATCGTACGCTTCATTTCGCGGTGGTAGGCGTTTTTATCGCACTGGCATCGTAGGGATTGGACGGCTTCGCCCTTGCCCTCGTTCAGCATACGCATCTGAATTGCGGTCTTGTCGGCGTTTACGCCCATTTCGCCGCCCAGCGCGTCGATTTCACGCACTAAATGCCCCTTGCCCGTGCCGCCTATAGAGGGATTGCACGCCATAAAAGCTATGCTGTCCAGATTTAAGGTCAGCATACATGTTTTAAGGTTTAACCGCGCGCTGACGAGCGCGGCTTCGCACCCCGCGTGTCCCGCGCCGATTACGCATATATCAAATTTTCCCTCTGTAAAAGTTTTCATTTTGTTCCGTATATTTTTATTGCCCGACTTAATCGGGCAATACGTTATTTTTTGAGGATTATGTTTTTAATGTCGTCGACGTCTTTTGCTATCTTGTCGTTTACGCGCAGCATTTCGTCAACCTTGTCGCGCGAGTACAAAATAGTCGTATGGTCGCGTCCGCCCAGCTCTTTTCCGATTGAGACGAGGGGGAGGGACAGTAGCTCGCACATTAAGTAGCAGCAAACCTGCCTGGGGATAACTATTTCCTTTTTCTTGCTCTTGCCCAGAATATCGTTTTTGGAAATTCTGTAAAAGCTTGTGACGGCGGAAATTACGCTGTCGGCGGTAATTTCTTCCTTGCCTTCCGAAACCGCTTCGTTCAGCGCGCTGCGCGCAAGTTCGACCGAAATCGGCTCTTCGTGCAGCTTCGACGCGAATATTACTTTTGTAAGTCTGCCTTCAAGCGTTCTTACGTCGTCGCCCGAGTCCTGCGCAAGGAAGTATAAGACGTCGTCGGGGACGAGGCACTTCTTTTCGTAAGACTTGCGCTTTAAAATTGCAATCTTTGTTTCGAAGTTGGGGGGGAGTATATCGAACAGAAGTCCGCCCGAAAAACGGGTGCGCAGCCTCTCTTCGAGGGCGGTCAGCTCTTTCGGATGGTGGTCGGAGGAGATGACTATCTGCTTGCCCTTTGAAACCAACTCGTTGAAGGTGTGGAAAAATTCTTCCTGAACAGCCTTTTTGTTTTCAATAAACTGTATGTCGTCGATAATAAGAACGTCCGCGTTGCGGTAGTAGTTGCGGAGCCGTATGCTCTTATCCCTTGCGTCGGGACCGCGGCTCGTGAACATTGTGTCGATAATTTCGTTTACGAACTGCTCGCAGGTGACGTAAATTACTTTGAGGTTGGGTTTTTCCTTAATGACCTTGTTCGCGATAGCCTGAATCAAGTGGGTTTTGCCGAGACCGGTGCCGCCGTAAATAAACAGGGGGTTGTAAGTGCCGGCAGGGTCGTTTGCGACCGACAACGCCGCCGCGTGAACGAATTCGTTGTTTTTACCTACTACGAAGCTGTCGAAGGTGAATTTGGGGTCGACGTTGGCGGGGGGAGTGTAGCCGCCGTCGTCGGGCGCGTTGTAAGCCCAGCCGTCGCTGCCTTCCACTTTAAGTCTGAAATCGGTAAGACCCACGTCGGCTTTTATAATCGCTTCGCGCATCTTTTCCGCAAGAGTGCCGGTAATGTGTCTGGCAAAACTTTCGGTAGGGGTTTCAAGCACTATAAATCTGCCGTCAATATCAACGGGTACCAGTTTTTCGATATAGGTCGTGTAGTTGATATGCGACACGAGTTCCTGCATCTTTTCCTTGATGGGATTGTATAAAAAGTCGAAATTCCCCTTTTCTGCCATAATAAAGCCGTTAATCCTTTGAATTTTAAAAAATCTTTGTTATAATAGTAACAGCGGACAAGCCGCAAACTAATTATAATACAAATTGCGATTAAAATAAAGTGTTTTTGAGATAAATGCGGATAAAAAATTTAAAATTAAAAAATTTCAGAAATTACGAAAACGAAAGTATAACCTTCGGCGAGGGGCTTAACGTTCTATTCGGCAAAAACGCGCAGGGCAAGACGAACTGCGCGGAGGCGGTGTTTTACCTCTGCACGGGAACGTCGCCCCGATCAAGGCGCGAAAAGCAGCTTATACGCCACGGCTGCGACTGCGCCGAAATTTCAGCCCTTGCCGAGGGAGCGTACGGCGAAATAGAAATATCCGCAAAAATTACCGAGAGCGGCAGAGAGGTAAAGCTGAACGGCAACAAAATTACGCGCAACGCGGATATTCTGGGAAATATTTACAGCGTGTTCTTTTCGCCGCACGAGCTTCGCTTAATTCAGGACGGTCCCGACGAAAGACGCAGATTTTTAAACGTTTCCATATCCCAGCTTTCAAGACCCTACTTCGTCGCGCTTTCGAGGTACAATAAAATTCTTGAACAGCGCAACAACCTTTTAAAGAACAGGGATCTCTCGCTTGTGTACGAAACGCTCCCCGTCTGGGACGAACAGCTCTGTAAATACGCGGCGGTAATCGCTTCCAAACGCGCGGAGTTTATCGGAATGTTATCGCCGGTCGCCGCCGAAATTCACTCGTATTTGACGGACGGCGCGGAAAAGCTTGAAGTCAGCCCCGAAAAGAAGTATAAGGGCGACGAAAAGCAGCTTTCCGAAAGACTGTTTTCGGAACTTTCCGCAAACTACGACAGGGATATACGTTTGGGCTTTACCGCGTCCGGTCCGCACAGGGACGATCTGGATATTTTAATCGACGGAGCCGACGCGAAGAATTTCGCCTCGCAGGGTCAGACGAGGACTGCGGCGCTTGCCGTAAAGCTTGCGGAAGTGGAAATTTTCAAAAAGCTTTCGGGCGAGTATCCGGTACTCATTCTGGACGACGTTATGAGCGAGCTTGACCTGCCCAGAAGAAAAAAGCTTGTCGGCCGTACTCTGGGCTTGCAGACCATTTTAACCTGCACCCACGCCGAGCGCGTGCTGTACGGCAAGGAAACCCATAAAATAAAGGTGGAGGGAGGCAAAATAAAGCAGTGAGGGCGGATTTGCATATTCACTCTTATTACTCTGACGGACTTTTATCTCCCGGAGAAATCGTTGCCGCCGCCAAAAAAAACGGAGTCGGACTTATCGCCGTGACCGACCACGACTGCGCGCTCGCCTACCCCGAAGTTTCCGCATTATGTAATGATAATGGAATAAAAACCGTAAAGGCGATAGAGGTCTCGGCTTACGCCGGAGAGGTAAAAATTCACACCCTCGGTTATAACATAGACGATAAAAAACCCGAATTTGCGGAGTTTTTAAAACGGCTTTACGACGGCGCGCTTACTCGCTGCGAAGATATAGTCAGCAAGCTCAATAAAAATTCTGTAAATATCACGGTGGAGGAAATACTCGCTTACAGAAAAAGTCAGCTCTCGCCGGTACACGCTATGCATATTTCGCGCGCGGTCGCTTTAAAAGGCTATTGCGGCGGCAACGCAAACGCGGTATTTTTGAACTACCTCGCCTGGGGCAAATGCGCGTTTTCCAATTTATGCCGTCCCTCGCCCGAAGAGGCGGTTGAGGTAATAGCGGCTTGCGGCGGTTTTTCGTCTCTGGCGCACCCGGGCAGAATTGATATGCCGGCGGACGGGCTTTTAAAGCTTATTAAAAGTATGAAGGTATGCGGACTGGGCGGCATAGAAGCGGCGTATCCTGCGCATACTGATAGGGAGACGGCATACTATAAGGAGACGGCAAGAGATTTGCGCCTTTTGGTTACGGGCGGTTCAGATACCCACTTTTTCGGCGGAAACAGAAAAATCGGCAGCCCCGTATTCTACGCGGATAAGTCCCTTGCGGAAAAACTTCACGTTTGAAAAAGATAATTACTAAATTTAATATCCTTATATTAACGCTCGCCTTTTCGGCGGGCTTAATTTTTTTATGCTGCGGCTTTATAAGCCGCGTACCGTCGCGCGTTCGGATAAACGGAATAGACGTCGGCGGCAAACCGCGCAATCAGGCGGCGGCGCTAATTCGGGAAAGCATAGTCGAAGAGCTGAAAACCAAAACTCTTGTAATACGCGGCAAAAACGAATACCGCTTTATTTACCCCGAAATAGGATATAAGGACGATTTGCAAAAACTTATAAAGGGAGCGAAAAAGGGCGGAAGCTACACGGCGCAGGTAAGCTATTACCTGAACGGACTTTCTGAAATCGCCGACATAATCTGCGATAACGAAAGCGCGCAGACGGTTGAGCCTTACGCACAATTCAACGCGTACGGTACGCCGTTTACCTATTGCGCCGGCGCTGACGGCTGCAAGGCGGACAGGACAAAACTTTTAAACGATATAAAAGCTTCTCTGGGCGGCGGTTTTGAACAGGTTAATGTAAAGACCGAAACCGTAAAGCGGAAAACGACTTTACAACAGGTAAAAAGCGACACGCGCCTTTTGTCCTCGTTCGTGACTTATTTCGACGGCGAAAATGCGCCCCGCTCGCACAATATCCGCCTTGCCGCCGAAAAGATAAACGGCAGTATAATAAAGGGCGGCGAAACTTTTTCGTTTAACAAAACGGTTGGCGAGCGCACGGCGGAGAGGGGCTTTCAGTCCGCAAAGATTATCGAAAAGGGCGAATTTGTCGAGGGCGTGGGCGGCGGCGTATGTCAGGTCAGCACGACCCTTTACAACGCGGCTCTTTTATGCGGCTGCGATATCGAGGAATATCACCCTCATTCGCTGTCGGTGAGTTACGTTCCGCCGTCATTCGACGCGATGGTCAGCGGAAGTTATTTTGACCTAAAATTCAAAAACGCGACCGAGGCAAATTTGTATATCCGCGCGCGCACGGGCAAAAATTTCGTCGCGTTCGACGTTTACGGCAGGAGCGACGGCAACGAGTATTTTTACGAGTCGCAGGTGACGGGAGTCATTCCCGCGCCCGAAGAGGTAACGGAGGACAGCGCCCTCGTCAAGGACGGCAGGGACGGAACGGAGAGCGAGGGGTATTTAACGGTAACCCGAAAAGGCGTGGTCATAAAGAGGAAAGTTCTCCGCCGCGACAAATACGCTCCCATAAAAAAAGTCACCCTTTCCCAACCGGAAACGGGTGACGGTATTGCTGAAAATGCTCAATAATCAAAAGCCCTCCTTGGGGAGGGTGGACGCGAACGAAGTGAGCGGACGGGTGAGGTATAACCTCATCACCGCTACGCAAGCTTCGCGGAGTTTCCCCAAGGAAGCCTTTAATTTTGTTTGTACCTATTTAGGTATATAACACACAAATAAATTTTAGATGTTATAATAGCATTATCATTGCGAAGCGCGCGGAGAAATCTTTTTTATAATAGGACGAAAAATAAAGATTTCTCGGCTACGCTTGAAATGACAAAAAGTGGCGGCGCTAAAAACTTTTCCCCTATTTTGGGGAAATTAGCGCAAACCTGTTTTGATTTGCTAAAATATATTCGAGGTTGACAGACTACGCAAGAGGGAGTGCATATCCAACGGGGAAGAGCGGACCGAAAGGTTTGCTCTTCCTTGCTTTTTTTATTTGTCTTTTTAAAATGAGTATGCTATAATATTCCGTGGTAAATTATCAGGAGTAGGAATGATTAAAATATTAGTGGATGCAATGGGCGGCGACAACGCTCCGCAGGCTACGGTCGCGGGCGCGGTTCTTGCCTCGCAGGCGGATAAAGAACTTTATATTATCCTGACGGGCAGAAAGGACGCCGTTCAGGCGGAACTCGACAAGCATAATTACGATAAATCGCGTTTTGAAATAGTGGACTGCCCCGACGTTATCGATATGAACGATATTCCCACCGAGGCGGTGCGCAAAAAAGGCTCGTCGCTAATTCAGGGCTACTGGATGCTGAAAAAGGAAGAGGATATATGCGCGCTCGTTTCCGCAGGTTCTACCGGCGCGATGATTGCCGGCGGTCAGCTTATTTTAGGCAGAATACGCGGAGTTAAGCGTCCGGCGCTCTGCGGCGCGATACCCAACTCGCGCGGAGGGTTTACCCTTTTAAACGACTGCGGCGCAAACGCGGAGTGTAAGATAGAAATGCTGTGCCAGTTTGCAATTTTAGCCTCGGCTTACGCGAAAGCGGGCTTCGGCATCGAAAACCCCAGAGTGGGACTTTTAAACAACGGCTCGGAAGAACACAAGGGCGACCCGTTGAGACAGCAGACCTATCAGTGTTTAAAGCAGTTAAAGGGAATAAATTTTACAGGCAACGCGGAGGGACGCGACATTATGCTGGGCGACTTCGACGTGGTGGTTGCGGACGGTTTTTCGGGCAACGTAGCGTTAAAATCGATGGAGGGCTGCGCAAAACTTATCCTCGGCGTAATGAAGAAGGAATTTTCCTCCACGCTCTCTTCAAAGATCGGGTATCTGTTTATGCGCAAAGCGATAAAGCGTATGCGCGGACAGCTCGATTTCGAAAAGGTAGGCGGCGCGCTTTTACTGGGCTTGAAAAAGCCGGTCATTAAAAGCCACGGCTCGTCCAAGCCCGAAACTATCGCCGCATCTATCGCTAACGCGGCAAAAGTACACCGCAACGCGCTTATACCGGCAATAGAACAGCTTTTGGAAAGCAGCGGCATTGAAGAGTTATCGGAGATATTAAATGTCGGCGAGTGACGCGGAAAAGGCGCTGGGCTACACCTTTAAGAATAAAGACCTTTTGCGGCTCGCGCTTACACTGCCTTCGGCTTCGGGAGAGAATAACCAGCAGCTTGAATTTTTCGGCGACGCAATTCTGGAATTTATCGTGTCCGAACTCATTTACGCGGAGGGCGGAACCGAGGGCGAAATGACCGACAGAAGAAAAATTCTCGTTTCGGACGCGGCGCTCGACAAGGTTTCGAGAAAGCTGGGTCTTGACAATTTTCTGATACGCAGCAAAAGCGATACGGCTAACAAAAAGGCGGTGCCTTCGGTTTACGAAGCTATGGTTGCCGCAATATATTTAGACGGCGGAATGGAACAGGCGAAAAAGTTTGCGCTTTCCACCCTCGACTTCAACAAAAGCAAGCCCGACCTTGAAAACTTCAAGGGTAAATTACAGGAAATGCTTCAAGCGCGCGGCAACCCACCTCCGACTTACGAAAGCGAGGATATAGGCACGCCGCAAAAACACAGATACAAAACCACACTAAACCTTTTCGGAGAAATATTCACGGCGGAGGCGGACTGCATAAAAGCCGCCGAACAGCGTACGGCGCAAGCCGCGCTTGAACGCCTGAACAAACTTAACGGTAAAATATGATTACATTTAAACAGATACAATTAGTAGGATTCAAGTCCTTTGCGGACAAAACGACCGTACCCCTCGGCGAGGGCGTAACCTGTATAGTCGGACCCAACGGCTGCGGCAAATCCAACGTTGCCGACGCTATCCGCTGGGTTCTCGGCGAACAGTCGGCTAAAATGATGCGCGGCTCGCAGATGATGGACGTCATCTTCGGCGGTACCGAAGCGAGAAGACAGATGTCTTTCTGCGAGGTAACGCTGACCTTTGACAATACGCAGCGTATGTTCGACATTGACTGCGACGAAGTCGAAATGACAAGACGATTATACCGCGATGGCGACAGCGAATACCTTTTAAATAAGCAGCCCTCGCGTATGAAAGTCTTAACCGGACTTCTGCACGGCGCAGGCGCGGCGAAAGAGGGTTATTCCATTATCGGTCAGGGCAGAATAGAGCAGATTATGAACGCCAAGCCCGAGGACAGACGTTCCATTTTCGAGGAAGCGACGGGCATAGTCGTTTTCAAGGATAGAAAGGCTGACGCGGAAAGAAAGCTTAACGCTTCAAAGGACAACCTTTTCGTGTTTGCGCAGCGTATGCAGGAAGTGGAGAGGCAGATAGGACCTTTGAAAAAGGCTTCGGAAAACGCGTTGAAGTACAGAGAACTATACACCCAGCTCCGCCACCACGAAATGAATTTGTACATAGTCCGCCACGACGGCGCAGCGGGCGAGAGAGACAATTTAAACGCGAAAGCGGAAAAAATAAATAAGAGAATAGAGGAAGTCACCGCCCTTTCCGAACAGCTTTTAAGCGAGTACCAGACACGCCGCGACGAGCTGGCGGCAGCGGACGCGGAACTCAACGACTTATACGAAAGACTGCGCCGCTACGAAGTCGGCATCGAAAAGAAGAGCGGAAAATCGCAGCTTTTGTTTGAAAAGGCAAGCTCGGTCAGGGAAAAGCTTGCGTCCGCGCAAAACGATATCCTGGTATCCACAAAGCGTATCGACGATATTGACAAGGAAATCCGCCGCGCCGAAGCTTACGGACAGAGAAACGGCGAAAGGCTTGAAGGACTGCGTCTGCAGACCAACGGGTTCCGCGCGGAAATTGAAGAGCTTTCCAAAAAGATTGCCGACTACGAATATATGACCGGCGAACACAGAAAAAAGGTTCTGGACACGTTCAAAGACCTTTCGGATATGCGTCAGAATATGGGTTCGCTTTCGGCGCAGAAAAAACTTTTAAAAGAGCGTCTGGGCGAAATTCAGCGCGATATGGAAAAAATCCGCGAGAGGCGCGATAACCTCCGCGGCGAGTACGACCAAAGCTTTGAACGCGGAAAAGTTTTATCCGAGCTTCTGGGCAACGAAAATACCCTTTTGGAGCAAGCCGAAGCAAAGACGCGCGAATGCGACGAAAAAATTCAGCTTTTAATCCGTCAGGTATACGATACGCAGGCGCAGATTGTGAGCTTAAACGACAGTTTGACAACATATCAGGCGCTCCGCGACAGGTTCGAAGGATATATCTATTCGGTCAGAAAGCTTTTGAATAACGCCAAAACGGACAACGAAGTTTCGGGCAAAATTGAGGGACTTATCGCCGACGTAGTAAGCTGCGAAAGCGAGTACGAGGTCGCTATCGAAACGGCGTTCGGCGGCGCAATGCAGAACGTAATCACGAAAACGCGCGACGACGCGAGATTTTTAATCGAGTACTTAAAGCATAACCGCATGGGTCAGGTTACCTTCCTGCCCATAGAGGCGTTGAGACCCAAGGTGGAAAACAACGAAATTAAGTCTGCCGCGCACGACAAGGGCGCGATAGGCTTTGCCATCAATTTAGTAAAATTCAACAAAAAGTTCGAAAACGTAATTCACCACCTTTTGGGCAATACTTTAATTGTAGACAACATTTCAAACGCAACGCAGATTGCGCGCCGCTATCCGAGGGCTTTTAAAATAGTAACTCTGGACGGCGACGTAATCGCAACGTCGGGTTCGATGACGGGCGGCTCCAAGCGCGAAATTGCCGGTAACCTTCTTGCAAACGAAAGGCGCATGAAGGAAATAGAAGAGGGCATCGAAAGCAAGAAGAGCGCGTTAAGCCGCGCGGAAGTAAAGCGCAAAGAGCTTGAAAGCCTGCAGGCGCAGGCAAACGCCGAGCAGCAGGAGCTTATCAACCGTTTGCAGGACGCAAGGGTAGAGCTTTCCGCGCTCAACGAAAAACAGTCCTCTTTGATGCAGCGCGTAACTTCCGCCGAAAGCGAGTACGCGGCGTACGGTCAGTCGTTGCAGGCTCTGGAGGACAGACTTTCAAACCTCGACAGCGAGTACAGCGGCGTTTCAAAGGGCGCAAGCGATTTGTCCGAGCAGTCGGATAAAGCCTCGTCCGCAATCAACGATATGAGCGCGCAGTACGATAAACTTACCGCCGAGCGCAACGAAAAAGCCGACAAGCTGAATTCTATTCTCGTTGAAATAGCGGCTTTGGAAAGCGCGGTAAAATCGGGCGCGGAAAATATTGAAAGACTCAATTCCGAAAGGGAGCAGCTCTCTGAAAGGCTGGAAAGTACCAAGGCAAGCATTCCACGCATAGAAGAGGAAATGCAGTCATTCACCAAGCAGGCGCAGCAGGCGGCTCTTTCAAAGGAAGAGCAGGAAGTAGTCGAGGATTTAAACAGACAGGTTTCCGAAAATCAGGCGCGCAAGGAAGAGCTTAACCGCAAGATGATGCAGTACGACAGCGACAGGCTGAACGTCTACAAAGAAAAGGAAGAGCTTACCAAAAAGCAGTCGCACATAGAGCTTGCCCTGCAAAAAATCGATTCCGAACTGGAATACCTGCAACAGCGTATTTCCGAAGAGTACGGCGAGGACTACGAGGGCTGCCTTAAATATAAGGTTGACGACTACGACGCATCCACGGCAACGGCTACTATCGCAAATTTAAAGAGACAGATTACCATGCTGGGACCTGTCAACCACAACGCGGTTGAAGAGTACGACGAACTTTCGCAGCGCTACGAAAAAATGACCGCAGAAAAAGAGGATCTCGAAAAGGCTATTTCGGACCTTACTTCCGCGCTTGACGATATCCGCGCGGAGATGCTCAAAATATTCGACGCCGGCTTCAACACCATAAACGAAAACTTCAAAAAGACCTTTAAGGAGCTTTTCGGAGGCGGCAAGGCGGAATTGCAGCTTGACTACACCGACTGCGACGATCCCCTTAACGCAGGTATTGAAATAGTCGCTTGCCCTCCCGGCAAAAAGCTGACTAAAATTTCACTGCTTTCAGGCGGCGAACGCGCGCTTACAGCTATTGCAATTTTGTTCGCTATTATCGGTATGCGTCCCATGCCTTTCTGCGTACTGGACGAAATCGAGGCGGCGCTGGACGAAGCGAACGTTGCAAGATACGCAAAATACTTAAAGAAATTTGCAACCCAGACCCAGTTTATAGTAATCACGCACAGAAAGCCGACTATGGAAAACGCGGATATTCTGTTCGGCGTTACTATGGAGGAAAAGGGCGTTTCAAAGATAGTTTCGGTCAAGCTGTCCGAAGTTGAGTCACGGCTCGGCGGCGACACCGTTATGTAATAAAACTATAAAATAATAAACGGCGCAAGCAAAACCGCGCTTTTACGCCGCGCACACGAGTTGCGCATACCTGCGCCTCGGCAGGTGAATTTGCGCGATTAAAATATCTGTGTGCATCAGCAATCGCGCAAAGAGGGCAGCGCCCTCAAATCACGGAAAATTATTTTTGCATCTTAAAAAATAATTTTCGTGAGGAGGTAACATGGGATTTTTTTCAAAACTTAAAAACGCGCTGAAAAAGACGAGGGAAGGGCTTGCAAACGCGCTTTCAAACCTCTTTTCGAAAAACAAAATCGGCGACGACTTTTACGAAGAGCTTGAAGAGATTTTAATTTCCGCGGACATTTCGGTGACAACCGCGGAGGACGTCGTCGAGGAAATACGCCTTGAAGCAAAAAAGGAAAAGCTGAAAGACAAAGAATTCGTAACCGACCTATTAAAGGACGTTTTGGAAGAAAAGCTGACCGAAGCGGAAGAGCTTGACGTCAAATACCCCGCGGTTATTATGCTCGTGGGCGTAAACGGCGTCGGCAAGACGACGACGGTAGGCAAACTTGCCAACTACTTTTTAAGTCAGAAAAAGAGCGTTACCGTTGCGGCGGCGGATACCTTCCGCGCGGCTGCTGCCGACCAGTTAACCGTATGGGCGGAGCGCGCCAAAGTGCGTATCGTCAAGCACGAGGAAGGCAGCGACCCTTCAGCGGTCGTGTTCGACGCGCTGACTTCCGCAAAGGCGAAGGGTACCGACGTCGTAATTATCGACACCGCCGGCAGACTGCATGTGAAAGCCAACCTTATGGAAGAGCTTAAAAAGATGTCGCGCGTAGTCGAGCGCGAATGTCCGCAGGCAAACTTTTACAAGCTTTTAATTCTTGACGCGACAACAGGCGGCAACGCTATAAACCAAGCGCAGGTCTTTGACGAGGCGGTGGAGCTTGACGGAATTGTTCTGACCAAGCTCGACAGTTCGGCAAAGGGCGGCTTTGTCGTATCTCTCTGCGGCGAACTGTGTATTCCCGTAGCGTTCGTCGGCACGGGCGAAAAACTCGAAGATATCGAAAAATTCAACCCCGAAGAATTTATAGAGGGACTTATATAATGACAGAAAAAGAAAAAATGCTTGCCGGCGAGCTGTACGACGCGTCTGATAAAGAGCTTAAAGCAGGACACGCGAGAGCGGTTGAGCTTTGTTCCAAATTAATGGATTTCAGACTGACCGACGAGGAGCGGAGCGAACTTGCCAAAAAGCTACTCGGCAAAACGGGTAAAAACGTACATCTTTCGCAGGGCTTCTGCTGCGACTACGGCAGCAATATAGAAGTCGGCGAAAACTTTTATACCAACTACGGCGTATGTATTCTCGACGTCTGCAAGGTAAAAATAGGCGATAACTGCCTTATCGCGCCGCAGGCGGGAATTTACACGGCGTGTCACCCGTTGGACAGAAAAACGCGCGTAAGCGGACTTGAACTCGGCAAGCCCGTAACTATCGGCAATGATTGCTGGATAGGCGGTCAGGCGGTAATAAATCCCGGGGTTACCCTCGGCGATAACGTGGTGGTCGGAAGCGGAGCGGTGGTTACCAAATCTTTTCCATCGAACGTGGTGATAGCCGGCAACCCGGCAAAAATTATTAAAAAACTTGATTAAGTGGTACAATATGAAAAAATCTAAATTTACAATTTTAGGCCTGTTTGCGGTAATCTGCGCGTTAGCCTGCATTGCTTTTGCCGGCTGCGGGTTACTTAACGTAGATTATGAAGAAATTTACAACGACGACGCAAAGATTGCAACCTGCACCAGTTGCAAGCGTATAGCTTCGGTTGAAACGAATGAAAACGGCGTATACAGATTAAGCTGCTCGTCTCTTTCGGGCGTATATACGATAAACAAATCTTTTACCGTAAGCGAAAACACTTCGGTAAATCTCAATTTTTCAGTCACTGACGGTAAGTGTAAAATCGCGCTTATAAAAAGCGGTAACGTTTACACGTTTGCAGAGGGTGGCTATGACGGCGCATTGAATTTTAACGGCGTGCCGGACGGCAAATACAAATTAACGGTAGTGGGCGTGGATGCGGAAATCAATTTGACGCTTACCTATTAAAATTAAATATAAAGGGAGCGGCGGACGATAAAATCGTCCGCCGCCTTTTTTATTTCTGAAAACTAAATTTCAGTGAAAACCGTTACAGATCGTCCGCGTCCTGGATAGGTCTTTCGCCGTCCATAGGCGTACCGGTGTAACTGCCGTTGGGGTCAAAGCTGTCTTTGAACTTAACTGTCTTATTTGCAGTTTTTCGTGTTCTTGACACTGTTCTTCGTCCCGCTTGTCTTGCTTCCGCAATTCTTGCCGCAGTTTTTAGTAGAAGACTGCTTGCTGTTTTCGTTGGTCTTTCTCATATTTTCTCCTTCTGAAACGGAATGTGCAATTCAACTTCGCCCTGACTTGACTTACAAAGCGGACACACGTCCCAAGCCTTTGTAGAAGTGTGCATATAACCGCACTCGCTGCAAATGTAAAGTATGGGTGTTTCGTTGGAAAAAAGCTTGCCTTTCGTAAACGCCTCGTGGAGGTATCTGAAAATCATTTCGTGCCTGACTTCGACTTGGGCTACAAGTCTGAAAAGTGCGGCAATGTCTTTAAAACCTTCTTCTTCCGCGTCTTTTGCAAAGGCGGGATAAATACGCGAATGTTCCTCGTGTTCGTCGTCCGCCGCAAAGCGTAAGCTTTCGCCCAAATCACCTCCGTGATAGGGATAACCGGCGTCTATATCGATATTGTCAAGGAATTTGCCGTATTTATTCAGTTCCTCAAAAAATCTTCTTGCGTGTACCGTTTCGTTCTTCGCAAGAACTTTTACGGTGTCGGAAAGGGTAACGTAACCCTGTGAGTTGGCGTCTCTCGCTATCAGCTGATAGCGCATTCCCGCCTGCGATTCACCTGCAAAACTTCTTGCAAGATTTTTGTAAGTTTTAGTCTGGTCAAAATCCATAACTGTCCTCCGTCAATTCTATTTTGAGGAGTTTTTGCCTATTTATACCCTCGCGGATTTGGTATTATTTATTAAAAGCGGAAATTTATTGACAATTAAACCTTGTTAAATTACAATAAATAAAAATGCGGATATGGCGGAATTGGCAGACGCGCAGGACTTAGAATCCTGTGGGCAACCGTGCAGGTTCAACTCCTGTTATCCGCACCATACGGCGGCAACTTTGGTTGCCGCCGTATTTCTCCGGGGCGGATATAACAGAGTTGAGGGGAGGCAAGCAAATTCAATTTGCGCAGTTCGGCGGACTCTACCGCCGAATAAACAGCCCTGACGGGCTGTTTACCGTGCGCGCTGCTCAAAGCGCAACTCCTGTTATCCGCACCATACGGCGGCAACTTTGGTTGCCGCCGTATTTAATTTTGGCGGTAAACAGCCTGAAGAAAAGAATATTAAAATATAACAAATCGTTGCTATTTTCTGTTTATTGCAGTATAATGAAAAAAATAAGATAAAATGTCATTTTTTAGGGAGTTGACCTATGGCATCTCAAGTATTTATATCTTTCAAGAATACGGACAACGGTCAGCCGACTGCAGATAAAGCTCTCGGCGAGCAGCTTTACAAAGCCCTTATGAAAAAGGGAGTCGACGTATTTTTCAGCAATAAAAGCCTTTTGGACTTCGGCGAAGCCGCGTATAAGGACGCGATAGACGTCGCTCTCGACGAGTGCCGCATAGTTATAGTTATAGGCACGCGGAAGGAGTATCTGGAATCGCCCTGGGTCAAGTACGAGTGGAGTACCTTCCAGCAGGATTTGCTTGCCGGAATAAAGACCGGCTCGATTATTACATATCTTGACGGTATAGCCGTATCGGATATGCCGCGTGCAATACGGCACTTTCAGTCATTCGACGTTCAGAAAAACAGTGTGGAAGAGGTCGCCGACTTCGTATATAAAGCACTTTCAAAATACGAACCGCAAAAAGCGGAGCAGACTGCGCGGCTCAGCTACGACAATTCCAAGTACGCTTCCGCATACAGCTCCGACTCTGCCGGCGAGCTTGAACGTTTGAGAATACAGGGACGCAATTTGAGACAGGCGGACATGCCTGCGGTAAACGAAGCGTACGAAAAACTCGGCGAGGGCAAAAAGAAGCTTTACGTTTTAGACATCGGGTGCGCGTACGGCTTCGTTGGCAGAGACCGCTTTGCCACGTGGGACAGCGCGTTTATACTCGGCGTCGATATTAGCGAAAACGTCGTGACTAAGGCGCGCGAACTCAACTCGGACAGCAGGTTTGTCTATGAAACGCTCGATTTAGAGGCGGTCGATTACAAACAAAAACTGCGCGAGCTTATGAACAAATACAATATCCCGTCCTTCGACCTTATTTTCGGTGCATACCTTCTGCAGCACCTAAAAGACCCCGTAAAGCTTTTGAGGGGTATCCGCGAGTTCCTCGACGACGACGGTTACGTGATATTCCGCAATTCCGACGACGGTAGCTTCATCGCCGAGGGGGATAACGGGCTTATCGAAAAGATAAACGAAAAGTACAAAAATTCTCCGGGCGCGTCTAACAGAACGCTAGGCAGAAAACTGTATTACTATCTGTACACAACGGGTTACAGGGACATCAAAACTTTCGGGTGGTTCCGCAATTTGAGCGGCTGCGACTTCGACGAGCGGCAGTTGATTTTTACGGAAAGATTCGGTATGCGTAGAATGTATTTTGCAAAAGCTCTCGAAAGCGATCCGTACAACGTTTCTTTAAAATCCGATCTCGGCTGGATGGATTACGCGCTCGAACAGCTTCAGGAATTGTTCGGCAACCAATCATTCTGGTACGGCGAAACGCTTATATGCGCGTTGGCAAAAAAGAAATAAATAGTTAAGGCGGCGCAAAACGCGCCGCCTGTATATTTTACGGTTGAAAAAATTTTGTGCAGGTGATATAATTTCAGTACCTTATCAGGGAGGTAGTTATGATAACTGAAAACGGAACGGTGAAAGTTCGCACTGTAATCGACGAAAAAATACAGAAAGAGCTTTCGGCATATTTTAGAATTTTCTCTTTAATAGCGCTTATAATCGGACCTATCGGCTTTTGTATCGTTTTGGTTTTGTATATTTTGTCTTTCTTTATCCTGAATATTGACGAGACTATACTTTTGCTCTTTTTGGTTTTGTTTGCGGCTGACGTGGTTTTAGGTATACTGCTTAAAGTTCAGCTGAACAGAGTGTTGCAAAATGCCCGAACAGCGCCGAAGGTGTACGAGTACGAATTTTTTGCCGATTACTTTACTTTTAAAGAGTTTTCAAGCGGTGAAGTCGTTGCTACGGCAAAATTTTACAATTCACAGATATCGAAAGTTAAAAATGCAAAGAGTTATTTTTTTGTTTACATAACTGCGGCGCAGGCTTTTACCGTAAGTAAAGACGGACTTACTGAAGACGAGTTGCAAATATTAAAAACCGTTTTACGCTTGCCGTCATAAACCGCGCGAATCGGCAAACGGACGGCGGCGTCTGTAAAACCGGAATATTAATGTAAAATTAATAAAGTCGGAAACCTTTTATAGTTTTAATATTTACCGGTCTCGTTATCTTGACAACTTCAATAAAAATTGTTAATATAAATATGAACTAAGTCTTAAAGCTAGCGGATAGTAAAAAGACTTGCAATTAATCTGATTAAAAATTGGAGGCAGAATATGAAATATTGTAAATCGTGCGGAAAAGAACTCGCCGACGACGCGGTAATTTGTACCGGTTGCGGTTGCGCTACGGATGATTATTACGCCAAGCAGTCGCCCGACAAAAAGAGCGGCGAAATGAGTCTGATGGCGCTCTTGGGATTTATCTTCTCGTTTATAAGCAGTATCGTAGGACTTGTTTTAAGCTGTATTGCCTATAAAGCGGCGTTAGCTGAAGAAGATCAGAAGAGCAAAACCTTTTCCAAGGCGGGTATAATTATCTCCTCTGTCGCTATTGGAGTAGGCGCAGTTAGTTGTGTGATATCAATTATTCTCGGCGTAGTTTACGGCATAGGGTTTATCGCAATGATAGGCGGAGCCGGCGGAACGATAGTAGCGTAAATAAATTTATAAAAGTATACAGATGCGTCCGCGCAGACTTTTAAGTCCGCGCGGCGTTTTTTAATATATAATAGGGGAAGTACTGTGAGTTATTTATATTATTTGTTAGTTGCTATCACTATTTCCTGAATTTGGTTAGGGCGGTATAAAACAGTAACGGAAATTACTTGCAATCGTGTAAAATATATGATAAAATGAATAATAATGCAATAATATTATCTTTATGCATTTTAAATGTATAAATTTGGCAAATTAAAAAATGGACGCAGGATTTAAAAAATTAAAAAAGAAATTCCTGATTTATTCTATAATCAAGAGTTTAATATGCGGAGTTTCGGCCGGTCTTTTTGCAGTAGGTGCGGTCCTGCTTTCGCTGAAGCTTGCGGGCATTCCGATTCACGGCGGCTATTACGCCCTGATAGGCGTGTGCGTTGCCTGCGTCTGCTTCGGAATAGTTTTTCCTTTTTTGCGCCCGACCGATTTAAAAGTCGCAAGAAAGCTTGATAAAGAGTACGCTCTTCGCGAGAGGGTGGAAACGATGGTTGCTTTCAAGGACGACGGCGGCGATATTGCGCAGCTTCAGAGGGAGGACGCAGGATCAAAGCTTGAAAATCTCCCCGGGAAAAAACCCGACTTTAAAAAACTTTGGCAGTATATTTTAATCCCCGTCATCGCGCTTGCGGTTTTCGTTACCGCGGTGTTTGTTCCTGACAGATACCCCGAGGAAAGCGGCGCCGCTGAAAATTACAATGTAACCGAGTGGCAGTTAAGCTCGCTTAAAGAAGTTATCGCGGGAGTCGAGCAGTGCGAGCTTGACGACGAAGTGAAACAGAGAACGATTGAAATACTTGACGGCTTTTATGATTCGCTGATTGCGGGCATACCGCAGATAACATTTCAAACCGTGTTTTTATCAACGGTCCTTGCGGTGGACGAGGTTATAATTACCGGTAATTCATACGCTGCAATCTGTAAGCAGCTTGTAACTTCCGAAGTTTACGAACCTCTTTCGGATACCATAGTCGAATCGGTAAAGGCGTACAAGGGAATTGTAAAAATCAATTCATACGACGCAGTGGTAGCCCGCGCGAAAGACCTTGAAGCGGATATCGACAGCCTGTGCAGACTGTATCTTATAAGCGGCGAAGAAAGCCTTTTAAACCATTATAAGACTGTTACGCAAGCCGACGGGCTTATGACGCAGCTTAAAGAATACAAGAACGGACTTGACGAACTTTTGCAAAAGGCTGGTTCGGACGCCGGTGACGGTTTATATACGTCGCTTACGAGTTTCGTTTCGGGAATTGCTGAAACGGCCGCGCTTGAAGGGCGTACGGATAACTACGTTTACAATATGCTGGAATCCAACGCGTTCAGACCCCTTGCAAATTCGCTTCCATTTTTCCTGTATTTACAGTCTTACGACTACCTTATGGACGAATTTATAAGGGAACGGCTGTCGGGTATATTTACAACCCCCGTTCCGACGATAGTTCTTGATATTGAAAAACCCAACGGCGGAGGAGACGACCCGGAAGATCCCGACAATAAGGACCCTAACGGTTCGGGCGGTATTGGCAAAGGCGAAATGAAATACGGTAGCGACGATATAATCTATGATCCCGAAAAGGGCTACGTCAGCTACGGCGAGGTTATAAACGACTACTATTCGCGCGTGCTGGGTCAGATAATCGAGGGGGATATTCCTGAAGATATTGCAAATATTTTAACCAACTATTTTGACATGTTAATGAGCGGCATCGAAAATAAAGATGACGACAAAAATAATTAAGGATAACTAAAATGGAAAACAAAACGGTAGAAAGCGGAAATTTAGCAAAGGTAAAGTCATTCAGTCAGTCGATTGAAAAAATCAAGAATGAGATCCGTAAAGACGTTGTCGGACAGGAAGAGATTGTCGACAACGTTATAACCGCGATAATCGCGGGCGGAAACGTACTTTTAGAAGGCGTCCCCGGCGTAGGTAAAACGAGACTTGTGCGCTCGCTGGGCAAGACGTTAAGTTTGCCCTTCTCGCGCATTCAGTTTACACCCGATTTAATGCCTTCCGACGTTACCGGTACTAACGTAATCGAAAAGGATGCGGCGGGCAAAATGAAAACGGTGTTCAGAAAGGGACCCATTTTCGCAAACCTAGTGCTTGCGGACGAAATAAACCGCGCAACGCCCAAAACGCAGTCGGCAATGCTCGAAGTTATGCAGGAGCATAAAATCACAGTGCAGAACGACATTTATAAAATGGCGGAACCCTTTTTCGTACTCGCTACCGAAAACCCCATAGAGCAGGACGGAACCTACCCTCTGCCCGAAGCGCAGATGGACAGATTTATGTTCAAGCTCATAATGCAGTTCCCCAGCTCCGACGAGCTTGTGGATATAGTTAATATGACCCAGATTACCCTTGACGAAAACGCGCAGGCGGTAGTGGACGGCAAAACTATTCTTGAAATGCGCGAGCTTGCAAAGACGGTACCCGTAATCGACGGCGTAATGCGCTACGCGGTAAACCTTATTTCAAACACCCACCCCGAGCTTGAAAGCTCTTGCGCGGCGGCGAAAAAGTACCTTAAATGCGGCGCTTCACCCCGAGCGGCGCAGGCGCTTATAACAAGCGCAAAGGTACGCGCGCTTATGAACGGCAATTATAACGTCGCTTACGAAGATATAGACGCGCTTGCCGCTCCCGTTTTGAGGCACAGAATTAAAATCAACTACAACGCTGTCAACGACAAACTGAATATTGACGACGTAATTAAACTTCTTATAGAGGAAAACAAAAAACTTTCAAAGTAACTTATGAAGAATTTCGCTATTAACGAAGAATTTCTGCAACAGATTGAAAGGCTGCAGATGTTAATAAAAAATAACGTAGCGGGTCTTTTCGGCGGCAATCACCGCGCAAAGACCTACGGTTCTTCGTGCGAATTTTCTGACTACCGCGATTACGTAGAGGGCGACGACATTACAAAGATTGACTGGAACGCCTACGCCCGTTTCGATAAACTGTATTTAAAGCTTTTCCTTGACGAGCGCCAGATGCACAACCGCATCTATATTGATGCAAGCCGTTCGATGGCTTTCGGTACTGGCAAAAAGCACGTGCAGGCGTTGAGGCTCGCCGCGGCTATCGCCTATCTTTCCATAAACGAAATGGATAAGGTTTCTATTTACGCCGCGCGCGACGATAAAATAGAAAACGTAATTACAAACCTTTTGGGCAAGGACGCGTTTATATCCGAAATCGACAAGCTGAACGATTTGAACTTTGACGGCGATTTCCGTTTAAGCGACGCGGTTCTGCCCTCGACCGTGGGTTACGGCGACGGGCTTTCGGTAATTATTTCCGACTTTTTAACGGACAACAATTTTGAGGACGCGATAGACTATCTCGCAAGTAAGAAGAGGGATATTCTGTGCATACAGATTCTTTCAAAGGAAGAGTTGAATCCGCAGACGCGCGGCAAAATGCACTTTTTCGATTCCGAGCAGTCCTCAAAATTCTACCGCAAAAACATTAACAAAGAAATTATCAACGCGTACAAACAGGCGCTTGAATACGCTACCGGCAGAATACGCAATTTTTGCGCGTCGCGCGGAGCGGACTATATGCTCGTTTCCGCGGAAGAGTCGGTCTATAAAATTTTCTTTGACAGACTGGTAAATACGGGGGTGCTGAAATGAGTCTTTTAAATCCCCTGGGCCTTTTAGCGCTGCTGGCAATTCCCGTACTCGTACTTATCTATATAATTAAAAACAAGTACACCGAGCAAACAATCGCTTCGACCTACTTGTGGGAATTGAGCGAAAAGTTTTTAAAGAGAAGAAACCCCATAAACAAAGTCGCGGGAATTATAAGCCTTATTCTCCAAATTCTCGTAGTGCTGTTTATTGCAATCGCTATTTCAAACCCCGTTTTCGCAGTGCCGGGAGCGGCGCGCGATTACTGCTTTATCCTTGACGGCTCGGGTAGTATGAGCATAATGCAGAACGGTTCTACCCGTTTCGATTTAGGCAAAAAGGAAATCGATAACGTAATTTCGGACAGCTCGGAAGGCTGTACGTACACGCTGGTTTACGTCGGCGACGTGACTACGGTTGTATATAAAGGAATAGAGGATAAGGGGCAGGCGAGAGAACTTTTAAACGAGCTTAATCAGTCTTATACAACAAACGGCGTAACCGCCGCTCTTGCGCAGGCGCAGGAATATTTCAACGAAAATACCGCGCTTAAAGTCTATCTCGTGACCGATAAAGATTATGAAAATACTACCAACATACAGGTTGTAAACGTTGCCGAAAGGGTTGAAAATTACGCCCTTTCGGACGTGAAGTTCAATCTTGCCGAGGGCAAACTGAATGTAAGCGGCAAAGCGGTTTCATACGAAAGCGCGGCTTCCCTGACGGTGGAACTTTATCTCGACGGCGGCGAAGAGGTAACCGAAAGTATTACGGTTGAAATTGCGAACAAGCTTGAATTTACCGACTTTGCGTTCAGTGAAATAGAAGCGACTTCGCTGCAGTCGGTAAGGGTGGTAATAACCGACGCCGACGCGCTGGCACTTGACAACGAGATTACGGTATTCAACGAAGATTATGAAAACTCGTTCACAGTACTGCTTGTAAGCGGCAACGAATACGGTTATTACCTTTTATGGCAAATGCTTGCGTCAAACAAACACGCGCAGGTAGAAGTCGTTAATGCGGATAAGTACGCCGCCGTAACCAAAAGCTACGATTTATACGTCTTTGATACCTTCACGCCAGAAGTTTTGCCTTCGGACGGAGCGGTATGGTTTGTAAACCCCGAAAAGACGCTTGACAAAACCGGTTTCAGCGTGCAGAGCAAGGAAGATATTTTAGGCGGCGAACTGGTATATTCAAAGTCGACGCAGACCTTCGTAAAGGAGATGTTAAGGGGCATGATTCCGTCAGAGAACGCATCGGTTGCAAAGTATGTAAAATGCGGAACTTACCGCAATTTTACCACCCTCGTAACCTGCATGGGTACTCCCGTCGTGTTTACGGGTACCAACTCGTACGAAAACCGAGAAACGGTGATCGCGTTCGATATTCACGACACGAACGTCGCGATGCAGACCAATTTCATGATACTTATAAACAATCTGCTTAATTACACCTTCCCCAACGTACTGGAAAAAACCGAGTACGACTGCGGCGATTTACTCACCGTAAACGCCGATTCGGGTAGCAGCGTAACTGTCACCGCGCCTTCGGGGCCGGTGTCGTATATCGACGGCTTACAGCTTACCGAAGTGGGAAAGTATACTATAACCGTAAGGTCGGGCGGAGCGGAAAAGACTTACAATATTTATTCGTCTCTTCCCGAAGCGGAGAGATTTACTACCGCAAGCGAGGCTTCGCTTGAAATCGTCGGTGAAGCGAGTACGCATAAGCGCGACGGTTCGTTCAGTCAAATCTGGATGTGGTTTATAATTCTGGCAGTTTTGGCTGCCGCAGACTGGGGGGTGTATTGCTATGAGCAGTATCAACTTCGCTAACCCCTGGTTGCTGCTGATTGCGTTGCCTTTGCTGGCGGTGTTTGTCGTTCCGTTTGCAGTAGTAATCAATTCGGACAACAGAAACGGTCACAATATTGCATCCGTGGTATTGCATATAGTAATGGCTTTAATAATTGCTTTTGCCGCCGCGGGGACCTATATTCAGACGACCGTGACCGAAACGAGCGTGTACGTCGTTGCCGACGTTTCGTATTCCGCGAACAAAAATCTGGACGCGGTGGACGGCTATATAAAGGCGCTTTCTGACAATTTGCCCAAAAACTCTAAAATGGGCGTCGTGTGCTTCGGAAAAGATTATCAGCTTTTAACTTCGCTGGGCGGCAAATTTACGAGCGTTAAAAACGCAAAAGTCGACGATAGCGAAACGAATATATCGGAAGCCCTCGAATACGCGGGCAACCTCTTCAAGGAAGACGTTTTAAAGCATATCGTGCTTATAACGGACGGATACGACTCTGACCGCCGCGACGCGGACTTATTGACGCGTACGGTAAACGCGCTCGCGTTGAAAAATATCAACGTAGACGCAATTTATCTTGACGATAATCTGGACACTGACGTTTACGAAGTGCAGATTTCAAGCGCTGAATTTACCGCTAACGCTTTTGTCGGAAAGAGCGAAAGCGTATCCTGCGTAATTCAGAGCAACCGCACGGTAAACGGCAGAGTAACTCTGTATAAAGACGGGGAAGAGGCGGCAAGTAAAAACGAAACTTTTGCCGGAGGTTACAACACCGTGACCTTTACGCTCGACACCGAAAACGCAGGCTCGTTTGAATACAAAATCGAAGTTACAGCCGAAAGTGACGAGTCGGATATAAATAACGTATATACATTTGTTCAGAACGTAACCGACGAAGTCAAAGTTTTGTTCATTACGGGCAACACGCGTGACGCGCAGACAGCTCAAACGCTTTTCGGCGGTAAGGCTGAAATCGATATATACAATTTAAACGTAACGCGTGATGTACCATATTCGGTTGAAGCGCTTTGCGCTTACGACGAAATTTATATATCAAACGCGGATATTTCGCTTGTTAATAATGCAACAGCGTTCGTGAAAAATCTGGATACGGCGGTTTCGCTCTTCGGCAAAAATCTCGTAACTGTCGGCGACAACAATATTCAGAATTCTAACATTGTCGAAAACGAAGTTCAGAAACAGGTTTTAAGTTCCCTCGGTAATATGCTTCCCGTAAAATTCGGTAACAACTCCGGCGATCCTAAACTGTACACGATAGTAATCGACGGTTCGCGCAGTATGGAGCTTTTGTCAAAAATGATTATTGCAAAAGCCGCTTCGAAACATCTCGTGGGACTTTTGAGCGAAGATGATTACGTTTGTCTGGTTGCGTTCGACGCGGACGTAAGACTGCTGCTTTCTCCCACACGCCTGGGCGGTACGTACGACACGGGTACCGGTCAGACGGGCAGAGAGAGGGCGGTTGAGGTAATTGATAATTTACAGCCCAGCCAGGGTACCGTAATAGGCGCGGGATTGCGCGAAGCGTACCGTCTGATGGAAAGGCTGACCTCCTTCGGCGACAAGCAGATTATGCTTATATCCGACGGACTTAATTACACGGACGATCCCGACGATCCCGTAAAAATAGCTACCGATTTAAGAAACGTCGACGTGGTAACTTCCGTACTCGACGTCGGACGCGGCGCGAAAAACGATTCGGAAACGAATGCGGCGAAAAGGCTGCTTGCGGACGTTGCGCAGGTCGGCGGTGGTAAGCTTTACGAGGCGCACAACAACGTTGACAACCTCAAAGACGTTATTTTTGCGGAAATGAAGAATGATGTAACCGAAACAAAAGTGGAGAACGGCAACGCCTGGATAAATTTTGCAAGGCGTTTCGATCCCTCCGTTTCGGGCTATGACGAGAATTCAAAATATTTCGTAACGGGCTTTATGCGCGGTAAAGCGCAAGCGAGCGCGACGACCGTTTTAACGTTCGACTATAAATTCAGCAACAGCGACAGGGCTGTAACTGTGCCGCTGTACTCGTACTGGCGTTACGGCAACGGCAAAGTTGCCTCGTATATGGGTTTAAAATTCGGCAACGGCATTACCGAGCAGAAAAACGGCGTAAATCTTCCTGAAAAATTCGACCCGACATTTTTAGGAAACGTTTTAAACACTGTTATTCCCGAACAGAAAACTTGCGCGCCCTTTACGGTTGAAACGAACATAGAGGGTAGGTACGCTTCTTTCGTGATTACTCCGCCCGAAGTTATGACCGGCGCTAAAGCGACTGTTTCGGTGACTTTACCTGACGGCACGGTACTTGATTCTGCGCCGTGTGCGTTCAAAACGACCTGTTACGGTTACGATCTGGCGCTTCCTTCGGCAGGTAGATATCAGGTAACTGTTACCTATACCTACGGCGGTAAAGACTATTCCGCGGATGCAAGCTTCAACGTCGGCTTCCTTTCCGAATATGACGCATTCCAGACCTACGACACCTCGGTACTTTACAAAATGGTGGGAAGGAACGGAACGGTAAGTACCGACGGAAAGCTTAAAATAAAAAACGACCCCAAAGACGTCACTTTGTTCACCGTTAAGCTCACCGTACCGTTTCTTATAATGGCGGCGGTATTATGGGTGGCTGACATAGTGGTCAGGAAACTCAAATGGATTGATGTGAAGAGCTTCTTTACAATTAAAAAGAAAGGGGGTGGCAAAGCGTGAAAAAATTTATTGCTTTGACGGCGGCGGCTATCGCTTCGTTAATGCTTTTCGCCGGCTGCGGATTTTATTCCAAACCTCCCGCGTCTACCGGCGGCAACATAGGCGGCGACGGCGGAGGAAAGAACCCCGTAAATAAGGATACCGCGTTTAAAGTTACCATCGTCTACAACGGCAGTCAGTATATTCCTACAAACGGCGTTACTGCGCAGTGGTACGACGGAATAGGCAAAACTACCGCTCCGTTCAACGAAGAGGGAGTTGCCGAAAAGACCGGACTTAACGGCGATTACCGCGTAACTCTTCTGGGACTAGATAACTCTTTTACCTACGACCCCAATATTTACTTTGCTACAAACGACGACCCTGAAGTCGAGATAGAATTGCATAGCATATCTTCCGTAACGGGCAAGGGCGTAGCTTACAACGAGTATGTATTAAGAACAACCGGCTATTACAGGGCGACATTCAATAGCGAAGCCGAAGCAAAAAAGGGACTTATGTTTTTGTATGTTCCGACCAAAGAGGGTAAATATTCAATCGAGTCGATAGTGGATATCACTGCCAACGAGATTAATCCCATTGCGCAGTTTTACGTCGGTTCGAGCGCGTTCTTTTCAGAATATTCTTATACGACTCTCGACACCGGCGGCGCAAGCTCAAGCTATACCAAAAACTTCAAGTACGACGTTCAGCTCCGCAAGGATGAAATAGGTAACGTTTTCAGATACCTTATAAAGTTCAACAGCAGGGTGTCAAACGTTCAGTATCCGTTCAATATCGATTTCCACGTAAGCTATCGCGGCGCAGCAGACAATGACGATCCGTACAAAACAAGGCCGGTTGCCGTCACCGAAGATTTTGCGGCGCGCAAAGCGCAGATTCCCGACTGGAACCAGACGGGAAAAAGTTGGAAGTACGCCTACGAAAACAGACCGAACGGTAAGTATTTATTGGGCGAAAACTTCAAGTTCAACGAAGAGGACGGACTTTGGCATGTCTGGGACGGAAAAAACTTCGGCGAAGTGCTTTGGGCAATAATTAACGAAGACAGCGATATTCTCTCTCCCGATAACGCGCATGTGGGATTTATGCATCCGCTTGTTAATAAAACCAACCTCAACGGTTACAATTACTTAAAATTCGTTGAAACGTACGCGCAGAATACCAATAGCAGAGCTGACGATTACGGCGGACGCTACCCCGTGACGGCTGAATTGAAGGGGTTTTTGCAAAACTACGCCGTTTCCCAACGCTACTTTATGGACGGCGACGGCTGGGCGGAACAACTCGGTTACAAATCGACCGAAGAGGACCAGTGGTTGTTTAACTGCGGCTACTATGTCAACTAATCACCCTTTGTCATTTCGGGCGGAACCTAGCGAAGTAGGGAAATCTATATATTAACAAATTTATTAATAACGGTTTAAAACCGAAAATTTTAATGAGAAAACAATGAAAAACAAAAAACTCTTGGCGGCTATAGTTGCCGTCACCATGAGTGCTACGACTGCGGTTGCTTTTGCGGGTTGCGATACCGACAAGCACACGCACGAGTACACTGACTGGATCGTAACGACTCCGCCTACGTGTACCGAAGCGGGCGTTGAAACGGGTACCTGTAAAGCAGACGGCGCAACAAGCACCAGACCCGTTGACCCCACCGGTCACAACTACGGCGACTGGCAGATAGTTGCTCCTTCCGCAGCCAAAGCGGGTAGCGCAACAAAAATCTGCGCAAACGGCGACCACCCCATTAACGTAACCCTTCCCGTGCTGGGTACTGCCGGCGCGTACCAGGTTCAGCAGATAAAAGATGAGCCTACTTATACGCAGAATAAGTATACCCATGTATCTGACGAGGGTAATATCGTATTCACAGTGGACGAGGCAAAGGAAAACGTAACTCTTACAACGGCGCAGGCTGTTCAGACCGTAAGCGACTCAAAATACGTATCTCTCGTCGGCAAGGGCGAAGGCTATTACAGCGATTACGGTGAGCAACATCCTTTCCTCTATGAGTACGGCAACAATTACACCCATATCAAGGACGAAAACGCAGTTGAGTATGATTTCGAGTTCTGGGGCGAAAAAGACGCGCAGGACAATATTTCCGGCGTTGTTTACAAAGACTGGAACTATAACTGGGTTGACGAGGATTCCGCCGTATACTACAACGGAATGTTATTCACTTCACCCATAGTATTGGAAGAAGAAAAATATCAGGGTATTGAAAATTTACTTGCGGCGTTGTTTGCAGCGGCTAATACTCCCGTCGATTACGATACCGAATTCAGCTCGGATATTAATGAAGGCAAATACTCGTTCTCCTGGACGAATTATAGCCAGACTTATAACGGCTATATGAACGATGACGAAACCGATTATGCTTACTTAAATATCATCGATAGCATAAAGCTCGTTACGGTAGAGTTCACGTTCGATGCAAATTATATGCTTGATTCGTTCAAACTGACGGTAGACAGCTATAACTATGAATACAATTATATGGCCGGAGATACTCTTGATTATACGTATGACGATACAACCGATACCTTCATTCCCAAAGCAGACGCAAATCTTTCTTTCGACTACGACGCTACTACCAAAACTTACTCGGTTAAGGACGGCGCTTCGTATGACGTAAGAAATGAAATAGTATTAACCCAGACCGCTTTGAAGGATATCGAAGAGCTTCCCGTCAACGAATTTAAGCGCGATGAAGTTTCAATTTCTTCATTTAAACTTATGCAGAACGTCGGCAATATCGGCTATACATCAATTAAAGAAGTTACCAAAGCAGAGTGGGATGCAATTTCCGATAACGACCCTACTTACGTAAAGTCAACCATGACCCGCTATGAAGAGGATTTTATTACCCCGTACACAGCGTACATTCTTTACAAGCGCGTTGAAAGCGGCGTAACTTTAAGCGGTACCACGGCAAACGGCGTAACGCTTGTTCTTGACGATATTACGCCCGAAAGCGCTTTGGAATATTTCTCGCTCAACCCCGCAAGAGCTTACCTTATTGAAAACGGTAAAGAAACTCTTATTTATTCAAATAATTGGCAGGAACAAGACCAGATACCTGAAGAGTATACCGATTGGATGACGCAAAAAGACTATCTGCAGGCTTCTTTTGGTACGGATCAGAATGATGACGGTGAAATAATAGCTCGTTTCTTCACTTTAAGAAGCGAAAAGCTGACAGGAGACTTCAACGTAAAACTTACCTTCGGCGAAGCGGAATTTAACCTCACTTACCACGTAGACGTAGCTACACCCGACAGCGTTTCTACCGACGTAAAAGTTTACAACGAAGTTACCAACAATTATACTGTTAAAACTTCCGACAGCGCAACCGTCTACGTTGGTCAGAAATTGACGTTCAACGTAAACGCAGGCGCTCCTAACGGCGAAACCTATGCTGTAGACGACAGAGCAACCGCTACCCTTGCGGACGGCACTGTGAATGCAACCCTTACGGCAACCGAAGACGGTTACACCTTTGCAGCAACAGAGGCTGGCGAATATACAATTAACGTTAAGTCGCTTGCAAATGAAGAGGCAACCTGCACCCTGACCGTAACCGTAGAAGCCGCTCCCGACGTTACGGCTATACTTACCGGCAATTACAGCGCAGGCAAATTCTCGATATCGTTCAACGATACCGATAATACCGTAACCGTATCCGACGATGCAGACGTAAACGAAACCTTCGGTTATACCTACGAAAACGGCGTTCTTACCGCTACAAGTAATGACGGCAATTACAGCATTGTGCTGACTGAAAATTACAAGCTTGCTCTCGTTTCCAAGGACGAATTCGGCGAAACCAACTGGTGGGTATTTAAAGCGCCCGAAAGCGCAGGACTTAAGGCTGTTAGAGCAGCTCTTGCCGGTTCATGGAGCGGTAGTTTCGGCGGTAGTAACAGTATCGTTCTTACTTTTGCTGATGATACCGTGGAATACAGCGGTGGCGGAATGCCGGTAAATTTGAATTATCAGATAACCGACAACGGCAACAATACCTACTCTATAACATTTGAATTATTGTCCGGCGATGAATATTACTTTACGTACTATTGCTGGTATGGTTTGTCTGCTCAAGGTCCCATGTTTACCGTAACTGACAATACTGTAGACATAACCGAATTTAATGTGACCGTGTTTAATACTGAAACCGGATACACAACACCTGTAACAGTTGAAAGATTTACATCCGACTATTAATGTCTGAACAAAAAAATAGGGAGCAAGCATTTGCTTGCCCCTTATTTTTTATTCTTTTATTAAATAACCAAAAGCATCAACCAAAGCGACCCGAGCGCGGTGATAAGCGTAGGTATGGCGACCGCCGCGCCTATTTTAAGAAAATCGAGATAGCCGAATTTAACGCCGTGCTTATTCAGAATATTGCTCCACATAATTCCCGCAAGCGCGCCTATCGGCGTAAACAGCGCGCCTATGTTCGAGCCGATTATCGTCGCAAAAACAGCCGGTATTCCCGCCGCGCCGCCGGTCGATTCTATTATCGAAGAGAACAGTACGCTCATCGGGATATTGTTTATTAAATTGGACGCAATAAAAGAGGTAGTTCCGTATTTGAGTATGGGCAGGCTTTCGCCGAACAGTTTGCCTATCGCGGCGGTTACGCCCTGTTCGTTCAGTACCACAATTAAAACGAACATTGAAAGTACGAAGGGAATTAACTGGTATGGCGCGCGTTTTAAGCAGCCGAGTAATGCCGCAGGCTTTTGCCGCCTTACTATGGCGATTACGCCCGAAATTATAAACAGGCTTCCGACGGCGCAGAGGGATACAAACCACATTTCGATGTTCACGTACGAGCCTATTGCAAGAAGCACGGTGCAAACGGCGAGATGTACTATACCCACCCATAGTGAAAGTTTGTCTTTGATTTCAACAATTTCAGCCTCGCCTTCGATGGGCGCGGCAAGCTTTTTGCGGAACAGCAGATACAGAGCGAGAAAAGCGACTATACCCGATAAAACGGTGGGAACGACGCTTATTTTTATGTATTCGAGAAAGTCTATTCCGCACGCGGTTGCAAGATATATGTTAGTGGGGTTGCCTATTATCAGCGCCATGCTCCAGGTATTTGCGGCAACGAATTCGGCTGCAAGATAGGGAGTGGGATTTATCTTCGCGTTCTTTGCAAAATAGCAGATAAAGGGCGTAAACGAAAGAATTATTACGTCGTTAGAGGTGAATACGGTCAAAACCGATACGGTCAGATACAGATATAAAAACAGCTTTGTCTGTCCCGTTCTCGCTTTTTTCAGCGCAACGCCGGCAAGATAGCGGAAAAAGCCCAGTTCGTCAAGGAAGATGGAAAGCATGGTCATTGACAGGAACAGGATTAGTATTTTTACGGGATTTATAGCCGTGTCCGAAATCAGGGCTTTACCCACCGTAACTATATCCGCCTTGCCGCAGGCAAGCAGTATCGCCGCGCCTACAAGGGTTACTATCCAGTAGGTGTCAACCGAAATTCTGCCTATTTTTATTTTGGGGAAGAACAGTATACACAGTATCATTGCGATACAGGTTACACCGCAGATTATTAACGAAACAATCATACGCAAATGTTATCAAAACGGTATCAATTTGTCAACCGCGCGGTGGCGGACGGTATAAAAAAAGCGGTTTCGAAAGAAACCGCTTTTTTATCAGTGCATTTTATTTTTTCATAGCTTCTTCAACAGCAACGGCAACCGCAACAGTTGCACCGACCATGGGGTTATTACCCATGCCGATTAAGCCCATCATTTCAACGTGCGCGGGAACGGAGGAGGAGCCTGCGAACTGCGCATCGGAATGCATACGGCCCATCGTGTCGGTCATACCGTAGGAAGAAGGACCTGCCGCCATATTGTCGGGGTGAAGGGTTCTGCCCGTACCGCCGCCGGAAGCAACCGAGAAGTAGTTTTTGCCGTTTTCGGTACACCACTTTTTATAGGTGCCTGCAACGGGGTGCTGGAAGCGGGTGGGGTTGGTGGAGTTACCGGTAATGGAAACGGAAACTTTTTCCATCTTCATAATTGCAACGCCTTCGGGAACGTTGTCCGCGCCGTAGCATTTAACTTTTGCGCGGGGACCGTCGGAGAACGCCACGCTGTCGGTGACTTTAACCGTTTCGGTATAGGGGTCGAAAACGGTCTTGCAATATGTGAAGCCGTTAATTCTCGAAATTATATACGCCGCGTCCTTGCCGAGGCCGTTCAGAATAACGCGGAGGGGTTTGGTTCTTACTTTGTTTGCGTTTTCCGCAATTTTAATTGCGCCTTCCGCAGCCGCGAAGGATTCGTGACCGGCAAGGAAGCAGAAGCAGTCGGTGTCGTCGGAAAGAAGCATTGCCGCAAGGTTGCCGTGACCCAGACCTACTTTTCTGTTTTCCGCAACCGAGCCGGGAATGCAGAAGCTCTGCAAGCCGATACCGATAGTAGCGGCGGCGTCGGAAGCCTTTTTGCAACCCGTTTTAATTGCGATAGCCGCGCCTACGGTGTAAGCCCAGACTGCGTTTTCAAAGCAGATAGGCTGGGTGCCGCGGACTATTTTGTCAACGTCGATACCCTTTTTCAGGGTGATGTCTTTACATTCTTCAATGGTCTTGATACCGTATTCTTTCAATACGCCGAGAATTTTCTTTTCGCGTCTTTCATAACTTTCAAAAAGTGCCATAATCAGTCAACCTCCTTGTCGGTTCTGGGGTCGATATGCTTAACCGCGCCCTGCTCGGCGGTATATCTGCCGTAAGTTCCGATTGATTTTTCGTACGCTTCGTTGGGGGTAAGACCCTTCTTGATGAAGTCGGTCATTTTGCCGAGCGAAACGAATTTGTAACCGCAAATTTCGTTGTTCTTGTCAAGCGCAAGCGCAAGCACGTAGCCTTCAGCCATTTCGAGGTATCTTGCGCCCTTTAAAGCGGTGCCGTACATAGTGCCTACCTGCGAGCGAAGACCCTTGCCCAAATCTTCAAGTCCGGCGCCTATGGTAAGACCGTCCTCGGAGAACGCCGACTGCGATCTTCCGTAAACTATCTGCAGGAACAACTCGCGCATAGCGGTGTTTATAGCGTCGCACACGAGGTCGGTGTTCAGCGCTTCGAGAATGGTTTTGTGGGGCAGAATTTCCGCGGCCATAGCGGCGGAGTGGGTCATACCCGAACAACCTATGGTTTCTACAAGGCACTCCTGAATGATGCCGTCTTTTACGTTGAGCGAAAGCTTGCAGGCGCCCTGCTGCGGCGCACACCAGCCTATTCCGTGGGTGAAGCCTTTAATGTCCTTGATTTCCTTTGCCTGAATCCACAAGCCCTCTTCGGGAATGGGAGCGGGACCGTGTTCGAACTTACCCGAAACGCCCTTGGCAACGCAAATCATATTTTCAACTTCTTTTGAATATTGCATTACATGTCCTCCGATTTTTTTTGCGCGGCTTATATCGCCACAATTTTACTTATAAATTATATCATACCCTTTTAATTAATTCAATTAATGAAACTTAAAAAATATAAATTTTTTTGCCGTAAGGGTTAAAAAATGTTTACTGCGACCAAAAAAGTATTATAATAAATATGTAAAATAAATCAAGGTATATTTAATCTATGCTCTGCCAACAATGTAAACAACACGAAGCGACAGTAAACTACGTTGAAATTACCAACGGAAAAAGATTCGAGTGCCATCTGTGCGCCGTATGCTACGCGGACCTCAAAGACCAGATGCGCAAAAAAACGCACGGCGAGGTCTGGCCCGGGTTTATTCCCAGCCGCGTAAGGCAGGCAAAAGCTTGCCCGGTGTGCGGCACGACTTACGCCGAATACGAAAAGAGCGGTCTTTTGGGTTGCACCAGCTGTTACGACGTTTTCAAGGAAGAGCTTATGCCATATATCCGCCGCGTTCACGGCAAGGTTGCGCACATAGGCAAGATGTACGGCAATATCGACGAACACGGGCTTTACCGCCGTCTCAATTCCCTGCAGGAGCAGCTTGAAGAGGCGCTTGCCGAAAAGAGGTTCAAGGATGCCGGCAGACTGAACACCGAGATAGAGAGAATAAAAAAGATACTCGACGAGGGGGAGGAAAGCAATGGATAGAACTTCCGAAGGCATAGCCGTTTCAACCCGCATAAGGCTTGCCAGAAACATTGAAGGCTTTCCCTTTCCGTCCCACTTGAAGGACGAAAAACAGGCTAAAGAGATAATAAGAATGGTTTCCTCCGGTCTTTCCAAACTGGACGAATTCCGCCTTATGTATATGAACTCGGTTTCCGACGAGCAGGCTGTCTGCCTTATGGAAAACCACCTTATAAGTCCCAAGCTTATTAAAAACAGAAAATATTCGGCAGCCCTCATAAACAGGGAGGACAACGTTTCTATAATGATTAACGAGGAGGACCACCTCCGCGAGCAGACAATCGTAAAGGGGCTTGATTTAAAACTCGCCTACGAAACGATGTCCGAAATAGACAACAACATTGCAAACTATATGAAGTTTGCCTTTGACGAACAACTGGGCTTTCTTACCGCCTGCCCGACGAATTTAGGCACGGGATTGAGGGCTTCGGTTATGCAGTTTCTGCCGGCGCTGACTATGAACGGACTTATGCCCAAGTTGATACGCGGAATTTCGCGTCTGGGACTTACCGTGCGCGGAATTTACGGCGAAGGCAGCGATGCGGAGGGCTATTTATACCAGATTTCAAACGAGGTCACCCTCGGCGTTACCGAAGAGGAAATTCTGACGCAGGTCGGCGAAGTGGTACGCAAGGTTGGCGAGCTTGAAGAAAACGAGCGCCGCGTGATAATGCAGGGACCCAAGGCTCTGGATATCGAGGACGAGTGCAAGCGCGCTTACGGCATACTGACAAACTGCGCGAAGGTTTCCTCGCAGGAGTTTGTGCGGCTTGCTTCCAAAGTTAAACTGGGAGCCTGCCTCGGCTATATTAATATTGCCGACGTCACCGAAATCGACGATTTGATAGTAAAAATGCGTCCGACCAACATAAACGCGGCGGCGCAGAGACCGCTTACGGCGACGGACAGAGATGTTTACCGCGCGCAGTACGCTGCGAAAGCGCTTCAAAGGTTAACCTATTAAGGAGGGAATTAATATATGGATTATATGGACAGATTTTCCGACAATCTGCAACGCGTCTTTTCTATTGCGGAAGAGGCGGCGAAAGTATACGGCAGCAGTTATATAGGAAGCGAGCATATTATTTTTGCAATGCTCAACTGCCGCGACTGCACCGCGAATAAAATTTTAAGCGCGTGCAACGTAAACCCCGTAAGGTACAAGGAATATTTTGCGCGTTCGATAGACAGAAATTCGAATATAAACGGCTTAACGCCGCGTACCAAGCACATGATTGAGCGCGCGGTCGAGCTTTCGATAGATTTAAACGGTGAGGACTCGCTTGCGTGTACCGAGCATATGCTGCTCGCCGTAATGTCGTCCGCGGAATGCCTTGCAATGCGTATATTCAACGCAATAGGCGTAAATATCACCCAGCTTGCAAGCAAGCTCGAACTTGCGATAAACAACGGCTCGGGCGATGAAGAGGACGAACCCGAAGAGGAAGAAAAAGAATCTTTCTTTTTCGACGGCCCCAAAAAGGGCGGCTTTCAGCCCAACAAATCGTTCTTCCAGAAACCTGCCGAGCGCAAGAGCGAGGGCGGACTCGACAAACGCATTTTACAGTACGGCACCGACCTCACCCAAAAGGCGCGCGAGGGCAAAATCGACCCCGTAATAGGCAGAAAGAAAGAGATTGACAAAATAATTCAGGTGCTTTCGCGCCGCACTAAAAACAACCCCGTGTTAATAGGCGAACCGGGCGTAGGTAAAAGCGCGGTTGTCGAGGGACTGGCGCAGTCCATAATCAAAAACGAAGTACCCGATCTTTTAAAAAACAAGATAGTATTTTCGCTTGACCTCGCCGGAATGGTTGCCGGCGCAAAATACCGCGGCGACTTTGAGGAGAGACTGAAAAACGCAATCAACTCAATCAAAAACAGCGGCAACGTAATTTTATTCATCGACGAAATTCACAACATCGTGGGCGCAGGCTCGACTTCGGACGGAAATCTGGACGCGGCAAACATTTTAAAACCTATGCTTGCGCGCGGCGAGCTGCAGACAATAGGCGCGACCACCCTGGAAGAGTACAGAAAGTACATTGAAAAGGACGCGGCTTTGGAACGCCGTTTCACCCCGGTGCAGGTTGAAGAGCCTACGGTTGACGACACCATCGCAATTTTGCAGGGACTGCGCGACAAGTACGAAGCGCACCACAAAGTAGTAATCACCGACGACGCAATCAACGCCGCGGCGCATCTTTCGGACAGATACATCACCGACAGGTTCCTGCCCGACAAGGCAATCGATTTAATTGACGAGGCGGCTTCGCGCGCCCGTCTGAACAGCCTTAACAGTCCCGAAGAGGTCAGAGAGCTTGAAGAAAAGCTTAAACGCCTGAATATGGAAAAGAACAAGGCGGCAAAGGACGAAAATTACACCCACGCGCAAAAGCTCGTGGACGATATAAACGAAGTACAGGACAAAATCGACAAACTCAACTCCGACTGGAAGAGTGAAAAACAGACCGTTGCGCCCGTTATCGGCAGCAACGAAATTGCCGACATAGTCAGCGGCTGGACGGGCGTTCCCGTTGTAAAACTCACCGAGCAGGAGAGCGAAAAGCTTTTGCACCTCGAAGAGAACCTGCACAAACGCATTATCGGTCAGGACGAAGCGGTCAGCGCGGTTGCGCGGGCGATACGCCGCGCGAGAGCGGGTCTTGCCGAACCCAACAAACCGATAGGTTCTTTCATTTTCGTAGGTCCTACGGGCGTAGGTAAAACAGACCTTGCCAAAGCGCTTGCGGAGAGTATGTTCGGCGACGAGCGGCTTATGGTCCGCCTAGATATGTCCGAGTATATGGAAAAACACTCCGTTTCTAAGCTTATCGGCGCGCCTCCGGGATATATCGGTTACGACGACAACAACGGCGGACAGCTGACCGAAAAGGTAAGAAGAAAGCCCTATTCGGTAGTGCTTTTCGACGAGGTTGAAAAGGCGCACCCCGACGTCTTTAACGTGCTTTTGCAGATTCTGGACGACGGCAGACTGACCGACAGCAAGGGCAGGGTGATTAACTTTAAAAATACCATAATAATAATGACTTCTAACGTCGGCGCAAGTCAGATTAAAAAAATGTCCAACTTCGGCTTTGCCGATTCGGAAAACGACGGCTACGACAATATGAAGGACGCCATAAACGAGGCCCTGCGCGAGCAGTTCAAACCCGAGTTCTTAAACAGGCTTGACGATATAATAATTTTCCGCAAGCTGACCAAGGACGAGGCGGCGCAGATCTGCAGCAAGATTATAGAAGGGCTTGCCGAACGCCTTAAAGCGCGCAACGTGACCCTTAAAATCACCGACGAGGCTATGACAAAACTCGTGGACGAGGGCTATAACGATATGTTCGGCGCGCGCCCGTTGAAGAGGATAATACAAAAAAGTATCGAAGACAGGCTTTCGGACGAAATTCTGTCCGGCAACGTTCTTCCCGACGAGGAAGTTACGGTCTGCGTAAAGGACGGCGAGTTCGTTTTCCGCTCCGATAAACGTTCCGTTTAATCGTGTATCTTAATTGCGGTTGCATTAAAACAACTGGTCACTGATTTGCCGCCCACGGATTTTCCGTGGGCGGCAGCTTTATCATTGCGCCCGAGGGCGTAAGTTCAGCTTTTTACGTCATTGCGCCCGAGGGCGTAGCCCGACGGTTTGTAGAAAATTATTTTGCTGTTAGAAAAATAATTTTCACAAAACGCAGTGAAGCAATCCAGAAACAGGGACGGATTATTATAATCACTGGATTGCCGCGGGCGCGTTGCGCGGCGGGCTGATTTTTATCATTTTCGGTTGATTTGAGGGTAGAAAAGCGGACAAAAAGAGTAATTAAGATACGCCGCCGAGCGTAAGGCTCGTTTGATTTGAGGGTAGAAAATCAAGAAAAAAAGCAATTAAGATACGGAATTGGCATTGCCAAACACAATATATTGTGGTTACAGAAATTGGCAACCACAAGTTTTCAAAAATTCCGAAAAAGTCTTGAAAATATCGCAATGCTATGATATAATTCTAACACCTAATATTATAAGGATTAATGTCATTTCCGCGGATTTGTACGGGGTGACAGAGGTGATACTATATGAAAAACAAAGGAGTACAAGCAGTCCGTTTTGATTCAGGTCAGGGCAAACGCCTTTGGCTGTCTTTAATACTGACGTTTTTATGCGCGGCGCTTGTATGCTGTGCCTTTTTGCTGCCTAATATTGGCAAAAATGAAATAAATTCCGCAAAGGCTTATACTACCGAAGCGCAGTCAACTTTTTCAAAGATTAAAGATGGTTATGTTAATCATGGTTCAACAAACACTGAAACCGTTGCATATTCAACTCTTATAAATGGCACCGCATCGACCAGCCAAGTAAAACGTACTTTAACCTTCGGCAAAGGAAAACTGACTACATCAATAGGACGAAGCGGTACCAACGCTATGAAGGGTTACATATCGTTTTCTGCTACAGTTGAAGTGCCTGCGTATACCGAATACACGGTAACTTATAAATTTAAACACACTTATACAAGGACGCGTACCGGTACGTCAGGATCAGGAACGTATTCGGAATTTTTATATTTCGGCGATTCGGGACACGGCGGTTCTGATTTATCTTCAACTCTCAATTTTCCCAGATCTAATGGTACGCAAAGTGATTATAGAGTAAGTTATTTCGGCAGTAGCGCAGGTACGATTAGTGATTATGAGAATGTTCTGATTACTATAACTTATACGAACGACACTAACGAAGATAATAAACCATTTACCGCTTATTTTGGTCAATATTGTTCCGCCACTACCGTTGGAACCGGTTCGATTTCTTTTGAGGGCAAAGTTGAATTGTTAAGTGAAGAGATAGAGGCTACCGATACGGCAGTGCCTGTACCGGACAAGTCCGAAGCGGAGTATAATGCAAGCGGCAACAATATTAATTTTCTTTACGATAAAAACAGTGTTAATTTCAATTCGGTCAGCTACGTAGACGTAAACGGAAACAGTAGTGACGTTACAAGCAGCTGCGCGCTGGATGCGGACGGCAACTGCAAGCTGTTTGATGCCGGAACTTATACGTTCAGCTTTGATATAAAGCCCAATCTCTGTTTAGTATGGGATACGACGGGCGACAAGGATACGAAAGAAGTTTCGGTTACAATCAATCCGAAAGTATTGCAGGTAAACTGGACAGAACAAGCCTATGATAACGGAGAAACCGGTTCGGACAGTCTGTACTTTATGCTGCCCGCGCTTAACGTCACACAGACGGTCAAAGACCATTTAACAGAAGTAAGGTATTACCACGAGTCAAATTACGACGTTGAAACAGGCGCGGTGACGGGTTCGCCTGTAGACCTTGAAGATATACAGGTAAATAACGTATATTATGCGGTTGTCGCTCTTAAAGACGGACTGTCAGACAATAATTATTCTGTCAGCGGCAGGCTATACTCGCGTTTTGATACAAGCGACAGCAGAACGGTAATAGTTGTCGACCTGTCAAATTCGGGCGAAGTTTACGACCAGAAGCCGCACCCCGCAGTAGCCAAAGCAGTTACCACAGACGGAGTGGAACTTACGGTAGGTACGGATATCGATTTCCAGTATACCTATTATATGGACGGCGACGGCGTGTACGGAAGCGGCTCGGCAGTTCCGCCGACCAATGCGGGCGTTTATAAAGTAGCCGTTGCAATTAAACCCCATTACAACGCAGACTATAAACCTTACGACACTATGGAGTTTGAGTACGTGATTGAAAAAGCAAATCCCGTGCTTGACCCCGTCCGCAGCGACACAACTGAACTTGTCGCAGGCGCGGCAATGCCAGAAATAGTTTACAATGCGGCAAACGCTTCGGCAACCCCCGGTACGTATACCTGGACGGCGACAAAATTAATTTCCGGAACCAATAGCTACGGCTATACGTTTACGCCCGATTCCGAGTATGCGGATAATTACAATACGGCTTCGGGCACGTTGGAATTCACTACCGAGGACGCGAAGATAACTTCGATTTCTGTAGAATGGAAGTATACTGACGAAGAGGGCAACCCTCTTGACGGAGATGGCAATCCTCTTACGGTATACGATTCGTGGAAGCTTGACGATTTAAAGCAATATCTCAAAGTCTCCGGTATGATGAACAACGGCAATACCGTAGATAATATTATAGACTACAAACTCACCGGTACTTTGGGCGCCGGAGATAAAACAATTACAGTCAGATACACTAAAGACGAAACGGTGCAATGCCAGTTTACCGTTGAAGGCATTGTTGCGTGTGAGCTTGTTGAAATTACAGCTGAATTTTCGCCGGACGAAAATATTTATACTTCAACCGACGTTGAGAGTTATAAAGATATGCTCGTAGTCTATGCTGTTTACAACGACGGCAGAATAGTTGAAATCGGCGGAGATGATTACAGTCTTTTACCGGAAACGGACGAAGACGGCAATCTCGTAAAAGGCAATCAGGATATTACGGTAACCTACGTTGACGAGGACGGCAACGAATATACTACGACTTTCGAAGTCAACATTAAAGAGGTTTTGCTTTCAAGCCTGAAAGCAGAATTTGCCAACATACTTGATAAAATAACAAGCACTACGCCGTTAGACGACCTGAAAAAATGGTTGACGGTTACCGGCGTAAATAACGACGGCAGCGAATTTGCTGTTACCGAATACGAGCTTTCCGGCAAGCTTGAAGGCGGAAAAGATTCGACTATCACGGTTAAGTACGGCGGCAGGAGTACCACTTTTAAGGTGACCGTAGAAGCTGACCCCGTTCCCGTAAAGAAAACGCTTTTACCCGTGCCTCAAATTAAAGAAACGGCTTACACCGGCGAAGAAATAGATATTCTCGACGGTTGGGAGCATATCGGACTCGTTGACGTTGCAGGTAACAAAAATACTATTGCCGCCACCTACACGCTCGTATTAAAGATAAAGGATTTCGATACTTACGAGTGGGATACTACAGGCCTTAAGCCCAAATCGGGAGCTAAAGGACTTGCAAAGTACGCTTTGGCGGTTGAGTACGAGGGCTACTCGATTGAAGGCGATACCCTCACGGCAGAGTGGAAGATTACTCCCGCAGTTCTTACGGGAACTTGGAACGACCAGGGAACGCTTGACCTTTTAAGCAGCAGCTACAAGGGCGAAACTGTCGGACTGGTTCAGTATACCTATTATAATAAGGACGGCGAAGAGGCTGACCCTACTGCGCTGATTGTCGGCGAAACCTATACCGTACAAGCCGTGTTAGTTGATGCGACAAACTTTGAGTTCGACGCGGCAACGGCGCAGCTTGTGGCAGAACCGCACGAGTTCAAAATGGAGTTACCTCCGGTAGGCGGCATACAAGCGGTATGGAACACAATGAACAGTAAAATGGCAGGCCTGCCCCTGTGGGCTTGGATTGCGATAGGTCTTGCGTTACTGGCGCTGATTATAATCATAATCGTGGTAGCGGTTGCAAGGAAGAAAAAGCGCGAAGAAGAGAAGAAAGAAAAAGAGAAGCTCGAACGCGAAGAGCGCATGATGCGTATACAGAGCGGAATGGGCGCGGCGTCTCAAATGCCTATAACCGCGGCGGCAATGCTTGCCGCGCAGCAGCAGCCTCAAATGCCCGTTCAGCCTCAACCCCAGCCTATGCAGCAGCAGGCAATGCCTGCTCCCGTTCAGGCGCAGGTTCAACAGGCAATGCCTGCGCCGGTACAGCAGCCGGCTCCTGCGGTTGCGTCTAATACGAACGGCGTTTCGTCGGCGGATATTTCCGCGCTGGAAGAGAGACTGCGCAGAGCGGAAGACAGAGCGAGATACGCCGAGGAGCGCATAGCCCGCGATGCGGAGGAACGCGCAAGGGCGGCGGAAGAACGCGTTCTGCGCGCGGCGGAAGAGAGGGCAAGACTTGCCGAAGAACAGCTTATGCGCAACGCGTATACGAACCGCGCTCCTGCAAACGGCGCGGAGAACGGAAACATTTCGCTTGATGCTTTGGGCGCGCTGGTTCTGGCGGCGTTGAAAAATTACACCGGCGGCGAACAGCCCGAAAAGCTTGCCTCTGAACAGCAGCAGATGATTGACGTCGGCTCGGCAACGATGCCCGCGGTCTATCCGCCCGACGCGGTGATTACGACCACCACGACTGTGGACACTACGAAGAAGAGCGCGGAAAAGTTCTCGCGCCCCGCAAAGGTTGACGTCGAAAGGTCCGAACGTAACGGTTTTGCGGACGTTGACGGCTTCTACGACGAAATTTAAAACTTCTGTTAATTTCAGCGGAAAATTTAAGCCGCCCGAGCCTAAAAGCTCGGGCGGCTTTTTACGTTTGACGTGAGAAAAGTAAATCGTGCGCAAAGGCAATAAAGATACATAATCAAGCGGAACGTTTGGCGGCATATAATGTATTACTGCAAAAGGAATAGATTATGACTTTAAGCGTGTGCCTTATCGTAAAGGACGAGGGGCTTGTTTTGGAGCGGTGCTTAACCTGCGCCGCTAAATTTGCCGATGAAATCGTGGTTGTTGACACGGGTTCAACTGACGACACCGTAGAAATCGCAAAAAAATTCACCGACAAGGTGTATTTTTTTAAGTGGCGCGACGACTTTTCCGCTGCCCGGAATTTTGCGTTTAAAAAAGCTACTGGTGACCTCGTTATGTGGCTGGACGCGGACGATGTTGTAACAGACGAAAACTGCGGTAAAATAGCGCGCCTTAAAGACAAGTTTGAAAACTACGATATGGCGGTTTTGCCGTATGCCGCGGCGTTCGATAACGGCGAACCGACTTTCGTTTACGACAGAGAGCGCATTTTCAGGCGCAGCAAAAATTACCGCTTTTCCGGCGCCGTACACGAGGCGGTGACACCTCAAGGCAGAATTCTGCGCTTCGACGCGGTTATTTACCACAAAAAAATGAAGGAGGGCGAGCCGCTTCGCAATCTGCGTATTTTGCAAAAACAAATCGCTTCCGGCGTTCCTCTTGACGACAGACAGAAGTTTTATTACGGCAGGGAGCTGCTGTTTAACGGTATGCGCCGCGAGGCGTGTGCCGTGCTTGAAGACTTTCTTGAAGGCGGCGGCTGGGTGGTTAATAAAGTGGAGGCGTGCCTCAATCTTTATTCCGCGTATTCAGCCCTCGGCGACGAAAAAAACGCCATTTCCGCGCTACTGAAAAGTTTTACTTTCGCGCCGCCGCAAAGTCAGGCTTGCTGTATTCTCGGCGGCCGCTTTTTCGATAAGGGCAACTACGCTGCCGCAATTTACTGGTACGAACAGGCGTTAAATGCGCCGTCCGGCGGGGGGAGCGGCGGCTTCGTGAACAAGGACTACGGCGGATTTATTCCCAATATGCAGTTATGCGTGATTTACGACCGGCTGGGCGATACGGCGCGCGCAAACGGCTATAATACCGCTGCCGGCAGGATTAAACCGCATAATGAAAACTATCTTTACAACAAAAAATATTTTGAGAACAAACTCGGTTTAAGAGGTAATATAGATGATTAAAAAATTAATATTGATAGCCTATAATTGCTGTAACAACGGCTGCGGCGGAAATTCGCAAACGCGGACGGTGTTTGTAAATACTTTGACGGGCATAACCGGTCCCGCAGGCGCTACAGGCGCGACCGGTCCCAGAGGAAATACCGGTTCCGCAGGACCTACCGGACCCACGGGCGCGACAGGCGCTACGGGAGCAACCGGCGCAACCGGACCTGCCGGTGAAACGGGTTACCGCGGTCCCAGAGGCGCGACAGGCGAAGACGGCGCAACCGGACCCACCGGTCCGACCGGTCCCACAGGACCCACGGGACCTACCGAACCCGCGTCAAAAGGGAAAACAAAATCAGGACGAAATCAGGTCCGGCGAGGGGTTGCGCCGGTTTTTTTGCTTTAAAAAGCGTGTTTATCAGCAATATAATTGTGAATTTAGGACAAAATTTGTGAATTCTTTAAAAATGTGTTTACAAATTAAATAATTTAAGTTAAAATGCGATACGAAACATACTTACGGGAACAGGTATAAACTATGAACAAGAAATTACTACTGGTTTTATCGGCAATTACGGTCGTTTCGGCAACAGCTGGAATAGTTTCGGCTTGCAAGCCGGAACGCGAGCCTGAAAAAACTACCTACAAAACCGGGTATACGCTTACTGAAAGCGGCGCTCACATAAAGTGGGACGCAGTTGAGGGCAGTACGGGCTACGTCGTCCAGAAAAGTCCTACGCGGTGCGGAGAATATACCGAAATCGACTACGTTGACGATACCACCGAATACGATTCGGACGATATTTACGCCTATTACCGTATTTTAGCCGTCGGTTCCGACGGAAACACTATCGAAACCTGCGGGCCGTACAGCTTTGATCTTGAAACTTTCGGAAGCAGCACTTACGTCTATTCGCCGGACGACGATATGCAACTCGTTCAGGCCGAACTTGACGAGTTTTACAATAAGACTGACGGCACGAAAGAGGGCGCGGAGGGCCGCGCACGCGGCGAATTTTCGGAAGAAAGGTTTTCAGCCTTTTTCAAAGAGGGTGAGTATGACCTCAATATTAACATCGGCTATTACACCACGCTTTCGGGACTCGGCGCGTCTCCCGACGACGTAACTATTTCCAAAATCAATACGGACGCGCCCATTTCGCTTTGCAACTTCTGGCGCGCCGCCGAAAATTTATCCGTGAACGGCGATATGCTTTGGTCGGTTTCGCAGGCGACCAGTCTTCGGCGCGTGCATATTAAAGGCAAACTCAACCTTTCGGGTAGCGGCTCTACCTCTGGCGGCTTCCTTGCCGATACTAAGGTGGACGGTACTGTCAACTCCGGTTCGCAGCAGCAGTGGTTTTCACGAAATGCGTTGTTCGGCAAATGGAACGGCGGCGTCTGGAATATGGCTTTTGTGGGAGTAGAAGGGGACATCCCCCAAAACAGCTGGAAGGACGGAGGCTATACAAATATTTCAAACAGCGGAAACCTGCGCGAAAAACCTTTCCTTACTTTTGACGAAACGAACGGTTACCGCGTATTCGTTCCGTCGCTGACGACAAACGCCAAGGGCGTTTCCTGGCAAAGCGGAAACAGCGGCAACTACATTCCGCTTTCGGAGTTTTACGTTGCGCGCAGCGACAGGGACAGCTCCGCCACGATAAACGCGGCGCTTGCGGAGGGTAAGCACGTTCTGTTCAGCGCGGGCATTTACGAACTTGACGAACCTCTCGTAGTCAGCCGTGAAAATACGGTAATTCTGGGTATGGGAATGGCGACCCTGCGCCCTGCGGCAGGCAACAACGATACTCTTTTGCGCGTTGCCGACGTTGGCGGCGTAAGCGTGAGCGGACTTCTTTTCGACGCCGGCAATTCGACAAAAAGCCTTTTGGAAGCCGGTGAAAATAACTGCAATTCAGACCATTCGCAAAATCCGGCGTTGTTTGCCGACCTGTTTTTCCGCGTAGGCGGAGCGAAGGAAGAAAATACTTCGGTTGACGCGTGCGTTGTAATCAACAGCAAAAACGTGATAGGCGATAACTTCTGGGTATGGCGCGCCGACCACTGGGACGGAGTAGGCTGGGATAAAAACGTTGCCGAAAACGGCGTGATAGTAAACGGCGACAATGTGACCTTCTACGGCTTGTTTGTGGAGCATTTCCTCGGTTATCAGACACTCTGGAACGGCAACGGCGGCGTAACTTATTTCTACCAGTCCGAACTTCCGTACGACGTACCAAATCAGGAAAGCTGGCTTTCGCGCGGCGGTACGGTCAACGGCTATGCAAGCTATAAAGTGAGCGACGGCGTAACTTCACATAAAGCGTACTCGCTTGGCGTATACTCATATTTAAGGGACGCTACCGTAAGACTTGAAAACGCGGTAGAGTGTCCCGAGGCGGAGGGAGTAAGCTTTTACCATTTATTAACGGTGTACCTGAACGGTTACGACGGCTCGGGAATAGACCACGTTATAAACGGCGAAGGTAACCCCGTGCAGAAAGGAAAAATGAAGAGCGGCATTGAGGAATATCCCGCAAAAGTTGATTAACTAAACCGCCGTTAAATTATTGACAAACCGCAAAATCAGTGTTACAATAATAAAAATTGATAATTTAGCACAAAAAATTATAAAATTTTTCAAAGGGGACGTCCCCTTTGGGTTGCTTGTTTACCACAAGCAACCCAATAAAAACTCTTAAAGGAATAAAAAATTCTATGAAGAAAGCAGGACTTTTTAAAAACGCGCTTTGCATTTTGGCTGCGGTAACCCTTTTCTCTTTCACCGGTTGCGGCCTTTTCGGTAGCGCTGACGAGGAAGGCCCTGCTTCCGTTTATATTACTCAAAGCGTTATCGAGCTTGAAGTCGGTCAGACCCTTCAGTTGCAGGCAGTTTCAACCGACGATTCCGAAGTGGTCTGGGTTTCCGGCGACGAGGAAGTGGCGACCGTTGAAGACGGACTTGTTACGGCTTTAAGCGTTGGCGAATGTTTAATAATCGCCGTAGGCGACAGCGCGCAGACTTCTTGCTCATTAAAAGTAAAAGAAAAGCAAGAAACTCCCGAACCCGTAGAACCTGAAGACCCCGAAGTTTTCGTGCTTTCTCTCTCCGAATTAACCCTCGAAGTAGGTAAAAGCGTAACGATGACGGCAACTTCAAAGTTGGAAGACGAAATTACCTGGACATCGTTAAATCCTTTCGTTGCGTCTGTTCTGGGCGGAAAAGTAACCGCGCACAAAGTAGGCGAAACGATGATTATGGCGTATACCGCAAAGGTTTCGGCGCGGTGTACCGTTAAAGTCGTTGAAGTTTCGCTTCCTGACGACCCCGACATGGCAAAGGACGGTTACCGCCTCGTTTGGAATGACGAATTCAACGGAAATTCCCTCGATACCACAAAATGGGGGTATCAGACGGGTACGCAGGACCATTACGGTTCGACCACCGGTCCCGCATACTGGGGCAACGACGAATTACAGTATTATACGCAGGACGCTGTTTCAGTTTCTGACGGCGCGCTTAAAATAACCGCTACAAGGCAGCAGATGGGCGACAGACCCTATACTTCTGCCAGATTACTCACCCGCGACAAGGCAAGCTGGACTTACGGCTATTTCGAAGCGCGTATGAAGACTCCCACCGGCAACGGAATGTGGCCCGCTTTCTGGATGCTTCCGCAGCCCTCGTCTTCGGCAAATTCAAATAACGAGTACGGCGGCTGGGCGGCTAACGGCGAAATAGACATTATGGAAGCCAAGGGAAGTCTTATGAACAAAGTGGATACTACAATTCACTTCGGCGGACCGTGGCCTGAAAATACGTACCTTACTAATGAGGCTACGCTTTCTTCGAATACGGACCAGTGGCACACTTACGCTGTTGAGTGGACGGCGGATTATATCGCGTGGATAGTCGACGGCAATCAGGTTTATAAACTCGGCAACAACAGGTGGTATTCCACGGCTGCGCCCGACAATCCTTCCGCGCCATTTGATAAACCTTTCTACATTCTTTTAAACCTTGCGGTCGGCGGCAAGTACGACAGTTACAAAGAACCCGACGGTTCGTTTGTTTCGGCTTCTATGTACGTAGACTACGTAAGGGTATACGAAAAACTTTAAATTTCTATGGTTTAGCTCGGTTTTACCGAATTAAATAAATATTTTTTGGAGGGAAATAATGAAAAAGACAAAGACTTTATCGTTTTTAGCTCTGCTGATTACGATAATATGCGCTTTTGCGGCGTTTACTTTTGTCGGCTGCAAACCCAGTAAAACGTCCGGCGTGACGATTACTCTTTCGCAGACCGAAGTAAACGTTAACGAAGGCAAAACGGCAACGGTCGTTGCTACCGTAAAAGGCTCTGACGAAGAGATCGTCTGGACGGTGGAGGACGACACTGTTGCAACTGTAAAAGCAGTTAAAAAGGTTGCTACCGTTTCCGGTAAAAAGGTAGGTACTACAACCCTTACGGCGGCTATCGGCGAAACAAAAGCTACTTGCAAAATAAATGTTAAAGCCGACAATACCGAAAAGGTTACCATAACCCTTGACGGCGAGGCTGTAACTACAGCTTCGGTTGATATGGGCGAATCCATTACCCTTGCGGCAACCGCTTCCAACGGCTCGGCAATTACATGGGAAACTTCTAACAGCAACGTTGCAACGGTTGCAAACGGCGTTGTAACCGGCGTAAAGCCCGGCACGGCTACCATAACCGCAAAAGTAACGGCTTCCATCAAAGCGGAAGTAGAAGTTACGGTTAACTCCGTAGGCGGCTACGAATATTACGAAATAGAACTGAACGGCGGCGCGGCAGATGCGAATTCCCACCCCGGAACGTGGGCATACTGGACCGAATGGGGTCAGTTCACCGCGCTCAACTACGATAACGGCACCGTAAATCTTGAATTCACCGAAAACGGCGGCAACTGGTACAATATTCAGTTGTTCAACGTAAATCCTTTGATTCAGGCGGCAAAATATTACAAGCTTACATGCGATATTCAGACTACCGTGGCGGGTCACGTTACCATTAACGGCAACGTTGTAAATCTTCAGACCGGCAAACACACCTACGAAGTTTACTTCACAAACGGTAACGGTTTCAGCATGCAGTTCGGCGTAGAAGGCTCGGGCTTGGACATTCCTGCGGCAACCGTAGCAATTTCGAATATCTCATATGAAGAAGATACCGAGAGAGTAACTCTTGAAACTCCTTCGTTTACGTACAATGCAGACACCGGTGTAATAACCATTAACGACGACAACGCGGCGGGCGTTAAGAATTACGTTCTCAACCTGTATCAGAACGATACGAAGATGACTGGCGTAACGGTTGCGCATAGCGGTGAAAAAGTAGACCTGTCAAAGGTTACAAACGGCACCTATCAGGCTAAACTTCAGGCTGTCGCAACTAACGTTCACTATATCGATTCGGGCGAGTCTGCTGCGGTTGAAATTGAAGTGGAAAACGAAGGCGGAATTTCTTACTCATTCAGCACATCGGATGATCCTTCATCCAAAGACGGAAACGGCGTTAATGCGATTGCGCAGGCAGGCATCTGGACTTTCTGGTCCGAAAGCTGGGTTACCGTAGACGGCAATTTTACAGATAATAAACTCACCGTAGAATTCAGCAACAATTCTGGCAACTGGTACGATACGCAGCTCTTCTACAGACACCCCGGTCTTGAAAGCGGAAAAGTATATGATTTGGTACTTTCGATAAATTCTACTGCGGGCGGCAGAGTAACTCTGAACGGCAGCGAATTCACTATTCAGAGCGGCACTCACGACTACGACGTAGTATTCACCGAAAACGGCGGTCTTTCCGTACAGTTTACTTTCGGTCTTAACGGACAGAATAACGCTCAGGAAATCCAGGCCGCAACAATGATATTTGAAATCAAGAGCGTAGAAGAAGCAAATCAGACGCAGCTTGTCGCTCCTTCGTTCACCGTTGCAAGTAACGTAATTACCATTACTGATACCAATGCGGCAGGCGTAGGCAAATACGAGCTTGGCTTCTTTCAGAATGACGACCTTAAAATTACCGTAGACGTAACAAACGGCGGTGAGATAGACCTTTCAAAAGTTGGCGCAGGCGCTTACACTGTTAAGTTAAGGGCAGTTGCCGAAAATATGCTCTACCTTACTTCCGACTGGTCAACCGACTCTGAAACGATTACTTCTTCCAATACGGACGTTCCCATTGGTTACAACGCAGAAGGAACTTTGACTTCGGGTTGGTCTTATTGGAACGCAGATTGGGAAGGTATCGCAGTGGATGAAGACGGATGCTATCTGGATACTATTACCAACACCGTGCATTTCACCTATACGGGTAGCGGAAGCTGGTACGGAGCGCAGTTGTTCTATAAAGCTAACGACGGCGCAGAAACCTGGAACGTAGAAGTATCAATTAAGGCGACCAATGCAGGTAAGTACACCGTATGCGGTCAGGTAGTTGAACTTGCTGCAAACGAGGCGCAGACTGTTACCGTTTCAGGTTACAAATCCGCAAGCGGCGGTAGCACGATTGCTATACAGTGCGGAGCTGACGGCGTTGGTATGGTTGCCGGCGAAAATACGGTTGAACTTACCGTTGTAAGCATTACCGCTGCATAACTCAATAATCAGAAACATTAATCCTACCCCAAACGGGCGGCGGTATTCGTGCCGCCGCCCGAAAATTTTTTTAAACGGAGTAAAGCATGTCAGATAAGAAATTAATAGGAAAGACTATAGCAACGGCTACAGGGTCGATGATATTGACTAAAAAGATATTGGTACAAACGATAGTATTGCCTATAGTCGCTATAATTTTGGCAGTCATTATGGGCGTTGCCAACTATTTTCTAAATTATTACTCGCTGATAATTAACAGATACCTTGTCGGCGATACGGCGGACTCTTCGAGCGCGGAAACGCAGGACGCGTTTGCGGCGGCTGACAAAGTCGTGCGCAAATCCGCAGAAGAGAGCATTGTACTTTTGAAAAACGACAACAATTTCCTGCCGCAGGCAGACCTTAAAAAAGTAAACCTCTTCGGTTGGGGTTCAACAGACTACGGTTTCTTACTTACGGGTGCGGGCAGCGGCGGTACTTCCATAACAGATACCCTTGAAAACGGTACGCCGAGAATTAAAGTCGACTTAACCGACGCGTTTAAGGAAGCAAATATTGAATACAACGAAGCCCTTAACGCGGCGTACGAATCATACAGCAAATTCGACGCGGACTACCGCTCGGGCGGTTCGACCGGCGCGAACGTTGTAGAAAGCCTTAAAAATCCCCCCGCATCGTTCTATACCGAAGATCTGATGGCAAACGCCAAAAACTTTTCCGACGTAGCGGTAGCGGTAATTAGCCGTTGGGGCGCCGAGAACGGCGGCGGTAACGAGCTGAAAAAGATAGGCTCCTATAACAACGGTACCTTCCTTGAACTTACCGAAAATGAAAAAGCTATGTTCGAAAAACTTGAAGAAAAGCAGTTTAAAGTAATCGTTTTACTCAACGTCTGCAACAATATCGAACTCGGCTTTTTAAACGAATACAGCAGCATAAAGGCGTGTCTGCACGTCGGTATTCCCGGACAGTCGGGTGCGGCGGCAATCCCCAAAATTATCACCGGCGCAGTTAACCCTTCGGGCAGAACCAGCGATACGCTTGCATACGATTATCAGACGGATAACCCCGTGTACGTAAACGCGGTTAAAAACGGCAACGACCTCACATATCAGGAAGGAATTTACTTCGGCTATAAGTGGTACGAAACCGCCGCGGCAGAGGGATACTTTGATAAAGAAGGCGAGGAACTCGGCGAGGGCTATGACCGCGTCGTCCAGTATCCTTTCGGTTACGGACTTTCGTACACGACGTTCGAGTGGACCGTGGAATGGCCTACGGAAACCGCGCTCACGCAGGACGGCGAATACACCGTTAAAGTTACCGTAACGAATACCGGTTCGGTTGCGGGCAAGGACGTAGTTCAGCTTTACGGTCACGCGCCCTACTTCAACGGCAAAATAGAGAAAGCGGAAAGAGTTTTACTCGATTTTGCTAAAACGCCTTTAATCGAACCCGAAGGTTCGGAAACGGTTGAACTCAAATTCACTGCATACGACTTGGCTTCGTATGACGAATACGACAAAAACGGCAACGGCTTCAAGGGCTACGAACTTGACGCAAGTACGGCTGAAAACGCTTACGAAATCGCCGTTATGAAAAACGCACACGACAAAGTCGATACTCACGCAATGAGCCTTTCGGCTAACGTCCAATACGAAACCGACCCCGTGACGGGCAACCACGTAGGCAACCTGTTCACCGGCAGCGACGCATACGCAAACTGCCCCGTTGACGGTAGCAGCGTTAATCTGAACGTCAACTATCTGTCGAGGGCTAACCACTTTGCGAATATGCCTACAGACCCCGCCGGCACCAGCAACAACTCTAAAGTCAGCGCCGCGGCTTCGTACAGATATACGGGCTATAACGGCGCGGATATTTCCGGAATTGACTACGGCGTAGATTTGGGCTGGTTCCTTGTCGGCGTAGAGCAGGAAGGCGCGGAAATGCTTCCTCCCACAATGGAAATGCTGCTCGGCAACGATTCTTCGGTTACGCTCGGCTTCAACAAGGACATAATCGAACTGCTTTTGGATTACGATTCCGAATATTGGGATTTCTTCTTAAATCAGCTTACCCAGTCTGAAATTAAAGATCTCATCGGTCAGGGCGGTTTCCAGACTATGGCTATTCAGAGCGTAGGCAAACCCCGTTGTACCGATAAGGACGGCCCCGCAGGCTTCAACAACAACGTAACGAACGCGGGCAAATCAAGCGTGTACACGCTTTTCCCCAGCGAGTCGCTTTTGGGTTGTAGCTGGAATAAAGACCTTGCGTACGAAATCGGCGAAGCGCAGGCTAAAATCGGTACATCGATGGGTATCAACGGTTGGTACGGTCCCGGCGTCAATCTTCACCGTTCTGTTTACAACTCGCGTAACTACGAGTATTACAGCGAAGATGCGGTATTAAGCGGAAAGCTTGCGGCGTTCACTATCAAGGGCGCAAAGGAAAACAACTTATATTGCTACTTAAAGCACTTCGCAGTCAGCGAAGCGGGCGAAAACCCCAAGGAACTCAACACCTGGCTCACCGAGCAAACCCTGCGCGAAAGCTATTTGAGACCTTTTGAAATTGCGGTCAAAGAGGGCGGCGCAAACGCGCTGATGAGCGCGTTCAACCGCGTCGGCGCAACTCTTTCGGGTTACAACCACGCTATGCTCACCGACGTTCTCCGTAACGAATGGGGCTTCCGCGGCAGCGTAATTACCGACTGGTACATGGGCAGCGGTTACATGAGTAACCACGAACTCGGCGTACTCGGCGGCAACGACCTGTGGCTTTGCGGTACAACTTCGCAGGCGGCAAACCTCGATTTGAGCAAGCCCGAAATAGCTTACGCGGCGCGTCAGTCTGCAAAGAATATTCTCTATACCTATATCGATACAAACGCTACGGCTTCTTCGATTACCGTAAACCCCGAAGCGCAGTCCGGACTCTTCTCGGCGCTTATGATAGTTATGAATGTCGTTCTCGGATTAGGTATCGCGGCGTGCGTAATATTCACGGTGCTTCCATGGATACTCGGTCTCTGGTTGCTTGACGTTATTAAAAAGTCAAAAGCTAAAAAGCAGCCGGCAGGCGTACAGGCTGAAGCGGCAGAGTCCGAAACAATACAGACGGACGAAAAGAAGGAATAACCGACCTTTCAAAGAATTATAAAGAGCAACAGGGCCGTCGTCGCTTCCGACGGCGGCCTTTTGTCTCAAAAAGGTGCATAGATGGATAAGGGAAAGATAATTAATCAGATGAGCTTGCGGCAGAAAGCCGATTTATTGACGGGCAAAGATTTCTGGCAGACTAAAGATTATGCCGAGTATGACGTGCCGTCGATATTTTTATCGGACGGACCGCACGGACTCCGAAGACAGGCGGCAAAGTCCGACCATTTGGGACTTAACGCAAGTATCCCCGCAACCTGCTTTCCTACGGCGGCTACTATGGCTAACTCGTGGAACGAGGAACTGGGCGAAAAAATGGGCGAAGCGCTGGGCGAAGAAGCCGCGTCGCAGAACGTAAACGTTTTGTTAGGACCGGGAACGTGTATGAAACGCAACCCGCGTTGCGGCAGAAACTTCGAGTATTTTTCGGAGGACCCCTATCTTGCCGGAAAGATGGCGGCGGCTTATATAAGGGGAATACAATCAAGAGGTACTTCGGCTTGCGTAAAGCATTTTGCAGGCAACAATCAGGAAGAGCGCAGAATGGTGACCGATTCCGTAATGGACGAAAGAACGTTGCGCGAGATATATTTAACGGCTTTTGAAATCGCCGTAAAAGAGGGCAAGACTAACGCAATAATGTCCTCGTACAATATGGTAAACGGTCAGTTTGCCGATGAAAGTACTCATTTGATCCGCGACATTCTGCGCGGCGAATGGGGCTTTGACGGAGCGGTAATTTCGGACTGGGCAGGCACTAACAACAAGGTGAAATCAACTATCGCCGGCAGCGATCTTGAAATGCCTTCCTGCAAGTACGGCGCGGACGATATAGTCAAAGCTGTAGAAAGCGGCGAACTGGATATAAAATACGTGGACGAGAGCGTTGAAAGAATTTTAACGCTTATTGAAAAGACATCGGCAGGCGAAAAGGGTCAGCCGGTAGACCAACAGGTTAACCACGAACTGGCTCAAAAATGTGCGGAAGAGAGCATAGTTCTTTTAAAGAACGACGGCATTCTTCCCTTGAAAGAGAAAACGAAAGTAGCCGTTATAGGCGACTTTGCAAAAAAACCTAGGTATCAAGGCGCGGGTTCTTCGATAGTAAACCCCACGCAGCTTGATACTATACTTTCTTCGCTTGACGGAGTGGAAAATATCGGCTATCAAAAAGGTTTCGACCGCTACGGCAAGGATAAACCGAACCTTATAACAAAAGCGGTTAAACTTGCCAAAAAAGCCGACGTCGTCGTTATGTGCCTCGGTCTGGACGAGGTGAGCGAAGCGGAGGGACTGGACAGAGAGCATATAAAGATTCCGCAAAACCAGATAGAGCTGTTTAAGCAGGTTCGCGTATTCAGCAAGAAGGTAGTTGTAGTACTTTCCTGCGGCAGCGCGGTTGAAACGGGCTGGTGCAGAAGCGCAAACGCGGTAGTGTACGGTTGCCTTTCGGGTCAGGCTGGCGCAAAGGCGATATGTAACGTTTTAACAGGTAAGGTAAACCCGAGCGGCAAGCTTGCGGAAACCTTCCCCGTAAAGTACGAGGACTGTTCTTCGGCAAACTATTTCCCCGGCAAACAAATTACGGTGGAGTACCGCGAGGGCTTGTACATAGGTTACAGATATTACGACACGGCAAAAGTACCCGTTGCGTACCCGTTCGGTCACGGGCTTTCGTATACGAAGTTTGAGTACTCGGATATAAAGGCGGACGACAAGGGTGTAACCTTTAAAATCACCAATACGGGCGGATACGACGGCGCGGAAATTGCGCAGCTTTACGTCGGCAAAAACGACGGCAAGGTGTTCCGCCCCGCAAAGGAATTAAAGGGCTTTAAAAAAGTATTCATAAAAGCCGGAGAAACCGCAACCGTAACTATACCTTTCGACGACAAGACTTTCCGTTATTTCAACGTAAACACCAACAAGTGGGAAGTGGAAGGCGGAGAGTATCAGCTGTATATCGGCGCAAGCTGCGCGGATATCAGACTTGAAGCAAGCGTCGTTAAGAGCGGCACCACAAACGACTGCCCGTACGACAGGGAAAAAATACCTTCCTATTACAACGGACGGGTTGCAAAAGTCGGCGACGGCGAATTCAAAGCCCTTTTGGGCAGAGAGATACCCACGTCGGGCTACAACTTTTATAAACGCAACAGAACGATTATCCACGAAAACTGCACTGTCGCCGATTTACGTTACAGTAAGCGTTGGGTCGGCAGAGCGTTTTCGGGCATAGTAAGATTTGCGATAGCCGTTTTGAAAAAGACGGGCAACCGCACTACGGCAAACACGCTCGTAATGGGCGTGCTGCACCAGCCGGTCAGGGGACTTGCCAAGTTCGGCGGAATGAGCCGCAGACAGATGGAAGCACTGCTTTTAATGTTTAACGGACATTTCTTTAAGGGCGTAGGCAGATTTTTCAGCAAAGAAAAGGTAAAAAAGGGGTAAAATATGACGACGGAAAAAAAGAGTTTATTTGAAAGACCTTTACTTTCAACAAAAGTAAAGTCGGCAAACGTAAAACTGCCAGAAATGCTGTTCGGCTATTTTCTCGGACCGTTCGGCGCTCTGCTCGCAAGCGGAATTTTTACAAGCTTTTTAAACAGGTACTGGACGGATATACTGTTCGCCAACTATAAAGTAGACGGCGCTCTGCCTGAAAATATCAATCTGTTTTTAACGCTGTTACCGCTTCTTTCGGCAATACTGATAGTCGCGGGAAACCTCATTGCAGGACAGCTTATAGAGCGGACAAAAACAAAAGCAGGCAAGGCAAGGCCTTGGATATTGCTCTCGTCAATACTTTTAGGCGCGGCTTGCGTGGTAATGTTTATAGTGCCTATGGGCAACGGAACGAAAGCTCCCGTTGTGACAATGGTTTTAACCGCAATCGCGTATAACCTCTATTACTCGGTAGCGTATCCTTTATACAATACGGCAAACAGTACGCTCGTCCCCGTATCTACGCGTAACAGCAACCAGCGCGGACTTTTAGCGTCGTTCTCGAATTTCGCGGCGGTTGGCGTTATGGGCGCAGGCGGTATGGTGTTCCCCATGATAATCGCCTGGTTCCTCGGCGGCTGGGAAAATCCCAATAAAACCGCCTGGACAATCGCGTTTATAGCGATAGGCATAGTTACCTTCCTTTTCACCGTTTTGCAGTACTATTTCACCCGTGAAAGAGTAACTGAAGAGGGTTTGCACACCGCAACGGTAGTAAAAGAAAAGATATCTATAAAGAAACAGCTCAAAGCCGTAGCAACCGACAGGTTCTGGTGGATAGTAATAATATTCTATCTTCTGTTCCAGTTCGGCGGAATGTTCAAAAATCTTTCGATTACCTATTTCTGCACTGACCAGTTCTCCGGTACGGCAATCGGCGGCGAAGACGGTTCGGGCGCAATGGCGATAATCAACATTTTAGGCGCGGTTCCTATGGCGGTGGCGATGGCGTTCATCTGGCCGCTGTCCGCTAAATTCGGAAAAAGGATAGTCGTTTTAATCGGCTGTATTATAGGCGTTGCCGGCGGCGTAATTGCAGGTATTTTCCCTGATAACTTCTACGCGGTGGCGGTAGGCGTTGCGTTGAAGAGCTTCGGCTCGTCACCCGCGTGCTATATGATACTCGCATTAATCGCGGACGTACTGGACCATATCGAAGCGAAGCGCGGCTACCGTTGCGACGGCTTGACAATGTCCATTTACAGTTCTATAATGGCGGCGTCGACCCCCATAGCGACCGGTATATTCAACGCAATTTCGAATGGCGGCGCAAACGCAGTGGCAAACACGATAAGCTATATCTGGATAGAAACGGTAGCTTACGGCGCCTGTACGGTGCTTATGATATTCTTCTCGGTTGAAAAGCTTTTGAAGGGCGACAGAGTAACCATTCTCGAACGCCAGAAAGCGGAAGCGCTTGCAAACGGCGAGGAATGGATAGAACCCGACGAAAGACTTCGCCGCGAAGAGGAAGAAGCAAACAGAATATCTGACGAAGCAAGAAAGGCTGAACTTAAAGCTAAATGCGAAAAGAAAGGTTTGAGCTTCGAGGAAGAAGAGGCTAAATACCAGGCGAAAGTAGAAGCAAAGAAAAAAGCCGCGGAAGAAAAAAAGGCGAAGAAAGAACAAAAGAAAAACGGTAAATAATATTTAAGACAAACAAAGGAGGGGCGTATGTTTACCGGACTTCATTTTGCGTGGATTGCAATATGTATAGTCATTATAGGCGGACTGCTTTTATGGTCGCTGCTTGCGAAATGGAAATACAAAACCGCGCTTTGGGTTGCGGTGGGCTACTCCGTTTTAAGCGAGCTGGTAAAAGTATTTTCGCGCATAAACGAATTCAGCGAAGGTTTAAAGTGGAAAGGCGGCGCCGGCGGTTTCATACAAGTATCCGCGCTTCCGTTGCATCTTTGTTCAATTCTTATATTCATCGTCTTTATATTGGCAATTACCAAAAACGAAAAATTGAAATCAGCGCTTTTAAGCTTCTACGTTCCCGTAGCCTTAATCGGCGGATTGTGCGCCATTCTGATTCCCAATGACGGCGTTTCATTCACAAGCGTAAAGGTTTGGCAGGGCTTTATTTACCATTCCGGCATCGTTTGGTTTTCACTATACCTGATAATAACCAAGCAGGTTGATTTGAAATTAAGAGCGTACGTAAGAAACCTGATAATACTACTTGCGCTTGTGATTATAATGATATGGGTAAACGGCGCGTTGCAGATTTATTCAACGTCAGGAGCTTTTGACGTTAACTTCTTCTTCCTCGTGCATCCGCCCATAGACGGCTTGCCTATACTGAATTTAAACCACGGGTATTTTGCTTACCTTGCAACGATAATTGCAATAGGCTTTATTGCGGTAACGGCGGTTCACATAGGACCGGTAATAAAACAATTAAAAGAGCGTTTCAAAAAGAAAGAGATAAATGATGACGAACAACACGGCTAATTTAATAAAGAAATTTATCGGCATTGACATAGGCGGAATGTCGATAAAGGGAATAATAATCCGCAGCGACGGTACAGTGCTTTGCGAAGACAGTATCGGAACGGGCAGCGAGAAAGGCGGCGACGGCATTTGTAAAAATATCGTAACGCTTATCAACAATATGATTCAGAGCGTCGGCGGCTTTAAGAGCGATATAAAAGGCGTGGGCATAGGCTGTCCCGGACTTATAGACAGCAAGCGCGGTACGGTGGTTTTCGCCGGCAATCTCAACCTGCGTTATTATCCTCTTGCAAGCGCCGTTGCGGATATTGTAGGACTGCCGGTAAAGATTACCAACGACGCCAACGCCGCGGCTCTGGGTGAAGCGAAGTTCGGCGCAGGTAAAAAATACGGCGACAGCCTTCTCGTAACTCTGGGAACGGGAGTGGGCGGCGGAATAGTTATAGACGGTAAACTGTTCGAAGGCGGCAAGTCCGCCGGCGCCGAAATAGGTCACACGGTAATAGTCGAAAACGGCTTAAAATGCACCTGCGGAAGGAAAGGCTGTTTCGAGCGTTACGCTTCGGCAAAAGCGCTTATGGAACAGACGAAAACCGCTATGGACGAAAACCGCGACAGCAAAATGTGGCAAAGTTACACTTTGGAAAATGTTTCGGGTAAAACGCCTTTCGAGTACGCGGATACCGACGATACCGCAAAGAGCGTCGTGGACAATTATTTACGCCACCTCGCCTGCGGAATAGTTAATATTGCAAACGTATTCCGCCCCGAAGTTGTTATGCTGGGCGGCGGCGTCAGCGAGCAGGGCGAGCGGCTCACCGCGCCCTTGCAGAAACTTATTGACGAAGAACTCTTTGCAGGCACCGGTTACGCGCCCGTAAAGGTAGTAAAAGCTTCGCTCGGCAGTAAAGCGGGAGCTTACGGCGCGGCGGCTTTGATAATGTAAAATTTATTTAAAATAAAAACAGCGGGGTTAAATACCCCGCTGTTTTTTATGTTCCTGCGCGCGGTAACCGAAAAACTGAAAATTTCATATAATGTAAGGGAGAATTATTATTTCGAGGTAAAACGCAACGAACAGTAAAACCGAACAGCTTATTGCGCAGTTCGCCGAATGCCCTTCGCAACGGACGGAGCATAGCGCGGACGGCAAAAAGTATACCGTTATAAGGCATTTTACGGGCGATAAAAATATAAACGAGGCGGTATTGGAATTAGCGGTGAGCCGCGCCGGCAGAGAATCGGGCTTGTATTAAAGGTAGGTCAATGCAGAGCCTTGAACAATTCAAAAAGACTGGAATTTACATGCGCCTGTCGCGCGACGACGAAAAGGCGGGCGAGTCAACTTCTATCGAGCATCAGCGCATTATTCTGCAAAAATACGTGGCGGAACGCGGCGGCGCGGTAGTGGACGAGTATATTGACGACGGCTGGTCTGGAACCAACTTTGACCGTCCGGCTGTAAAGCGGATGTTAGAGGATGCGCAGACCGGCAAAATCGACACTATAGTGGTAAAGGACTTGTCACGTTTCGGGCGGAACTACATACAGGTCGGACAGTACATTGACTACATATTTCCCGCTTACGGTATACGGTTTATAGCTATAAACGACAACGTGGACACCGCCGACAGAAGCAGCGCCGCGATGGATATGATGCCCATAATGAACGTATTCAACGAGTGGCACGCCGCGAATACGAGCAAGAAAATCAGAGCAGTGCTAAAGGCAAGCCAAACTTCGGGCAAATACACAAGCTCAATTTATCCCTACGGTTACAAAGCCGGAACAGACGAAAACCGAACGGCGGTAATCGACGAAGAGGCGGCAACAGTTGTCAGACGTATCTTCGGTTGGCGCGCGGAAGGTAATTCTTCGCGGACGATTGCAAGAAAGCTGACTGACGAAGGAATACCAAATCCCGCGACTTATTTCACCAAGCTTGACGGCGGCAAGTGGAACAGACCGTGTAAACCGTATTGGTGGCCGTCGACGATCGTTGATATACTTTCAAATCCGGTTTATAAAGGCAGTACGGTACAGCATAAGACAACGAGCGTTTCATATAAAAATCATAAAAAAATCACCGTTCCAGAAAGCGAGCGGATAGTAAAGGAAAACGCGCATCCGGCGATAATCAGCCGCGAGCTTTGGGATAAAGTTCAAACAATAAATAAATCGGTATCGCGCGGCAAAACAGATAAGTCAAATAAATTACACGTGCTGTCCGGTTTGCTTATTTGCGCCGACTGCGGAAGAAAGCTGAAAATAAGAACTTCAAATACGGCGGACAAAAATCTTAATATCAGCAAATGCAGTTTCGCTTGCCGCACTTATACCGATCTGGGAAAGAAGTACTGTTCGTCGCACGTTATATCCGAGCGTGAAATCGAGGACATTGTTTTACGCGATATCCAAAGTATGTTAAGCGGTGTAAAAATCGACGAACAAAAAGCAAGGGGAAACTTTATCGCCGGCAGGGCAAGGAGCAATATGCAGAACGCATATTCGGGGGAGCGGCAACTCAAAGCCTGTAAAAGCCGTCTTGACGAATTAGACAAACTGATACGGACGGCGTTCGAAGACAGAGTATTAAAAAATATGCCCGAAAGCGTGTGCGCAACTCTTTTGGATAAGTACCAGAAAGAAAGAGCCGCCGTCGAAGAAGAAATTTTTAAAGTTGAAAAAAGACTTGCCGAGGCAAGCGACGATGAAAAAGACGCGGACGGATATATAAAAAAATTAAAGTCTTACGCCGCCTGCGAAAGCCTTACAAGGGAGTTATGTCTGCAGCTAATCAATTTTATCACGGTAGGCGAAAAAAACGGGGACGGCGGACGCGAGGTCCATATCTATTACAACATGAAAAACGGTTAAATATGCAGTAAAATTTCCCATTCGTCGTCGGACCTACGGGACCCACTGGTGCAACGGGTGAAGACGGCGAAGACGGCGCAATCGGTCCTACCGGACCTACGGGCGCAACCGGTCCTACCGGACCTACGGGCGCAACCGGTCCGACCGGCGCAACAGGCGCCATGGGTGAAGACGGCGAAGACGGCGCAATCGGTCCTACGGGTCCTACCGGACCCACGGGTGCAACAGGTCCGACCGGCGCAACAGGCGCCACGGGTGAAAACGGCGCAACAGGTCCTACGGGTCCGACCGGCGCAACAGGTCCTACTGAACAAGTGTCATAAGGGAAAGTAAAAAAACAAAGGAAAAGCGATAAGTTATGGTAAAAAAACAGAATAAACCCACGGATATTGTACGTATCTTGTGGGTTTTTCTATTTTTTGTATTTTGCTTTCAGTTATTTGAAGTTGACAAACAAATGTTTGATACTGTATAATCAAATTGCTAATAAAAAAACTTGAATGATAAAAACTAATTATAGGAGGCAGAAGTATAATGGATAATCGACAATATATAGCCATAGACCTTAAATCTTTTTATGCTTCTGTTGAGTGTAGGGAAAGAGGACTTGATCCTATAACCACTAATCTTGTTGTCGCCGACAAAGATAGAACTGAAAAAACAATCTGCCTTGCGGTTTCGCCTTCATTAAAGGCTTATGGTATTTCAGGGCGAGCAAGGCTTTTTGAGGTTGTACAACAAGTCAATAAAATAAATGCTGTTCGTTTGAGAAATGCGCCTAACCGTAAATTTAATGGTAAGTCATATGATGATAATGAGTTGAAAGCTAATCGTAGTTTACAACTAGGTTATATAACTGCCTCGCCGCGTATGGCTCTATATATTGAGTACAGCACAAAGATATATGAGATATACAAAAGTTTTGTCGCGCCTGAGGACATTCACGTTTATTCAATAGACGAGGTGTTTATTGATGCAACATGGTATTTAAAAAGTTATGGACTAACGGCTCGTGAGCTTGTGGCTAAAATAATTAAGGAAGTATTAAATCAGACAGGGATAACAGCAACAGCCGGAATTGGTACTAATTTATATCTGTGCAAAGTGGCTATGGATATAGTGGCGAAACATATACAGCCTAACTCAGAGGGCGTCCGTATTGCAGAACTAAACGAAATGAGTTATAGACGTTTGCTATGGGATCATAAACCAATTACCGATTTTTGGCGAGTAGGGCACGGTTACGCTAATAAGCTAGAAGCATACGGTATGCACACGATGGGCGATGTGGCTCGGTGTTCTCTTACCAATGAGGATTTATTATACAAGCTATTTGGTGTCAATGCGGAGTTGCTTATTGACCACGCTTGGGGATGGGAACCGTGTACGATTGCGGATATAAAGTCATACAAGCCGAGTGAAAATAGTATAAGCTCAGGGCAGGTACTGCAAAAACCTTACACCTATAAAAAAGGCAAGTTGATAGTACGTGAAATGACTGATTTGCTCGTTCTCGATTTGGTTGAAAAACATCTTGTAACTAATCAGATAGTTTTAACGATAGGTTATGATATTGAGAATTTAACCAACCCAGAAATTAGTAACACTTATCATGGCGAAATAACCATAGACCACTACGGGCGCCAAGTTCCGAAATCGGCGCACGGCTCAATAAACCTAAAAAGATATAATTCTTCGACACGACTTATTACTGATGCCGTTATAGAACTGTATGAAAGAATTGTCGATAAGAATTTGCTTATTCGCAGAGTAAATATTGGGGCTAATCATGTAATAAGAGAGGGCGAAATTCAGGAACAGCCTGAACAGCTTAACTTGTTTACAAACTTTGAGGTGTTAGATGAAACAGCCCAAGAAAACGCCAAACTCAAAAAAGAGCGCAAAATACAGGATACCGTTTTATCAGTCCATAAGAAGTATGGAAAAAATTCTTTGATTAAAGGTATGAATCTTGAATATGGCGCTACTACCATTGAGCGTAATAATCAAATAGGCGGTCATAAGAAATGAAAGATTCAAGCAAGTATGAAGATATAATTAATTTACAGCACCACCAGTCCGATAAACGCCACCATATGTCCAACTATGACCGTGCCGCACAATTTGCTCCGTTTGCTGCCTTAAAAGGATATGAGGAAGAAATAGACGAAGCAATTAAAACTACCGACAATAAAATCGAATTATCTGAAGAACAAATGCTTCAATTAAACAAGAAGCTCAATGACCTAAAAGAAATCATAAAGGAACAGCCAATAATAAAGGTTACTTACTTTGTAAAGGATGAAAAAAAGTCAGGTGGTAAATATATTACAATAGAGCAACAAATAAGAAAAATTGATGAGTATAAAAGAAAACTTATATTCTCTGACAGAAAGATAGATTTTAATAGTATATTACAAGTTGAGTTATAAGCCGCTACATCGGGTAGCGGCTTTTTCAATTCCTTTACTTAATAATCCTTGATATTTATGATAAGAAGTGCTAAAATAGTCTTGCGACGCTTTAATAATAAACCTTATATCCCCCCATAAGGGGGAGGCTTTATACTTTTACGTAGAAAGTAGGCTGATATTGGTAGTAATACCAGTTCCAAACTGCTTTCTACGGAAAAAGGTTTATTGGCGTCGCACCCAAGGAACGGTATTCTGCGGTGCCGTTCTCGTAAGGGGGCGGCACCTTTTTTATGTTAAAGTTTGATAAGTCAAGAACAGTATGTTTTACAGGACACAGAAGCCAAAAACTTCCGTGGCGGTTTAATGAAGATGATAAGCGTTGTAAGACAATGAAAGTATTTTTGCACTCTGAAATAGAAAAGGCTATTCAGACGGGATATAATACATTTTTATGCGGAATGGCTATCGGTTTCGATATGATATGTGCAGAGATGCTTCTTGAATTTAAAAAGAAGTATAGTGATATTAAGTTAATCGGAGCTTTGCCTTGCAAAACACAGGATATAAAATGGTCGGCAAATGACCGAGAGAGATATAGAAATATTTTAGCGCAGTTGGACGGTATTCGTTGTATATATGATGAGTACATAGGCGCGGAGTGTATGCTTGAAAGGAATAGGTTTATGGTCAATAATTCGTCTTTCATGATAGCCTTGTTTAATGGTTTGGCAGGTGGCACGAAATCAACGATAGATTATGCCCGAAAACAGGGTTTAGAAATTATCATTATAAAACCATAAGGTATTTAAGGAGTACTCATGTTAAAAATAAAAAATGGTAAATTATATGGCTTAAATTATTCATTTGCATTGCCAGAAGGGTTCAATCTTATAGTAGACGACGACTTTTACGGTAATAGATTGGCATTTATAGCAGACGACAAAATTTTGAACATTGAGATTTATTTTGAAAAAGAATGTAATTCTGCAAAAAATGATATACAAGTAATTGTAGATGATAGCTGCATGATCAAAATGGGTGATTTCATTTCAGTTAAACGTGGTCAAGGCGTAGGTATCGGACTTTTTTACAAAGACGAGTCTGGTGACTTTCAACACTATGATGAAAGGTATGACTTTAAACGGAATGATGATGACGAAACCCAGTTAATTATTGAAATATATTTGTATTCTTGCAGAAAGAAACTTGAGCAAACAATTCAAGAAGCATTGGAGTTGCCGGCAGTTAAATCATTTTTAGAAAGCATAGAATACTTTTAAAGTTTAAGAATTTTTCAAGTCTTTATGTCAGAGGAGAACAGTAATCCTATATAAGCATTTTCAATTCAAAGCGGATTGTAAGTGCTTATTTTTAATAGATTTTAGATGAAGTGTGCAATTTTGTTGGTAAAAATTATAAATCATATTATAATTTAATATACGATAGGTGTAAATAACATCTAAATTATGGTGTATAAAACACTTTAACAAGTTGAATAATACTCCTTACAATGTTGTATATAGCATTTGAGGTGTAATATGGATAAAAAAATCATTTTAGCAAGAATTGACGAGCTGATGATAGAAAAAGGTATAACTAATTATCAGCTTAGAGAAAACGCGGATATATCGTCAACTATATATCAATGGCGTAAGAATGCTAAAAGGGATGAATCCCGTACACCTGCATTAAAATCGATTGAGAAGATCTGTGATTATTTTGGTGTATCGCTCGCTTATTTTTTTTCTTTTGATAAAGAAAGTCAACGTCAAATAGAATATAAGGAGTTATATGAAAAGATTAGTAATTTGAATCTCGAGCAGATAAGAATTTTGAAATCTTTGATTAATCAGTTAAAATAATTACAAGAGAGAGGTTAATTGTGGAAACGATAGGGGAGAAGATAAGCAAATTAAGAAAGGCAAAACATATAACACAAGAAGAACTGAGCTTCCAACTTTACGTAAGTAGACAAACAATTCATAATTGGGAAGCTAATGCGATGCTGCCGAATGCAGAGAACATAAAAGCGTTATGCAAGTATTTCGATGTAAACTCTGACTATTTTCTAGTAGATAGTGAGCATGAAGAAGTAAATGAAGAAGTAGTAGTAGCTTCTGATTTATCCAAAAAAAATAAAGCAAAGCGCATAGCTTTTATAGTTCTTTCTGTTGTATTAGCATTGTCGTTTGTTGTTTTATTAATTATAACAATTATATTGGGGTGCGCATTTTTTACTGATAATAATGGTCAAGCTAGTGTGTCAACAATAGAAATAGATGTTTCTGCATTTGTCACGGCACTTGTTTTTAGTGTGGTTTCTATGTTGGCATCTATTACTTTTATAATCTTATCAATAAAAAGTAAATAAAATTTTACATAAATGTAAAGTTATCTTTATTGTGCATTTATCAGTATCTATATAATATAGATACAAAGGAGGTATTTATGAATAAAACTTTAAAAAATACTTTTTGGTTTAGCATTCTTCTCATATTAGTTGTTGCAACTATGCTATTTGCTTCACTTTTTATAAGTAAGAATGCGTATGCGCAGGAATCTACTAATGAACAAGACAGCTTGAATTCTCAATCTGAAACAGAAGCTGACGAGGCAACACCTTATGGTCTTTACGTTGTATTATCCATATCTATTGATTGTGGAGATGGTAAGGTATGGACGACTGTAAAAAATGATTTTACTCTTTTTCCGGCTACGGTTAATGTGGTTGTTGAATTGTATTCATCTACAACATACACAGACAACTACCAAAATATGACTTTGGAGAGTGTAAATTCCACGTCTGATTTAAATATGGGTAAAACAATCAGAACGGAAGCATCTACAGGCGGAACAGAAAAATATTGGTTAGGAAGAATGAGATATAAAAAGGATAAAGGTGCTTGGAAAACCAAAGACACTGGTGTTTATCGCATAGGAGCAAACGGAGAATTCTTGGGACCTGTTTAATAAGTTTATTTGGAAATATATTATAAATACAGCGTATGTTTGATAAAACATACGCTTTTTTTTGCAATGTAAAATAAGATTTACATAAAAGTAAAATAAACTTTATTGAAACCCAAAAGGTTTTATTTTAAAGTCTATAATGTAGAAAAAACAAATAAGGTACGTACGGTTCTTATTTAAAAGTGGAAGCTGTCTTCAATGAAATAGAATTTTACATTGGTCAGATGATTTAATAATGATAGTCTGAGTCGATACAAATATTGTTTAGTATTTTAGCGTACATGCTGTATTTGTTGAAGATAATTAATTAGAAAGGGGGAAAGAAGAAAAAGAATATACGTAAAATGCAAATAAAACTCAAGTTGTCAGCACAACAGAATCAACAATAAGATTTATTTTTATATGTACTACTTTCTGTAAAAAAAGTAAAAGCGTCTAACTATATCGAATCTTGAACTGTTGAAGAGAAGAATGCCGTAGTTTTTGGCATTAAGTAATGTTCAAAAAATAAAAATTTAATTATAAAAGGAGTATTTTTATGACAAAAAATCGCAAATCCGTAGTAGGTATTGTTGCTTTGCTTATTTTAGCTTCAACTGCCACAATACCCACGACAATAGCAATGGCAGGAACAAGCGCTGATGAAGCAGATATTAAGTTGGAGGCAACTACAGATTTTGATATAAATGCTAATTCAGCAGAAATGGGTTCGACATATGCATTATTGTCTTTACCAACACCTGAACCAACATCTGCAGCAATAGATGCTCCCATTCTTACATGGACAGCATATAACACTTTGGTGCACTATGATTGGCGCGCCGGCCATGGTGGGGATGAATTATACATGATGAACGGAGATCCATATCAAAATTGGAGTATCCGCAGTGGAAGCTATAGCGAAACTGTGTGGCCGCATGCAACCGATTGGGGTTACAACCTTTGTAGTCCTTGTTATTGGTCAGCAAAAACTTATAATTCCATTGCAAAGACTTACTCTGAGCAGACTACCGAAATTTGCTATGGAGTTGATATGGGGAATATTATCAGTATGAGGTATGGATATGAATGCAAGTACAATGTTGTTGGAAGATTTAATTCTTCTATGGTTAACATGGGAAGTAAGATACCAACCTCTTATGACAAAGATAACTATATTTGGAAACACCATTCAAAAAAAGGACATACAATAAAGGGTACTATAATGTATCACGATCAGTATTCCGATATTCAGGTTTCCATACCGTTGGTTGGATATAAAACTACATCAGTAACTCTTGACGGACAAACATTCTACTTGCGCACGGGACCTAATAAATGCTCAGTAAAGGCTAAATCATCCGGTATTCCTGCACAGGAACTTTTCTTTGCTTTTGGTATAGATTAATAAAATTGCCAAACCAAATAAAACATTAAATCAGGAAAGAATAATCGGACGAGTTTTCTAAAATCCAGAATGTTTTTTGATCTGGCGTCAAAAGGCGCCAGATTTTTTTTATAATCATCGAGCTAGCTCTTTCAAAATTTTTGTCTTTAATATGGAACTCAAGAAATAGGATGTTAAGGTAAAAAGACGCAAGACATATAGATGACGAAATATTTAAAAAAAGTGGATTTATACAACCATAATTGGTGGATTTATACATTAATAAATAGTAAAATATAAGTTAACGGAGGCAAATTAAATGAGGGTAAAGGACTTAAGAAAGGTTTATAAGACAAAAGACGCACAGTCAGTGAAAGCATTGGACGGTGTTAGTTTTGATTTGCCCGAAAAAGGAATGGTGTTTGTCCTCGGCAAATCTGGAAGTGGTAAATCCACGCTATTGAACGTATTGAGCGGTTTAGATAAAGTGGATGAGGGCAGTATAGAGATTTGCGGGAAAAGAATAACAGATTTGTCAGAAAAAGAATTAAGTAATTACAGGAATTCTTGCTGTGGGTTTGTTTTTCAGGAATATAACCTTATACCGGAACTGAATGTCAGTGAAAACGTAATGTTATCTTTGCAGCTGCAAGGCGAAAAGAATACAGAACAAAAGGTCCAAGAAGTATTGAATCAGGTAGGCTTACCGAACTATGAGAAAAGGAAAGTAACAGAGTTATCTGGAGGACAAAAGCAAAGAATCGCCATAGCGAGAGCAATAATTAAAAATCCGAAGATAATATTTGCAGATGAGCCAACAGGCGCGTTAGATCAACAAACGGGAGAAAATATATTAGATTTATTAAAAGAATTCTCAAAAGAGAAGCTCGTAATAGTTGTTTCGCACGATGTAGAATTTGCTCATAAATATGGGGATAGAATAATAGAACTATCTGACGGTAAAGTAATAAATGATAGTGGCAAAGAGGAGCTTACACAAGAAGCTAAAGAAGAGGAGTTGAAAAAACCCAAGTTGCCGATTAAGGCAGCCTTAAAGATAGGGTGTAGCAATTTCAAGTATCATCCGATACGGCTTATAGCTACTGTACTTTTATCAGTTATTGCTTTTACTTTTCTTGGCGTTTCTTTGAATATAGCCACAATTAATCCAATAAATAAATATGTCAAAGCGATATACGAAAATAATATAGAATATACTGCACTTTATAAATACAATACATTCCCATCGGATGAGCAAGATATGTCATTAGATCAGTTTTTGGGAGATAAAAATATTTCTAAAGAAAAAACAGGGATTACAAAGGCTGATCTTGAGATATTTAAAAGTGTTTATGACGGTCAGGTATCTTTTGTTTTTGCTGCTGATATTTATTCATTTCAGAAATCTATTGTTGCACCATTTACAGAGATTAACGAAATTAAATTGACTAGTGACAAGCATTTTGCAATTTCGTCAGATGGATATATGCCATTAAGTCTTGCTGATTGTGAAGATTTGGGATTTAGTATAATAGGTGAATTGCCTACAAATCAATCGGAAATTGCCATTAACGACTGTATGCTAAATACATATATGCTGTCCGGTCTTTTGGAAGATAATAATGTGTTTCCAATAAAAACTGCTACTGATATTATAGGACATAAAATTTCAATAGTACATAATACTTTAATAGATGATTATAAGACAATAACTGGAGTTGTCTATACAGGATGTAGTAAACAATGTCATATGTCTCATCAGGTAGAATGCTACCACGATAAGATAATTGTAAGTGATGATAGCTTCTCTTCTTATTCATACGCTTTGTGTAATATAGGATCAAATTACAAGGAATTCGCAAAAGCTGTAATAAATTATAACAGTAACAACAATGTGTTTGAATTTTCAAATGCCTTGAGTGATGGATATTATTCATCATCTTCCGTAGCAATGCTTTTAAAAATGCTGTGCCTATATTTAAGTATTATCTTTTTGGTATTTGCTATGATATTGTTAATGAATTTTATTGCAGTGTCTATACGTAGCCAAATGAAGCAAATTGGTATTTTATCGGCAATGGGAGCAAATTTTAAGCAGCTTATTAAAGTGTATTATGGAAGTGTAGTAGGTTTATGCAGTATAGTATATCTTATATCTTTAACACTAGTTGGGGTATTTGTTAGTTTAATAAATAGCTATTTGAAGAGCGGTTTTGATATACTCTTCAATCTACTATCTTTTAATCCGCTTATAGTGGTTCTATTGATAGTATTTGTGTTCCTAGCGGCATTTCTTGGAAGTTTTATACCGATATTAAATTTAAAAAGATATGCTCCCATGGACATTATTAATAAAGGGCAAATTAAATGAGGGTAAAGGACTTAGGAAAGGTTTATAAGACAAAAGACGCACAGTCAGTGAAAGCATTGGACGGTGTTAGTTTTGATTTGCCCGAAAAAGGAATGGTGTTTGTCCTCGGCAAATCTGGAAGTGGTAAATCCACGCTATTGAACGTATTGAGCGGTTTAGATAAAGTGGATGAGGGCAGTATAGAGATTTGCGGGAAAAGAATAACAGATTTGTCAGAAAAAGAATTAAGTAATTACAGGAATTCTTGCTGTGGGTTTGTTTTTCAGGAATATAACCTTATACCGGAACTGAATGTCAGTGAAAACGTAATGTTATCTTTGCAGCTGCAAGGCGAAAAGAATACAGAACAAAAGGTCCAAGAAGTATTGAATCAGGTAGGCTTACCGAACTATGAGAAAAGGAAAGTAACAGAGTTATCTGGAGGACAAAAGCAAAGAATCGCCATAGCGAGAGCAATAATTAAAAATCCGAAGATAATATTTGCAGATGAGCCAACAGGCGCGTTAGATCAACAAACGGGAGAAAATATATTAGATTTATTAAAAGAATTCTCAAAAGAGAAGCTCGTAATAGTTGTTTCGCACGATGTAGAATTTGCTCATAAATATGGGGATAGAATAATAGAACTATCTGACGGTAAAGTAATAAATGATAGTGGCAAAGAGGAGCTTACACAAGAAGCTAAAGAAGAGGAGTTGAAAAAACCCAAGTTGCCGATTAAGGCAGCCTTAAAGATAGGGTGTAGCAATTTCAAGTATCATCCGATACGGCTTATAGCTACTGTACTTTTATCAGTTATTGCTTTTACTTTTCTTGGCATCTCTTTAAATACGACCTTTCATAGTTACCAAGACATAGTTTATAGATCAATACAAAGTAACCAAATAGAATATGGTACAATTAATAAATATTATAAAAACGATATTACAATACCAATAAAAGAAACCGAAAAACAAAGTATCGAGCAAAGAATAGGGTTATCATTAGGGGTAATAACTACATCTCTTGACTTTGAATTAGAGCTTGAGAGTGAAAAATTTTATTACTCAGTGCTTCCGAACGGTTTAGCTGAAATATCGACAGAATTAATTGACTATTTTGGATTTTCATATGTTGGTAAATTGCCACTTGCAGAAAACGAAATTGGAATTACAAAGTTTTCAGCGGAAATTATTAATTCTCTAAATTTTCATAAAGAACAGGATGAAAATATAATTGGGAACTGTCTTGTAATTAATGAACGAGAATATTTAATTACTGCTATAATTAACACTCATTTTGATGTTGACAAGTATGCAACATTAAAAGAAGTCCCACTAGATACTGAGTCGCACCTTGCAGACTCATTCTATAAAGATACACTTAACTCAGTACATAACTTAATTTTTGTCAATAATATACAAGAATATTGTAGTACAACAATTTTAATGGACGGTGATACGTGCGCAATAAATCTTCCAAATATAATTCCAATTGGAATAACGGAATTAGTTAAACAAGATTCTTCATTTGAAATTTATAAATTGAATGATTCCGCAAATGGTTATTTTGTTTCAGCATATTTGCTCCCTACTTTTTTAAGAATGGTAGACTGTAATATTCAACATAACGGTATACGATATCAAAATTATGGGGACTTGTTCGTTGCATTATGTTATGACGAATTAGAGGAAGAAATAAATATTGATAGCAACTTATATTTAACTGCATTTGATAAATATAAAGAACGTTTTTCGTTTCCTACAAAGTTTAATTGTTCTCTTACTGACATAAAACATGAATTACGATTTGACGTAATAGTAGATGGATTTTATACAAATTATGACAATGATACGGCAGTAGTTGTGCCGGATGACATTTATCAATATCTTTATCAAGAAATTGGCGGAGAATTTGATACTCTTATTGTTTCTACTAATGATGAAAGCATTAAGCAATTTATTAGCAAAAATGATACATTTCGACTTAACAATTTCGGCGTGGAAAATATTAATAAATATTGGGATACGATTGAAGTGATTAAGAAAGTAGCATATATTTTGTCGGGAATATTTGCGTTTTTTTCAATAGCTCTCTTACTTAATTTTATGTTACAAGGTGTAACAGACAAAACAAAAATTATAGGAATTTTAAAGGCTAATGGATGCAACAATTTAGTGTTAAGTAAAATATTCATTTTGGAAGGATTAATTATTGCTTGTGCCGTATTTGTTTTGGTTGCATTATTACTATCAATTATTTGTCTAATATTGAATAGCTATTTTATACATATTGCTGTTTTTGTTATAACTATTCCAATTTTTCCTGTGTTAGCAATCTTGATTTCAGTTGTTTCAGTTTTAGGCAGTCTGCTCCCGATTGTTCGCATGAAACGACTTTTGCCTAACGATGTAATTACAAGGATATAATTTAAGGGCATAAAAAAAACAGATCGAGCATTTTCAGTTAAATATGGATTTATAGATATCGAAAAGATAAATGATAAATAAAAAACTTAAATAGGTAAGACTAACAGTCTTGCCTATTTTTTGAGTTAAACAATTATTGTAACATTTAATATTTGACTAGTGTTGTCAACTTTGAAAAATAAAAATATAAATTTATTTTTTCTTCGATATAATGGTAGTTGTTCTTGACAATTCAGATTTCTCAATATATAATACGAACAAATGTTTAACAATTAAAGAGAGATAGGAGGTGGATTATGGATTATGATTTTTCAAGCCCAATAAAAATGTTCTGCGCGAATTGTGGAACAAAAATAGTTGGGTATAAGGGCATTGACGGTGCATTAAGAATAGACTGCCCACGATGCTTCATTAAGATTTTTAGTAAACAAAAGACAGCAAGAGAGATAGATATAAAATTAAAAAAGATTAATTAATTTAAAACTAAATAATTTCGTGTATGTACACTGATTCGCGTGTCGTTATTGAAACAGTATAACAGGTAAATCCCACGACAAGAACATACATAAGTGTTTGTAAAGCACGAAATGTGCCAAAGCGGAAACATTTTATTCCGGCAAGCAGATAGAATCCTTTTAGGGTTTAATCTGTTTGCCGGATTTTTTATTTATCAGCCCGATTGTAAGGATTTTATCGTCCATACAGTCGGGCTTTTTTTTTGTAAAAATCCGTGTTTTAAACAATTTTATGAAACTTCTATAAGCGCTGAAGTAACAAAAAAATAACAAATTGATATTTCAAAAATAAAAATTGGAGGATTTAAAAAATGGAATGGAACAATGGCAAAGAACGCGCCTTGTTTGAGAAAGAACAAGCGAAATTACGCGAGGAATACCTTGCAGCGGGAATGACGGAAGATCAAATACAAGAGATGTATGAATTTGACCGTGATTATCTGAACTTACTGCAACGAGAAGCTCGACATACACAGCGTCTGAACATAACAGCGTTTGATGAGGACGACGGAGATGACGATGCGAAAAATCCGATACTAAAAAAATTCTTACATAGTTTTTCCGTTGAGGACAAGCATTGGGAAAATGACCGTTTCGGTTGGATAGAAGAAATAGAAGATAAAAAGTTATATGAAGCAGTAAGCTCGCTGTCAGATTCGGATAAGGAAATCTTAACTATGCTTTTGTATGACGGCTATAAGCAAAAGAATATAGCCGAACAAAAAGGTGTAAAAAAGTCTGCAATATCCCGAAAAATAGGTCGTTTAAAAAATTTCTTAAAAAATTTTCTAAAAAATGTAAACTTTTAGGCATTTAATTGAGCTACCACTTGAGGGGGTTGAACAAACCCACGCAAAAAGGAGTAGGAAATGAAACTGAATGTTTTAGGTTGTCGCGCTTATTGCGAGCGCAAAGGAATCAAGGACTATGCGGAATTATCCAAAGTATTAGAGTTGAGCGTTGAAGTATTAAAGTTGCTCGAACAGGGCTACGAGATAGGCTACGACGCAGTAAAGAACATTTACAACAAACTCGGCGAAAAGACAGTTCTGCAAATTATAGACTTCGGGGAGGAAACGTTGAATGGCTTTAAAAGCAAGTACGTGCAAGTCGGCAACAAACTTTACTGATTACTTCAAGAACGGAGTTAGCTTAAAAAGCCGAAAGTTAAAGCAATGGATTAAAGATAAAGGCTTTACGCAGAGATCGGTTGCAAATCAGCTTGGTATGAGCAAGCGTGATTTCATAAGAAAACTGATAAGAAAGCAATGTTTTAACCAGACTGAGATGACGGCTTTAATTCGTCTTATGGGAGCGAGAGCGGCAATCAAAGTAATTTGGTTTCCTACGTTAAAAGAGAAAAAGAGAATAGAAAAATATGTTTGGGAGGAACAAATGAGCAATAAATATAACCCTGATTTTCCGCATCAGTTTGAAACGCCCGCAGAAAAGAAAAAGCGCGCAATAGCAAAGCAGTACGCAGAAAGCGGCGAAGATTGGGATCAGAGTGAAGATTTCGAAAGTTTAATCTTTGATTCGGACGAACTTCCGAGCCGTAAGTTCCTGCGGAGAAGGAACAATGGCTAACGGCAGATTAACAGAGCGCAATGCGGCGATAGCGGCTATGCTTGCGGACAGCATGCAGCTTAAAAACTTCTATCGTTTCATAGCTCGAAATCCGCATATCAATTTACACGATGCGTGTCAGATAATGATAGCTCGTCCGGACGCGACGATATGTTTTCCTTATGAGGAGTGGAATGATTTAGGTAGACAAGTAACAAGGGGTAGGAAAGGCATTGAATATTACAATAACGACGGTTATAAGCAACATGTATTCGACATTAACGATACACACGGAGATAGACCTTATCAACATTCAATATTGCCGATTGACCGTTTGCTCACAGGTTTGGATGTACTAAATGAAGCTGACTTAAAGGACGGCGAACAGAGCGAGTATGACAAAATCTATAACGGCGTAAAACTTTATCTGCTTTACAGGGACGAATTATCGTATGACCGAGAGCGCGATAAATTGACAATAGAAGGTATAGCCTTTTCGTTGTACGCAAAGACGCGCTCACACAATGATGAAGATATAATCCTGAACGGACTTCCGTATTCATTTTCGGAGAACGCAGACCTTATAAAACAATTGTACATAAAGACGGACACTCTATTACAAGATATAGAATCGGTTTATGAAAGCAAGCGGAATGAAGTTGAAGTTATAGAAGATACGGAAGATGACACGCTATCGGACGAGCCTGTAATAGCAGTCGAACAGACAGAACAGCTTTCCGACGAACAGTTGGAACAGTCCGAACCGAGTCAGCCGATGAATCCGTTGTACAAACGGTATTTGGATGCGCAGAAGTTAAACCCGAAAGCAATCGTGCTTATGCGCGTGGGCGATTTCTATGAAGTCTTTGGCGAGAGTGCAAAGGTTATATCGAAAGAGCTTGATTTAACGCTTACAGGTCGTAATGTCGGCTTGCCCGAAAGAATACCTATGTGCGGTATGCCGTATCACGCTTTGGATACGTATTTGAACAAAATACTTAAAGCGCACGGTGTATTACTTGTAGACGACGATGACGAGCCTTTGTATATTCTTTCCCACGCAGAAGCAATCGAACAGAGTGCAAAGCCGAAAGAAAAGACCCAGCCTGAACTTACAGTAGTAGCCGATAATGAGCCTACGCCGTTTGATGACGAACAGTCTGAACGGGACGACGATTGGCGAAACGAACTTGCTGACGAGCTTGCCGAACTTGCCGACGAACAGTCGGACGAAGAATCCGAAGAAACGGAAGCTGTTGATGACGTAGAACTTGACGAAACGGACTCAAGCTCGGACGGACAGGACGAGAATAATGAAGAATATTCCGAACAGGAAGAAGAGCCGAATGTTAAGGGTGCGGAAGATTCCACGCAAAGAAAACAAAAGGGCATAAAAGACCGCAAACGTAGTGAACAGCCGCAAGCGTCATTATTCGATTTGGTGGAGCCGCAGGAAAAGTCGGCAGAGGAAGCCCTTATCGAACGCCAGTTAAAATACGGTAGTGGAATAGAACACGGTAAATTTCGTATTTTCGATAAGTACCAAGAAAACCCTACAACAAAGACTTTTGCGGAGTTTTTGAAGGACGAATATGGTTGGGGCGGACATGGCGGATGGAACGGCGATGATGAGATGCACGACGCCAAAGGTATCACTATGTCTGTGCGCGGCGAAAACGGCGAAAGTCTTGTAAAGGCTTCGCTCAAATGGCCCGAAGTTGCTGTTCGCATAGCAGATCTAATAGACGACGATGACTATTTTTCCGAACAGGAAAAGCAGAAATATAAAGAGTACAAAGTAGAGCAGAGTCGTTTGCGTGAGCAACGCGCGGAAGAAGAACGCCGTAAGAACGCACTCATAGAGAAAGTTATATTAGCTGCGCCCGATGACCGAAAGCAACGCATATTAGACGAGTATGCAAAAACTACCGTATTCACAGCTTTCCCTGAATTTCTTAAAAACGAATACGGAACATTAGAGGAACTGGGCGATGATTATTTCGCAATATACAATTCACAAGGCATTTGGCTGAGAAAGGGAGAGAAAAGCTACGATTACCAAAATCGGATATATTTGAATTGGAACGATTTTGCGGATAAGGTATGCACTCTGATTGAGAATGACCGCTATATTGGACAGATTCAACCGCAAGAAGAAACAGTATCTGCCGCGCAAGCGTTTAATCGTTTCAGAGAATTGACGGAAGAAGGTAAAGCGTTTTTTGAGAACTATCAGCAAAGGGTTATGCGAGAGCCTACCAATTCGATGTGGGACGAAGTGCAGACTTGCAGAACCATTGCAAACGGTATCTATGAAGTGTCTACGGCAGGACACGGCGGTGTAATGATTTCTGCCGAACTTGCGCCGTATATACTTTCGTCCGAAGCGATAAAAAAAGGTGTCAGCGACAGCGGGTTTTTATGCTACGAAGAAGATTGCGACGCGTGTATTCCGCTTCGTGAATTGTACGATAAAGGAATTTTAAAACAGACAGACGATTATTTTACTCATCACCGTGTAAGATCAGAAGATGCTTCGATTGGATTTATTTCATTTAATGAAGCATCTGAGAGAGAAAGAGCCAACTTTTTCGACGAGTGGAATGGTTTTATTAACCGTTCATTGGGTACATGGAATCCAAAATATTGGGAAGCACGTAGGCAAGCTGAATTGGTCATTGAAACTGAAAGCGAGAATACAGACCTTGCAGAAGTATTAGACCAAAGCGAGCTTGGCGGAGCAAAAACAAGATTTCGCAATAACGTAGAAGCAATTAAGCTCGTAAACAGGCTTTATGCAGACAACCGCAACCCTACGGAATCGGAAAAGAAAGTCTTGGCAAAGTTCGTAGGATGGGGCGGTTTATCGCAAGCCTTTGACGAAAACAACGAGAGTTGGAAAAAGGAATACGCCGAGCTTAAAGCGTTATTACCGCAGGAAGATTATGAGCAGGCGCGTAGCAGTACGCTTAACGCTTATTACACGGCGCAGGACGTAATCAGTGGTATATATTCGGCACTATCCCGTTTCGGTGTAAAAGGCAATAACCGCGTTTTAGAGCCGTCTATGGGTACGGGTAATTTCTTCGGTTTTATGCCGCAGGAGATAGCGGAAGGTAGCAGACTGTACGGCGTAGAGTTGGATAATCTTACGGGCAGAATAGCAACCAAGTTATACCCGCAGGCAAACGTGCAGATTAAGGGCTTCGAAGATACGACGTTTCCGAACAATAAGTTCGATATAGTTGTGGGCAACGTGCCGTTCGGCGGCTACGGTGTAGCGGACAGCGACTACAACAAGTACAACTTCAAAGTCCACGATTACTTTCTTGCAAAGTCCATAGACAAGGTAAAGCCTAACGGTATTGTAGCTATTGTTACTAGCAAAGGCACAATGGATAAGCTCAATCAGAGCGCAAGGAAATATGTTGCTGAGCGCGCGGAATTGCTTGGTGCTATCAGACTTCCGAACACCGCATTTAAGCAGACAGCAGGAACGGAAGCCGTGGCTGATATTCTGTTTTTCAAAAAGCGTGAATATCAAATAGCCGCAGACGAAACAAATACCGACTGGTTGAAAATCGGTAAGACGGCAGAAGGGTATGAGATAAATCAGTATTTTATCGACCATCCCGAAATGGTACTAGGAACGCTTGAAAAAGCTATTGGCTTGTATGGCGGAGAAGATGTAACAGTTAAACCGGACGGGCGCGAACTGTCGCAAGCGTTGACAGAAGCTGTAAGCAATTTACCGCAGAACTTTTATGAAAACCCCGAAGCTGCGCCCGAAGCCGAAATTGCAACGGCGGAAGATTACAACGTAAAGCCGTTCTGTTATAAGGCGGTAAGTGGCAAGTTGTATATGCGTATCGGGGACGAAATGCAGAAACAGCCTATACCTAAATTCCCTAAAGACGCATATCAACGCATCGAGAGAATGATAGAGTTACGCGAAGAACTCCACCACGTTTTGGATATGCAGTCGGGCGGTTGTTCGGACGAGTCATTGCAGAGAGAGCAAGTCAAGCTCAACAGGCTATACGACTTGTTTGTAAGGCGGTATGGCAACATAAACAGCCAGACCAACATACGTCTTTTCAAAGACGACGGTGACAGCGCGTTGCTGTTTGCCTGTGAAGATATTGACGAGGAAACGAAAGCAATAACCAAAGCCGACGTTTTCAGTAAACGCACGATAAGACCGTATGTAGTTCCTACAAACACCGATGACTGTTTTGAAGCCTTGCAGATTTCAAAGAACGAGCGCGGCAGAGTTGATATTGCCTACATGGAAGAACTTACGGGCAAGAGCTATGACGATATTTTATTCGAGCTTGGCGATTCGGTATTCCGTAATCCTGAAACAACGGACAGAACGGATAAGTATTCCGGTTTTGAAACGAGCGAAGAATATTTGTCGGGACTTGTAAGAGATAAGCTGTACATAGCCCGCAATTATGCCGCAGAGTTTCCCGAATTTCAAAGGAACGTAGAAGCATTAGAGCAGGTACAGCCTACACCGCTTACGGCAAGCGAAATTGCAGTAAGACTCGGACAGACGTGGGTAGATAAGGAATACTATCAACAGTTTTATTGCGAGCTTGTCGGTGTGCCGTGGTATCAGCAAGACAAAGTTGAATTGTTCTATAACCCACACGACTCAAGTTGGCGGTTAGACCAAAAAGACGAAATAAGATACGGCACGCAAATGAAGCAAAAGCAGGTTTACGGTACAGCCCGTGCGCCCGCTTACAGACTGTTTATAGACAGTATGAATTTACGCCCTACGACTATTTACGATACGGTTGAAGATCCGGACGGAAAAGAACGCAGGGTACTTAATCAGGCAGAAACGATAGCGGCAAGGGAAAAGCAAAACAAGATAAAAGAAGAATTCGTTAATTGGATATTTGCCAAACCTGAACGGCGCGAAGAATTGGTTGCAACTTATAATAGATTGTTTAACCGTATCAAGTTGCCGAGCTATGACGGAAGCTATCTCAAATTCCCCGAAATGAATCCCGCTATTGAATTAAGACCGCATCAGAAAAACGCGATACACCGCATTATAACAAGTAAAGACAGTACGCTTTTACACCACGTTGTAGGTAGTGGAAAGACCTTTACAATGGCGGCTTCGATAATGAAAATGCGGCAGCTTGGTTTGTGCAAGAAAGCAATGGTTGCTGTGCCTAACCACCTTGTTCAACAATGGGCGAGTGAATGGCGCAAGCTGTACCCGAACGCAAAAATTCTTGTAGCGACAAAGGAGGATTTGGAAAAGGACAATCGCCAAAAGTTCGTATCAAAAGTAGCAATGGGCGATTGGGACGGAATAATAATTGCGCAGTCGAGCTTTGCAAAGATACCCATTTCGTATGAACGGCAAGTTAAGAAATTGCAAGACGAAATAGCAAGCGTAGAACTGACTATTCAAAATCAATGGGCGGAAAAAGGTATGCCGCGCGGCGCAGTTAAAAACTTGGAGCGCATAAAGAAGAACAAGAAAACACAGCTACAAAAATTGATGGACGACAGCAAGAAGGACAGCGTTCTCAATTTTGAAAGTCTTGGCGTGGACTACCTGTACGTGGACGAAGCGCACTACTACAAAAACTTGTTCTTATTCTCAAAGATGAGCAACGTTGCCGGTATATCAAATGCTGCAAGTCAGAGAGCAAGCGACTTAAAGCTAAAATGCGAATACTTGCAGGAACTTCACGGCAATGATAGGGGCGTTGTGTTTGCAACGGGTACACCAATTTCAAACTCAATGACCGAGATGTATACAATGCAAACCTACTTACAGCCGAGCGTACTCAAAGATACAAACATAATGTTTTTCGATGGTTGGGCGGCAGACTTCGGCGAAACCATAACGAGTATGGAGCTTGCGCCGAGCGGACAAGGATACAGGGCGAGAACAAGGTTTGCCAAGTTTACAAACCTGCCCGAACTTTTAAAAATGTATCGCAGTTTTGCGGACGTACAAACGGCAGATATGGTTAAGTTGAACGTTCCCGAAGCGGAGCGCAGAGTTATCAATTTAAAGCCGAGTGATACCGTAATACACCTTGCGGAAGAAATTGCCGAACGTGCCGAAAGAATTTACGGCGGCGGTGTAGATACGCATATTGACAATATGCTTAAAGTAACGTCGGACGGCAAAAAGCTCGCGCTTGACCCGCGTTGTTATGTGCCTACATCTAACGACGAGCAAGGAAGTAAAATCAACGAAGCGGCACAACGCATCCAAGAGATATGGGAAGAAACCGCGGATATAAAAGGAACGCAGATAGTATTCTGTGATTTATCCACGCCTAAGAGAAGGTTTGAGGAGTTCGAGTACGGAACACATTTCGACGCTTATAACGAATTGAAATATAAGCTCGTACAGAAAGGAGTTCCTGCCGAAGAAATTGCATTTATTCACGATGCGAACACGGACGAACAGAAGCAGGCACTTTTCGATAGTGTAAACAGCGGAGCAATAAGAGTCCTGATAGGCAGTACTGAAAAATGTGGAGCAGGTACGAACGTGCAAAAGCGGCTTGTAGCGTTGCATCATTTGGATACACCTTACAGACCGTCTGACATGGCACAGAGAGAAGGCAGAATTATCCGTCAGGGTAACACCAATGAAAAGGTGCAGATATTTACATACGTAACCGAGCGAACATTCGACAGTTACAGCTATCAGATTTTGGAAAACAAGCAACGCTTTATATCGCAGATCGACAGGGGAGATTTAACCGTCCGTGAAGCGGAAGATATAGACGAAACAACTCTTTCGTATGCCGAGATTAAAGCGATAACGGCAGCCAACCCGAAGATAAAACGCAAAATGGAAGTTGATACTGAAATTGCAAGGTTGCGCGTTTTGGAAGGTCAATACAGAAAAAACCTTTACGATTTACAAGATAAAATCCGAAAAAACTATCCCGAAGATATACGCAAGCAAGAGCTGTTAATTGAAAGGGTAACGCTGGACTTAATGCACTTTGATAGCAGTAAACCTGTTAATCCCGAAGATTTCAGAATAAGCGTAAATGGAACGGAATATACGGACAAGAAAGAAGGCGGTCAAGCCCTTATGGACGCTCTGTATGCAAGTAAGCCTGAAACGGTTGTTGCCGAGTATTGCGGTTTCAAAATCAGTATGAATCCTATGTCGTCGCTTACGGGCGAAAGAGAAATTACGCTCACGGCGAACGGTCAGTATACAATAACCATTAGCGATAGTCCAAGCGGCAATCTTCAAAGAATGGACAATTTTTTCAATGATCTGCCCGCCCGTAAAGAGCGGCTTGAAAAGCGTTTGGCACAGCTTAAAGATGATTTGGAAATTGCGAAAGAACAGGTGGAAAAACCCTTTGAGCAAGCTGAACAATTATCCGCACTTGTAAGCGAACAGACGCAGCTTAACACAGAGCTGAACTTGGATAAGCGTGAAGATGAAATCATTGATGACGGCAACGATTCGGACGACGGCAATTACAGAACATTGTTCACAGAAAAAGATATAAGGGAGGTAAACATAATAGACGAAGAAGATAAGGTTGCGGCAATGAAAATAGAAGTGTTACCTGACTACTCAATAGACCAAGACCAAATGCACGAGTATGGCTACAAGTGGGACGGTATGTTACCTATTTCCAAGAGTAAAGCCTTAAAGTTTTGGAATATGGGCTTAACTGTTTGCAAGCTCGGCAAAGATGATGACCACGTAGAAGTGGACGATTACGCCGATTTTAACGATGACGGCAAGACTATGTACGGCATAGAAAAACCCGTTTGGAAAAAATTTATAGATAGCGGAAGATCCGTCCCGTATTTGTTTGCGAGATTACACGTTGCAAGCGCAGTCAGCAATATGATGTCGGACGAAATGGACTATATCGACGATAAGTTCATAGGCAAGTTCAAAGAAGATAATTTCAGAGAACGTGCAAATTTAGAAGATTTCTTACCGTATGTAAATGAGCCTGATAATGAGGCGGTTAAGTCTGAGTTATCTTACGCTATGGATGATGCTATGTATAGACTTTGGTGCGACGAGCTTAAATTCTACGGTTGGGCAAAAAATGACATTCCTAAGTCAATAGCGGCGCATATTGCAGACGAGGAATTGAAGGTCTTTGCAAAGAAATCAGTCGAGAATTTTGATGTAGCAAAAGACCTTATGATAAAACTCGGCGGTATGAGTGAAGAAGAAAAAGCCGCGTTGAATTTACCGGTACTTGACGACGAACTTACAGTAATAGCTAAACATCCCGATTATGACTTGGACGAAAAAAATAGCGGCAAGCAGATTCTTCCGGGAGTGTTGCTTTTGCGTAATGAGATAACGGGCGATTACTACGTTATCAACGATACTTCAGCAAGGGATAAATTCGGTAAGGTGCTTGAAAAGAGCGATAAAACGGACGTTAAAACATTGCTTGCTTATAACGGTTTAGTTGACGGAAATCCTTTGCGCGAGTTCCGTAACGAACGGGAAGCGAGAGTGAATTTTGACGAAAAGGTAAAAGCTTTACGTACTGTGATAGCAACAAGTAGTTCAAATGACGTAGATGCCGTAATCAATAGCGTTATTTTAGAGTTTGACGAGTTCAAAGACGAAATGACAAAAAAGACGCCTGACGAAGTATTCCAGAACAACTATCAAATTCACTTATTCAACGAGTTTGCGGGAGTAATTGAGTACGGGATAGATTATCTGTCGGAAAACGAGTTTAAAGCGTTGAGGAAAGAAGGCGATCACATTCTCCAAAAACTTTATAATGACTACTTAAAGCAAGAAGGATACAGTGTAGAAACCTACGACGATACTGCGCACTTCATAAGAAGCTATTGCAAATACTATCACAGTGAAATTTATCAGTCGATATACTACGGCAAAGACACCGAAAACAGAGCGTACTACCGCTTTACCGAGCCAATTAGTAAAGAGAGTTTGGCAAGTCTTGCAGAAGCGGAAATGTATACGATAGCTGCACCCGATTGTACATTGAGCCAAGATGAGTTGGAAAGAAACCATATATTTTACCTGAATATAGGCAGGGATATATCGGAAGATGCGCTTGAAGAAACCAATGCTATGACGAGCATGATGAACGCTATGGACAACTATTACCGTATTTACCCTTTATATTTGCAAACTGCCAAGTATGCGGACGAGCATTATGAGATGATAGATTACCGTAATTCGCATAAGTCAAACGAAGAATGTAAACGCGCTATTGACGAAGCAATCAGAGAGAACTTTGACGGTATGCGACTTGCCCACGGTTTTGAGAACGGGCTTATTCAAAAGTACGGAATAGAGCGGGTTGCGTTTATTGTTGCAACTACCATAAACGAACACGACTACGACGGCAGGTACAGCCTCGAGAACAAGGAATGGGCAAAAACGATACCTATGTCGGAAAGCGATGATGAGCGTAGCCATTGTTGCTTGAACGTACACCCCGCGGTATTGGACGGATTTACGAATATGTTACGCAATAAAATTAAAGAAAATCAGGAGGAAAATCAAAAATTGGAACAGGACAAGTTTTCAAAAGTAACCCCTATGGGTTACAAAGTTTTAGAGATAACAAAGGACAAGGATAACCGTAATATTGCGATTATCCACAGAGAACAGCAGAACGACTATATCGTTGCGGCAGGATACAACACCGCGGACGGTAAATGGGCGGCGGGCGAATATTGCGGCACTCTTGATGCGGCGAAAGAGTACAGACACGAAAACTACGACAAGTTTGTAATTAAAGATTCGGACAACGGCAAGAGGAACTGGATATTTGCCCACGTTGCAAGAGAAGCGTTAGTTAAAAAGCATACGTTCACTTCGTTCTTCCGTTTCCCTACTTACAGCGAGTACGCCGGCTACGGTTACAGTATTTTCAATAACCGTATCAGGGAAGGCAGGCAGATGGCGGACTTGCAGAGCGACACAAGAGAGCTTTGCTATGATATACGTCTTGCCGAGGACGAAGATATTATCCTTAAACATTCAAGCAAGGAAGAAATAAAAGTTACGGCAAGAGAACTTATGGAGCTTGTATCAGGAACGTTATCGAAAGACTACGATCCGAAACCCCGCGTAGAAGTCAATATTCCCAAAGAAGCCAAGCGCAACGTCTACGAAAATTCCACAATGTTCGTATTGCCCAATTCGGCGGCGGAAGATAAGTTTACATACTTTATTCCCAACAGATACGTAGCGAACGGCACGGACGAGAACGAAGGCAGAATTATTCTTTCTATCCCCGAAGATTTCGAAATCAAGGCAAAGAACAAGGACGAAGAAGAAGTAACTTATACGTTGCAGGAGTTCGTAGATTTATGCAATAACACTACGGCAGACGATTATAAGGATACCGCTAACGAGAACGGCGAAGCAGAAGAAAACAGCACATGGCATTACGTTTCAGTTCATAATTCCGCAAGGATAGCGCAGTACGATAACAGTACGCTTTTCAAAATGCCGAAAGGCGAGCTTGCAGGTTATACCTACTATATACCCAACGGCTTTTTAACGGAAAATGAAGAAAAAGGCACTATCAGAATCGGTCTGCCCGAAGAATTCGTTATTAAACCCAAAGACAACGCAACGGGCGAAGAAAAGAGTATGACCGTTGAAGATTTCGTCGAGCAGGTTAAAAACAAAAGCCCCGAAGCGTACAGATACTTTCAGAAACCGAGCGACGAAGCGAAAGCGCAGTTTGAAAAAATAGAAAAATACCTGCGCAAGAATATTCCCGAAGAAATGAAAAAGCGTCCCAACTGGGTAGCGATTACAACTTTCGAGAAAGAGAACGGCAAGCTCGGCAAAAGACCCATTGACTGTTATACCGGCAAATACGCATCAGACAACGATCCCGCAACTTGGGCGGATTTTGAAACCGCTTGTAGTTTTGCAAGAGAAAACGGTGCGGTAACTCTCGCTTATGCGTTAGACGGGAAAGATAAAATCGCCTGCATTGACCTTGACGGTTGTATTCAGGAAAACGGCGATTTTACGGAGCTTGCACAGAAAACCTTTAATCTCGGCAACGGAACGTATTGCGAACGCTCGGTAAGCGGTAAGGGCTTGCATATTTTCGGTAAGACGGACGGAATGGATTTGCGCTCGTTCTCAAAAGACGGAGATATGGAGTTTTACCGTAAGTCGCGTTTCATAGCCGTTACGGGCGATTATTACGGTAGTTCTGAGTTAAAGAGCTTCGATAACCCCGAAATGAAAGGTTTGCTTGAAAGTAAGTTTGAGAAACGCCCCGAAATCAAAAACGCAGGCAAAGGCGTTGAAGGTTTTTCGACTATGAGCGACAGGGACGTCTACGACAAGGCTTGCGCGGCATATAAGGGCGAGAGATTCAAGGCGTTGTTTGACGGTCAGGATTTAATGAATGACCATTCAAGAAGCGATATGTCGCTTATGAATTTGCTTGCGTTCTGGTGTAACGGCGATAAAGACCAAATGCTTCGTATGTTCGCGGCGAGTGGTTTATTCCGTCCCGAAAAGTCGCAGGATTATTACGAGTGTACGATGCTGAAAGCGTTAGAAGGAACGTCGGACAGGTACAATCCCAAGCCCAAGACCGAGCAGAAAAAACCCGCAAGCAGCAATGCTTCGGGCAATGACGGAAAAAGATAAATAAACGAGTAAGCGGCTATCCGTATAAGACGGATAGCCGCAGATATTAGGAGGGAATGTTGAAAAATAAGACCGGTATTATCCCCGAAATCATAATACCCAAAGGCTATTCGATAGACGAATATTTGGATATGTCAGACGACTTTGGGGACGAAGAACCAATTTATACGGAGGAGGTTAAAATCAAATTTGAGTGAGAGTACGGGAAATACTTTATACGATAAACTTACACCGCAGAGAAAGCACCTTGTAGACATCGTACTAAAAAACCTTGACAATAGTAATTCCTTATGGATAAAGGGTTGGATAACTACGGGCGCACCCATTTCCGCTATAACAGGCAAAAAATACAAGGGAGTAAATCTGTTTAATCTGATAGAGGAATCCGCCGAGCGTGGATATACGGATAATCGTTGGCTCACTTATAAGCAAATGGAAGAAAAGGGTTGGAGCTTCAAGAAAGACGAAGAAGGCAACAATCTCGGAAAAGGTGCAGGTGTACCAATAGAATACTTTGAGCTGCGGGACAGGGAAACAAAGAAACCATTTGACAGACACGTTTTGGACGGGATGTCGGCAAGTGAGCAGGAAGCGTATATGGACGAAAATGTATATCCATTACGTAAATATTACAGAGTATTCAACGGCGATATTATAGACGGAATACCCGAACGTGAAAAGCGTGAGATTGATCCGAGCGGATACAGTGAGAGAGCGGAACAAATTTTACGGATTTGGGGCGACACCGAATCAAAGATTATTTACGGCGGCGACGAAGCATTTTACCGCGAGTCATCGGACGAAATTCATTTACCCGAAAAGAAAATGTTTGTAGACTTACCCGAATTTTATGCAACAGCGTTGCACGAAGTCGGACATAGTACAGGACACGAAAAAAGGCTGAACAGAGATTTGAGCGGTGGTCGCGGAACACCCGAATATGCGGTAGAAGAATTACGCGCCGAAATTGCATCGATGTTCATTGAGCAGGATTTAGAAATTGCGGTTGCCGAAAAGCACATTCAGAACAATTCCGCGTATATAAAGCATTGGCGCAACAAAATCAAAGATGATCCTAACGTGCTGTTTAAAGCTATTGCTGATGCGGAGAAAATAACGAAGTATGTCATGGCAAAGGAAAAAGCGATAATCAACGCTGATGAGCAGGAAGAAGAAATCGTTGAAGAAAAGTCCGCGATATATATTCCGCCCAGCGAAGTTGCCGCAAGGGTTGAAGAAGCGGCGTCAGTTGCCGAAACAGTTGCTACCGTGGAAATGACGGGCAAAGGAATCGAAAGCCTTACGAATATGGACGATAGGGATATAGTCGAACGTGCGAGCAAAACAAAGCACGGCGAAAAATTCTTATCCTTGTTCAATGGCGAATCCGTATTAGGCGACGAGCAAAAAGACGAACGTTCACTTATGGCAAGACTGGCAATGATGACGGGTGGCAACGGAGAACAGCTTTTGCGGATATTCCGTGCGTCAGGACAGTTCAGGGCAGACAAGCCCATTGCTTATTACGAAAATATGGCAAAGGAGGAAATGAAGTTCGTTGCCGGATTAAAATCCAATATTTCCGTTACAGCAAACAGCCACGCGAGCGGCAGCCGCTTCGCAAACGCCAAGTAGTGGTAACGGATATTTTTTGCACTGATAAGCAATACAGCATTATTTATGCGGATCCGCCGTGGAGCTATAAAGTTTGGTCGGATAAAGGCAAAGGCAGAAGTGCCGAAAGTCATTACCCTACTATGCCGAAAGCCGACATTCAGAGCTTGCCGATAGAAAGCCTAGCGGCAAAAGACAGCGTTCTGTTTTTATGGGTAACGGCACCGTGCCTTATAGAAGGTATAGAACTTATAACGGCTTGGGGATTTACCTATAAAACGGTAGCGTTCACGTGGGTAAAACAAAATAAAAAGAGCGACGGTATTTTTATGGGCATGGGTTATTACACCCGCGCCAATGCCGAGTACTGCTTACTTGCAACGAGAGGAAAAGTATTAGAACGCAAATCGCACAGTGTATCTTCGGTTGTGATTTCACATATAGAACGGCACAGCAAGAAACCTAACGAAGTAAGGGACAGGATAGTAGATTTGTTCGGAGATAAGCCGCGGATAGAGCTGTTTGCGAGAGAGCAAGCGGACGGGTGGGATTGTTGGGGGAACGAGGTGTAGAGCATTAAGACAGATATTTACAGTACGGATAAAAAATACAGCATTATCTATGCTGATCCCCCGTGGTTCTATAATAAGCGAAAAAATCCAAAGGCGGCTTTTGGTAAAGGTGCGGCAGGGCATTACAACGTAATGAAGTTTGATGAAATTGCCGCATTGCCTGTACCGAATATCGCAGCCGAAAATAGTGTTTTGTTTTTATGGGTAACATTTCCGAATCTTGAAGAAGGTATAAATCTGTTTGAGAAATGGGGTTACAGGTACAGGACATTAGGTTTCAGTTGGATAAAAACAAATCCAAAAAACGGTAAGCCGTTTTTTGGAGTGGGATATTATGCAAAGAGTAATTGTGAAGTGTGCCTTATGGGAATTAAAGGCAGAATGACACCGATAAGCAATAAAGTATCAAGTTGCATAATTTCGCCGCGCCGTAGGCATAGTCAAAAGCCTGACGAAGTGCGGCAAAGAATAGTAGAACTTTTCGGCGATTTGCCACGGATAGAGCTGTTCGCAAGAGAGCAGGCGAACGGGTGGGATTGTTGGGGGAACGAAGTATAAATTCTTGGAGGAAATAATGAAAAACAAAGTAGCAAAAATTACAAAAGATTATTACGGTTTTATCAAGAATATGACGGATAAACAGGCGGGCGAATTTATAAGAGCCGTGTGTGAACGTGTATATGACGGTAAACCGCTTATAACGAAAGACCACTACCTGAAAGGCGTGTTTGCTTTCGTTGAGAGAGATTTGCAGATTTCGGCGCAGAACAGTATCAACGGTAAAAAGGGCGGAATAGTTCTTGCCGAGAGAAGGCGCGAAGCGGTGTCGGCAAATATAGAGTTAGTCTTTGTTGCCGACGAAAGGGAAGCAGAAACCGTTGAGTAAAATTCTATGCGGCGATGCTTTGGAACAGCTTAAAACGCTTGCAGACAGAAGCGTAAATATGTGCGTGACTTCTCCGCCGTATTACGGACTTCGGGACTATGGAGAGAGCGGACAGATAGGAATAGAGCAAACGCCCGACGAGTACATAACAAGGCTTGTGAAAGTCTTTGACGAAGTTAAAAGAGTTCTTACAGATGACGGAACTCTTTGGTTGAATATCGGGGACAGTTACGCAGGCAGCGGAAAAGGCCCGATGACCTTATCTCAGAACGGCAAAAGTAAAGACGTATTCGATATGGAAAACCGCATTTATGAAGTGCCTAAAAAGTGGGATGGAATTAAGCCGAAAGACTTAATCGGCATACCGTGGATGCTTGCATTTGCATTGCGGTCAAAGGGTTGGTACTTGCGGTCAGACATAATTTGGTACAAGCTGAATTGCTTGCCTGAAAGCGTAAAGGATAGACCGACAAAGACATACGAACATATTTTCTTATTGTCGAAATCGCCGAAATACTATTACGACTATAAAGCTATCCAAGAGCCGTTAAAGCAGGTAAGTAAAGAGCGTTATAAGCGCGGACGGTCAGACCATTCAAAATATACTGGGCAACAGTTACAGCAGAATATAAACAGACAGCACAGTGACTTCTCGGAATTTGACCAACAGTTCCGTCGAAAGCGCGATGTATGGGAAGTGAGTACGAACACTTATAAAATGGACGAACACTTCGCAATGTTCCCCGAAAAGTTGATAGAGCCGTGCATACTTGCAGGCAGCGCAGTCGGCGGTGTGGTATTAGATCCATTCTTCGGTAGCGGCACTACGGGAGCGGTAGCAAAAAGATACGGGCGCGAGTTTATCGGCATAGACCTTAACGCAAGGTACTTGGAAAAGGCACAGATGCGGATAGATAAAGTAATTTGCGAGGTTTAAGGAACTATGGGAAAAGTGTTGCAAAAGGTGTGGAGCTGCAAGCAGGTAAAGGGAATTGCCACAAGTGCCAATTCCGAACCGTCCGCAGGCGGACGGAAAACAAGCGGGAAACCCGCTTTTTGGGGGTAGTTGTATGGGAAGAAAAAGTACACAGACTGATAACAGAGCAAGGCGGTATATCCGTATTTTAGACGACGAAAAGTGGTTGAAGATAGATAAACTATCCACGCTTGAAAAGTATGGCAATAGCTTTAATCAGCTTATAAACGACGCGCTCGATTACGGATTGCCGTTGTTAATAAAAGCAGAGTTCGGCGAGATAGACGAGGAGGAGGAAGAAAGAATTTACTCTACCGTACACAGTAAAGACGAGGAGTTCTACGGTCAGGTAGTAAGGCTTTTCGGCGAACTGATTATGAATGTGAACATAAACAAATCCATATTATCGTCGTTATTTGAAGCGAAGCGGTTGGAGCTAACACACCGCCCCGTAAGCGGAGAAGCGTTTGCAACAGGCTGTTTTCAGGACACACCTAAGTTTGCAGAAGATTACGAACTGCGAACTTTGCGTTCATTAAAAAATTAAAGGTGGTGGTAAGGCATAAGTAATCAACCGATAATATTCGATTTAAAATACACACCTTACCGTCCGCCGAAAGGCGCAACAAAAAAGGAACGTGAAGAACACGCAGACGAGCGGGCGTTCTTCGATATGTCGGGCGAGAAAAATGTTTTCGATTATATGACTACCGAGGGCAAGCGAGTAGGAAAAAAATTTACCGCGCTTGACTACCTACAAAAGAATACGGGTGTGTTCAATGAAAAAGGAATGATACCGCAAGTGCAGGTAGACGAAATGAAAGGACGTCTAAAAGAAAACAAGGGGAATATCTGGCACGGCTTTATTTCCTTGAACGAGGAACAATCCCCGAAAATTGATACTCCCGAAAAATGTATCGAGCTTATAAAGCGGACGTTTCCGAAATTCTTGGAAGAAGCGCATTTGGGCAAAGACAATATAGATTTAATGTGTGCCTTGCATTTGGATAGACCGCATCACTTACATATACACTTTGTGTTTTGGGAAAAAGAGCCGAAACTGAAAAGCAAGTTTGACAGCACACAAAAACAATACCGAGCGAAAGGCAAGATACAGGGAACGGCGATAGACAATATGTTTGTTCGGTTAGGACTTTATCTTGACAACGATAAAAGCAGACTATATAAATCCCGCGACAGGGCAATTTCCGAACTGCGTCAACTGACAGGCGCAAGGGTAGCAATGTCGAGCGGCGAGGAAATCAGGAAAGAGATACTCGCGCTTGCGAAGTCGCTTCCGGCAAAGGGGCGGCTTTCATACGGAAGCAAGGATATGGAGCCTTACAGAGAACGGGTAGATAAAATAGTAACAATGCTTTTAAATGCAGACGGTAAAGCCCGCCGTGCGAACAAGAGATTTTATCAGGCGTTGGAAGAACGCCGAAGAAAGGTTTTGAATATCTGCGGCGAGCCGTTCGCTTTTTCGGAAGGACTAAAACCGTCCGAGATAGCAGCACGACAGGCGGATATTTACCACCACAAAATTAACCCCGAAAATATAAATGTTATCAAAGAAATTGAAACGGACTATAAACGCAGGCAAGGCAACCTTATTTTGAGCCTTGCCAAATTTATTAAGCCTGAGCTGTTCGAGCGTAAACCAAATAAAAAGTATAAGACAAACGATGACTTTTTAAAACGCAGATTTAATATCTGCCGCAGGAACGTTGACCGGGCTTGCAAAAAACATATAAATGCGTTCGGACGGAATACCGAACTTATAGAGCGTGATTTTTTCAATCGCTTACAGGAAATAGAAGAAGAAATGGAACGTGAGCGGAAAAAGAAACAGAGTTCTTCGGAAAACGATAACGAAAGCGGGGAAACTAAATAAGTTGGAGGAATACAGAAAAATTGAATGAACAGAAAGGAAGCGCATAAACACAAAAAACGTAAGTCATATAAAACGGGGATAATCGTCGGTACGATTATAGCGGTGTTCGTGAGCGTACTTATAGCGTTTTTGTTTGCGCTCGGCGGTAAAGATTTTATCGGTATATTCGGTAACAGAAATTATTGGCTTACGGTAGGAGTTGTCAACGGCTTGTTGCTCGTAGGTTTTCTAATGCTCTACCGAATAGACGCGCAGAATTTAGCGTTGAAAGAGAACGACTTGGAAGATACCGAATGGCTGACAACTAAAAGACTCAAGAAGCTGCACGAATTCACGGTAACGACTTGGGACGGTGTTGCGAATAAAGACGACGAGATAGTAATCGGCGCAGAGAAGAAAGGCAAGGCGTTGGAGATTATATCGACAAGTCAGTTACACGCGCTTATCGTTGGTACGACGGGCAGCGGTAAGACAACGGGTTTTGTTGACCAAAACATTGCTATCTTGGGTAAAAGCAAAGGTAAACCGAGCCTTATCATTTCAGACCCTAAAAAGGAACTTTACGAAAAGCACGCGAAAAATCTTGAAGCGAATGGTTACGGCATAACAACTCTTGATTTAAGAGAGCCGTACTCGTCGGCAAGGTGGAATCCTATGAACGTGCTTATCCGCAGAATACGGCTTGTAAAAGATTTGCAGAACAATCTTGAACAGCGCGACGGTAAGTATTACGGCGCAGGCGAAGTGTTCCTGTCTTATAAGGATGCAAGGACGAGAGTTCAGGAACTGAAAGACGAGATATTCGAGAACGCTATGGACTTGGTATATACGCTCTGTCCTATACAGAATAAGGAACAACCGAACTGGGAGCAGGGTGCAAGGAATTTGATATTCGGACTTGTGCTTGCGTTCTGCGAAGATTGTATAAAAGGCAAAATGGAAGAAAAGCAGTTACAGCTTTTCAACGTATATCACAATATAACGAAATATTGCTCGGAAGATACTACCGCTTTAAAACAGTACTTGCTTGAAGGGCGCGACGAATTTTCAAAGGTACGCGGTCTTGTAAATACTGTACTCATCACAAGCGACAAAACTTTAACGAGCTATCTGTCAGAAGTGAACAGCTACATGCAGCAGTTGTCAGACGACGGTATTCTCTCAATGACGAGCGAGAACGATATTGACATAGTTAATATGGACGAAAAGCCTAATGCAATATTTGTAATTGTACCCGATGAAAGATTTACGCGCCACCGTTTCGTAACCCTGTTTATTACTCAGGTATATAAAGAGCTAGTAGAAAAGGCAAACCTGAATTTGCGTAGGAACGATACGGATACGGCAATTTTAAAGCGGAATACATATTTCATTTTGGACGAGTTCGCTAACCTTCCCAAGTTTGAGAATATCGAGGGAATGGTAACGGTTGCGCGTTCAAGGGGAATAAGATTCTTATTTGTCTTGCAGTCGTTCAGTCAACTTAATGCCAAGTACGGCAAAGACATTGGCGATATTATCAAGACTAACTGTAACGTAAAAATCTTCATAGGCTCGGACGATGCGGAAACGCGAAAAGAGTTTTCCGAACTTTGCGGACAGAAGAAGATTAAAAACTTTTCCGTCAATACAAGTTCGGAAGCAAACGCAACGAGTAATACGGGTGCAACAAATCAACCGCTTATTACGGTTGGTATGCTTGAACGCTTGAACGGTGATGAGAAAGGCGATGCCATAGTATCTGTCAGAGGATACGAGCCGATTTGGGCAAAGTTCACACCGTCATATGAGCTTAAAGACGTTTATTTTGCGGCGGGTAAAGCGAGTATTTCCAAACGTGAAGCAAGACTTTTTGATAAGCAAAATTATGTGTTCGATATTATGGGCGAGGGTGAGGACGAAACTGAGAAAATGCTCGATGCCATAGAACGCAGAGAACGAGAAGAACAGGACGAAGAACTTGCAAAAAAGAAAAAGCGGCTTGAAGAACTTGATAAGGAATGGGACAAGATACAAAACGAAATTATCAAGCGTGTTGAGCAATGTGCTTATTTCTTAAAAGGCAAACACGCGCGTGCGTTGAAAGCCGCAAGCCTTGAAAACAAAGTACCGTTTTTATACTCGCTTATGGAAGAATACAACAACACCGAAGCGAAACGTATTCAGAATTTGGCAGACTACATATCTACTGAGCTGCCTAAACTTATAGACTTGCAGGAGCAAGCAAAAAAATAACAAGGAGTAAAAAAATTGACAAAAACTATTAAAGCATCAATTACGGCATTAGCCGCAAGTGCAATATTATTTGTTTCCGGTTTCGTTTGTACCGGATTTACTATGGCGAAAGCCGAGGGTGCGGAGTGTACCCATAATTATGAAGAAACAGAAGTTGCGGCGACCTGCACGGATCAGGGTTATACGCTCTATACCTGCGCGGATTGCGGTGACGAAAAGAAAGACAACTATACGGAAGTAAAGGGACACGATTATACCGAAACGACGGTAGCGGCAACTTGCACGACGGGAGCATATACGCTCTACGCTTGTAACGACTGTGGATACACGTATACCGAAACGACTTCTCCCGCAAAGGGACACAGCTTTGAAGTAGTAATTGTGCCGCAGACTTGTACCCATAAAGGCTATACAACGCATTTCTGTAAGACTTGCGGATACGAATATTCGGACAGCTATTTGGACGAATACAACCACGACTATGCGGAAGAAGTGGTTGAGCCTACTTGTTCGGACAGAGGTTACACGGCGCATACCTGTTCGATTTGCGGCGATGTGTACTTTGACAACTACATAGACGAACTTGGGCATAACTTTGAAGCGGAAGTAACAGCTCCCGACTGTTTAAACGGCGGCTTTACAACCTTTACTTGTCAGAACTGCTTTTACAGCTACGTTGCGGATTACACAGAGCCTAACGGACACACCTATACCGAAATCGTAAACGGCGCGACTTGTGTAACTTACGGATATACCGAATACGTTTGTAACGACTGCGGCGACAGATTTGTAACTGATTACGTTCAGCCGAAAGGTCATAAATATTTGGATATTCTTGTACCCGCAACTGAGGACAGCTTGGGATATACAAGACATATCTGTGTTGACTGTAATTATAGCTATTTGTCAGATTATGTAACGAGCGGCGACAACGGATATATTGTCCCGCCCGAAGATCCTGTTATCCCCGAAGTACATAAGCATACTTACGAACTGCACACGCTTGATGACAGCGAAAATATGAGCTTGGTTGTAATGCGTGTATGTAACTGCGGCGATACGCAGAACGGATATTTCAATGTCGCATTTACAGACGAGAACGGCGTTGTAACGGAAAGCAAAATTGCGGGTAATAAAATTGACTATTCCGAACTTTACGGACAAGTAGTTGTTTCAATAGCAGATGAAGTAGGCACGGATTTAAAGACCGTTGTAGTAACGGCACAGGAAAAACCCGTAGATCCCGAACAGCCTGTTGAGCCTAATACGCCCGTAGAGCCTGAACAGCCTACCGAGCCTAATACGCCCGTAGAGCCTGAACAGCCTACCGAGCCTAATACACCCGTAGAGCCTGAACAGCCCAATCAGTCCGACAATCCCAAAGCGGACGAGCCTACCACCGACGTACAGAAAACAAAGAAAAGCGGCAATGGCGTTGCAGTTGCATTGTTCGTAATTCTTATAGTGCTTGCGTTCGGCGGTGTCGGCGGATTTATGCTTTACAAAAAACTTAAAGCAAGAAAGCAGAAGTAAAAGGAGGAAAAGAATATAGTGATAAATTTATTGGCAGCAGACGAAGGCTTGAGCGGAAGTCTTAGTCAGATCGTAGATAAGCTCAAAAGCCTTATGGACAGCTTTTGGATTTATATAGTAATCGCACTTGCGGCAGTAGTCGTAATATGGGGCGCATACATAGGCATTAAAATTGCAATAGCACACCGCAACGAAGAAAAAATCAATGCAAGAGATATGGTTAAAAACCTTATTATCGGTATCGTGATTATATTCGTCGTCGCAATGGGCGCACCGCTTCTCATTAACGGCTTGTCCGCTTGGGTAGGGGCATAAATAGAATAAATTATCTAAAAAGGCGGCGGGGAAACTTGCCGCCTTTAATTTTAGATAAAAGGAGGTAAAATGATAATTTTCTTACAGGAAATTTGTATGCAATTATTCCTGTGGCTTTTAATGCTGATTGACGGACTTATGGAAATCTTCTCGGCGATAACGGGAGTCACGAATGTAAACTACAACGGTCAGTCAGTGAACATTATCGAGTTTCTTGCAGGCAATTCAACGGTAGGCACTATATTTTGGTGCATATTCATTTTAGCCGTAGGGCTTACTTGCATTTTTACTATCGTAGGGCTTGTCAAGAATATGGTGGCAAACAACCGTAACATAAGCACGATAGTAGGTAAGTTCTTTCTTGCGCTTTTAGGTACGCTAGCTATGCTTGCGGTAGTGTTCTTGGGAATACTTATCGCGAATGCGTTGTTACAGCTTTTGGCAAAGATATTCCAAATCGGAAACACGACAAAGCTCTCAAACGCAATATTTAATGCCTGCGTCGGGGACTGGATAAACGGATATAACATCGATAAGATTGATGTAACTTCCTTGTCCGTCAGCGATATTTTGGGCGGCTATAAAACTGCGTCTTTGGGTATATGGCCCACCAGTTGGAAAGGTAACGGAATGGTAAATCCTAAAACCTTTATGTATTTACCCGCATTGATAGCGAGCATCGCGCTTGTAATCGCGCTTACTATTGCTGTGCTTAATCTTGCTAAAAGGGTATATGAAATTATCTATTTGTATTTCTGTATGCCCGTTTCAATGTCAACGCTTCCGTTGGATGACGGGGCGCGCTTTAAGAATTGGCGCGAACAGTTTTTGACCAAAATCATACTTGCTTACGGTGCAGTTTTATCGGTAAACGTGTTTGTACTTATTTTGCCGCTCATTCAGCAAATGAGTATTCCTAATGTAAGCGGATTTGGTAACGCTGTATTTACGATTTTTATGATAGTCGGTGGCGCAATGATTATACCCGCAGGGCAGACAATGTTTGCAAGACTGTTCGGAACGGCAGACGATATGCATGCAGGCGGCGGTTGGTTGCGTTCTGCTTATTACGGCGGACGAGCTGTCAGCGGTATGACAGTCGGTTTGGCTTGGAAAGGTATTAAAGGAATTATCGGCGCGGCAAGGCGGCATAGCTTTTCTAGTGGTAATAGTATTTCTTCGGACAGTATGGATAGCGGAATTGCGGAACAATACACGGATGATAGTAGTTCGACGGAAACGACTGAAACATCTGAAACGTCGGAAACAGAAGGAGGTAGTGAGTGAGAATAATTCCTAAAAAAATTAAAGTTAAAAATACGGTATGGAAGTGCTACTCAATGGCGGACGTAATTGTTGCGCTTATAGTCTTTGGTATTATATTTGCTACGATTACAGCAGGACAATGGGTAATAGCTATAATACTTGGGCTTGTGGCGGTTGGTATGTTTATGCCGACGCCCGACGGTATTTTTTATACTTGCGTTTTTGAATATATCAAATTTCTGTTTGCAAAAAAGAAGTATACAGCGAACAGCAAGAGCGCAAAAGAGAATGTGGACGCGCTTATAGATTTAAGAGAAATTAAAGACAGCGGTTTACTTGTGTTCAAAGGCGGTATGTTCGGTAGAGTTATTAAAATCGGACAAAAGAATTTCGGTATTGAGGACGTTCATCAACAGAATATTGACATTAATTATTTTGCTAACGCTTTGAAACTCTTAGACCAAACGCAATGCGCGGACATTGTAAAAATAGACCGTCCTGTAAACTTGGACGGTTTTTCAAGTGAGCTTTTCGAAAAGTTATCGGCGGTAAAGGATAGCGATGAAGAAAGCGGCATTAAAGAAATAAAGGAAAGTATCTTGCGCGAACGCATAGACCGCATCGACAGTTTAAACAATATCCGTAAACAGTATTTGTCAGACTACTACATTATTATATATGGAAGAAATGAGCTTGACTTAGAAAGTATGGCGATTAATGTTGCAAGCGAAATTGCAAAGTGCGGATTAAACACACAGCTTCTCAGCTTGCGTGATACAGCGGTATTCTTGAAGTACAGCTATTCTCGCAACTTTGACGAACGCGAAATAAAAAATTTGAAAGACGACGAACTTCTTGCTTGGGTTAAACCGAAAGAAATAGTTTTTCACGCTAACAAATACAAAGTTGACGGAACGGAAGCCGCAGTTTTGGCGGTATCGGAATATCCTTTGCGAGTTAAAAACGCTTGGGGCGCGGATTTGTTTAATATTCCTAATACCAAAGTTGTAATGCGCATTAAGCCCGTAGATAAGTTCAAAGCGATTCGCCGCATTGATAAGTGTATAGGCGAAATGGAAACAAAACGTATTATTTCAAATAAGGCAAGCGAAGCGAACAGCGCGGAAACGCATAGGCAAACTATGGACGAGCTTTTGAACGCTTTACAGACCGAAAATGAAAGTCTTTTCGACGTAACGCTTACAGTAACGGCGTACAACTATATAGGAAATGAGAACTACAAAAAGTCGGCGCGTCGATCAATGCTCACAGGCAATTTCAGACCGTCCACGTTGTACGGTTTGCAGATTGAAGGATTTAAGTCGGCAAGCGTTTCGCCTTTATCCACGCTGAAAAGTCAGGAACGCGGTATTAACAGTTCGAGCCTTGCGGCTACGTTCCCGTTTGTGCGGACGTTTGCTATGGATAACGGCGGCATTATGCTCGGCGAGAATAATAAGAGCGGATTCCCGTTTATATTTAACCTTTGGAAACGTGGAAACCTATATCAGAACTCAAACGCTTTTGTAATAGGTAAGTCGGGGTCGGGTAAATCGTATTTCTTGAAAAACCTTATTATTAATGAATGGTCAAACGGAACACGGATTATTCTGCTAGATCCCGAAGCGGAATACCTTGCGCTTACAAGGAATTTATACGGTAACGTAATAAATGTAGGTAACGCACGGGAAGGGAGAATTAATCCTTTCCATATCTACAAGATTTTAACCGAGGACGGAACACCCGCCGACAGTAAGGTTACATTCAATACGCACCTTAAAATGTTAGAGAGCTTTTTCAAGATAGTTCTTGCAGACGCGCCGTTGGACGTTATAGAGCTTATAAACAACCTTGTCGTTGAAACCTATGAGAGAATGGGCATTACGGAGAACACAGATTGTTCGGCGTTCCCCGCTGATTACTACCCGTTGTTTTCGGATTTGCTTGAAACTTTACAGAGTAAAGACCGAGAGAAGATGGACGCGCTTACACAAAGGGATATGAGAACGGCTGAGCTGTACTTGAAGAAATTTGTCAACGGCAGGTATTCCGATATTTGGAACGCGCCTTCAACCTTACAGGTAAATGCAAATCTTATTGACTTTGATTTCCAGAGTCTGTTTGCAAATAAGAACAATGTGGTTGCAAACGCGCAGATGTTACTTGTGTTCCGCTTTATTGAGCAAGAAGTTATAAACGCGAGAGAACAGAACAAGAACGGCGCGAACTTGCGAACGCTGATTATAGCGGACGAAGCACACCTTTACATAGATCCGAAATTCCCTATTGCTTTGGACTTTTTCTATTCAATGTCAAAGAGAATCCGTAAATACAACGGCAGCTTTATTCCGGCAACGCAGAATATAGCCGATTGGAACGCTAACGAAGAATTAAGGGGTAAGACGAGTGCGATTATAAAGAACAGTCAGTACACGTTTATCTTCAAACTTTCTGCGCCTGATATGAAAGACGTATTGGATATTTACAAAACCGGGGATAGTTTCAATCCCACGGAACAATGTATGATAATCTCTGCGGTAACGGGACAAGCGTTCTTTGTAGGTTCAACCGAACTTCGAGCTTGCGTGAGAATACAGGCAGGTAAGTGTGCAAAAGAATTATTCAGTGAAGAAAAGACTGAGAGGGAGGAAAATGAAAATTAAAAGAAATAGTGCAATAATAATTCTTGTAGTTGCGGTGTATTTATGTTTGATTTCCATAATACTTGCTGTTGTGCCGAAAGACACAACTACCGTAACTACGGCAAGTGCGTCTACTTCTACCGGATATGCAGTAACATTTGATTATGAAAATTCGTATTATTCGCGTTCAAGTTACGGTAATTCAGAGCGTACTATAAAAACAGGGAAAGACGTTGTTTCCGCCGAAGTTGAATATAATACCGGCGGGAAAAAGACAAGTTTTTCAATTTCGCTTTACGGCAGTATTGCTAGTGCGAGCGGAGTTTTACAAAAAGACGGATTTGTTACTTCCGAATCAGTAAGGATAGAAGTAAATTCTCAATTTCCAAGTGCTTGTTATATGGAAGTAAAGCATGATGCAAGTTCGACTATGCTAACATCAACAGACAACAAATATACATTAAACGATTTAACAGACGGTACATACAATATCAGGTTAGGTTGCTCAAAATCCACATCGACTGCGGTGAATGTGAGCGCAGGCTATTCGATGATGTGTAAATTTAGCTTTATAGTTGATCGTTATGCTCCGTCGATAACTGGTGCCACAGATTCTCAAACCGGCAAATACACGAATACGGCATTTACAGTATCCGCAAACGATTCAGGGAGCGGAGTTGAAACAATTTATATGCAAGCACCGGATAGTTCGGTTTATAAATCGGTAGGTGCTTCAACAACTATATCAAACGGAAGTGCGAACGGGCTTTATCGTTTCTATGCAGTAGATTATGCAAATAATAAAACGCAAACTTATTATGTGAATTTTGATGACACCGCGCCTAAAATTACCTGTTCGGGAGCAAGTTTCGGTACAAATACCAATTCGAGCTTTACTGTTTCTGCTACGGATAATTCTGGTTCGGCTACACTTTATTACAAGGTGGAACGCGGAACGTGGCAAGCGTGTGGAAGCTCTTATACTGTTTCAGGCTCTGCGGAAGATAGTACTTATTATTTTTACGCGATTGATTCCTATGGTAACAGATCTGACGAAGAATGGGTAATGCTCGGTGCTGAATTAAGCGGCAGGTTTGTAAAGTCTGAAAGGGACAACAGCGTTTACTTTACTTGGGATAGACCGTCTTGGACGGCAACACTAGATGGAGTAAGTTACAGAAAGGGTGCTTGGATAAGAGAAGAAGGCGATCATACTATAAAATTATCATCGCAGACAAAAAGTGCCGTGTACCCTTACACCATAGACCATTATTATGTGGAAACGGTAGAGAAACCGACTTGTACTACCGAAGGGTTTATGCAGTATGATTGTTTGCAGTGCGGCAAATCTTACACGAATTATGCTATCGAAGAAACGGGACATTATTATGTAGCATCAACAACGGTTGCAACTTGTACGACTGGCGGATATACCGTCTATACCTGTACGCGATGCGGAGATAGCTATACAGATAATTTTACTAACCCGCTTGGACATAACTATGAATCTGCGTATCAACCTGCAAACTGTACGGAATACGGTAAAACGGTATTTACTTGTCAGGTGTGCGGCGATGGATATTATGAAACGGACGGGACGTATCCGTCGGGACATAATTATACAAATACAGTAATAAAAGACCCGACCTGTACTCAGGACGGGATTATGCAATGCACTTGCGATATTTGCGGCGATTCGTATGAAGAAATAATAGCCGCGAACGGGCATAGTTACGGCATTTCAGAGATACAAACTTCCGAAGGTAAGACAACACGAATTTACACTTGTAAAACCTGCGGTGCAACCTATAAACAAGAGTTGGGCGATCAATACGCAGAAGTATCGAACTATGTTGAATATCTTTTTGAACAATACAGTCCTTATATGTGGTGGGTGTTTCTCGCGGCAGCAGGCATTTGGAGTATAGTAATAGGTGTTATGATTGCAATAGCTCAAAAGCACGAAGAAAAGGAAAAGGCAAAGAAAATGCTTATTAACTATGTCATCGGCTTGGTTGTTATAGCTGTGATTGTTATAGCGTGTCCGCTTCTTATAAGGGGAATTGCGGCTTTGGTAACATAAAAAATAGCCTGTCCAAATTTTGGACAGGCTAAAAAATGTTTTATCATTGTTTTTCAGGATCATCATCTTTTGAGTGAGGATTCTGATTTTGGGTTTTGGAATTGTCTTGTTCTTCTTTTGATTCACAGCGGTCAAGAAGTTCTTTATTGTGGGGCTTATTAGACTTTTTGCTTTGTAAAGCCGGAATTAGCACCCCTGCAAAGTTGACGACTAGACCGAGAATCGAAAGGGTTAATGTTAGAGGGTTCATCTTTTCTCCTTTCTAAAACATCTACGGTGTAATTGTTTCTTTGCGTTTTGATAACCTGCTGATTCAATCGGGGATCAGCACCCCTAAATTGTGCGTCGGAGTAGTTGCGGGCTTTTTGTTCATTATCCAATTCCTCCTTAAAAATTTAAAAGCTGCATTGAAAAATCAACGCAGCTTAAATAGGTCAAGTAAATATTATTCATTTATTTGGCTGTTGATTTTTGCAAAAGTGTATAAGTATTAAGTTTGAATTCTTCTTTTTAGGTTTCTTTGCCATTTCTAATTTGCTCAAAAATTTTTTGGGGATCATCTTTAGTATAGTATATATTTTTGTCCAAGTAAAACAATTGATATAAAAATATCGAAATAATAATTTTTTTTAAGTTGTAATCAAAAAATGTTAAGAATTTACATTTTGATTAGTATCGTTATATTAATTGATATTATTAACTAATTTGTTAGATGAAATTATGTTTATATCAGAATTATCGAAAATAAATAATAATTTTTTAATGAAGTCCTTGACAAATGCAAAAATAAATAGTATCGTATCTATACGATAAAAGGAGGAAATCAATATGACTAAGCAAGAACAGGTTATTTTTAAAGTGAAACGTGGCGAAGGTCTGACGGTGGAGGAGTTCAAAATCTATCAGAAAGCCGTAAAACCAGAAAAGCATGTTTATGGTAAGTACGGTACTTTGAAAAAGAAATACCTTGAAGATAAAGGTGTCGATTGGACTATTGCCGATCTTCCGACTTATCTCCACGGTGTAGACGAGCAGGCTTCCGAACTTTATGATACAATGTTTGCAAAACTTGTAAAGGACGAGCGGTACAAACGAACGGGCGAGTTTTTGGAAGATTACCGTAGGCAGAGCGAAATACAAAGAATTATCCAAGAAGAAATATTGAACGAAATAGTCTATACGGTAGGTGTTGTATGAGAACACCGAGATCTGAAATTAATAAACGCTACGAAAAAAATCACAAGGAAGAACGCAAAGCTAGACACGTAGTGTGGGGAACAAGCGTTGACCGTGAATATGCGGAAGAAATAAACGATTATCTGAAAAAGAATAAAATAACAAAGGTGGAACTGATTGCCGCAGGGTATCAAGCCTTGCGAGATAAGAACCATAAAAATACAACTTAATAACACATGACTAATAGCGAGAGTGTTATGCTCTCGCTATTAATATATTTGTGTTTTATGTCCGTGAGCGTATGCGCATACGGGCATATTTTTTGTTTCGGCGAGTTCATATACAAACTATATGGTCATATACATATAGGGAAGTATATAATTCGACATAAAAGTTTAAAAAGGGAGAAATGATAGACACGAATAACAATACTGAAAATATTAAAAATCAAACAGAAGATTATCCGACTTCTCAACGTAGATGTGTAATCGACGGGAAGCGTTTTATTGTTACAAGACAGTTTGTAGGAGAAAAAGATTTAGGCAGTCTTTTAATGGAGCTTGCCATTAACCGCGCAAACAAAGAAATGGGCTTGTAATTATTCGTAAAATTCAATAAAGAGTCTTGCAAAGTAAAATGAGTTATGGTATAATATTTGTACCATAACTTATAGCTTTGACAGAAAAGGAGGTAAAATGTCAAAGCAAATACAATTTAATAAAATCGGAATATATATGCGTCTATCGAGAGATGACGACAAAGCGGGCGAATCAATGTCCATTGACCATCAGCGTATTATTCTGCGTAAGTTTGTAGAAGAACACGGCGGTGTGATAGTGGACGAGTACATAGATGACGGTTGGTCGGGAACGAGCTTTGACCGTCCAGATGTCAAAAGAATGTTGGAAGATGCCCAAGCGGGAAAAATAGATACGATTATCGTAAAAGACTTATCGCGCTTCGGACGTAACTACATTCAGGTCGGGCAGTACATTGATTATATATTTCCCGCATACGGAATACGGTTTATCGCACTCAACGATAATGTGGACACCGCCGACAGAAGCAGTACCGCTATGGACATGATGCCGATAATGAATGTATTTAACGAGTGGCACGCTGCTAACACGAGTAAGAAAATAAGAGCAGTATTGGAAGCGAGTCAGCGTTCGGGTAAGTACACGAATTGGAATTACTCATACGGTTATAAAGCAGGTACTGATGATAATCGCACGGCAGTCATAGACGAAGAAGCCGCAGAAGTTGTAAGACGAATTTTTGATTTGCGGTTGCAAGGAAATTCCGCTCGAACTATTGCAAGGATTTTAACGGGCGAAGGGATACCTAATCCTGCAACGTACTTTACAAAGCTCGACGGAAGTAAATGGGATAGGCATTGTTCTTCCTATTGGAATCCCGAAACTGTAAGACGATTACTTTCCAATCCTATATATGTCGGTCATACAATTCAGCATAAGACAACGAGAGTTTCCTATAAAAATCACAAGGTTGTGAACATACCAAAAAATGAATGGATAGTTCACGAGAACGCTCACGAGCCAATTATAAGCCAAGAGATTTGGGATAGGGTACAGGCAACTTATAAAACCCAATATGGTAGGACTGATAAATCAAAGGTTGTGCATCCGTTGTCAGGTTTGGCAGTTTGTATGCATTGCGGTAAGAAGCTCAAATTCAAATCCGCAAAAGATGTTCATAATTGTTTCGTTTGCCGCACCTATATAAATCTCGGAAAGAGTTATTGCACGTCGCACCATATAACCGAAAAGATGCTTGAAAGCATTGTGTTAGACGATATTCACTCATTGTTACAAGAAGTGGAAATTGACGAAGCCAAAGCAAAAGAACGGTTTTTGAGAGAGCGGTCAAAGCATACTGAGCAGAGTAGATATTCCGATGAAAAACAACTTAAAGCATATAGAAACAGACTTATCGAAATAGATAAACTGATACAATCTGCGTTTGAAGAAAAGGTCTTAAAAAATATGCCCGAAAGCGTTTGCATAAGTCTTTGTGAGAAGTACCAAGCCGAAAGGGAAACGGTACAAAGGAATATAAGGGAGTTAGAAAAAAGACTTGCCGAAATTAACAAGGACGACGAGGACGCAGAGGAGTATATAAGAAGATTAAAGCATTATGGTAATTGCGAGAGCCTTACGCGCGAAATATGCTTACAGCTTATTGATTACATTACCGTAGGCGAAAAAGTATCAGATAACATAGAACGTGAGATTAATATTCGATATAAGTTCCTAAATAACGAAAGTTTAAAGGAATTTCAGCAAAACAAGCTAAAAACTGTCCCTTGTAGCACGTGAGCTACAGGTCCTGCCGGTACGATTACGCCTGCGGCGGCAGTTCCCGACGTAGAAAGTACGCCTACACCCGACGAGGTGGGTACTACGTTGAACCAGTTGCTTGCATCTCTGCGCGCGGCAGGTTTTTTAGCAACTTAACTAATTCGCAGTAAATAAGTAGGGCGGCGAAGTTTCTTCGCCGCCCGAATTTTTATTTTTTTACAGGCTCCAAAAGGTCAAGTTTTCCGTCATTTGCCGAATAGGTAAGCGCGCCCGTCCGGTACAAATCGTATTCAAGTCCGCCTCCTTTGAAGCAAGCCGAGCTTGCGCTGCGGCAGCCTTTCGCGCCGTCCGTGGCAATTAGCAGGTCGCACCGCTCAAACGGAACTTCGCCGGCGCACACGGCAACGTCAATGCCGCCGCAGTCAATCATCAGGCTGTAACCGTTCTCAAAGCGGTAATCGGCTCCGTTTATGGTAAACTCGTTTTCGTAACTGATTTCAACTTTGCCGTAAGGCTGGATATTGAAATATCCGTCGTAAACAAACACCTTTCCGCAGTCGACGTTAAGTCCGTCGCAAACCCAAACGCAGTCCTCGCCGCCCAGAATTATAACCGCGGACAAGTCGGTGGAGTAGTAGTCGTTTAAAAATTTGCCCGTCTGCGAACAGTTTAAATTTTCGGTAATGATGAGTACGTTTCCGCCGCCGCCCTTAATTAAAATCTGACCGCCGCCGTAGTAAGAGGAGGCAATTATTTTGTAGCCGGACGCAGGCGAGTAAGTACGCCAGAGGGTGTATGAAACCAACAGACAAACCGAGCAGGCGATTGCGGCAAACCGCGTCAGAAGTTTCAGATTTAACTTGTCCGAAACCGCAAGTATGCATATGAGATAAAACAGCCCGAAAAGTCCTGCGCCAAAGCCGCGGATCAGCGCCTTTTCAAATCCGGCGCCGACTAAAAAGGACGTAACCGCCTGAAGCGGCAGTGTGACGTAAGGAATTATGTACGGTGCGGCAAATGGCAGAATTGTACAGACTGTAACCGACACAAAAATCACTTCGAAAATTACGGACAGTAGGGGAACTATAACGATATTTAAAAGTAATCCCGCGCCGCTCAAATAGCCGAAGCCCGAAAGCATTACGGGTAAAGTCCCGAACTGCGCGCCCAGCGAAACACCCACGGAGGACGAAATGCAGCGCGGCAGCTTTTTCAAAGGTTTTGCAATGCGTTTGGATAAAAGGTTTATTCCGCCCACCGCGCATACGGATAACTGGAACCCTATCGAAAACAGACTTGCAGGCGAAATTAAAAGTATTACTATAACCGCCAGCGATAGGGCGTTTAGACTGTCGTACTTTTTGTGAAACAGTTTCGCCGCCGCCGAAACCGCGCACATAATAACGGCGCGGACGGAAGAGAGGGTAAAGCCGCAAACGCCGGCGTAAAAAATAATGCAAAACAGACATATTGCCGCCGAGGCGTATTTATTCAGACGTAGTTTTTTAAGCAGAAAAGTCAGTATGCCGTAAGTAATTCCTATATGCAAGCCCGAAACGGCGAAAATATGCGCAATGCCGCCGTAGCGGAAAGTCTGCAATGAAGAGCTTTCAACGCCCTGCGTATTTCCGGTCAGCATAGCGTACGCTATCGCGGCGGTATCGCCGTCGGCATTTTTATAAAGGGTGTTTCGCGCGGCGGAGCGTATCGCGCCAAAGAGGGAGAAGCGGTAACTTGCGGTAAGTCCGCCGTCAACATTTGCCGAGTATTTTATATTGTCCTGAATGTTGAAATTAAGTTTACCGTAAGGGAAAAGGTCGTAGCAGGAGACGGAGGCGGTAAAGGACACTTTGTATCCGTCGTCGCAAAATTCACCGTAACCGTCCGAAAGATAGACGATTACTTTGCCGTCAACCTTTTTCCCGTCGGTCTTAACGTTCTTTAAAATAACGTATTCGCCATAGTCGCTTTCGCCCTTTTCGTAAACGGTAGCGGAAAAGGTGTATACGCCGCCGTCCGTAAGTGTTTTAGAAGAGTAGTTCAAAAGCCTTACGCCGCAAAAAAGGCAGCCGGCAATAATCAGCGCGGCAAGCAAAGGGACGACGAAAAGCGGTTTGGATTTTTTCGCAAAAACGGCGCATAAAATAAAAACTATCGCAGCGACGGGAACGACTGCGATAATCCAGAATAAACTTATGCCGAAAAAGACAAAGAGATACCCGCAAGTTACGCCCGCAACAAGTCCGAGCGCAAGTATAACGGGTATCCTCGCGTTGACAAGTTTTTTCATAAGTACTCCGCAATTAATAATCTTTTCTGCCGATTAAAATATCAATATCTATATTAAAAAAGTCGGCTAAAATTACAAGATTGTCCAAAGTAATCTGCCTCTGGCACAACAGGTATCTTGAAAGGGTAGGCTGCGGAATTTTAACCTTTTCCGCAAGCTCGCTTACAGACATTTCGCCCATTAACTCTTTAAGATTTTCGGCAAGACATTGCATATGTTTAGTCATATACTAATATTATACCAACTGGAATAAATTTTATTGTTCATACCAATCGGTATAATGCGCGGTCCGTATGGCGGGTCAAAAATTACCTTTCCTCATGATTTGCATTTTTAAAGATTTAGTTGTATAATATTGCATATAAGCATATATTGAGAGCGAAAGATGAGTAAAAAGAAATTCAGACAGGACAGAAAGCCGTGGTTCAGGGCGTATAAACAGTTAATAAAACTGCGTTACAAAAAGCCGGTTTTTGAGTACCTGGGCGAAAAGCCCGATAACGGCTCTATTATTTTGAGCAACCACGACGGCGCCGCGTCGCCTTTAAATCTTGAAGTGTACGCTGATTTCCCTTTAAGAATGTGGGGCGCACATGAGATGAATTCTGGCTTTAAAAATTTGTACAAATATCAGACGCGCGTATACTACCACCAAAAAAGACACTGGAACTTGCATCTCGCAAGACTGTTCTGTCTTATCGCAAGCCCTTTGACAAACCTCTTTTACAAAGGGCTGAACCTTATTTCAACTTATCCGGATTCACGCCTTTTAGGTACTATTAAGGAAAGCGTTTCCGCAATTATAGAAAAAGGGGAGAATATCGTCATTTACCCCGAAAACTCCGACAACGGATATTTAAAGGTGCTTGACTCTTTCCACGCGGGCTTTGTATTGCTTGCGGAAGCTTTAAAAAAGCTGGGCAGGGACGTAAAAATTTTCGTCGCCTATTTCAAGAAAAAGGAAAGAAAATTCATTTTTGACAAACCCGTACTTTTCAGCAAATTAAAAGAGCGGTTCGGCGCAAGGCAGGAAATGGCAGATTATCTTCTGCAACGCTGCAACGCTTTGGGACAGCAATAAATTACCGGTATGGATATAGCAATTTTAAAATGGTTTCACGAGGTTTTTCACGATCAGACCTGGTTGAACTATATTATGAAATACGTAACCTATATCGGCGAGTTCGGCGCGGGCGCAATGGTTTGCGCCGTTGCGCTTCTGATATTCAGAAAGACGCGCTGGGCGGGAGTGGCGGTTGCCATAGCTTTCCTGCTTAACGTGCTGATAGTAAACGTAATTTTAAAATTAAGCGTAGACCGCGCCCGTCCTTGGGTTACTTATCCCGATTTGGGCTTTCAGGAATTTCATAATTCTATCGGCGTACGCGAACCGACCGACTCGTCCTTCCCGTCGGGACATACGGCTTCGTTGTTTTGCGCGGCGGTTGCGCTTATTATGTGTTACAAAGTTAAAGCCTTGCCCGCGCTCGCCGTTGCGCTGCTTGTCGCAATTTCAAGGATATATCTTTGTATGCACTTTCCCACCGACGTTATCGGCGGAATGGTAATAGGCTCCGCCTGCGGCGTTGGCGGTTACTATCTGATGAAGTTAGTAAAAAAATTCATTTTAAAAAAATTCGCCAAAAACAAGGAAGATCCGCCGCCCGAAGAGGGGGATGAAGAAAATACTCAATAATTTTAATTAGCAAAACGCCGCCGACAGAGTTTGTCTGTCGGCGGTACTTAATTGTTTGTGTATTTAACGGTCGCTTTCGACTTTTTCCAACGAGATAATAAACTCGTAATCGTTTACCGTATTTCTGATAAACACAGCGTCTACTTGTCTCTTTGTGTGAATTACCGCATTGTAAATTACTTCGCCGTCAATGCGTTCGGCTTTAAATTCGGTAAAGCTTGTTATTTCGAAAAGCTGTTTAATCTTCTGTAGGCAGTCGTCCGTCGGACTTTTGAACGAAACTCTTATTTCGTTATAATGCTTTTCCTTGAAGAGGCGTAGGGGCAAATGCAAAAACAGCTGTATTAAAATCGTCAATACGGTTGCGCACAAAGCCACGAGATACATGCCCGCGCCGATAGTCATAGCTATTGCCGCCGTAAGCCAGATGCCTGCAGCAGAATTGAGTCCGTGTACGGCGTTCTGTTTGTGCATAATCATGCCCGCGCCGATAAAACCTATTCCCGTAACAATCTGCGCCGCAACGCGCGAGGTATCCGTTTCGGGGAAACCGTATATGGAAATAACGGTAAAAAGCGCCGCGCCTGCCGCAACAACGGCGTGAATTCTTATACCCGCAACTTTAAGGCGAAGCTGGCGTTCAATGCCCAGCGCAAATCCTAAAGCTATTGCAATCAAAACTCTTAAAACACATTCCAGCCAAAGCAAATCGTCCGGAAGAAGCTGACTTACAAGCATGCGTTACCTCTTATATGTTCATAAGTATATTATATTAAAATTATAACACAAAAAAACTTTAAAAACAAGTATTACCGTAAATTATATTCAGTTCCACAAATTCCCTGATCGCTAAACAAATAAGAGAGCAGAAAAACCCGCTCTCTTATTTATGTGTACATAAATTGAACCGAAACCTAAAAATATAAAAAAATAATATTAATTATTAAGTTTAATTTGTGCAGCTCCAGCTATTAATTTCATTGTAAACAATTTTTTTCCATCTTTTTCAGCATTTTTAAATATAGAACTCGGGTTGGTATATCCATATAATTTTGCATTAAAATCGTTTTCTTTACGGTAAATTTCATTCATCAATGCAGCAAAATGCATCCAACCATCTATGCTAGCATTATTATTTATTATTTCTTTTGCAGTATTTATTAATTGTGAAAACTTTTTATCTAATTCTATATTTGTTTCTTTTTTTTCTTTTGTTGGTTTTATTTCTTTTGTCTTTGCCTTTAATAAATCGTCTATTGCTATAAATCTATCACACGCGTTTCTAAATGAAACAGGTGTCTTTTGCTCGCCAGCGCCTATAACAACCAAGTTATCGTTTCTAAAACGCATAGCTAAGTTAGTAAAGTCACTATCACTAGTCGCTAGACAAAAACAATCTACTTTACCTTGATAAAGAATATCCATTGCATCAATAATCATTTTTGAATCAGTAGCGTTTTTTCCTTTTGTAAAAGCTACTTGTTGTATTTGTTCAATAGAGAAATCTAATAGGGCTTGTTTCCAACCATTAGCTTTCGAATTAGTAAAATCGCCGTATAGGCGTCTATATGTAACTTTTCCATATTGACTTAATTCATCTAAAATAATTGAAAAATAATCACTTGAAATATTATCTGAATCAATTAATAGGGCAATTATTTTATCTTTAATTTCCATTTGTAACTCCACATTTTTACTACAATTATTATAGCATAAGAGTTTTTATGTTACAAATATATTTTAATTGAAAAGCTAGATGAGTTAAATATTTTAAATTTTATCCGCTTATTTAGCTTAATTTAAAGTACAAAAAATAAATAAGAGAGCAGAAAATCTACTCTCTTATTTATGGTTGAGGCGACGGGATTTGAACCCACGACCTTATGGTCCCGAACCATACGCGCTACCAACTGCGCTACGCCTCAATACGCTAATATTATATATTTAAAACCGCTTACAGTCAAACGATTTTAAAAACATTTATTGACAGGTTTAATTTCTTGTGCTAAAATCAGGCTATGACTATTCACCACGACAAATTAGCTTACGGCAAACTCGAAGAGAGCATGGAAGAGCTTGCCGAAGAAGATATCGCGAAAATGCTTGAAGAATTGGAAGACTGCGAAGAGCAGGAAGAAGAATAAAAATTTATACGCCTGAAATTTCGGGCATATTTTTTTTGCTGTCAAATTTAAAGGCAAGTATTGACAAAATCATTTCCGGCATATTATAGTATCAATATGAAAGATTTTAAAGATTTAAGAATCGTAGATAACTTTTACCAGACTTCGGCGTTCTTTCCCATGCCCACGATATTGGTAGGAACTGTTTCGGAGAGCGGACAAACTAACCTTGGCGCGTACTCGCTGTGCTTTCCCTATTACGTTGCCGGAAAAAACTATTACGCTATGCTTCTGGAGTGCAGAAACAGCTCTAACACCGCGCAAAACATTCTGCGCAATAAAAAGGTTTCGCTCAACTTTATAACCGACGATAAGAAGTATTTTAAAGAAGCCGTACGTCTGGGCTTCCCCGGCGACACCACTGCGGACAAGATGAAAAACTGCCTTTTCACTTTGCAGGACAGCAAAATCGAAAAGGGCAGACCGCAGATTGTCAGCGCGGCTTATCAGGTTTTCGAGTGTACCTGGGACGACAGTTTAGAGGACGCGTATCTGAACAAAGCCGGCAATTTAGAGGGGTACGAACCGCCTTACAGAAATTTTAACGGAATAACTTCAAAGTTCGGCGCGCACTTCATTTTAAAGATTGACAAAATTTTAATGAAGCCCAAGTATTACAACGCAATCGTGAACGGTGTCGATCAGAAAAATTTCCCCTCCGTTCCGGTAGATTACGGTTACCGCGACAGCACTAATTTCTGGTACACCAAATTCAGAAAACCCATCCCTGAAAAAATTCAGGCAAAGGAAGGGGACGTAAATTCCGTAAAATACGCCGCGTCGCGTATAGATCCGGACGTGAAATTCACCGACGGCGCCTGCGCAAGGCTCACAAAAATTCCGAGGATATTTTTAAAGGCGGCGCTGACCCAGATGGTCGATATCGCAAAGCAGGAGGGTATTACCCTGATAGACGAAAAGGCGCTTGAGATAATCAACGACAAACGCCGCAATGAAAAGAAGAAATAATTTCGCTATTTCAGCGCTTTGATTTTTGATAAATCACCGCTGCACAAAATTTCAAGATTATCAAATATTTTTTCTGCGGACCAGTTCCACCATTTCAGATTCAGTAAAAATTCTACCGTCTCATCGTCAAAGCGTTTGCGTATAATTTCAGCAGGGTTTCCGCCGACGATATAATAGGGAGGAACGTCTTTTGTAACGACCGAATTCGCGCCGATTACCGCCCCGTCGCCGATGTGTATGCCTGGCAGTACGGTTACGTTCTGACCTATCCACACGTCGTTGCCGATTACCGTATCGCCCTTTAAAGGTAAATCGCTTAACTGCGGCGTCGCTTTTTCCCAGCCGTTTCCCATTATATTGAAGGGATAGGTCGTCGCGGAACACATACGGTGGTTTGCGCCGTTCATAATAAATTCCACGCCTTTTGCAATGGCGCAGAATTTGCCTATTATAAGCTTATCGCCGTTAAATTCGTAGTGGTGGGTAACGTGCTTTTCAAAGTCTGCCGCGCCTTCGTCATCAAAGTAATAGGTGTAATCGCCTACGATTATATTCGGTCTTTTTATCACGTTTTTAATATAGCAAAGCCCGGGGATATTTTCGTTCGGAAAGGCTTTATCGGGGTCGGGACCTAATTTATGCATTGAGTTTACCTCCTGTAACCGATAAAAAAATTATATCATTTGCGCATTTAAAAATCAATTATATCATAATGAAAACGACGGGTAAAAACCCGTCGTTTTTTGTGTTAATTTAAAACTCTATCGTTTCGGTTTTAAAATCGCAATAGTACTCTGCTTTTTTGCAGGTAAATTTCAGAACGCAGTAATCGGGGTCGGTTACGCCCTGCTTGTAAAACAACTTATCGCCGAACCGCCAGATCATATCTTTTGTCGGCTGGTCGGTACAAATCTGCATTTCGCCGGTTATGGAAATTCCCTGATACTTAAATCTGCCGCGCTTGTAAAAATACACGCAAGCCTTTCCGTTCGCCGTAAACTGCTTTATCTTATTTGACGACGTATTCGTGGAAAAATAAATATCGTTTCCGTCTATCTTTCGGGGCGCAAGCATTGCGCGGATTACGGGGTAGCCCTGTTCGTTTACAGAGCCTATAAACGCCGTTTTCTGCTCGGTTATAAACTGAAATATTTCTTCTTTATCCATAGTAAATTCTCTGTAAAATTACATTGCGGGACCGGTGGCGGAGGGAGTATAGACGCGCGCGGCAAGCTCCTGATTGAGCGCGTAAAGACCTTTCGCGTCGTGTCCGAACATTTTGAACTTTTTAATCTGGTCCTCGGCGTTCTTTTCTTCCTCGCCCTGTTCCTTAATGAACCAGTCCAAAAACTGCATGGTTTTAAAATCTTTGGTTTCGAAAGCGAGCGCGTAAATATTATTTATCAGCGAGGTAACGTACTGCTCGTGTTCGTAACCCGCGTTCAACGGCTCGATAGCGGAAGAAAAAGTTTTGTCGGGTTTTGCGATTGCGTCAAAGGTAACGCGGATTCCGTTATCGATAAGATAGCGGCGTATCATCATTGCGTGGTCGCGTTCTTCCTGCGCCTGAATTTCGTACCAGTGCGCAAAGCCGTCCAGACCTTCGTCCGCGTAGTAGTTTGCAAATTCAAGGTAGAGGTAGGCGGAGTAAAGCTCCTTATTTACCTGCTCGTTCAAAAGGTTTGCTATTTTTTTGTTTAACATTTCAAATGCCTCCGTTTTTGCTATAATTATAATATCTTTATTTACAAAAAGCAATAAGAATATAAATATTACGTTGCTTTTTTGCCGTGGGATTTGAATTAAAATAATTTTTGTTTTGCAAGTTCGGTATACTTTTTTACGAATTCCGTTTTTGCGTCAGTGTAGGTGTCACGGTTATGCTCGTACTTTTTCCAAAGCTGCAGCTTCAATTTTTCATACTCTTTTGCAACTTCATAGTGTGAGTTTAAGTAGTCTCTGAAATATATTTCGTCTTTGTCGTTTTCAAGCCTTACGTGCAAATGAAAAACCTTTTCCGCAAATCCGTTTTCGGTATAACCCTTGTTCAGGGATACGCGCTTGCCGCTTTTTGACATAACTATGTATCCGTTTTTTTGCAATATGGCGGCTGTATCTTTCAGCTGATTTTCGAATTTTACAACTATCAGGATATCGATTATCGGCTTCGCCCAAATGTCTTTTACTGCCGTGCTTCCCACGTGGTGGTATTCCACAGTTTCGGGTAAGATACTTTTTAATACCGCAATTTCTTCCCTGTACCAATCTTTCCAACATGGGTTAGGTTCGGTAAGATAAATAGGGAACAGCTCCCAAAGTTCTTCAAGCGTCATTTCGGAAAGTTTTTTCATATTTCAAATATATCAAAAGCAAAAAATTTCTTCAAGCATATAGCGTATGCGAAAGGAAATTTGTGCTAAATTTACAAATTTTGTTAATTTATAAACATTCAAAAAAATGAATTTTTATACATAGAAATATTTGACTTTGCAGCAGGGCAAGAATATAATCATAAACATAAAAACGCAAGAAGGACACAAAAATGAAATTAAACAAAAAAGTTACATCATTATTGCTTGCCGGCGCGCTTTCCGCTTGTATTGTCGCGGGAGCAACCGGTTGTATAGAAGAAGGCAACGATCCCGCCGCGTCGGAGGGATACGCCGCGGAGTGCTACGCCAAACTCGAGTATATTGACGACGTTATAAGCGACAGGGACTGTATTGCGGGTGAAAACTTTAAGTATGCCCAGAAGTGGATTACCTGGACTTTAATGCAGGCGGGTTATCCCGAAGAAGAAATAGTTTATCAGCCCGCAACCTTTTCAATGTACTATGAAAAGAGCGATATCGTTGATGTGGATACAGACGCATTAAACGCAAAGTTTTCCGCAGTAGACAAGTACGAAGTCGGTGAAAAGTTTTATAACTTTGACATGGACAATTGGAAGTACGTTGAAGCCGAGGACGGTCAATACGCAAAAGTGGATTTGACTACGCCCAATATTTGCGTTACAAAAAAAGGAAAGAGCGATAAGCAGATTATTGTAGGCGCGCATTACGACGGCGACGGTACGGGAGACAACGGCTCGGGTGTGTCGCTTGCGCTTACCACCGCGGAAAAGATATTCGGTATGAACCTCGAGTATACGATTAAGTTTGTATTTTTTACCGCCGAGGAATACGGATGTTACGGTTCTTCCGCCTATGCAAACGCGATGACGGAAGAGGAAATTGCGAACACGCTCTATATGATTAACCTTGACTCGCTCGTTTGCGGAGATTACGCGTACATATACGGCGGCGTTCAGAACAATGAAACCAAAACTGTTACCCAGACCGAGGCTTATGACAACGCTATGGCGGTAGCAAACTCTTTGGGACTTTCTTTAAAAAGCAATCCCTGGACCTGGGAAAACCCCGCGCCGGGATTCGACGAACCTGATTATGCTTCTCCGTCTACCGGTAACTGGAGCGACCACAAAGGTTTTAAGGCAAAAGGAATACCTTACGTTTATTTTGAAGCGACCAACTGGGAAATCCCCGGACCTTATGACGAATACGACGGTTACGGTGAAACCTATCTCATCGGTATGCTTATGAATACGTCCAACGATTATCTGTCGTTTATCGAAAAGTACTTCCCAGGCCGCATTATGCAGCACTTTGAAACTTTCTCCAAACTGCTGTACGCGCTTGTAACGCAGACCAACGTAAACTTCTAAATAAAAGTTTAAGAGCCTCCGAAAGTTTTTAACTTTCAGAGGCTCTTTTCTTTTTTGTTTTAATTAGCCTTCGTAGCGGTCGAGGTTGGCGCGGATTGCTTCGATGAGACGTTTTTCCGATGCAATTTTTGTGTCTCTTGCAACCTTCGTGCAAACTGACGTGCTGTAAAGCTTTGAAAGGTCGTCTACGAGGTTTTTAAGGTGAGTGGTGTCAAGGATGTTCACCGAACCGCATATTTCTTCGGTAGTAGGCGCAGTAGTTGCAGACGTAGTGGTGTTTGTGGTGTTCTTTTCCATAGAAAATATCTCCTAATATGTATTGATTGCGTTACCACATAATATGTCCGAACCACCTCAAAAATTCACAAATCACTTACAAAGCCGGTAAAAAATATTAGTGTTACGCGTTTGTTCGAACGGCGTGGTGAAGCCCCGACGAACAATAAATTAAAACAGCACTCGTCGGGGTGCTGTTTTTTTAGTGGAGTAGTAATAAACTAAAACGAATTTTATTCATCTTCGGTTAGATTCGGTTTATCGTTTTTTGTTGCTACAGCGTCTATATACATAACAATCTTATCAGGATTTTGTTGAGCAATTTCTTGGTATCTTGTCGGAGAATTATAATTGATTTCATGTCTTAGGGCATATGAGAGATACACACGGAGCAAATCCTTGGCGTAAAGGTATGCTTCGCTGAGGTTGTATCCCTCAGTCCAAATACCCAAATCAAGGAAATCTGCCCTATAACCCTCATCTGTTTCAGTAAACATTGCCGGATATAAAAATTGATACTTTTTACCTATGTCTTCTGACTGGGATAAAGCGTTGTCAACCCACATATAAATTTGCTCTTCTTGCTCAGTATCAAAAGATTGATATCTGCGCAATCCAATAGGCAATTCTCCGATTTGCAACCCGTTTAACCGAAAAGTAAAAATATTTTCTTTTTTTCGTCCGGCAAGAACTTCATTTAAATAAGTATCCCATTCATAGCGAACCCATTCGTGTTCAAAAAATTCTTTGCAACTTCCTACCACAATTAAGCATGATGCTTCATCTAATGCTTCATCTATCTTTTTTTTATAGTTGGACGAACCCTTAGCTCGTAGAGAATCATTGCTCATAAATACTTTGTAATTCATTGACTTAAATTTATCACAAATGTTTTGCGCAATTTGAGAATCTAAGGTTTTTTTACCTTGATAAGTATTTTTAAATGAAATAAAAATATCCGTCATTTGTTTAATCCATATATAAATTTTAGTAATTATACATTTAATTCTGTTAAAAGTCAAGTGCTGTATTATCTCAGCGTCTGTGGCATAAACCGCCGTTGCACTTGACTAAAAAAGAAAAAGCAACTTAAACTTGCACTTTAAAAAGTGGTTCGTTTCGGGCTTCTAGTGGTGGGAGGAGGTGTGTTCTGCGCTACCGCGCAGAGCGTTGCTACGCTCGCGCGAACAGTGCTTCAAAACCGAATTCATATACAGCAAAAAAGACAAGCAAAAGCTTGTCTTTTTTGCTGGTGGAGAATTAGTAACCTGAAACGAATATTAAAAAGTTACGTTCTTTTAAGGACTTTTATCTTTTTTTACATAATCTTCTTTACAATTATCGATACAAAAGCAACCTAATACTCCGTTTAGCCAAGTTCCTGTATCAAGATGAATTTTGCAATAATCGCCAATCTCGTTGCCGTCAAAGCCTTGTCTTTTATAGGCAAGTATTTTATCTTCACCACAGATATAATTCGTGGGAGTATGCCCAAACAAAACGCATTTGCTCTCCTTAGGAAGAACATTTTTATTCTTGAATGTTCTGTCGTAGACGAGTTGTTCGCAAGTCGCTTTTTCTATCGGCAGAATACGTCCTTTATCGAGTGGCACGCCCGCGTGTACGCAAATAAAGTCTTTTTCCTCAATAAAATAAGGCAACTTTTCAAAGTTATCAACCGTTTCCCAATCAAGCAACTTTCCGTCATAAGGGAAATAATTTTGCAGTTTTTTTAGCAAATTATCAAAATCAGTAGGGGATTCTTTCATTAACGCCCAATAATACTTCAAAAAAGTATATTCGTGATTTCCAGTTATGCACTTTACGTTTGGCATATTGAAAACGTATTTCGCAAGTTTAATTGAATGCCTGCCTTTGTCTATTATATCTCCGCAGATAATAAGTAAATCCCTGTCAGAAAATTTAATTTTATCAAGCAGTTTTAAAAACAGATCGTATTCACCGTGAATATCCGAAACGCAATAAGTCATCACATTAACTCAAACTAAAATATATTATTATTTTAACATTTGTAATTATCGTAGTCAATATTTAACTTGAAAATTCATCATTGAGATAATATTTCCTTTACTCAAAAAATTAGAGTAACAGTCGCATCGTTTAGGTACATAGGCTTGCTGTCAGAAGAATCATCGCCGAATATAAAATCTTGATATAAAAGCAACCTAAAGCAAACACAAGTGGTTCGGTTCAGGTTGCTATTGGTGGGAGGGGCGTATATTGCTGTTTCAATAAATAACAACTTTTCGTAGGTACTCCGAAAAGTTGAGGTGGATTCTCGCCTGCGGCGAGAGCGTCACCTGCAATCGGAGGTTTCACTTTATAATTATTTAACTGCTTTTTGCTCGCTCGCGCGAACCACCGATATTTCGGGTTTCTATTTACCGCCGCCGACCAATACACAATAAGACCTTGACAGAAGTCAAGGTCTTATTGTGGTGGACGAACATAGACCTAAATCGAACCGCTACTTATCAATAATTCTCCATTTCAACGAGTTGGCAATTACAAAAGAGGCGGAAGGCTCTTCAAATACGCTATTGTTTTTAATCGCTTCTTTAATATTAGTTTCGTTTGCCCAATCAGCATTATCAGACCAAACGATAAACGGCTGATTGTTGTTTTCAAATAAATTTCCTGCAACGCCCAAATAGGCTTCCGAAATCTCGTTATCGTAGCGGTCTTGGCACCCGACAAAATGGAATAATCTTACTCCGCTAAATAACAATTCTATAGAAATTGTGTTATCACTTGTTTGAAATAGCATTTTTAATTTGCAGTCAGGATTATCTCCTATAAACGATTGAATAGATAAATCAGGCAACCGTTTTATTCCGCTTTCAAATTTCAAATTTATTAAATGAAAATCGTGAAAGGCGTAGCACTTTTTAAGTAAATCTTGTATATCTGTTTCACTGTTAATTTTAAGCCAACGCATAATACTTACCTTATCTGTAAATTAAATAAGCGACCTAACCGAAAGTGGTTCAATTTAGGTCGCTATTGGTGGGAGGAGGTGGATTCGAACCACCGAAGTCGGAGACGTCAGATTTACAGTCTGATGCATTTGGCCACTCTGCAATCCGCCCGTATTTAGTTTTTTACCCCGCAATCAAGCGGCGGGGTAAGTAATGGAGCTGGTGATTGGAATCGAACCCACAACCTGCTGATTACAAATCAGCTGCTCTGCCAGTTGAGCTACACCAGCAAACCGCTAACAAAGTGGTGCCTTGGGGTGGAATCGAACCGCCGACATATGGATTTTCAGTCCACCGCTCTACCGACTGAGCTACCAAGGCATATTTAAGCGCCGATTAAGGCGCTTAATAAAAAAAGTTTTGGCGACCCGAAACGGGCTCGAACCGTCGACCTCCAGCGTGACAGGCTGGCGCTCTAACCAACTGAGCTATCGGGCCATATATTAATTGAGTTGTTTTGACGGAGCCTTTAACGGCTTGTACCTGAATTATTTTGTGGTGGAAGCCTGTACGGCTCGGACTGCGTTATCGGTTATTAGCCGATTAAAATAAACAATTTTTTGGTGGGCCTTCACGGACTCGAACCGCGGACCAATCGGTTATGAGCCGACCGCTCTAACCAACTGAGCTAAAGGCCCTTGTCGCAAGTACGCAATAAGACACGCACAACGCTAAATTATAATAATATACCCTAAAATTTTTGTCAAGTAATTTTTAAACTAATTTCAACTAATTTTTCAAAGGCGGATTTTTCTGTTTTGCTTAAATTTCTCGCCCGCGCGTTTGACAAAAGAATACAAATTGCCCGAAAACGCGACAAAATACAAAGCCTGCGGCGTGGTACTATTTTATAAAAATCACGGAGCGAGGAAATTTATGAAAGTTTCGGGACAGTTGCAAGAGGCGACCTTGTACATATACCTTTCCGGCGAAATGGACGAATGTTCCGCGCAGGACGCGCGCGCTCGCTGCGACAAGCTCATCGAGGACAACGCCAACGCGAAAAAGATTATCATAAACCTTTCGGACGTGGCGTTTATGGATTCCACCGGCATAGGTTTTTTAATCGGCAGATACAAAAAGGCGGCAAAGCTGAATACGCCGCTCTACCTTGACCAGCCCAATTTTGCGGCGGAAAAAATACTCAATTTAAGCGGAATTTATTCCTTAATCCCCAAGGCGGAATAAAAAGGCGGTTGTATGACAAGCAATTATTTAAAACTTCAATTCTATTCACTTCCGCGCAACCAGGCGTTTGCGCGCGACGCGGTTGCCGCGTTCTGCCTTGAACTTAATCCCTCGCTTTCGGCGCTGTCCGACGTTAAGACCGCCGTTTCGGAAGCGGTCACAAACTGTACTGTTCACGCGTACAGAGGGAATCTCGGCATAGTCACCGTAGAGTGCGAAATCGAGGGAAACGAACTACATATAAAGGTAAGCGATACGGGCAAGGGCATACCCGATATAAGCAAAGCCGTTCAGCCCTTTTTTACAACGCTTCCTTCCGACGAACGCTCGGGAATGGGTTTCACCATAATGCAGACCTTTATGGATGAATTTTCGGTGAACTCGATTCAGGGCGAAGGCACGGTAGTGTATATGTCGAAAAGTTTTGAAGCGGAAGTGGAGAATGCTTGACGTCGGTCAGACGAACGATTTAGTACGAAAGGCAAAAGAAGGAGACGGCGCGGCGAAGGAAACGCTGCTGCTGGAAAACAACAACCTGATAAAAAGTATAGTGCGGCGTTATCTGGGCAAAGGCGTTGAATACGACGATTTGTACCAGCTTGCAAGCATGGGACTTTTGAAAGCGATAAACGGCTTTGACGAAAGTTTCGGCGTAAGATTTTCAACTTACGCGGTGCCTATGATTGCGGGCGAAATAAAGCGGTTTATGCGTGACGACGGAAGCATAAAGGTTTCCCGCGCAATGAAAAGCTGCGCAAAACAGATTAATCTTTTTATCGAACAGTATTCCACCGACAACGGCAAACAGCCCACGATTAAGCAAATTGCCGAAAAGTTCGGAATGCCCGAAAGCGAAGTAGTGTTCACTATGGGTTCGACGCATATGCCGCTTTCAATTTACGCGCAGGGCGAGTACAAGGATGAAAAGACGCAGGAGCTTCTGGAAAAACTGCCCGTCGAGGACAAGCAGGAAGACATAATAGAAATGCTTCAGCTAAAGACTGCAATAGCCGAGCTTTCGGACAGGGACAGAAAGGTGATAATGCTGCGCTATTTCCGCGACATGACCCAAAGCGAAGTTGCAAACATGCTGGGCGTTTCGCAGGTACAGGTTTCAAGGATAGAAAACAGAATAATGGAAACTTTCAGAAAAGATCTGACAGGTTAGCCTCTATTGGGGGAGGAAATGATACAGGGGCGGCAGCCGTACGGCTGCCGCCCCGTTTGCCATATATTAACACTTTTACAGGCAAGCTACGGTATGTATTTAACTTGACACAGAATACCTGTTATACTATAATATCTGTACTTTTTTGTATTAGGTGAGAGTATGAAATTACAAAACGATGCGGAATACAAAGAACTGTTATTCCTCAACAGGCGCTTGCTAACGCTTACAGATATGGTAAACTCGCTCAAAGACAACGTAAAGGCGTTGAAGTGCTGCGAAAAACTTATCAGGATTGAACTTAATTCTTTAAAAAAGTCGAAAACTCCCATATCCGACGAGAGTCTTAACGCGCTGATATGGCGTTATACCGATTTTGCTTCTATCGTTAAACGTTTGAGAAAAACAAACGATGCAAGCGTTTACGGCAAGGCTGCGTCGGACCTTAACGATTTAATTAAAAAGACTGCCGACGAAATTTCCGATCTGGAAGAAAAACTGATGTTTGATTCCGAAGAAAGCGTGAAAGATATTTATTCGCAGCTGGGCGCTGCGGCGAAAAAAATTGCCGAAAAGGTAACCGACGGTGCGAAGATAGTGGGAAGCGTAGTCGGCGATCAGGTAGAAAAACTAAAAAAAATATTAGCCGGCGACGAAAACTGCGAGTAGCGATTGCGTACGCCGGCGGCGTCAGTAACTGTGTCTATCAGATAGGCTTTACAAAGGGTCTTTTAAACTATATTTCGCGCGAAGAAATTTCCTCCGTATCGGGCGCGTCGGGCGGCATTTTTACCGCTTACGCAGTATCGTCGGATAAGCTTGACCTTGTCGAAAGGTTATACCGCAAAATAGATATTTCCAAAAAGGGCGAACTTTTCTGGCAGGTATTTGCAAAAGACCTTTTGTCAAAATATCTGAATACGATGTTATCTCCTGCGGACGAGCTTACCATACCTATGGTGTTCCCCGTGTGTTATATTCCGCTTATTACGCGTTATTACTGGATAAACGGATCTTATAACCGCATCTGGAAACAATATATGCACGCGGCGACAAATTATCCTTTTTTGAGGTTGGTGCCTTCGTCTATAAAGGGTAAAATGGCGATAGACGGCGGCGCGGTGGATAATATTCCGTTGTTTCCGCTATTGAAGAAAGAAACGCCCTTCGGTATAAACGAAGAACCTGACGTTATTCTGGTGCTTCACTTTGACGCCCAGTACGATTACCGCAAAACCTTTAAAACGGATATTCCCGTGCTTGATATAGACGTTTCTTACTGCAACGGATTTGAAAAGTCGCATTACAATTTCTCGGGCGAGGAAATAAGTACGCGTCTGCAAAAGGCTTACGAGTACGGCGAAAGTGTGGGCAGGCGTCTTTTCTCCGAAGATAAGACGAGGGAGCAGATGCAAGCCGCCGTGAACGAAATTTTTATGGAAGAACACACGGCAAGGCAGCAGACCTTTTCAATAGACCGACTGGTTTCCATTCTGAACGTAATAAGCAAGTGGTTCAGACGTGACGCCAGCTGTATGAAAAAATTATTTTAAAACCGCGCGGATACACGCGGTTTTAATTTTGTTTAAGGCAAAGCTGTTTGACAAAAAACGCGCGCGGTGATAAAATAAACTTATGGCTAAAAAAACAGGTTTCAGAATTTTATCGCTACTCGCCGTTGCCGTTATGTCGGCAATAATTCCGCTTGCGCTTTGCGCCTGCGAAGATGTTGTGACAGAGCCGCAAGCCGAACCCTATGATAAAGACTTTATGTGCGGATATTTTCTTATTTTCCACGACGGTAAAGAAGATATAACAAGTAGCGAGCTTGACAGCGCGGACGCGGTCAAAAATTATTTTTATAAAAACGTTGACTACGGCTATTATACTGTCAGCGAGAAAGGATTACCGGTAAACGACGGCTACGTTAAGTTTGAAGGACAGCCGCTTACGCCCGATAAAAGCGGCAAGGTGAAAATCTGCGATACTATCCGCTACACTTCCGAACTCAACGATAAATTTGTCGCGATTCTCGAACTGTATTTCGACGCGGAAACCGGAAATGTTTATCATTCCGACGCTGTAAACTTCAGAGCGTTCGGCGGTATTTTTAAACTTTCTTTCGGCGACAGTATGAGCGCGAAAGTGCTTGATAAAAGCGGCGCTTTGCATGAAATTACTTACGAACTTGACGTAACCCTTCAATTCGAGCAGGTTGACAAACTTCTTGAAATCGAGTTTTCCTGTTTCAACGCGGAGGGCGAACGCGTACACAGCGTTACCACCGACGAGTTGCAGGGAACGATTTCGGTCAGCGGCGAATACGACTATATGGTAATCGGCAAAAAGTACGAAAAGTCCAACGGCGAAACTTATTACAAACGCACTGTCTGCGACAAGTCCGAACAGCCCTATACCGAAAAGGTTTTTGTTCCTTACGGCAACGGTCTGACGATACCTGTGGAAATTAAAACAGACGGCAACGAAATAAAATTTACCCGTTAATTGTGGTAAAAGCGCAAAATCGAACGTATTATATAATTTGAAGTAAATTTTTCAGGTGGCGCAATGTTAAACGAAAAAAACGTAAAATTAGGCAAAGTCCGCTCGTCCATACGCGAGCTTTTCGAATACGGCAGAAAACGCAAGGCGGAAATAGGGGAAGACAAGGTCTTTGATTTTTCACTGGGCAATCCCAGTATCCCCGTACCTGCCGAAGTAACAGAAATTCTTAAAGAACTTTTAGTGAGCGGCGACCCCGTGGCTTTACACGGCTATACTTCCGCGCCCGGCGATTACAACGTCAGAAAGGCGCTTGCCGACTACGCAAATTCGCAGTACGGCACCAAGCTTACTGCCGACTGCTTTTATATGACCTGCGGCGCTTCGGCTTCGCTCACCGCAACTTTAAACGCGCTTTTAAACGAGGGCGACGAACTGATTACTCTGGTTCCCTGCTTCCCCGAATACAAAATATTCTGCGAACACGCGGGCGGCAAGTTTATTGCGGTCGACACGCGCGAGGACGATTTTCAGATTGACTTTGAAAAACTGCAAAGCGCTTTGACCGAAAAGACGAAGGCTGTTTTAATCAACTCGCCCAACAACCCCAGCGGCGTTGTATACGGCGAGGAGTCGATTAAAAAGCTTGCAAAAGTTCTGTCCGATTTTTCCGCAAAGCGCGGAAGTCCCGTCTATCTGATTTCAGACGAGCCGTACAGAGAACTGGTCTACGACGACAGCATAAAAGTGCCGTACGTTATGAACTATTACGACAGAAGCATAGTCTGCTATTCTTACTCCAAAAGTCTCTCTCTCCCCGGCGAGCGTATAGGCTATATCGCCGTAAGCAATCAGATGGAAGAGTGGGAGGAAGTTTTCGCAGGCGTAATGGGCGCAGGCAGGGCGCTGGGCTTCGTATGCGCGCCCAGCCTCTTTCAGCAGTTGGTTGCAAGAGTATGCGGAAAGACTTCGGATATATCAATATACAAGCGCAACCGCGACAGACTTTGTTCCGCGCTGGAAAGTTACGGCTATACCGTGGTTAAGCCGGACGGCGCGTTTTATCTTTTCGTAAAATCGCCCGAACCCGACGCAATCGCCTTTTCCGCGCGCGCCAGGGATTACGAGCTTTTAATAGTCGCAGGTGACGATTTCGGCCGCAAGGGTTACGCCAGAATTTCCTACTGCGTAGCGCCCGATATGATTGAGCGCTCGCTGCCCGCATTCAAGGCGCTTGCGGACAGCTATAAAAAAGGTAAAAACTGATGATAATTCTCGGACTTGACCCCGGTCTTGCGACAATGGGCTACGGCGTAGTTGAAAAACTTAAAAACGATAATACCGTTGCGGTGGACTACGGCGTGGTTCTTACCCCCAAGGACGAGAGTCTGCCCGTCCGGCTTGCAATGCTTGAAGAGGGCATAAACAAAATATTAACCAAGTACAAGCCCGAAGAAATTGCCGTGGAAGAGCTGTTCTTTTCAAAAAACATCACTACGGGTATACCCGTCGCCCACGCGAGAGGGGTCATGCTTTTGACCTGCATAAAGTACTGCGGCAGACTGTACGAGTACACACCCAACCAGATTAAGCAGTCGTTGACCGGCTACGGCAAAGCTGATAAAATTCAGATGCAGCACGTCGTGACATCGCTTTTGAACTTACAGAAAATTCCCCGTCCTGACGACGCGGCGGACGCGCTTGCGGTAGCTTTGTGCCACGCGCACACATCGCGCTTCGGAAAACTTTTCGGTATAAGGTAATAATATGATAGGATACATTAAAGGAAAAATTTTGTCTTTAACGCCCGAGACAGCGCTCATTGAAACGGCGGGCGGAATAGGGTTCGAAGTAAACTGTTCGGGTTCGGCTTTTTCCTCTCTTGCAGGAAAAACCGCGGGCGAGCTTTACACATATTTGCAGGTTAGCGAAAACGGTACCGCGCTGTACGGCTTTTCTTCTCCGGACGAAAAGAATATGTTTTTAAAACTTATTTCCGTTTCGGGCGTCGGACCCAAAATGGGCATTGCCGTGCTTTCGGGGCTTACCACGGGCGAGCTTGCCGCGGCGATAGCAACATCGGACGTGAAAAGGCTGTCCGCGGTAAAGGGACTGGGCAAAAAGACGGCGGAGCGCATAATTTTGGAGCTGCGCGAAAAAGTGTCCTTGAATGCGTCCGCAGTCGAAGGCGGCGTACCGCTTCCGCCCGTGACGAGCGGAGACGAGGACGCGGTGGTAGCGTTAATGACCCTCGGATTCAGCCGCTCGGAGAGCGAAAAGGCAATCTCGCGCGCAAGAGCGAACGGCGCTTCCACGGTAGAAGATATAATTATGCTTGCGCTTAAAGGAATGTAAATCGTTCACAAAATTTTGACGCTATTCTGTGCGACAAAATTTTCGTGAGTTTAAGAGGCTCTGCCTCTCTGTCCGCAATTTTAATGGCAAACTTATTATATAATTGCGGACATTCACTCTGCGGAGGCGCAGGTATGCGCAAATTGGGTCCGCTTGCAAAAAGTGTGATTTTTGCGCGCGGCGTTAATGATTTTAAATTAAGGTATAAATTATGTTTTTTGACGACGAAGAGGAATTTGAAGGCGAGGACAGGCTTGTAAAAAGCACCAAGGGCGAGTACGACGCGGAAGAAAACGTTCTGCGTCCCAAAACGCTTGAAGGCTACGTCGGTCAGACCAAAGTCAAGGAAAATTTAAAAGTATATATGGCTGCCGCAAAGGCGCGCGGGGAGGTGCTTGAACACGTCCTTTTATACGGCGCGCCCGGTCTCGGCAAAACCACCCTCGCGCACATAATTTCGGGCGAGATGGGCGGTCAGCTTAAAATGACTTCCGCGCCCGCGATAGAGCGCAGCGGCGACCTTGCCGCAATACTTACAAACTTAAACGACGGCGACGTTCTGTTCATCGACGAAATTCACCGCCTCAACCACAGCGTTGAAGAAATTCTGTATTCGGCAATGGAGGACTACGCGCTTGATATAATAGTCGGCAAGGGTCCCAGCGCCAGAAATATACGCTTTTCGCTCAAAAAATTCACGTTAATCGGCGCAACCACGCGCGCCGGAATGATAGCGAACCCCTTGCGCGACAGGTTCGGCATAATCTGCCGCCTTGAAATGTATACGCCGGACGAGCTGAAAGAAATCGTTCTGCGCAGCGCAAAAACTCTCGGCATAGCAATCGACGGCGACGCCGCGGGCGAGGTTGCGCGCCGTTCGCGCGGTACGCCCCGTATAGCGAACAGACTTTTAAAGCGCGTACGCGACTTTTCAACAATTAAGGGCAACTCGTCGGTTAGCCTTGCAGACGCAAAATTCGCGCTCGGCAAAATGGAGATTGACGATCTGGGACTTGACGAAGTGGACAGAAGTCTTTTGCGCGCAATGATAGACAAATTCGACGGAAAGCCCGTCGGGCTTGAAACGCTCGCCGCGACCATAAACGAGGACGCGGGTACTATCGAGGACGTTTACGAACCCTATCTTTTACAGTTGGGCTTTATAGCGCGTACTCCGCGCGGCAGAGTGATACTCCGCGGCGGCTACGAGCATTTAGGCTATAAAATGAGCGAAAAACAGCGCGAACAGGTAAGTATGTTCGACAAAGACGAAAACGGTTGATATGCAGTACAAAAAAAGCGACTTTTTTTACGACTTGCCAGAAGAATTAATTGCGCAAAGCCCTGCGGAACCGCGCGATTCGTCCAGACTTTTAGTCTACGACAGAGCGGCGGACGGCGTAGAGCATAAAATTTTCGGCAACGTAATAGAATATCTCAAAAAGGGCGACGTCCTCGTTTTAAACAACACAAAAGTACTGCCTGCGCGCCTTTACGCGCGTACCGAAAACGGCGGCGCTGTGGAGGTTTTGCTTTTAAAGCGGCTTGAAAAGGATACCTGGGAAGTACTCGTAAAACCGGGCAGAAAGTGCCAGCGCGGCAAAAGACTTATAATATCGGACGAGCTGTCTCTTTCGGTTGAGGACATTACCGACAGCGGCGAGAGAATAGTAAAATTCTATTACGACGGCGTATTTGAAGAAATTCTGGACAGGGTCGGCTCAATGCCCCTGCCTCCTTATATAAAGAGCAAACTCAAAGATAAAAACCGCTATCAGACGGTGTACGCAAAGCGCGACGGCTCGGCGGCGGCGCCGACTGCCGGACTGCACTTTACTCCCGAACTTTTACAGCGCGTAAAGGATAAAGGGGTAGAGATTGCTGAAGTTCTTCTTCACGTGGGACTGGGAACTTTCCGCCCTGTGAAAGAGGAAATTATAACCGACCACAAAATGCACTCGGAGTACTATGAAGTCGGCGCGGAAGCGGCGGAAACTATCAGCCGCGCCAAGCGCGAGGGCAGGAGGGTCATTGCCGTCGGCACAACCTCCGTGCGGACGCTTGAAAGCGTTGCGGACGAAAACGGACAGATTAAGCCCTGCAGCGGCAATACGGAAATTTTTATTTATCCGCCTTATAAATTCAAGTGTGTGGACGCGCTTATAACCAACTTCCACTTGCCCGAAAGCACTTTGATTATGCTCGTCGCGGCTCTTTGCGGCAGGGAAAAAGTTTTGTCGCTGTACGAAACGGCTGTAAAAGAAAAGTACCGCTTTTTCTCCTTCGGCGACGCTATGATGATTGTATAAGCGGCGCTTTTGCTGCGTCGAACTTGCGTTTTGCTTCGGTCACGTACGTCTGTGTACGCTCCCGTCAGCAAATCCGCGTTCTTCTTGTCTTGCTCGCTTCTCCAATCCTCATTTTGGCTAATGTGGCAAACCGGAAACGAAAACTGATATAAAATATGAGTAAATTTTTTTCATACGAACTTCAACATATCGATAAATACACGGGCGCGCGCGCCGGCGTTTTTCATACTCCGCACGGCGACGTTTTAACGCCCGTTTATATGCCCGTCGGCACGCAGGCGACCGTAAAGGGAGTTCTTCCGCGCGATCTTAAAGAGACGGGCGCGAGTATGATACTTTCGAATACCTACCATCTGTACGTGCGTCCGGGCGACGAACTTGTCAAAAAGGCGGGCGGTCTGCACAAGTTTATGAACTGGCAACGCCCCATATTGACCGACAGCGGCGGTTTTCAGGTTTTCTCGCTGACAAAGCTGAATAAAATACGCGACGAAGGGGTATATTTCAACTCGCACGTGGACGGCGCAAAGCATCTCTTCACGCCCGAAAAGGTTATGTCCATACAGGAAAATCTGGGCGCGGACGTAATTATGCAGTTTGACCAGTGCAGCGCGTACGGCTTCACGCACAAGCAGGCGGAAGAGGCGATGGAGCGCACAAGCCGCTGGCTTTACCGCTGTCTCGACGCAAAAACGCGCGACGACCAGGCGCTGTTTCCCATAGTTCAGGGCAACGTATTCGGCGATTTGCGGCTCGAAAGCCTCAAAAGGGCAAAACCTTACGCAGTTGACGGTATCGCGATAGGCGGACTTTCTGTGGGCGAACCCAAACAGACTATGTATGAAATGCTCGATTTACTCCGCCCCGAACTTCCCGAAGGAGTCCCCAGATACCTTATGGGCGTCGGCAGTCCCGACTGCCTTATAGAGGGCGTGCGCCGCGGCGTGGATATGTTCGACTGCGTGCTTGCAACGCGAATTGCCCGCAACGGTACGGCTTTCACTTCACACGGAAAAGTGGTGGTAAGAAACGGCGCTTACCGCGAGGACTTTTCGCCGCTCGACGATAACTGCGACTGCTACTGCTGCAAAAATTACGGCAAAGCGTACCTTCGCCATCTGAACAATGTGGGCGAAATGCTTTCCGCAATGCTTTTGAGCTTACATAATATAACCTTCCTGCAAAAGCTTATGCGCGATATGCGCGAAGCGATTTTTGCGGACAGTTTTAACGATTTTGCCGAAAAGTTTTACGCGGACTACGGCTCGCGCGATTGAAATAAAAGTGAAAGTTTTGTGCAATATTGCCGGTAAGGCGTTAAAACGCTTGCAAATTGTCAATAAAAATATTATAGTTTAAAAGTAAATAAAATTTGGAGATAAAAAAATGTTAAATTCGTTGCTCGCAACCCCCAGCTACGTCACCTGGATAATTTTCGGCGTATTGATAGTAGCAATTATAGGTTTGTTTATTTTCTCGTCGCGCCGCCGTAAAAAGCAGGAAAAGGACGCGCAGGACTTAATTAACGCCGTTCAGCCCGGTAACAAGGTTAAAACTATCGGCGGTATCTGCGGAATTGTCGTTGAAGTAGACAACGAAGAACAGACTTTCGTTCTTGAAACCGGCACCGAAAAGTCGGGCAAATGCTTTATAAAGTTTGACAGACAAGCTATCTACCAGACCGACGCGGTAGTTAAACCCGCAGAAGAAAAGGTAGAAGCAAAGACCGAAGAAAAAGTAGAGGAAAAAGCCGAACCCGTAGCAGAGGACAAGCCCGAAGAAGTTGCAGCGGCTCCCGTGGAAACTGCGGAAACGACCGAAACTTCCGTAGAGGAAGCTCCCAAAAAGAAGAGCAAAAAAACCTCGCAGGAAAAGCAAGTTAAATTCTAAAATCAAAAACCTCCGCATACATTTAAAGCGGAGGTTTTTATTTATGAAAAAGCACGTGTTTCAGGTAATAAAAGCGGCTGCGGCGTCAATTATAATATCGTTGGTGTTCGTACTGATATTTACCCTCATAATCCAGTTCTGTTCGCTGTCGTCGTCGGTGATAAAACCGGTAAACCAGGTCTTTAAAATCGTTTCAATCATTGCCGGCGGACTTATATTCATCCGCGGCGATAAGGGCTGGTTAAAGGGAATAATTTACGGACTTGCCGCAGTAATTATTACCTATTTTCTTTACGCGGCAATCGCGCGCTCGATTTCGATAAGCTGGACTTTCGCGATTGAAATTCTGCTGGGCGCTGTCGCAGGCGCAATTACCGGCATAATCGCGGTCAACGTTAAAAAGCCCGTATAAACAAAATACTTTGGTTAAATTACTTGATTTTTTTCAAAGTGTATTCTATAATTGATTTAATAATTAAAGATATATACTTTAAAGGAGATTTTCAAGATGATTAAGACGATATCCACTCCTGCCGAAAAAAAGGTTACGGGTTGCGGCGAATGCAGAAGCACCTGCCAGTCCGCTTGTAAAACGAGCTGTACGGTAGGCAACCAGAGCTGCGAAAGAATTACCAGAGAACAGAATCCCGAAAAGAATAAATAAATCAATTAAGGAGCAGATGTTGTCTGCTCCTTAAATTTAATTTTAAGATGGTTCACGTTTTTAATTATAAAGATAAAAATTACATATACGACTCGGGCAGCGGCAGTCTGCACGAATGCGACGATAAAACCGCCGCCTACTTAAAAGGCGAAACGGCAAATCTTTCCGCGGACGAAATCGCGAAGATTGAAAAGGACGTCGAAGAGTTGAAGGCAAAGGGTCTTTTGTACAAAGAGGAAGTAAAGACCTATCCTTTGAAGTCAAGCGAGGTCAAGGCGCTGTGTCTTCATATCTGTCACGACTGCAATTTAAGGTGCCGTTACTGCTTCGCGGACGAGGGCGCTTATCATTCCGCGCGCGAATTTATGAGCGAGGAGACCGCAAAAAAGGCGATAGATTTCCTTATCAAAAGCAGCGGACAAAGAAAGGTTCTGGAAGTAGACTTTTTCGGCGGCGAACCTTTAATGTGTCTGCCGACTATAAAAAACGTGGTTTCTTACGCTCGCGCCGAGGGCGAAAAAGCGGGCAAAAAATTCCTGTTCACCACGACCACTAACGCGCTGCTTCTTGACGACGACGCGATAGACTTTTTCAACCGCGAAATGGAAAACGTCGTGCTTTCCCTCGACGGCAGAAAGGAAGTACACGACGCTATCCGCAAGACCAAAAACGGAAAGGGCAGCTTCGATTTCGTTATAGACAACGTCAAAAAGTTCGTGCGCTCGCGCGGCGATAAAAGCTATTACGTCCGCGGCACTTTCACTGCGAAAAATCTCGACTTTTCAAAGGACGTAATCTTTCTCGCGGAAAACGGTTTTGACAGCATCTCAATGGAACCCGTCGTGACCGAAATCGACGATTTGCAGATTAAGGAAGAGCATCTGCCGCGTATTTGCGAAGAGTACGAAACACTGTGCGACAAGTACCTTGAAAAATACGAAAAGGGCGAAGGCTTTAACTTTTTCCATTTTAATATTGATCTGGAAGGCGGCGTGTGCCTTCAGAAGAGGGTTTCCGCGTGCGGCGCCGGCAACGAATATTTTTCGGTAGTGCCTAACGGCGATATTTACCCCTGTCACCAGTTTGCGGGCGAAAAGGAATTTTTAATGGGCAACGTCTTTGAGGGCGCGTTAAATAAGCAAATCAGGGAAAAATTTGCAAATTCCTGCCTGTTTACAAGGGAGAAGTGCGGCGACTGCTTTGCAAAATTTATATGCAGCGGCGGTTGCAGCGCTAACAATTACCACTTCACGGGCGATATGAATACCCCGTATCCCGTGACCTGCGCTATGATGAAAAAGCGTATAGAGTGCGGAATGCATTCCCTTTCGCGCAAAAAAGAGCTTAACGGCAAAAAAAATGGCGATAAATAAGCCGATAAATAATTAAAATAATTGACTGACGTTCAATTATTTACTATAATAGAGAAGTTAAATAATCGATATAATTTTTAGGAGTTAATAGATGGGCAAAATCAAATCGGCGATAATAACGGCGATATTACTTGCCGCAATCGTGGTTCTCGGGTTTTTTGCCACCGTATCTTATACGGTGCCTAAATCGAACGGCGTTAAAAGATTCAATTCTTTTATCAGCAGTATCCATTTGGGCGCGGACCTCACCGGCGAAGCAACTACCGTTCTGTATCCCGAAGGCGTAATTTCTGCGGCGGACTATAAGGAAGGTCTGCCCGCAAAACCCGAAACGGGCGAAGATGATTACGAGGACAGGCTTGCAAAGTACGAAAAGTACACCTCGAAGTACGAACAGAAAGGCAGCGTTTACGTTGAAAAAGACCTTTTGGAGGACGAAGAGAAGGATTTAGCCGAAAGCGTTAAAAAGGACGCGGCGGTGCTTTCTTCACGTTTCGGTAAAAAGGGCTATTCAAGCTATTCGGTTTCCGTTCAGGACGACTACACCATACGCGTAGCCGTTCCCACCAATTTTTCGTATTCGGCGTACGTTCAGAAGAACGTGAGCGAGCGTTCTGAAGAAACCTCGAAAATCAGCCGCACCGTTCAGTACCTCACGACTTCGGGCGAGCTTTACGTCAGAAGCGAAAGCAACGATATCCCCGCAAAGGATACGGCTGCCGATTATTTCAAGAGTTTTACAAAGTATTCTGCCGCAAACAACTACGCGGTCAAAATAAATCTTACCAAAGAGGGTAAGAAGGGCATAAAGGATCTGACCGCAAAAATGATGGCGGACTCTGAAACCGCGCTCAATTTCTACGTCGGCGACACCCAGCTTCTGTCGCTTACCATTTCGGAAACGATAACCGGCGGCAGCTTCTATATCAGCGTAAACAACTCCGACTACGCGGAAGATTATTCTATAATTCTCAATTCCGCGGCTCACGGCGAAACGTTGAGTCTTGACTACGGCAGCTCCGACGACGTTACTATAAACTACTCGTCTGCGGCTCTCGGCGACAACGCGGCAATTTATATGCTCGTGGCGATGCTCCTTTTAATAGCGGGCGCGATAGTGTTCTCGGTAGTCAAATACAAAAAACTCGGACTTGTCAACGCGATTATGATTTTAATCTACTCGCTTGCGATAACCACGGCAATTCTTTTAATCGGAATTCAGATTACCGTTGCCGGCGCGTTTATGATAATTCTGGGACTTGCGCTACTCTGCGGCTCTAACTTCGCTGCGTTCGAAGCAATCCGCGGCGAAACAAAGCGCGGCAAAACCATGCACTCCGCAATCAAAGCGGGTTACCGTTCAAGACTTACCGCCATACTCGATTTGCACGTAATTATGATAATCGTATCGTTAATGACGACCCTTATCTGTATGTTCACCTGCGTCGGAGAAATCTTCGCGTGCGCATTCATATTCTTCATCGCGTCGGTTGCGTCCTATATCCTGTACTGGTTTACGAGATTTATGTGGTACGTTTTATCCTCGCCCGCAAGAGACAAGTTCGCTTTCTGCGGCTTCAAAAGGGAGGTACCCCTCGATGACTAATTTAAAGATTTCTGCAAAAATGCATATTATGATTATCGTTTCGGCGGTAATCATTGCGCTCGGAATAGCGGTGGGCTGCATATGCCATTTCGTAGCGGACGGCTACTTCAATTACGGCGGCGAATACACCAGCTATAAAAGCGTAACCGTTTCCTACGTAATTCTCGATGAAGCCGATGTGTCGCGTGAGATTTGCGACAAAGAGTTTGATAAAGCGGGCGTAAAATACTACAACTATTCGTACGTCGATTCAACTTCTGCCGGCGGCGAATTGATTTTCAAATTCAACGAAAACAGCGATACCGACAAAATTCTGACGGCGGTTGAAGGTATTAACGCGATATTGAGCGACGAAGGCGCTAATATGACAACGTTGAGTACGGCGGCTTACCACACGGTAAAAACCGAGCTTGGCGGCGGCAACGTAATAGTTTACGGCTCGGTTGCGCTTGCGGCTTCAATCGTATTTCAGTTTATCTACTTTGCAATCAGATACAAACTCACGAGAGCGTTGTCCGCGTTGCTTGCCGACGTTCACAACCTTGCAATATTCGTATGTTTATTATCGCTTTGCCGCATACCCGTATCTTCCACGATAATCGTGTTCGCGGTGATAACGGTGCTTACGACAATGATAGGCTGCTGTTTCCTGTTTGACAGGGCGCGTAAAAACGCGAAGGACGAGCAGTTTGCAAAGCTTACCAACTACGAGCAGGTTGACACCTGCGTAAAGGAAAGTCTTGTAAGCGTGTGCGTCGCGTCCGTCTGCATAGCGGCTACGGCAGTTGTATTCTTCGTGCTGATGTCAATAAGCGCGCTGTCGGTTGTCCAGATTGCAATTCCAGTTCTTTTGGGACTTGTAAGCGCGGTATCGTGCGTATACGGAACGGCGTTCTTCACTCCGGCGGTATATTCCCGCTTTAAACGCATAGGAGAAAAATTAATAACCGAACGCAAAAAAACGAAAAAAGCTTAAAAAAATTTAAAGGCGGGTAACACCCGCCTTTTGTCTATTACGGTATGAAAAGAATAGTATCCGAACGCGAATTTTCGGCAGAACAACTGAATATTATCAAGTCGCTCGCAAGGGATACCAATCTTTTGGAGGATACCGTTGCCATTCTTTACGGAAGGGGAATTGACGACGCGCGCAAGATTAAGGAGTTTATAAAACCTTCGCGCGAACACTTCATTTCGCCCTTTAAAATGCAGGGCATGCAGGACGCGGTAGAGCTTATCACAAGGGCGAGGGACGAGGACTGGGCGGTCGTCGTCTACGGCGACTACGACGCGGACGGAATTTGCGCCGCGACAATTATGAGTGCGGCTCTCCGTGACTTCGGCATAGAACCGGTTGTGTACGTCCCCGAGCGGCGCGAAGGTTACGGCATAACGCAAGCTGCCGTCGATGCCATCTTCGAGGAGTATTTCCCCCAGCTCTTTATCACCGTTGACTGCGGAATTTCGTGCGCGGAGCAAGTGGAATATATCAAAGAGCAGGGCGCGGAAGTTATCGTTACCGACCACCACGAGCTGCCCGAAAATATCCCCGACTGCATCTGTATAAACCCCAAATTCAACGACGGCTATATTTACGACAATCTCTGCGGCGCAGGCGTCGCGCTAAAAGTCGCGGTTGCGTTAAACGGCGACAGCGCGTACAAATACTTTGATTTTGCCGCAATCGCTACGGTCGCGGACAGCGTGCCTCTGACCGGCGAAAACAGAGACATCGTCTACGAAGGTCTTAAATTAATAAACCGCCAGCCGAGAAGCTGTTACTCGCAGTTTCTTGTAAAAAGCGAGGCGGAGGTAACCTCGCAGACTGTCGCGTTTTCAATCGCGCCCAAAATTAACGCCGCAGGCAGAATGGGGGACGCGCGCGCCGCGCTCGAGCTTTTCGGCGAGAGCGACGAGGGCAGAATTTTCGACCTTGCGGCAAAACTCACATCCTACAATCTCGAACGGCAAAAATGCTGCGACGAGCTGTATTTGAGCGCGAAAGCAAAACTCAAAGAGAGGGGCGCTTACGGCAAAGTCATAATGCTGTTCGACGAAAACTGGAATTCGGGTTTCGTCGGCATAGTCGCAGCCCGTCTTGCGGAAGAGTATTCGCGACCGGCGCTGCTTTTCGTGCGCAGCGGCGACACCCTGAAAGGTTCTGTGCGCTCAATCGAAAGCGTAAATATTTTCGAAGCGCTTAAAGCCTGTTCGGAATATATCGAAGAATTCGGCGGACACGCGCAGGCTGCCGGCGTCAACGTTACTTTTGAAAACTTTGACGGACTCGAAGCCGCTTTAAACGACTATCTTGCGGCAAATTATAAACCCGAAGATTTTCTGCCCACGCTGTACGTCAACGGCAGACTTACAAAGCCCTTTTCGCCGCGTTTCGCGCGCGAGTTGGAAATGCTTGAACCCTTCGGCGTCGGCAACCGCAGACCTATGTTCGAACTTGACGAAACTTCGTCCGAAGTCCGTCCCGTAAAGCCGCAGTCGCCGCATATATCAATAAAGAGCGACAAAATAGAGCTTATGTATTTCGGCGGCGGAAAATATTTAAAACTTTTATCAAGCTCCGCGCCGAGAAAGTATATATTCGAATACAACGTATCCACATTCCGCGGCAGAGAGTACGTCAAGGGCTTTGTGCGCGACGTAATCTGCGACAAGACCGCAGGAAAATACGCGCAGGAAGAGATAGCGGTAAACAATATACTCACGCTTGCCGCTCCGCAGTGTAGCTGTACGGTTAAAAAGATGACCGCGGCAGAAATCGACGGGCAAATGCGGGAAGCGGGCTGGGGTACAGTTTATATCGCTCACGAATACCAGACGCTTGAAAGGTATAAAAACGCCGCAAATCTTCCCGTCGAGCTTTTCACGACCGGCTCGTCAAACCTTGCGGACTCGGTGCTTGTTTCACCGCAGGCGAATACAGATTTAAGCGGTTTTAAAAGAATCGTCTTTTTGGACTGCCCTGTCTCGGGCGTAAGAATACAGTCGCTTGAAGGCAAAGAGGTTATTATCTGTTCGGATATTCGGAGCAATAACTTTATAAAGGGCTTGCCCTGCAACCGCAAAGAGCTTTTGAAAATTTTCGCGTATATATCCGCGAACGCCGCAAATTTAGAGGGCGGCGACAGCTACGAAGTAGCGCTGAAAAACGGCATAGGCAAACCGCTTCACGCCGTATTCGCTCTCGAAGTGTTCAGGCAGCTTTCGCTCATTTCTTTCGAGGGCGGCAAACTCAACCTTTTTAAAGGTATTAAAACGGAACTTACAAATTCGGAACTTTACAACATTGCGTGCAAAGTAAACGGTTAAAAAATATGAAAAGCGTGTTAGATAAAATTTACGAATACAGCGACGAAAAGGACAGGGAATTAGTACTGTCCGCTTACCGCTACGCGGAACTCATGCACGAGGGGCAGAAGCGCGCTTCGGGCGAGCCTTATTTTACCCATCCCTGCGCGGTTGCCGAAATTCTTATGGATCTGGGTATGGACGTTCCGTCCGTCGCGGCTGCTTTTCTGCACGACGTAATAGAGGACACGCAAGCCACGGACGAGGATATACGCTCGCGCTTCGGCGAAGAAATTCTGACTTTGGTCGAAGGCGTAACAAAGCTCGATAAAATACGCTTCCAGTCCCACGAGGACGAGGACGCGGAAAATTTCAGAAAAATTTTCGTCGCAATGGCAAACGACGTCCGCGTAATTATAATCAAACTCGCGGACAGACTTCACAATATGCGCTCGCTGAATTTCCTTTCGAACGAGCGGCAGCAGCGTATAGCGAAGGAAACGCTTGAAATATTCACGCCACTTGCGGGAAGACTCGGTATTTCGCAGATTAAGTGCGAAATCGAAGATTTGTGCCTCAAATATCTCGACCCCGAAGCGTACGAGTACCTCGTCACCAACATAAACCAGAAACTGACCGAGCGCAAAAACTTCGTCGAGTGCGTGGTTGCGCAGCTTAAAGATATGCTCAAAAGCAGCAACATTCAGGGCGAAGTCTGGGGCAGACCCAAGCACTTTTATTCGATATACCGCAAGATGAAAAATCAGGGCAAGACGCTCGACCAGATTTACGACCTTTCGGCAGTCCGCGTAATCGTCGGCACGACCGAGGAGTGCTACGAGGTTCTGGGAAAAATACACAAGGAGTGGAAGCCCGTTCCCGGCAGAATCAAAGACTATATCGCAACCCCCAAACGCAATATGTACCAGTCGCTGCACACGACTGTCGTTACAAACTTCGGACAGATTTTCGAAATTCAGATACGCACTTACGAAATGCACAAAATGGCGGAGTACGGTATCGCGGCGCACTGGAAATACAAGGAGCAGAAGTCTGGCGGCGAAACGAACTTCGACCAGCGTTTAAGCTGGATACGCGACGTAATGGACTGGCAGGGCAGCCTTAACGATTCAAAGGAATTTGTCGACAGCCTTAAAAACGATTTATATTCAAACGAGCTTTTGGTATTCACGCCGCAGGGCAAAGTAATTTCCCTGCCTTTGGAAGCGACGCCCGTCGATTTTGCCTACGCAATTCATTCCGAAGTCGGCAACAAATGCGTGGGCGCGAAAGTCAATTCGAGAATAGTTTCTTTAAACTCCACGCTGCACACCGGCGACGTGGTGGAAATACTCACATCTCCCAATACAAAAGGACCTTCGTGGGACTGGTTAAAATTCGTAAAATCGGGTTCCGCGCGCGCTAAAATCAGACAGTTCTTCAAGCGCGAAATGAAGGAGGACAACGTAAAAACGGGCAGAGCCATGCTCGAAGCGGAGGCAAAGCGCAGGGGCTATAACCTTGCGGATATTCTGACCGAAGAATCCTTTAAAAAGCTATCAAACAGACTGGTTTTCTCATCGGTGAACGAGATGATGGCGTCGGTAGGTTACGGCGCGGTAAGCGTAAACCAGGTAATTTTCAAGCTTATAGACTACTATAAAAAGGCGATGCCCAAACCGCCCGAAACCCTGCAGACCGAAAAGCTGCACCACTCAAACGCAGGCACGGTAACGGTCAAGGGAATGAGCGGACTTCTGGTCAAATTCGCGCAGTGCTGCAACCCCGTTCCCGGCGACGAAATTACCGGCTTTATCTCGCGCGGCAGGGGCGTTATAGTACACCGCGCCGACTGTCCCAACCTTGAAGATTTGGACCCCGCAAGGCTTCAACCTGCGCAGTGGACGGGATCTACTGACAGCGAATTTATCGCCGGCATAAAAATAATAGCGACCGACGAAGACGGACTTATCGCCTTCGTAACCGCTGAAATTTCCACAATGCACCTTTCCATAACTACCATAAACGGCAGACTCAACAAGGAAAAGCACGCGGAGTTTGAAATAAGATTAAAGCTCAACAAGCGGTCGGATATAGACCTCCTGATTAAGAGACTTAAAAAAGACAAGAGAATTATTGACGTTTACAGGACTACCAAGTGAAAGTAATCAAAGTTAAACCCAACGGTTTTGCAAGCAATTCTTACGTTCTGACGGCGGACGGAAAGAGGGCGGTAGTAATCGACTGCGCTCAGCCGAGAGTATACTCGGTCTGCGAACAGGAAGGACTCGTCCCCGAATACGTTCTTTTAACGCACGGTCATTTCGACCATGTCGGCGGATGCGGCAAATTCTTTAAAGAGGGCGCAAAAATCTGCTGCGGCGAAAAGGAAGCTCCGCATATTTTCAGCGCGGAAAACAGGGGACTTTTCGGCGGCGTGTATATCCCCGAATTTGAAATAGACCGAACCTTTTCGGACGGCGAAGAGGTCGAACTCTGCGGCATAAAAATTAAAGTGATTGAAACCCCCGGACACACCGCAGGCGGCGTCTGTTATCTTGCCGGTAACTGCCTTTTTACCGGCGACACGCTTTTCAGATTGGGCGTCGGCAGATGCGACCTGCCCACGGGCGACGGCGCGCAACTTACAAAAAGCGTTAAAAAACTCTTTGCTTTAAAGGGCGACTACCGCGTTTACTGCGGTCACGACGACGATACAACGCTCGAATTCGAGCGCGAAAATAACCCCTGCGTTTAAGGTGTAAAATGCTTACGACAAACAGCGAATATCTCCGCCCCGAAATAATGGACGTACTCCGCGCGTTTAATTGCGAGGAAGAGGATTTTACCCATTATTTTTCCCACGGCGGAGATAAATTTTTTAACTGCATAGAATACGGCGGAAACTTTTCCGACTTTGAAGTCGAGCAGAAGGTGGAGGACGAAACCGAGTTTAAAAGGTACGCAAAGCGTTACGCAAAACTCGCCTTTTACAAAGTCCTTTCCGAAAAATACGGTTCTCTCCCTTGGGGCGCGCTGACGGGTATAAGACCCACAAAACTCGCCTACGCGGAACAAGTCGCAGGACGCAATTTTGAAGAGCTTTTCAAAACTATGGGCGTTTGCGAAGAAAATACCGCGCTCGTTAAGCGCGTTTTAAACGCGCAGAAAAATATATACGCGCCGGACAGCGGTCAGGACGTCTTTATAAGTATACCGTTCTGCCCCACCAAGTGCGAGTACTGCTCGTTCATCACCGCGCCGATAGATAAAACACACGGCTTCGTAGACGAATACATAGACTGCCTCGTCCGTGAAATTCAAAGTTTAAAAGAGATAGTCGCAAAGGTCAGAAGCGTTTATATCGGCGGAGGAACGCCTTTCGTATTAAATACGGCGCAGCTTGAAAGGGTGTACGCCGCAGTAAAATCAGCGTTTGCCGGAATCCCCGAATTCACCGTCGAAGCCGGCAGATCGGACGTTTTTTCGGAGTACAAACTTCGTCTTTCAAAGGACTACGGCGTAACTCGCGTTTGCGTAAATCCGCAGTCTTTCAGCGACGTGACATTGCAGGCAATCGGCAGAAAGCACACGGCGGCGCAGACGATAGAAGCATACGAGCTTACGAAAAAATTCGGTTTCGATATAAATATCGATTTAATCGCGGGACTTGCGGAAGAAAGCGTTGCCGACTTTGAAAAATCGGTGCAGACGGCAATCTCGCTCGACCCTGTAAATATAACCGTTCATACGCTGTCCCTCAAATCGGGCGCAAAGCTGAAAGAGAGGGTGCAACGGCTCAACGTCGACGGCATCTCGGAAATGATTAAACTCTCTCGCGAACAGCTGACGGCGGCGGAATACGCGCCGTACTATCTTTACAGACAAAAGTATCAGGCGGGCGGACTTGAAAACGTCGGTTGGACAAAGGACGGCAAGGCGTGCGTATACAACGTAGACGTTATGGAAGAGATATGCGACAACGTAGCGGTAGGCGCAAACGCTATTTCTAAAAAGCTGTTTGAAAAGGGCGCAAGGATAGAGCGCTACGCCGCCCCCAAAGATATTCCGACCTATATAAACAAAACGGACAAAATAATAGAGGAGCGGCTGAAACTGTTCAAAGGGGAATAAGGTAATGAAACTTTTATTTAAGCAAAGATTTTTTTCCTGGTTTGACAGCTACGATATTTATTACGAAAACGGCGCTGTCGCGTATACCGTCGAAGGTCAGTTGAGCTGGGGACACGAACTGCATATAAAGGACAGCAGCGGCGTACATATCGCCACCGTGAAAGAAAAAATATTCAGGTTTCTGCCCGAATTCCAGTTTTTTGTCCGCGGTCAGTATATAGGCAGTCAGAAAAAGCGTTTTCAGTTTTTCAACAACTCGTATTATCTCGATTTCAACGGTTGGCAGGCAAACGGCAACTGGCTCGGCTGGGATTATACAATTCAGGACGCAAACGGCGCTCTCATCGCAAAGGTCAGCAAGCAGTTGTTCAAGTGGACGGACACTTATGTTATCGACACCGTAAGAGACGAGGTGGCGTTGCTGTCTCTTATGTTTACGCTTGCAATCGACGCCGAAAAATGTTCGCAGAATAAATAAAATTTACTAATACCGTTTAAAACGTTTGCCTTTTATTTTTGCTTGTGCTATTATATTTTTGTTACGGATACAAAGCGGTTCGAACACTCAACGGCTTGCTTTGTTTGCCGCAAATATTCCATAGGAGGATAAATTAAATGGAAAAGTCGGAAGTTATTGCAAAATACGCTTTAAAGGAAGGCGACACCGGTTCGCCCGAAGTTCAGATTGCGCTTTTAACCGAAAGAATCAATCACCTTAACGAACACCTTAAAGAGCATATTCACGACAATCACTCGCGCCGCGGACTTCTTAAAATGGTTGGCCGCCGCCGCGGTCTTTTGGACTATTTAAAGAGCAAAGATATTGAAAGATACCGTGCTATCATTGCTGCTTTGAATTTAAGAAAGTAATCTGAAAAAGAGCGGATAATTTTTCACGCTCTTTTTTAATTTTTTCAGTTTGCGGCGGGCGCCGCAGGCACAAGAACAGAAAAGGAGAAAGGTATGAAACAATTAGAACAATTCAAACTTAACGTAGGCGGAAAGGAAGTCGTAATCGAAATCGGCAAATACGCCGAACAAACCAACGGCTCGTGTATCGTCCGCTGCGGTGAAACTGCTGTATTCGTTTCGGTATGTATGTCGGCAAGCCCCAGAGAGGGTATGGACTTCTTCCCCCTGCAGGTGGACTATGAAGAAAAAATGTACGCTGTCGGCAAAATTCCCGGCGGCTTCAAAAAGCGCGAAGGCAGAGCAAGCGACAAGGCAATTCTTACCGCAAGACTTATCGACAGACCTTTAAGACCGCTTTTCCCCAAGGGTCTTTTCAACGACGTAGTAGTTACGGCGCAGGCGCTTTCGGTTGAACCCGACGTGTCTCCCGAACCTCTCGCTATGATAGGTTCGTCCGTAGCTCTCGCTATTTCCGATATTCCCTGGGCAGGTCCCACAGGTTCTGTAGTAGTCGGACTTGTTGACGGCAAATACGTCATCAACCCCGACCTCGCGCAGCGCGCAAAGAGTACTATTCACCTCAATCTCGCAGGTACCAAGGACGCTATTCTTATGATAGAAGCCGGCGCTAACGAAGTTACCAACGACGAGATGGTCGGCGCGATTATGTTCGGTCACGAAGAGATTAAAAAAATCTGCAAATTTATCGAAAACGAAATCGTTCCCGAAGTCGGCAAGCCCAAAATGGAAATCGAGCTTTACCACATTCCCGAAGAGCTTGATAAAGCCGTACGCGACTACGCGGGCAAGAAAATTGACTGGGCTATCGACACTTTCAACAGACACGAAAGAGAGATCAGACAGGAAGAGGTTGAAAGAGACGTATTAGAGCATTTCGCAGATATCTATCCAGAAGAAAAGCGCGAAATTAAGGACAGCCTTTACTACCTCACCAAAGAAAAGGTCCGCGCGAAGATTTTCGACAAGGGTATCCGTCCCGACGGCAGAGGCTTAAAGGACGTTCGTCCCATCTGGTGCGAAAGGGGAGTTCTGCCCCGCGTTCACGGCTCGGCTGTGTTCACCAGAGGTCAGACCCAGACCCTTACCAGTTGTACGCTCGGTATGCTGGGCGAAGCGCAGAAACTTGAAGGTCTTGACGAAGAAACTTCCAAAAGATATATGCACCACTACAATTTCCCCGGCTACTGTACAGGCGAAGCAAAGGCGCTCCGTTCGCCCGGCAGGCGTGAAATCGGTCACGGCGCTCTCGCGGAACGCGCGCTCATTCCCGTGCTTCCCGACGAAGACAGCTTCCCTTACGCAATCAGGGTGGTAAACGACATACTCTCGTCAAACGGCTCGTCATCAATGGCTTCGGTCTGCGGCTCCACTATGGCGTTAATGGACGCAGGCGTTCCCATCAAAGCGCCCGTTGCCGGCGTTGCAATGGGACTTATCAAAAATCAGGAAACCGGCGAATTCAAGGTTCTTACCGATATTCAGGGACTTGAAGACTTCCTCGGCGATATGGACTTCAAGGTTGCGGGTACCCAGAAAGGCATTACCGCAATTCAGATGGATATAAAGATTAAGGGCATTTCCGAAGAGATTATGCACACTGCAATCAACCAGGCGAACGAGGGCAGACAGTTCATTCTTTCCAAGATGCTCGAAGTCGTTCCCGAAGTAGCTCCCGCGCTTTCGAAATACGCTCCCAAGATTATCAGCTTCGAAATCGACCCCGAGAAAATCGGCGACGTTATCGGTAAGCAGGGCTGCGTAATCAAGAAGATTATGGAAGAAACCGGCACCGAAATCGAGTTCAACGAAGACGACAGCGGCAGAGGCTATATCTCCTGCGTAGGTCCTATCGAGAACGCTGAAAAGGCAAAGGCGATAGTAATGAGCATTGCCCACGACCCCGAAGTAGGCGATATGTTCGTCGGCAAGGTAGTAAGAATTCTCACCTTCGGCGCGTTCGTCGAATTTGCTCCCGGCAAAGACGGTATGATTCACATTTCAAAGCTTTCGGACAAGCGCGTTGAAAAGGTAGAGGACGTAGTAAATATCGGCGACACCGTAAAAGTCGAAATCATCAAAATCGGCGATAAGGGTATAGACCTTAAACTTCTCGAAAAAATTTCTTAAACAACGTATCTACTTCGCAATACTTCGTTAAGCTTGCGTTTTGTCTTGGTTGCGTACGCAAGTTAAGCGCCCTGCGCCAAAGCCGCGCTTGCCTTGTCTTGCTCGTATCTCCGTTGTTTAACACGTAAATAAAAATTACGCCGTCCGCGCAAAACTGCGCGGACGGCTTTTACGTTTATCAGAATTTTAAGAATAGTAGGATACCGCGCCTTTAAAAATTGCGTAAGCGATACTCTTTTGATACTCCTTGCTTATTAAAAGCGCCTCGTCGTCGGCGTTGGACAAAAAGCCGCATTCGACTATTACTGACGGACTTTCCGTGCATTTCAGCATGTAATAATCTCCCGTAAGCGCGGAGGACTGCCGCACGGCTTGCTCCATGCCGTTTATACTGGTCTGAATACTTTGCGCAAGCAGTTTTCCGCTGTCGCTTGTTCCGTTGTAAAACACCTGACCGCCGCGCCGCGATGGGATGGGGCAGAAATTCTGGTGTACCGAAATTACCATATCCGCGCCGCTTTCTTCTATAATCTGTTTGCGCTTTTTCATATCGCGCATTTTAAAACCCGAAGTTGCAAGTCCGTACAGTCCGCCCTGATTTTTTCTGGTCATAACCACGGTGAATCCGGCGTCCGCGAAGTATCCGCGGAGGTAGATGGAAATCGCAAAGTTTATGTCGCTCTCCTTCGTGGAGGTATTAATTCCGCGCACGCCTGCGTCAATGCCGCCGTGACCCGCATCGATAACAATAACTTTACCGCTGCCGCTTGCGGAGGCGGCGGCAACTCCGGTGCAGATTCCTATCATTGCGCCGACCGCGCAGATAACCGCAAGCGCAATAATGGCAGACCTTTTTACGATAAACAATTTCACGCTAATATACTACTTAATAATTGATTTTTTTATGACAAAGTTGTATAATGAAACTGAATTATTATGTTTGACTTTTTTACGACGATTGATAAGGAACGCGCAAGAAATTTAAGCCCCGTAACCCTCGCTTTTGTGGGTGATGCGGTGTACTCGCTGTTCGTGCGCGGAAAGCTTGTGCTTTCCACCGATTTCAAGACGGGTGAATTGCAAAAGCTTACTTCAAAACGCGTTTCGGCTCACGGTCAGAGCGAGCTTCTGGAAGTTCTTACCGCCCGTTTCACCGAAGAGGAAGCCGACATATTCAGACGCGGCAGGAACGCGAAAAAGTCGACGAAAAGCAAAAACGCAAGCGTTGCCGAATACAACCGCTCGACGGGGTTCGAAGCTGTTATCGGCTATCTGTACCTTACGGGTCAGTACGAACGCATTTCGCAGTTATTGGACGAGGACGATGAAGACAGAGGGTAGAAACGCCGTTTACGAACTTTTAAAAACGGAAAAAAATATAGAAAAACTGCTGCTTGAAAAAAATCCGCAGGGTTCGCTGAAAGCAATTTTTGCCGAGGCGCGTAAAAGAAATATCCGCGTTCAGTTCGTAGACAGAAAGGTTTTGGATAAACAGAGCGAAGAGGGGCGGCATCAGGGCGTTATAGCCTTTTCCACCGACTACGAGTATAGCTCCCTAGACGATATAATTTCCGCGCGCGGCGAAAAAGGCGGTTTCGTAATTGTCTGCGACGGCATAGAGGACGTTCATAACCTCGGCTCTATAATAAGGGTTGCCGAGTGCGCGGGCGCGAACGGAGTGGTAATTCCCTCAAACAATTCGGCAAGCGTGACCGAGGCGGTTATACGCATTTCGGCAGGCGCCGCAAACCATATGAAGGTGGCAAAGGTCAACTCAATCAACCGCGCCGTTGACGAACTAAAAAAGAGCGGCTACTGGCTTTACGCCTTGGAAGCGGACGGCGAAGATATTTATTCCGCCGACCTTACCGGCAATATCGCGATAGTCGTAGGCGGCGAGGACAGCGGCGTCAGAAAACTCACGCGCGAAAAGTGCGACTTTACCCTTTCCATTCCTTTGAACGGCAAGGTCAATTCTCTGAACGCATCCGTAGCTCTCGGAATAGCCGCGTACGAGGCGGTGAGAAAGCGCAGATGACTGACGAACGGCTTGCAATTTTATGCCAGAGCGGCGACGAGGCGGCTTGGGAAGAACTGTTTAAAAGGTACAAACCGCGCGTGCTTTCAATCGCGCGCAGATTCTTTTTGAGCGGCGGCGAAACCGAAGATCTTGTGCAGGAGGGAATGTGCGGACTGTACCTCGCGGTCGGCGGATTTAAAGAGGGCGGCGCAAGCTTTTCCTCGTACGCTTACAGCTGTATCAGAAACCGCATTCTCGACACCGTCAAAAAGAGCGGCGGCGCAAAGTATTCCGCGCTGAACAACTTTCTGCCCATCGACGCCGGCGAAGAAATTTACGATTCTGGCGAAAATCCCGAAGAGAAAATCATAGGAATAGAAAACGGGCGCGAGCTTCTTCACAAGATGAGTAAAATTCTCTCTTCGCTCGAATTCAAAGCGCTTATAATGTACACGGACGGAATGTCCCTTTCGGAAATATCTTCGGCGCTCGATAAAAGCCCGAAAAGCGTTGACAACGCGCTGACGCGCGCAAAATACAAGTTACAAAAATCAATTTTTGCGGAGGAATAAATGGCGTACCTCGCATTTTACAGGACTTTCCGTCCCACGTCGTTCGATACGGTCGTAAGACAGGAACACATAGTCCGCACTTTAAAAAACCAGATTGAAAGCGGCAAAATAGGTCACGCTTATCTTTTTTGCGGACCGCGCGGCACGGGAAAAACTACCCTTGCCAAAATTTTTGCGCGCGCTATCAACTGTGAAAATCCCGTAAACGGTTCGCCATGCGGCAAATGCGCAACATGCAAATCGCTTGCGGAGGGCGGCAATCTCGATATAAACGAAATAGACGCGGCTTCAAATAACGGCGTCGACGAAATGCGCGATTTGCGCGAAAAGGTGCAGTATCCGCCCGTCGCAGGTAAATATAAAGTTTACATTATAGACGAGGTGCATATGCTCACGGCTTCGGCATTCAACGCGGTTTTAAAGACGCTTGAAGAGCCGCCCCGTCACGCGGTGTTCATTCTCGCCACTACCGAGCCGCAGAAAATTCCGGCTACAATTCTTTCTCGCTGTATGCGGTTCGATTTTAAACTCATTCCCCAAAAAGATTTGGAGGGACTTATAAAAGACGTTCTGCAAAAATCGGGCAAGGCGTACGAGGACGAAGCTGTTGCCGCAATCGCGCGCGCAGGCGCAGGCTCCGCCCGCGACAGCCTTTCTATTGCAGATATGTGCGCGTCCTATTCAAGCGGTAAGCTTACCTACGCGGACGTAAACTCCGTACTGGGCAGCGCAGATTTTTCTTCGGTTGCAGAGCTTGCCGAAAGCATTTTAAAAGAGGACGCGCAAACATCGCTGACTTTGGTTGAACAGGTACTTTCAACCGGCAAGAGCGCGGGCGTTCTCGTCAAAGATTTACTCGTGTTTTTAAACAACTGCGCGGTCGTAAAAATTTGCCGTAACGCGAAAGAGATAGTCAACCTTCCCGAGGAAAGTTTTAACGCTATTTCAAAAATCGCAGGCGGCGCGGACGGTCACAAAATTTTAAGGGTAACCGAACTTCTTGCAAAAGCCGAAACCGATTTGCGGTATTCGCTAAACGGCAGAATTACCCTCGAAACGACAATTTTAAAATGCGCTATGCCACAGACCGATTACAATTTGGATGCGCTTATAGGAAAGATAAACGAGCTTGAAAGAAAGCTTAACGAAGGGGTTGAAGTAAAGGTAAAGACGCAGGCTCCGACTGTTGAAAAACCGCAGAATAAGCCAGTCGAACAAAAACCGGTACAAAAGACCGAACCTACTAAACCTAAACTTGAACCGGACGACGAACAGCCGCCCTTTGCAAATACGGAAGAGAACGCAACGGTGCAGCCAACGCTTTGGGATAACCCTGCGGCGGTCAGCGCGCCGGCGCAAGTCAAGAGCCTGAACGACGGCGAAAAGTCGGGCGTGTTCGGAAAGCTTATCCGGAGTTTACGCACGACGCGCAAAAACGCGGTACTGTTCACGCTGTGTATGGATCTGGGCAACTTTTTCGAGGGTGAAAAATTAATTCTCACAACTGACAGCGAAGCGGTATTTAAAGGTCTTACCAGACCCGACAACGCAAATTTTATAGCGGAAACGCTTGCCGAACTGGGCGTTTCCGACCACGAGGTACGCCTTGTGGAAAAGGGCGAAAGCGACTATGAAAAAGCCTTGAAAGAGCTTAAAAGCAATTTCGAAGGCACGGATATTCAAATAAAATAAATTTGTAAGGAGCTAAAATGGCAGGATTTAAAGGCGGCATGGGCGGCATGGGAAATATGCAGAACCTGATGAAGCAGGCGCAGAAAATGCAGGAGCAGATGCAGGAAGCCGACAAGGAACTGGAAGAGCTTGAAGTAGTAGGACTTTCGGGCGGCGGCGAAGAGGGCGACGAAACTGTAGTCGTCTATATGAACGGCAAAAAAATTATCAACGGCATAGAGTTCGGCAGCAAGCTTTCCGAGGTCGTCGATATCACCGACGAGGATGACGTTGAAATGCTTGAAGACCTGATTATGGCGGCTATAAACGACGGCTATAAAAAAGCCGACGAAATATACAACGAAAAAATGGGACCCTTCGGCAAAAACGCAGGGGGACTCGGCGGTTTAATTTAAAATGGACGTTTTTATCGAACCTATCGGCAGACTTATAAACGAGTTTTCAAAACTTCCCGGCGTAGGCAAAAAGACGGCTCAAAGATACGCTTACAAGATAATAGGCATGACCGACGGCGAAGCGAAAGCCTTTGCCGAGAGCATAGTCGAGTGCAAGCGTAAGGTGAGATACTGCAAGGTGTGCGGCAACTTTACCGAAGATGATGTCTGCGAAATTTGCAAGCGGCGCGACGGTGCGACTATCTGCGTCGTTAAAGAGCCGAAAGACGTAATCGCAATGGAAAAACTGCACGAATTCAAAGGGGTGTACCACGTCCTTCACGGCGTAATCAGCCCTATGGACGGAGTGGGACCCAACGACATTCGCATTAAAGAACTTCTTGCGCGCGTTCAGGACGGCAGCGTGCAGGAAGTAATTATGGCTACCAACCCCGACGTTGAGGGCGAGGCGACCGCAATGTATATTGCAAAAATTTTAAAACCGCTCGGTATCAATGTTACGAGGCTTGCGCACGGAATTCCTATCGGCAGCGAGCTTGAGTACACCGACGAGGTTACGCTGTCCCGCGCGCTTTCCGAGCGCAAACAAATTTAATTTAAGGATTTAATTGATGAAAGTATCAGTATTAGGCTGCGGCCGCTGGGGTTCGTTTATCGCCTGGTATCAGGCTACCGTTCTTAAAAACGAGGTAACGAGCTGGGGACCCGAGGGCGAATATTCTTACGAAATTTTAAAAAACACGGGCAAAAACGAGTACGTTACCCTTGATAAGTCCATAACGCTGACCTGCGACTTGAAAAAAGCGGTTGAAAGCGCTGAAGTTATTATAATTTCCATTTCCTCGCAGGGGCTGCGCGGCTTTATGCAAAAGGTCACAAAGTACGACGTTAAAAACAAGCCCTTCGTCCTCTGTATGAAGGGCATAGAGGAAACCACCGGCAAAAGACTTTCCGAAGTTATGACGGAGAGCGGAATACCTTCAAAAAACGTCGCGGTATGGGTGGGACCCGGACACATTCAGGCGTTCACGCAGGGCATTCCCAACTGCATGGTAATAGACAGCGAAAACGAGGAATTAAAGAAGTATCTTGCCGACAGCTTTAAAAGCAACTTAATACGTTTTTATTACGGCAACGATTTAATCGGCACCGAAATAGGCGCGGCGGCAAAAAACGTCTTGGGCATTGCCGCAGGCGTTCTTGACGGAAGCGGCTACGTCAGCTTAAAGGGACCTCTCATGGCAAGGGGCGCTTACGAAGTCGGCAGGCTTATCAAAGCGATGGGCGGCGAGTTTAATTCGGCTTACGGTCTTGCGCATCTGGGCGATTACGAAACCACGCTGTTTTCGGAGTATTCGCATAACAGAACGTACGGCGAGATGATGGCGCACGGTGCAAAATTCGAAAAACTTGCCGAAGGCGTTATGACCGCAAAGGCAATGAAGGAGTTGGGCGACAGGTACAAAATAGAACTGCCCATAACCAACGCCGTTTACGAAGCCTGCTTCTTATCGCACGCGTTTGAGGGCGGCGACGGCGCAAAGACCTGTATGGATATAATTTTAAAACTTTTCGAACGCCAGACCAAAAGCGAATTTTAAATGAACAATAAAAAAATTTATTACCTTTTCATCTTTTTGGGAATGGCTGCGCTTATCGTCTGTATGGTGGTCGGCGCGCTATACCGTATGAACTGGCTAATTTTTCTGGGCTTCGGAATTTGTATCGTTGATTTTCTCGCAGTCGGCTTAACGTACGGAATTAAGTTTATAATCGAACTTAACGGCGAATTGAAGAAAAACGCGCAACAGGAACGCACCCCCGAAAAGGAAGAGGAGCTTTTAGAAAGAATAAATTCCGCGAGCAACCGAGAAGAGAGTATGATGGCGCAGGCTGAATATTACGGCGAAGGTGCTGAAAACGCAGGCGAGCTGATTGCAACGGCTTTCGGATTTTCAAAGGAAAACAGAAAAGCCTTTAAAAAAGCCCCCGCAAAAGAAAAAGCAAAAACCGTTTTGATTTTCGTCTGGTTCGGACTTACGCTTTTAACCTTTTTGGCGGGCATAAGTCTTTCCAACGCGCGTATTCAACCCGCGGGCTTCATTACGATGGGCGTTGGCGGCGGTTCGTTTTTTCTTACTATCATAGGCTTTTTAATATTTTCTTTGGTTGAACGCAACTCGTATTTAAGAGGCGTAAGGGAAAGAAAGCGGACAAAGCTGGATACAATCAAAGTAAGAGGGCGAAACAGAACGGGCGTAGTAAAGCGGTGCGAAATTCACAGTCAGTTTAAAACCGGCAGCCGCCGTACCCCGAGAATAAGCGGCACGCTGTATCAGATTTGGGTATGGACTTCTGACAAAGAACCGCTCGTCCGACTTGTCTGCTCGCGCAGGTATCAGAAGTATGAAAAAGTAACGTTTTCCGAAAGCGGCGGACTCATAAAAAGACGCAGAATTATAGAATAATTGTTTAAAATTTTTTTGATATATACGAGGAATAATTGTGATTAGAAACGATTTACGAAACGTGGCGATAATCGCGCACGTTGACCACGGCAAAACGACGCTTGTCGACGCAATGTTAAAGCAGAGTCATACTTTCCGCGACAACCAGTCGGTGGAAGAGAGAGTTATGGACTCTAACGATCTGGAACGCGAAAGGGGCATAACCATTCTCGCGAAAAATACCTCTATCCGCTATAAGGGCGTAAAAATCAACGTCGTAGACACGCCGGGACACGCCGACTTTTCGGGCGAGGTTGAAAGGGTTATGATGATGGTGAACGGCGTTCTCGTACTCGTCGACGCCGCGGAAGGACCCATGCCGCAGACCCGTTTCGTCGTGCAGAAAGCGCTTGAAATGGGACACAGACTCATTATTGTCGTAAACAAAATCGATCGCCCCGACGCAAGACTTAACGAGGTTCAGGACGAAATTTTAGAGCTTTTGTTAGAGCTTGACGCGTCCGACGACCAGTTGTTAAGCCCCGTCGTATGGTGTTCGGGCAGGGACGGCACGGCTACCCTTGATCTGAACGAAAAGGGCAAGGATCTGACGCCGCTGTTTGAAACTATTTTAAGCCACATTCAGCCCATGGAAGTGGACGATGCCGGCGCTTCGCAGCTGCTCGTGTCTTCGATAGATTACAACGACTACGTCGGACGTATAGGCATAGGCAGAATCGAGCGCGGCGAAATCAAACAGGGACAAGCCGTAACCGTTACCAACTACAACGATGTGCATCTCAAAACTCCAGGAAAAATCGTCAATCTGTACCAGATTGAGGGTTTGCAGCGCACCCCTTGCGAAAGCGCGAAAGCCGGCGACATAGTCTGTTTTTCGGGACTTGAAAAAATAAATATCGGCGACACCGTATGTTCGCCCGACTGCGTGGAAGCGCATAAATTCGTTAAAATTACCGAACCCACCGTTGAAATGACCTTCTCGGTAAACGACTCGCCCTTTGCGGGCAAGGACGGCAAGTGGGTAACCACGAGGCACCTTCGCGACAGACTTTTCAGAGAGCTTCTGCGCGACGTTTCGTTGAGAGTGGAAGAGACCCAGTCCGCCGACAGCTACCGCGTGTGCGGCAGAGGCGAAATGCACCTTTCCATTCTCATTGAAAACATGCGCCGCGAGGGTTACGAATTTCAGGTTTCAACCCCCAAGGTTATGTACAAGGAAATCAACGGCGTCCGCCACGAGCCTATGGAAAAACTCATAGTCGACGTTCCCGACGAAGCGACCGGCGCGGTATTCCAAAGTATGGGAAACAGAAAGGGCGAGCTTTTGCATATGAGCGCAATAGGCACACGTACGCGCCTTGAATTTATAGTGCCGGCAAGGGGACTTTTCGGCTACAAGTCGGAATTTCTTACCTCCACCAAAGGCGAGGGCGTAATGAACTCTATCTTCTTCGAATACCAGCCGTATAAGGGCGAACTTCAAAGGAGGGACACAGGCTCCCTGATAGCCTTTGAAACGGGCGAGGCGGTAACCTACGGACTCTACAACGCGCAGGGACGCGGCACACTCTTTATCGGCGCGGGTACGCCCGTCTACGAGGGCATGGTAATAGGCGAAAGCCCTAAAAACGAGGATCTGAACGTCAACGTCTGCAAGACCAAGCACCTGACCAACACCCGTTCCAGCTCCAGCGACGAGGCGCTGCGTTTAATCACTCCCAAGCGTATGAGCCTTGAAGAGTGCCTCGAATTTATCAGCGACGACGAGCTTTTGGAAATCACTCCCAAAAATATCCGTATAAGAAAACGCATATTAAACAGCGAACTGCGCGCCAAGGCGAGAGCGAAAGAAAAAAAGGCATAATTCAACCGTTTTCGGCATAATAATATACCACCCGTAAAGGGTGGTATTTTTTTGCGTAAGGAGTTGAATTATGGAAAACGGTACGCCCCATTCGCTGGGGATAGAGCAGTGCAAAAAAATTACGGCGACCGCAATAGAGAGCGTTGACGGCTTTTCGGATAAACAGATTCTGCTGTCCTATTCGGGCGGCAGAATAATAGTTTTGGGCAGCGGTATGAAAATCGTAAACTTTTCAAAAACGAGCGGCGCTTTTGCCGCCACCGGAGATATAATCTCGGTTAGATACGCTGCGAAAGGAGTAGGGTTAAAATCCAGACTCTTCAAATAAATGCAAATTTTCATTTTTATAACCTGCGCCTGCTGCGGCGTATTGAGCGGAATAGTCTACGATATTCTCTACATCGCGCGTTGCGCGGTATGCGGCGTTGAAAGCCGCGCTTACACGGTAAAGGACAAGATATTCACTATCGTCTGCGATATAGTCTATACCCTCGTATTTGCCGCAATGTTCATATTCACTTCGGTAATGTTCGACTTTTACGAACTCCGCTTATTTATGCTTTTGGGCTGCGTTCTGGGCGCAATTCTGTATTTAAAAAGTTTTCACGTTTTCGTTGCTTTTTTGGTGGGAAAAGTTTATAATAAAGCTACAATAAAAAAACTTTCCACCAAAAGGTCGAAAAATGAACGAATCGAAGCGCAATAAATTAGTTGCGGCAGTTACCGTAAATATCGTAATTTTAATAGCCGTTCTCGTGGCAGTGGTAATTTACCAGTTGGTTAATATCTGCGTATTGACAAAACGCCGCGATAAGTTGACGGCGGAAATTGCGGAAATGGAAGAAAAAATTAAAAACACGGGGGACTCTTTGGAGTATTACAAGTCTAAAGATTATCTTTTAGATAAGGCTTTAGAATTGGGCTACGTTTTTAACGTACAGGACGTCGACGACTAATGAAAACTGGTATAATCGATATAGGATCTAATTCCGTCCGCCTCGCTATGCTGGCAGACGGAAAAACTTTATATAAAAAGCTTGAAACCGCGCGCCTTGGAGAAGGACTTGCAAAGAGCGGCAAGCTTTCGCAAAAGAGTATTGAGCGTACTGCGGCGGCAGTCAGCTCGTTTTACGCGCAGGCAACGGAAGAGGGCGCGGAAAAAGTTTACGCTTTTGCCACTGCGGCTGTCCGTACCGCGTCAAACGGCGGCGACTTCCTTTTAAGGGTAAAGCAGGTATGCAATCTCGAAATCGACGTAGTAAGCGGCGAGCTTGAAGCGGAGATAGGCGTTCTCGGCGCGCTGGGCGCCGGCGACGGCGGCGTAATAGACATCGGCGGCGCCAGTACGGAAGTTATCGTAATAAAGGACGGCGAACGCATTTTTTCAACAAGTCTGGATATAGGCGCGGTGCGGCTTAAAGATTCAGCGGGGTACGACAAGGAAGAGCTTGAAAAGGTAATTTCGGACAAGCTAAAAGAACTCGGTAAATTTTCCGCGGCTAAACACAAAATGTACGCAATCGGCGGCACTGCGACAACTATCGCCGCAATAAAGCACGGCTTATACGACCCTAAAATCACCCACGGCACGATACTTACCGTCGAGGAGGTTGAGCGCTACGCAACCGAGCTTTTAACACTGACGGTTGAAGAGGTCCGCGCTCTCGGCGGTATGCAGTACGACCGCGCCGACGTAATAGGCGGCGGCTGTCTGCTGCTTGCAAGGTTAATGCAAAAGCTTAAAATCAAATCTTTGACGGTTTCGGAAGCGGATAATACCGAGGGTTACTACGCTCTTAAAGAGGGCGGCAAATGAAAAAATTTTTATTTGCCTTAAACCTGATACTGACCGCGGGACTTGCTGCGGCTTTGGGGTATCTTGCCGTAACCCGCTCGTCATACGGGCAAACCGCTTCGATTTTAAACTACGTCGTTATACTGGTCGTAAGTTTACCGGTCGCAAGCGTTCTGCACGAACTGGGACATATGGTATTGGGTTTGTTTGTCAGAATAAAGGCTGTACCAGAGCTTCGGTTTATAAAATCTTCAAGCTGCAAAATAATTCCCAAAACGGATAAAGGATTAAAGGGTAGAATAATTTTCACCGCCCTCGGCGGACTTGCCGTCAACGCGCTATGTATAATTTTGGGCGGACTTGCGTTCGCTTTTGACTGGATTCCTACGGAAATCAGCGCAATAATTCCGTCGTCGTTTTATTTACTGCTGTTAAACGCGCTGCCCTGCGAATATTCCGACGGAAAAACCGACGGGCTTGTAATTTACGAGCTTGCAAAGCAAAGCGACAGCGCAAAAGTTATGCTGTCGGTTTTAACACTTCAGGCGCAGGTCTTAAAGGGCAAACCGGTTGAAGAGGTGGACGAAAAGTTACTGTTCGGCGTTCCGCAAATTCAGGAGGACGACGAAAATTTTATCGCTTTGACGGAACTCCGGTACGAGTATTTCAAAGCGAAAGGCGACGAAGAACAAGCCGAATTTTACAAAAACCGCTTTGAAGAACTTAAAAACAACTATCTGTAAACAAAACTACCGCCCGACGGCGGTAGTTTTTAACTTATTCTGTAAAGTGTTCCGAAACAGTGCTGACAGACCCGTCCCCATAGCTCCGCTTTTGCTTTGCAGACGTGATTTCCGCAGTTTCCGCACTCAAAAAATTCCTTCGTAATATCAAGGTTTTCCATACCCGAAAATTTGCAGTTTTTCATAAAAAAAGTGTGTTCAAAACGAGGTTTTTTAATGCATAAAACTCTAAATTTCTTTACTTTATTATTATAATATGGTATACTGAATACAGCAAAAAAAAGAGGAATAAAAATGCCGACGAAAATTAAAAACAATTACGATGCGAACAGTCTGAAAGCGTTAAAAGGTCTCGAACCGGTAAGGGAACATCCCGGTATGTACATCGGTCCGACAGACGAAAAAGGGCTTCATTGCCTTGTCAGAGAAGTTATAGACAACTCCATTGACGAAGCGCTTGCCGGCTATTGCGACAGGATTGACGTCACCATTACGGAGGACGGTTCCTGTGTAGTTAAAGACAACGGTAGAGGTATACCCACGGGTATCAACAAGGAAGAGGGAATAAGCGGCGTAGAACTTGCGTTGACCAACCTTAATGCGGGCGGCAAGTTCGGCGGTGGTAAAAAAGAGGGCGGATACAAAATTTCGTCCGGTCTGCACGGCGTGGGCGTATCCTGCGTAAACGCGCTTTCCGATACCCTCACTGCGGAGGTCTGCCAGAACGGTCATATTTACCGTCAGACCTATCACTGCGGAATTCCTGAAAAACCGCTTAAAGTCGTCGGTAAAACCAACGCAACGGGTACGACTATTTCTTTCCATCCCGACGCGACTGTATTTGAAACCATCGTTTTCAACTACGATATTTTAAAGACTCTTTTAAGAGAGCTTTCATACCTCAACAAAGGACTTACCCTTTCGCTTACGGACAAGCGCGGCGATAAGATCCGTCAGGACGTCTTCTGTTACGAAGGCGGCGTCGTCCACTTTATCGAAGATATCAACAAGGGCAAAAACACGCTGTTTGAATCGCCCGTGTATTTTGAAGAACACGAGGGTGACGACAGATTTCTTGAAGTCGCAATTCAGTACAACGACGGCTATTCCGAGCAGATTTTTCCCTTCTCGAACAATATCCGCCAGCCGGACGGCGGTACTCACCTTGACGGCTTTAAAAACGCGTTGACAAAGGTAATCAACGACGCGGGTCATAAGCTTAACGTTTTAAAGGAAACCGAAAAACTTTCCGGCGAGGACGTGCGCGAAGGTATTACCGCAGTCGTTTCGGTTAAAATTGCGGACGCGCAGTACGAAAGCCAGACCAAGAGCAAACTCTGCTCGACCTACGTCAGGACTTTCGTATACAAGGCTGTTGTCGAAAAATTCGGCACCTACCTTGAAGAACACCCTGCAATCACCAAAGAGCTTATAATGCGCTGTGTGACCGCGCAGCGCGCGAGAGAAGCCGCAAGACTTGCGCGCGAAGATACGCGCAGAAAGGGAGTACTCGAAAGCACCAAGCTCCCCGGCAAGCTTGCAGACTGCTCGGACAAGCGTTCCGAACTTTGCGAAATTTACATCGTAGAGGGCGACAGCGCGGGCGGTACGGCAAAGCAGGGCAGAGACAGACGCTTCCAGGCAATTCTTCCCCTGCGCGGCAAAATTCTGAACGTTGAAAAAGTAAGAATTAACCGCGTACTTGAAAACGAAGAAATAAAAGCTATGATTACCGCGTTCGGTTGCGGCATACAGGAAAACTTCGACGAGAGCAAACTCCGTTACGACAGAATTATAATTATGACCGATGCCGACGTAGACGGCTCGCACATAAGAATACTTTTATTGACTTTCTTCTTCCGCTATATGCGTCCGTTGGTTGAAAACGGTCACGTATACGCAGCCCAGCCGCCCCTTTACAAAGTTTCGGGCAAGGGCATTGAAGATAAATATCTTTACGACGACAAGGCGCTTGAAGAGTTCAGAAACAGCTACAACGGCAAGTTCGAACTTCAACGCTACAAAGGTCTGGGCGAAATGAACAAGGAACAGCTTTGGGAAACCACTATGGACCCCGCAAAGCGTACCCTTGTAAGAATTAACGTAGAGGACGCAGTAGAAGCGGACAAGACTTTTGCCCTTTTAATGGGCGAACAGCCTGAACTTCGCAGACAGTTCATAGAAGAAAATGCCAAGCTCGTAGAAGAGCTTGACGTTTAAGGAGAGAGTATGGCAAAGAAAGTTACAAGTCCCGAGCTTACCGAAGAGTTTAAAAAGACTCTTGCAATGACAAAACTGCTCGACGTTGAAGTTGACGAAGAGCTTAAAAAATCTTTCATCGCCTACGCAATGGCGGTAAACGTTTCGCGCGCCATTCCCGACGTGCGCGACGGTTTAAAGCCCGTTCACAGACGTATTCTCTACTCGATGCACGAGTTGGGACTTTACTCCGACAAGGCGTTCAGAAAGTGCGCCCGTATCGTCGGTGACTGTCTCGGTAAATATCACCCCCACGGCGACAGTTCGGTGTACGACGCTCTCGTCAGACTCGCGCAGGACTTTTCAATTAATTTCCCCCTCGTAGAAGGACACGGTAACTTCGGCTCGGTCGACGGCGACCCTGCCGCGGCTATGAGATATACGGAAGCAAGACTTTCAAAGCTGTCTTCCGAAATGCTCCGCGATTTGGACAAGGAAACGGTTGATTTCTACCCCACGTTCGACGACACGGGTATGCAGCCCACGGTTCTGCCTTCGCGTTTCCCCAATATGCTTGTCAACGGTTCGGACGGTATCGCGGTCGGTATGGCGACCAATATTCCGCCCCATAACCTCGGCGAATGTATCGACGGCGTTATCGCCATGATCGACAACCCCGAAATTGACGTAGACGGGCTTATGGAGCATATTCCGGCTCCCGATTTCCCCACCGGCGCGTTGATTATGGGCAGAAGCGGTATCCGCAGAGCCTATAAAACGGGTAAGGGCAACATAACTATCCGCTCGCGCTGCGAAATCGAAGAATATATGAGCGGCAATATGAGCCGTACGAGAATTATCGTAACTGAAATTCCCTATCAGGTCAACAAAGCGAAACTTATCGAAAGTATCGCAAATCTAGTTAAAGATAAAAAGATAGAAGGAATTTCCGATATCCGCGAAGAATCCGACAGAGACGGTATGCGTATCGTTATCGAAATCAAAAAGGATGCAAACGCGCAAGTCGTTTTAAACACCCTTTACAAGCACACCAACCTGCAGATTTCAGACGGTATCATTATGCTTGCGCTCGTCGACGGCACGCCCAAGATTCTCAATTTGAGAGAGTGCATTTTCTACTATCTCGAACACCAGAAAGAAATTATCACACGCAGAACCAAGTTCGACCTTGCCAAGACCGAAGAGCGCGCGCATATTTTACGCGGACTTGTAATCGCGCAGGCAAGCATTGAAGAAGTAGTCGAAGTCTGCCGCAAAGCGGTCGACAAAACGGACTGCGTTAAAAAGCTCACTGCAAAATTCGTACTTGACGAAAGGCAGGCAACTGCGGTTGCGGAATTAAGACTGTACCGCTTGTCGCACCTGGAAGTTGACAAGCTCAAAGAAGAGCTTGATATGCTTGAAAAACAGATTGCGGACTATAAAGATATACTTGCCCACGAAAAACGCGTTTACGATATAATCAGAAGCGACCTTCTTGAAATAAAGAAGAAGTATCCTTCCGAAAGAAAGACCGAACTTGCAGTCGATTACGGCGAAATAGAGGACGCGGACTTAATTCCCGTCGAACAGGTTGTCGTTTCAATGACCCACTCGGGTTATGTAAAACGCCTTCCCGTTGCAGAATACCACGCGCAGAACCGCGGCGGCACGGGAATTACGGCGCACAGACCCAAGGATGAAGACTTCGTCGAAAGAATGTTCGTCTGCTCCTCGCACGACGATATTCTGCTGTTCTCGTCAACAGGTAAGGTGTACAGCATAAAGGCTTACGAAATTCCCGAAGCAAACAGACTTGCGCGCGGCAGAGCGTTCGTAAATATCGTACAGATTGCGCAGGACGAAAAGATTAACGCGTTGATTCCCGTCGAAAGCAAGACCAGCGGTTTCGTAGTTCTTGCAACCAAGAAAGGTCAGATTAAAAAGACGAGAATGAGAGAGTTTGCAAGCATCAAGCGTAACGGCAAAATTGCAATCAAACTCACCAACGAAGATAAACTTATTGCAGTAGAATTCACCACCGGTAAAAACGAAATAATGATTGCTTCGCGTACCGGTAAATGTATCAGATTCCACGAAAAAGACGTGCGCAGCACCGGACGCGGCACGGCGGGCGTCAGGGCAATGAAACTGACAGGCGCCGACTGCCTTGTGGACATGATGATAGTCGACAAAACGAAGGACGTTCTTACGGTTACTTCAAAGGGCTTCGGTAAACTTACCGATATCGAAGAATACAGAACGCAGGGCAGAGCCGGTATGGGACTTAAAGCCGGCGTATTCAACAGCGTAACAGGCTACCTTGTAAGTATGAAGCAGGTTACGGCAGATAACGACGTAATGGTTATTTCCGACTCCGGCGTAATTATAAGAATGCACTGCACGGGCATTTCAAAGATAGGCAGAAATACAAAGGGCGTAAGACTTATGAGACTGAAACACGGCTCGGTTGCAACGGTTGCGATAACCGACCGCGACGAGGAAGCCGAGGTTCAGGAAGCGGTTGAATCGGTAACTCCCGAAGAGGCCGCGGCGCAAGCCTTGAAAGAAAGCGCTTTGGAAACAGCGGAGGTTGAACTCCTCGTAGAGGAAGTAATTGAAAAACCCGCTAAAAAGGCGAAAGAGGTTGAAGCTCCCGCAGAAGAAGTTAAGACCGAAAAACCTGCAGCGAAGAAGAAGGTCAAAGCCGAAGCTCCCGCAGAGGAAGTTAAGACCGAAAAACCTGCCGCAAAAAAGAAAACCACCAAGAAAGAATAATAGACCAAAAATAAAAGCGGAGCTTGTAAAAGCTCCGCTTTTTTGTGTTAAGTTTTTCTTTTAGGCAATACACCGACGCAATATAGAATTAGAACAACTGCGCCGCTTATAAATAATACGGCAAATACGGTACATGCAATTTTAACCGTCAATATAGATTTTGCTTCAGCGGATTCCGAGCTTTCAAATGTTACTATATCGTTCCCTTCTGAACTTAAAGAAACAATCGACAACCAATCAAAGTGTTCATTTGCTTCTACGGATTCTATTTTGAACTGACTTCTGAAGCTCAATTTGTCGCCCGCTGTCAGGTTTTCTAAATTTTGCTCGTCGGCAAGCGCGTTGCATTCAAAAGTAAGATAGCAGCCGTATTCCTGCACATAAATTTGAAAGATGTTTTCGTTCGTTTCTTTTTTAACAAAAGTTGCCTCGTATTCGTAAGTATTGCTTTCGTTATAATGGGAACGCGTTAGTTCCGTAACGCCGAAGCCTATAAACAAAACTATCCCCGCGAGCAAAAAACAAATAGCCGTCAAAATAGCGAAAGTTATCTTTTTAGATTTACTTATCATTCTATCTTCCTTGTATTGTCTATTCGGCAGGTTGTACGGGAGGAGGGGGCGGCGGAGTCTGCTGCTGATGCGCCGCGTGCTTATGCTTTATCTTGTTACTCGTTGACGACGGCATGATTACCTGCATCAGCTTAATCAGCCAGTTCGAAACGGGGAACGCCGCTTCGATTACCACTACGATAATCAGTATCTTTGAATAATCCCATTTAAGTTTAGACCAGCCCGTATACAACATCATTTCGGTAATCGGGGTTACCGCAAACGCCGCAATACAAAGTCCCAGCATACTCAAACACAGAATTACGCGGTATGCGTTCAGCGGTTTACATACTCTGTATACCATTACGAGTCCAGAGAAAGTCAGGGCAATCATACACATAGGTAAATAATGATCGCTGAATTCCGTGCCGTGATTTATGTTTGTATCAATTACGTTTGTTAAGTACATCGCCATTACGCATAAAATCATAAGCAACGCGCCCGAAATAGACCGGCTCATAACGTGCGTAATAAACTTTCCTTGCACTCTTTCTTTGTTCGGCTGAAGCGAGAGGAAGAAGGAAGGAATTGCAATTATGCAGAATTCCAAAAGCAATACGTTCTGCGGCATAAACAGATAGGGAACCTGCATCGCAATACAAAGGATCGCAAGAATTGCCGTAAACAACGTTTTCATAAGGAACAGCGAGGACGAGTTTTTAATGTTATTGATGACGCGTCTGCCTTCCGCAACGACTTTTGGCATAGAGTTGAAGTTATTGTCCATCAAAACTATATGACTCACGTTTCTTGCCGCTTCACTACCCGACGCAACCGAAATTGCGCAGTCAGCTTCTTTCATTGCAAGTATATCGTTTACGCCGTCGCCCGTCATTGCAACCGTATTGCCTTCCGACTTAATCGCCCGCACCAAAATTGCCTTTTGCTCGGGCGTAACTCTTCCGAATACGGTGTACTTGTTTGCAACGTTTGAAACTTCTTTCTCGTTCAGACCTTCGAGCGATATAAACTTATCCGCGTTTTTAATTCCCGCGCGTTTTGCAACTTCGCAAACGGTGATGGGGTTATCGCCCGAAATTACTTTGACGTTTACGTCGTTTTCATCGAACCATTTAATGGTTTCAATCGCGTCCTCGCGGATATTGTCCGCAATGGAAATAACCGCTATGGGCTTTAAAACTGCTGGCAGCTTGTCGCCGACGATAGGGGAAGGAGAGTGCGCAAGCACTATAACCCGAAGTCCCATCTGCGCGTACTGCTTGACTATTTTTTCAACCTTTGCAGGATAGGGTTTCAGCACGAATTCGGGGGCGCCCATAACAAAAGTGCCTGCGTCCTCAAATGTCGCCGCCGAAAGCTTTATCTTTGACGAGAAAGGTATGGTAGTTACCGGCGTTAAAATGTCGTTGTAACCGAAGTGGTTTGTAAGCGCGATAGAAGTCTGGTTATTGCTGTCGAGGGCTTTAAGCATGCTGCCCATAATATCGTTCAGAGAATGGTCGCCGACCGTGTTTAAAATCACGCAGTCGTTGACTTTCATTCTGCCGTCGGTAATCGTTCCCGTCTTATCAAGACACAAAACGTTTACGCGCGCCAGCATTTCCAGCGAGTACATATCCTGCACAAGCGTGTGGTTCTTTGCAAGCCTCACGATACCTACCGCAAGCGCGATACTGGTTAAAAGCAACATGCCGGAGGGAATCATTCCTATGACAACCGTACAGGTACGCTGTATCGAAAAGTTTATGTTTTCATTGAATATTCCGGAACTGACGTTCTTGATAAAGAATTCGTACAAAGCCGGATATTTCTCGGCAAAGTTCGGATCCTGAATGCAGTTGTGGCATACTATAAACATGCCTATTGCAATAGGTATAATAATTATGGAAATAATCTTGATTATAAGCTTGGTCGAATTCATAAGCTCTGAATTCGGGCGCTTATATTTTTTAGCTTTCGAAGTAAGCTTTTCAAGATAAGTCGCTCTGCCGACCTTTTCAACTCTGCACTTGCCGCTGCCGCTTGAAATAAAGCTGCCTGCGTAAAGAGTATCGCCCGCCTGCTTTTTAACGGCTACCGACTCACCGGTCAAAAGGCTTTCGTTTACTTCAATGCTGCCTTCCGCAAGTATACAGTCCGCAGGCACCTGGTTTCCGAGTTCAAGAATAATTACGTCGTCCAAAACTATTTCTTTCGTCGGAATTTCCGTTATCTCGCCGTCCCGCACGGCTTTAACCGTATTCACCGCCAGTATCGACAGTTTGTCAATGGAAAGCTTTGAACGTATCTCCTGAATAATTCCTATTACGATATTCGCCGTCGTAATAAAGATAACCAGATAGTTGGTAAAGCCCTTGGTGTTTGCAATTAAAAGCGCGATACCGGCAAGCAGACACAGCAGGTTGAAGAATGTACAGATATTGCCTATAAAAATACTTGCGTATGAACGGGAGTATTTCTTATTAGTATCGTTGAACAGAAACTGTTTAAATCTCGTCTGAACCTGCGCGGTGGAAAGGCCTTTTTTAAGGTTGGGGGTAAACCTGTCAACCTTGTAGTCGATAGGCTTTTTAGGGTGACGCTTAAAGTATTTGACAATCTTTTCCTTGTCAAATTCCTGCGGCTGCTTCGTATCGTTTTTTGCAGGCTTTTCAAGTTCCTGCGCGGAAGGTTGCGCGTCGAAAAATTTATTTTCGTCGGCAGGAGCGGCCTTTTTCGGCTTTTCTTCCTTTTTGTCGTTTACTTTATAATAAATTTTACTCATAATCTTTCAAAAAAATCTAATATAAATTTTACGTATTATATTATAGCATACCGCTTTTATTTTTTCAAGATATTAACGGCTAAATAATTGCATTTGTAAACGATTTGAAGTATAATTGAGGTGTTCTTTCGGAGGAATAAGCTTAAATGATAGACATAAGCCTGATTAGGGTAAATCCCGAACTTGTAAAAGAAAATATTAAAAAGAAGTTTCAGGACAAAAAACTTCCCCTCGTTGACGAGATCATAGAGCTTGATATAAAAAAGCGCGCCCTTCAGCAGGAAGGCGACGAACGTCGCGCGCAGCGCAACGTACTTGCTAAAAGCATAGGAACGCTTATGCGCGAAGGCAAAAAGGGCGAGGCGGAGGAAGCAAAGCGTCTTTCCAAAGAAAATAACGACAGAATTGCCGCAATCGAGCAGGAGAGCGAGCAGATTGAAATAAAGCTCAAAACCGCTATGATGGCAATTCCCAACATTATCGCGGACGACGTTCCTGTCGGCAAGGACGACAGCGAAAACGTTCAGGGCGAAGTCTTTCTCGAAGCGAAGGAAAAGCCCTTTGAAGTGCCTTATCACCTCGATATACTCGAAAGCCTCGGCGGCATCGATTTGGATGCGGCGCGCCGCACCAGCGGAAACGGCTTTTACTACCTCATAGGCGACGTTGCAAGGCTTCATTCGGCAGTGCTTGCCTACGCGCGCGACTTTATGATAAATAAGGGCTTTACTTACTGTATTCCGCCCTATATGATAAGAAGCGCGGTAGTTTCGGGCGTTATGTCCTTTGAAGAAATGGACGGCATGATGTACAAAATAGAGGGCGAGGATCTGTACCTTATCGGCACGTCCGAACACTCTATGATAGGCTCGTTTATGGGTGAAATTCTGCCCGAGCAGTCGCTGCCTAAAACGCTCACTTCGTATTCGCCCTGCTTCCGTAAAGAAAAGGGAGCGCACGGTTTGGAAGAGCGCGGAATTTACCGTATCCACCAGTTTGAAAAGCAGGAAATGATAGTAATCTGCAAGCCCGAAGAGAGCGACGAGTGGTACGAGAAACTTTGGAATTACACCGTAGAACTTTTCGTTTCAATGCAAATTCCCGTAAGACAGCTTATTTGCTGTTCGGGCGATTTGGCGGACCTGAAATACAAGAGCTGCGATATAGAGGCGTGGAGTCCCCGACAGAAGAAATATTTCGAAGTGGGAAGCTGCTCGAACCTCACCGATGCGCAGGCAAGAAGGCTCGGCATCAGATACAAAAATTCAAAGACGGGCAAAAACGAGTTTGCGCATACTCTCAACAATACGGTAGTTGCGCCGCCAAGAATGCTGATAGCATTCCTCGAAAACCATTTGCAGGCTGACGGCAGCGTGTTTATACCCGAAGTGCTTCGTCCCTACATGGGCGGCAAGGATAAACTCGTACCTGTTAAAAAATAATCAAAAAAGGACGCGTATCACGCGTCCTTAATTTTAAGCATTTTTTTGTATCTGCGGCAGGCAAAGCCGGAAATTTTAAAACCCTTGTTCCGTATTTTTACAAGTTTTCCGCCGGTAAACCGCTTGTCAAGCGCAAGATATAAAACTATCTCTTCCTTGAGATTTTTGTCAAATTCCGAAAGTTTGTCCGCGGCAAGCCGCTTTTCGCGTATTGCGATAAGCGCGCAGGTGTAAAAGAGGAGCAGTCGCTCGCAAATCAAATCGAATACAAAGGAGTAGACCTCTTTTGAAAGCTTGGCTTTAACGCGCTTAAATTCGTTGCAAAGCAACAGCAAGCCTCTTTCTTCCTTTTCGTAGTCAGACCGGGACGCGGAGAATACGAACGGCGCGTATTCGAAATAAGCGGTAGTCTTTGCGTTCATCGCTGCTAAAGCGCAAAAGGCGAAGCAGTCGTCTTTGTCCGCAACTCCTTTAAACAGCGAACTTTTATACGCGTTGCCGCCGTTAAAACGGACAATGTCCTGCGACGTCGTTTCAAGCGCGTCTAAAAAGGGCTTGACGTCTTTAAAAAGAAAGGTACGGTTTTCTATTATTAAATATTTGCCTTTTGCCTGTTTTACGGCGTTTTGCAGTCCGCCGTCGGCGTAAATCAGCTCGATACCGCTATAAAGCGTGTCGCTTCTGCCGCCGTCGGATTGACCGTATACGACAATAGTCAACAATTTTTTCATATAAAAATTATATTACAAACGCATATATTTGTCAAGGGCGTTCGACGGGTTGATATTTGCGCGGTTAAATGATATAATATACGCGAAAGAGTTATGAGTCTTGTATTTTTCGACATTGAATGCGCAAGCGTCAGAAAAACGGTTGCCAAAATATGCGTTTTCGGTTACGTTGTCTGCGACGAAAATTTTAATATCCTTAAAAAAGAGGATATACTTATCAATCCGCGCGGAAAATTTCATCTGACAGACAGAAAGGGCGATAAAGGCATAGTTTTGCCATATGCGTACGAAGAGTTTAAAAACTATCCCGCTTTTCCCAAAGTTTACGGATATATCAAAGAACTTTTGGAGAATAAAGACAACGTTATTTTAGGTCACGCAACTATGAACGACGTAAAATATCTGAATCTTGAAACAAAGAGGTTCCGTTTGCCGTCCTTCAGATTTTCATTTTCCGATAGTCAGCTCATTTATATGACTTACATATCCGACTATTCGCACCAGTTCGGTTTAGAGCATATCGCAAACGATTTGGGGGTTGAATTTGTTCCCCACCGCGCCGCCGACGACGCGTACGCGACAATGCGCGTGGTCGAGGCAATGTGCAAGGCGAAGGGCTGTAATTATGCTGAGCTTGTAAAACAGCTTCGTGTTACGGAAGGAAGAATAAACAACTATCAGATACACGCGCCTGTTTCGCAGGGCTTAAAGGCTCACCACGCAAAGGTGAACGAGATGAAGCAGCAGCGCGCCAAAATGCGAACGAAGTTTGCAAACTATGTATCGAGAAAGCGTCCTTTCGGCGGCGGAAAATTTGCTGGCAAAACATTCACATTTGCGCGCGAGATCGAGGACGATTTATCACTTGCCGAAAGTCTTGCGGATTTGGTATTTGAAAACGGCGGAAATTATTCCTTCCACGTCACCAAGAGCGACTATTACGTGTCTTTCGGCGGTGACGATTCGCCCCGTTTACAAAACGCGAAAAAGCAGCGCGGAATTACCGTGCTTGACGTCGACGGGTTGAAGGAGCTTTTTAATGATTGACCTTCCCCAAGATTTCCTTGTAAGAATGAAAGAGCAGGTGTCAGACTTTGACGGATTTTTAAAAAGCTACGACCTGCCGCCAGTTAAAGGAATTCGCGTAAATACCCTTAAAATTTCAGTAGAGCAATTTAAAAAAATTTCGCCGTTTGAACTGGAACCCGTTCCGTGGGAGAGTACGGCGTTTTACGTAAACAGCGCAAGCCCCGGAAAAACCGTACACCACGCGGCGGGGCTTTACTACGTTCAGGAGCCTTCCGCAACCGTCGCGGCGCCCAAACTCGAAGTTGAACGCTGTGAACGCGTCCTCGACTTATGTTCCGCCCCGGGCGGCAAGGGAACGCAGCTTGCGCAGTATCTTGACGGCACCGGCGTGATATTTCTCAACGAAATAAACTTTTCGCGCGCCAGAATTCTCTGCTCCAACGTAGAGCGTCTGGGAGTAAAAAACGCGGTCATAACCTGCGCGCCGCCGCAGACTCTGGCGGAAAACTTTAATGATTATTTTGACAAAATTCTTGTTGACGCGCCGTGTTCGGGCGAGGGAATGTTTAAAAAGGAAGAGGCGGCAATTCCCGAGTGGAGCCTTGAAAACGTAAAGGCTTGCGCCGCGCGGCAGAAAGACATTTTAAACTGCGCTTATCAGATGCTGAAAGGCGGCGGAAGACTGGTCTACTCAAGCTGCACTTTCGCGCCCGAAGAGGACGAGCGGCAGGTCGAAAACTTCTTACAAGACCACCACGATTGCCGCGTCGTCGAAATGCAAAAGCTGCTGCCGCACGAGGTTAAGGGCGAAGGTCATTTTTACGCCGTTATCGAAAAAGGCGGCGTAGGCAGACAGGATTTGCCGCAGCTTGCGCCCGTTGTAAAAGATAAAAAGTTCGTTCCCCTTTACCGTGACTGGGAGAAGGATACGCTCAATATTAAATTCGGCAATCTTCACGCCGTGGGAGATACGCTCTATTCTCTGCCGGACGAAATGCCCGAAACGGGCGGCGCGCAGACCTTACGCGCAGGCGTACGGCTGGGCGAGTTTATAAACGGCAGGTTTAATCCCTCGCATTCGCTTGCAATGTGTCTGAAAAAGGGAGAGGCTGATTTTATAGAACTCGAAGAACAGACCGCTCTTAAATATCTTCGCGGACAGACCTTTGAATGCGACCAAAATTTAAAGGGTTGGCATATAGCGGCTTTCAACGGCTTTCCGCTGGGTTGGTGCAAGGTAACGGGCGGAGTTGCAAAAAATCACTTACCAAAAGGCTTGAGAATATAAAAAAACCTATGCGGATAACCGTATAGGTTTTTTCTTTTATTGATTACTGTTCGTCGGGCTTTTCAGGCTCGCTTTCGGTCTGCTCGGGTTCAACATGTTCGCTCTGCTCTTCGGGTTGAACTTCTGCGTTTTCGGCTTCAGGTTCTTTTTCCTCAACCGCCTTTTCAGATTCGGGTTCGCCGGCAGTCTCTTCGGCTTCATTCTCGTCAACTACTTCCGCATCAACGGGATTTTCGTCCGTCGTGTCAGCCTTTCTTACGCGGCGGTTGCTCTTGTTCGGATTGTAGTTGTTCTTGCTTGTCGTCTTGCCGCGCTTCGACTTTTTAACCATATCTCTGATAAGTATCGAGAGAATAGTGAACAGAAGCGCAACTACGAGGAGGATAGAGGAAACAAGAAGCCATACGGAGGTGTTGTCCTTATCGTCCGTATCATTGCCGGAGCTGCTGTCGTCGGTGTCAATCTTGAACGACTGGTCTATCGTCGAATAATCGGTGAAGATAATGCGGTTGTTGCCGTCTTTGATATTCAGGTAAGCAAGCGATTCCGAATAGCTGCTTGCGGTGTAGTCGTAACCCGTCTGGTTGCTTTCCGCAACGTCCGCGTTGAAGGGAACGTAGTTAGCCGAGTCGTACAGACTGAACGTATAGTAGTGGGCCTGATAGTTTTTCAGAACTTCATTGCCGTCAAGTACGTCTTCTGCAAGCTTGCCGTCTTTGATATAACCTTGTACAAGGTTTTCGTAATAGCTGATATTCTCTTCCGAAGAAGGGATATTTGTGAGAAGGTTGTTGCTTTCAAGAATTTCCTGATAAGCTTCGATTATATCGCTTTCGTATTTGTCGATTATCGTATTGTCCGAAACGTTGTAATAGCTGTAGTCGAACAATACCACGCCGTTTTCTTCGTTGCCGGTGGTTTTCGTTTCTTCACGCTTGCCGCTCCAAAGTTCGAGGCGGTAGCTTTTGCTTTCGCTGCCGGCGCTGACGATAAAGTTCACGGTTATCCAGTTTCCTGCAACGCCGTCCTCGTTACCGTCTATTACTACCATATATTCCTTCGAGAGACCAGTATAGTCGTATCTTGCGAGGCTTATATCAAAAGGAGTAACCTGCTCGGTTGCAACGCTTTCAACTATATAGTAGTATAAGCCGTCTTTGCACTCGTAAAGATTGGTTTCGCCGTCCTTGGTTACGAGAATATGGTCTGCAACGGTTTGGTGATTTGCATCCTTGTAATAGGTTTCGCCTTCAACTACGTCTTCAAAGCTTACCAGTTCGCCATCGTAGGTGTAGTAGGTCTGCTGTTCGTTTTTGTAAACCTTTTTATAGTTCCAGGTGTTTGCGTACAGCTTGCCGTCCTTTTCGTAAAGACCGTCGTCGCGCAGAGTGTAAACAATGTGACTCTTGTGTTCGGGTCTGTCCCAATCGGCGTCAAACTCTTCGTCAAGAACGTTGCCCTCGTCGTCGTAGTAGAAGGTGTAGTCGGGGGCGGTGAACGAAAGTACGTCTTTGGTGTCCGAGTTTACGTCAACGAGATAGATATACGCAACCGCGCCTGCCGAAACTTTGACTTTAACGCTTACCGTTGTATAACTGTTTGCGGAAAGCGAAGAAGTTTCGCCTATAAAGCCGTAGTTCAGTATATCTTTCTCGGCGTAGTACTTGGTGTTTTCGTCAAACTCTCCGCTCGCCTTAACGAATACGTTCGTTTCTTCGTCGTATACGTAATAATTCGTATAATTGTCCGCAGTCGCACCCTTCGTGTAAACGTAATGCGTTCTTAATTCATTAACGATAATGAGCGGCTGAACGGAGGCGGAACCGAATACAGTGTTCCAGTTTTCCATTGCTTCCACGTGATTTGCGTTAAATGCGGTAGTCAGTGTGCTGTACCAAGCCTTGTCCGTGTAATTTTCGAAAGACTCTTTATTTATGAGACCCGCTTTGGGGTTTGTGTTTTTATCGTCGTATTCGGGTGAAAGGCTGCCGTTGTTTACGATATATGAGCTTCCGCCGTTAACGCCCGTGTAGTGAGAGGGGTTTGCAATGTTGCTCTTAATATCGTTTGCCTGCGCACCGTAAACCGAGTCAAATTCCGCGGTCTGTTTCTTTTCCTCTTTTGTAAGTGAAAGAGAAGCTGTGTAGTCGCCGCTGCCCGTGTAGCCGAAAGTATCTTCGTCAACGGTAAGGGTTTGCATGTTTGCAACCGCAAGCCAGCCCGCTTTGTAGTTGTTAACGGAAGTGTCCTTAATTACGGTATTGCCGAAGTTTATGTCAACGGTAATAGTTTTATCTGTTTTAAGTTCGTTTTCCACGAACACGAAGCACTGAACCCAGCCGCTGTAAATATCTTCTTTGTCGCCGATTTCGGTTTTGATGTTGGTAGTATCAATCTTAATAACGTTGGTTGTATCTTCGTCGTCGGCGTCGGTAACGGTAACCGTTGCCGCAGTGTAGCCCTTCATATCGGAGGTCTTAACCCAGAACGATACAATCTGGCGTTCCTCGCTTGCCACCTGAATATCAAACGAAGCTTTGTACGCCGCGCCGTAAGCCGAAAGCATAACCAAAACGTCGGTTTCATCCGAATACTTGGGAAGAGTGGTAAGGCTTTCAAGCGCGTCGTTCAGAATTTTATTGTATTCATAGCCCGAAATGCTCAATGAGTTGCCGCTGAAATTAGCAAGCAAGTCGTTCTGCGTATTCAGCGCGGGGAAATTTTTAGGCAGTTTCGCGTCGCCTGCGCTTTCCGCGTTTCCGAAACCTTCGAGCTTGCCGCCGTAAGTTTTTGCGGAAACGTAGTTGTCTTCGTCAACCGTAAGTCCGGCGGTAATTCCCGAGTTCGAGAAGTTTACGGGCTGATACTTATTCTCCGAAGCCAAATCCAGAAGGAAGTGGAACGCGTTCGAGTAGCGGTCGCCGCTTACGTCGGCGGTTCCGCCGTTGCGTTCGTAGCTGTCAACCTCAAAAACTTTTTCGCTTTCATCGCTCAAAAGCTGGCAGCTTGCGTTGTTTTCTGAAATTTCATGCTTGATTTCGTCCTGCTTATAGCTGCTTTCTTCAAGATCCGCAAATTTCGTAACCTGCACGTCGTCAAAGAAAGCGTAGCCTTCAACGTTGTAATCGTCGTTGTAATCGCTGCCCAAGCCCATTTTAAGGGTAACAGTGGTAGAGGCAAAGTCACACGCGTTTACGTAAACGGTGTATTGAACCCAGCCGTTTACGCCGTCAACTTTCTTTTCGCCGATTAATTTTTCCGTATTGATGTCGATAATTTTAAGGTCGCCTAAAGAGGTGGAGCCTACCGTATGGGTTACGCCGATATACGCGCCTCTGTCCTGCGAAACGGGAGTGCCGTCCTGCGCGTAGAGATTAGCCGTCTTAACCCAAACCGAAATTTCCGCCGCCGTGTTAGCGGGCAGATTTACGCTGACCGAAGAGTAGTACTGCTTATTACCCTTGTGGTTTGTAGCGTAATTATGAAGCATAAGGATATGCGAAATGGGCTGCTTGAATTCTTCGTCAAGGAAGTAATCGCCGTCCTCGTCCTCGTAAACGGGAACTTCTTCGCCGTCAACCGTGCAAACGAGTTCGCCCTTGTCGTTTTTGTGAACATCGTAGTGGGTGCCGGGGTTAGCGATAAGCTCATAAGGATTTGTTTCCGTTTCGCCGTCACCGTCCGTATCCTTGTCAGTATCCTTTTTATCGTTTTCCTGAATAGCGGCGTAGGTGTCGGCGTAAGGAATATCGTACCACTTCATACCGTTGTAGTCGATATAGTTTTCCTTGTATTCGTCGGTACCCGCTTTAAGGCTGTTATTGTAAATAAGAGTGTCTTTAAGGGTTTCGTCCTCAAATTTCTCCCACGCCTTGTCCGAGGTATTGATTATACCCGATTTGGTATAAGACGAGCCGCTGCTCGACCAGTTACTGGGCGAGTTTATAAGATACACAGCTTTTTCGTCGGTAGGCTCGGTGAAAAATTCAAAGTTACCGTTTTTAAGAAGCTGGGTATCTTCGACGGAAGTATTCTTATCGTCGGTTTCGTCCTCGGACTTGTCTTTGCACGCCGCCGCAAGTCCGGTAAGGGCGAAGGAAGCCGTGCATGTAAGCGCAACCAATAAGTATTTCAGTCTGCGTTTCTTTGAGTAATGATTTGCCATATTTTGCATTATCCTTAATAAATAATCGTACCATATTATTTTAATATAATCGCAGATTATAATCAAGCAAATAACGCTTGTACAGCCAAAAAAATTTATTATTTTTGCAGTTTTGCCTATACTAATTCGAAAGTGAGATATGTTCGGTAAAGATAAATTTTTCAAACGAACCCTTGCGGGAGTATTTACGGGCGCGATAAACGGCTTATTCGGCGGAGGCGGAGGTATGGTTGCCGTGCCTCTTTTACGGGGTATGCTGGGATATAAGGACAAGCAGGCGCACGCCACGGCTATATTTATAATCGCGCCCGTCTGCGCCGCAAGCGCGGTAATTTACATTATAAACGGTTACGCGCAGCCAGACGTAATAATTCCGGCGAGCATAGGTTCCGTCGCAGGCGGACTGGTGGGCGCTCTGGCGCTTTCAAAATGCCCCAAGGGAATTATTAACTATATTTTTATCGCCCTTATGTTTATTGCGGGCGTGAGGATGCTGTTCCCGTGAGCTTTATTCTGTTTATGCTCGCCGGCTTTTTTTCGGGCGTTCTGGGCGGAATGGGAATGGGCGGCGGCACGATATTAATTCCGGCTCTTACAGTGCTTTTAGGAGTGGAACAGCACGTTGCGCAGGCGACCAACCTGATCGCATTTCTGCCCATGGCGGCGTTCACTTTAAAAGTCCACAAGGACAACGGGCTGTTAAAAACGGACGGGCTGTTAAGCATAGTAATTCCTGCGGTACTGCTGTCGGTTGCGGCTGGTTTTCTTGCCGCGCTGCTTCCGTCCGAGGTGCTTAAAAAGCTTTTCGGGGCTTTTTTGGTTCTGCTCGCCGTAAAATTATTGCTCGATACGCGCGTCAGCTTCGCGAAATAAGGCGTTTAACCGGCTTAAAAGTAAAGGTTTTCAGGCAGTACAAAAACGCTCCGGAAAACAGCAGGCAGGCGGGCGCGCAGATTACCATCTGCCAAATAGTTGCAACGAAACGGCTTACGATTCCGTCCAGAAGCGCGCCGAACGCGCAGGAAAGCGCAATGACCGCCAGGCATTTTAAAGCGTATTTCATAAGTTTTATGCCGGGACACTTCTTTTTTAATAAGCGTATATTTAACGCCGACGAAATTATATAACTCAAAGTCAGACCGATAAGGTAGGAGTAAACGCCTACAAATCTAGTCAGCGTGAGAATGCTTATCAGCATAACCGCCGCGCCAATCACAAAGTAAACTAGCGTGCGTTTTTCGCAGTTCATCGAGTTTAAAACGGTGGTCGAAATCATTGCTATGCACATAGGCAGCATAATAAACGAACAGTTGCGGATAATTTCGCCGCTCATTTGGTTGGCGTAAAGGAAAGTTCCTACTTCGTCGCCGCAGACGAAGAGTATAGGTATCAGTATTGTTGCGATAAAAATAGCCGCTTTTACCGACTTTTCTATATCGAATTTTACGAGGTCGGTTCTGTTTTTATAGTAATTTTCCGAAAGTTCGGGCGCAACGACAACCGAAATCGAGCCTATCAGCGAAGAGGGCATAAACAGCATAGGCACCGCCATACCGATAGCCACGCCGTAAAGGCTTATCGCTTCCGAGTTGTTCAGACCGTAAGTTTTCATAAGCAGCATCGGAAGAAGCACCGCAACCGCCGAGTTCAGAACGGATGTGGAGGTGCGCATAGCGGTAATGGGCAGCGAGGACGAGAACAGAGGCTTTAACTGCTTTTTCGGGTTTACAAATCTTCCGCCCTTTTTGAAATACCAGAAGAGGGAGACGATAAAGGAAAAAACGTAGGAAATCAAAACGGCGATTGTGGCGCGCTTTGCGCCCAGCATTGGGTCTGCCACTCCGTATACGAGCGCGCAGCCCACGGCAACCATTACAGCGTCCTCCAAAAGCTCGATTATGCTGTACGGCAAAAACTGTTTATTGCCCCAGAACGCGCCGCGCATTACCGCGTAAATCGAAGTTAAAATAAGTCCGGGTAAGAGAATAAGGAAAATATCGGTGCTTCTGTTGTCCGAAAACAGGAAACCGAACAGATTTTTACCGAAAAACAGCAGTATTGCAAGCGGAACGGTTATCACAAGTGTTGCAACCACGCCCGCGGTTACGGCGGCGTGGTTGCTTTTTATGTCGCCGGTTGCATTGCTCTTTGCAATCAGTCTTGAAACGGTTATAGGTACGCCGCTTGAAGCGACGGTAAGGAACACGGCGAATACCGAAAGGCAAATCTGGTAAATTCCCAGACCTTCCGCGCCGATAATACGCGATAAAACTATTCTGTATAAAAAACTCAACGCTTTTTCCACCGTGGAAAATACTGTGACCATTGCCGCAGACTTGTAAATGTTTTGTTTCATCAACATTATTCTACAAATTTTATCAACCGATTATGAACGTTTCGTACTTTTAATGCGTATAATATATCAAATGTTTACGCTCGTTACGGACAGAAGCAAATATTTCAGAGTGAAGCGGGGACAAAGCGCCGAGGAGTTGGAAGTCGAGCTTAAAACCCCCGTACAAGGTGCCGTGTTCGCAGGCAGAATTATAGAGGTGGCGTCGGGGAATTTTGAACGGTACGCGGCGCAAGTGGGGGATACTTACCGCACTATAGCCCTGAAATTCGGAGCAGACGAAGAGGAACTTAAAAAAACCAACGGTTTTAAACCCGTTTATCCAACCTGCAAATTATTTGTGCCGTGTAAAAACCCGCGTGGCATATAATGTAATATAAAAATCAACGGAGGTCAAAATGTCATTTTTTTCCAATTTTCAATCGGATAAATGTCCCGGCACTATAAGCGGTAATCCCCTGACCGGAATGTGTGAAAAGGTGTGCATACAGGCACAAAAGATTTTCGACGCCTGCATCAAACAGATTCAGATAGAAAATTATACCTTAACACTCACCGATATGGTTCCCGCAGATCCTACATATCCCCTGACTTTTATAAGCGCAAGGTCAACGACTTCTACGGGTACTATAACCGGTCTCAATATCGAAAGACTGGCAGATAAGCCCGGCTGCGCAAGAGTTCAGGCTACGATAGGTATTCCCGTAGAGGTATTGTATACCGACGCGAACGGAGTAGAGGGAGTTGCACAGGCAAATATCAGCGTATCGCAGGACGTTCTTCTGTTCGTCCCCGCGCCTTCGATTATGCCCTACAAGGTAACCAGCGAAGTCAGCGCGGTCTGCGCGGAAGGGACTTTCAATTCCGAAACGAATACGTTCAGCGTTAACGCTTGCCTTACGGTAATTTTAAAGGTCGCTATCGACGTGGAAATTCTCGTACCCAGCTACGGCTACTGCGCAATACCGCCCGCGCAGGAATACTCGCAGGAAGTCTGCACCGGCTTCTTCGAGCTTCCCTTGTATCCGCAGGGTAAGACCTGTTCAAGGCAGTAACTCTATTTTAAAAACGCACGGCGGAGTGGTTTCACTCCGTCGTTTTTCTTGCTTTTGAGTATTTAAAACAGTACTATGTCAGACATAAAAAGCCATTTAATAGACAAATATGTAAATTATGTCTATTAAATTTGCCCGTAAAAACGCTTTAAAAATGTTTTGAAAAGTGATACAATATTAATATGAAAATATTTTCGATAAGCGATTTACATCTTTCCGGAGTGTGCGATAAACCCATGAACGTATTCGGCGCAGGGTGGGAAAATCACTTTGAAAAAATTCAGTCGGACTGGAACGAAAAGGTTTCGGACGAAGATATAGTTTTAATCTGCGGCGATACAAGCTGGGGTACGGTTCTTGGAGAGGGACTGTACGATTTGCATTCTTTAAAAAATCTGAAAGGCAAAAAAGTCTTTATTCGCGGCAACCACGACTACTGGTGGAACGGCATTACCAAGCTGCGCGACAGCGCGCCCGACGACAGTTTTTATTTTTTGCAAAACGATTGCGTAAGGTTCGCCGGCGTAGTAATATGCGGCTCGCGCGGCTGGACATGCCCCGGCAGCGCCGACTATACCGACCACGACGAAAAGTTGTATATGCGCGAGGCGGAGCGGTTTAAGCTTTGCTTCAACCAGGTTGAAAAAGTGAGAGAGGAAGGCGACAAACTGCTCGTTATGATTCACTATCCGCCGTTCAGCTTAAAGTCTCCCGAAACGCAGTTTACCCGTCTTTTTGAAGAAAACAAGGCGGATAAAGTAATTTTCGGACATATCCACGGCGAGGCTTATTTCCCCCTGCGTACGGTCAAAAACGGCATTGAATATATTATGACTTCCTGCGACAAGGTGAATTTTACCTTACAAAGAATTTTGTAAAATGGCGGCTTTCGCTTTACTTTAATTTATTAGTGTGATATAATTTGTCAAAATGCTAAACGGTTACGGTATGCAGCAGAAATTGACGGAAGAAATAACCTTGATATTCCAAAAGCGGAAAAGGCAAATATTGAAGGGCGAAAACCTTTCAAAATTTCTGCCTTTACCGCTTTTTTTCTGTGATAAATATTAAACGCGAGGATAAAATATGCTGGCAAAAAAAGATTTACTCGGGCTGTACGATTGCACTACCGAAGAGATTTGCGAAATTCTTGAAACCGCTGACAAAATGCGCGATTTTCTGAACGGCAAAGAGAAGAAATCTGACCTGCTTTCTGGCAAGTCGTTAATCACTCTGTTCTATGAAAACAGCACGCGCACGCGCGTCTCGTTCGAGCTTGCGGGAAAGTATCTCGGCGCAAACGTCGTAAACATTTCCGCTCAATCTAGCTCTGTGCAGAAGGGCGAAACGCTGATAGACACGGGCAAAACTCTCGATTCGATGAAGATTGACTTTATAGCAATCAGACACCCTATGGCAGGCGCGCCGAGGTTGCTTGCGCAAAATGTCAAAGCGAGCGTTTTAAACGGCGGCGACGGTATGAACGAACACCCCACGCAAGCTCTTCTGGATATGCTTGCGCTCAAAAGAAAATTCGGTAAAATCAAGGGGCTTAAAGTTGCGATTCTCGGCGACATAAAGCACAGCCGCGTTGCAAAGAGCAACCTTTTCGGACTTACCAAACTGGGCGCGGAAGTTTATATGTACGCCCCCGAAACTCTTATGCCCAAGGAAATTGCAAGGCTGGGCGCAAAGGTCGCAAAATCCCGCGAAGAAGCCATCGAAGGCGCGGACGGCGTTATGGGACTTCGTATTCAGCTTGAAAGGCAGAACGGCGGACTGTTTCCGTCGCTTTCAGAATACAGCTCGTTTTACGGCGTAAAGGACGGACTTCTGAAATACGCCAAAAAGGACGCGGTAATTCTTCACCCCGGTCCCGTGAACAGAGGGGTTGAGCTTACGCCGACTCTCATTGACGGAGAATCAAGCGTAATAGAAGAGCAGGTAAGCTGCGGCGTAGCGGTCAGAATGGCGCTTTTAAAACTGCTTGCCGAATACAGGGAGAAAAACTTATGAAATTACTTATAAAAAACGGCACGCTGGTACAAAGCGGCGGCGAGAAAAAAGCGGATATTTTAATCGAGAACGGCAAAATTTCAAAAATCGCAGAAAATATTACCGCCGACTGCAAGACAGTTGACGCAAGCGGAAAACACGTGCTGCCCGGTCTTATCGATATGCACGTTCATTTGCGCGAACCGGGTTTCGAAGGCAAAGAGGATATTGAAAGCGGTTCAAAAGCCGCGGTTGCCGGCGGTTTTACGCAGGTCTGCTGTATGCCCAATACCGACCCCGTCTGCGATAACGCGGTCGTAGTCAACTATATCAAAAACAGACAGCGCGAAGTAAACCTTTGCAAAATCAACCCGATAGGCGCGATAACAAAGGGTGAAAGCGGCGCGGCAATGTCCGATATAGGCAAAATGAAAAAGGCGGGCGCTGTTGCAATCAGCGACGACGGCAAGTCGGTAATGGATTCAAATATAATGCGTCTTGCAATGGAATACGCAAGCGGATTTGACTTAAGATGCCTTTGCCACTGCGAGGATATAAACCTAGTCGACGGCGGCGTTGTGAACGAGGGTTACAACTCGACCCTCACCGGACTTAAAGGCAGTCTGCGCGCGGCGGAAGATATTATGATTGCGCGTGACATCGCTCTTGCGGAAAGTCTGAACGTTCCCGTGCATATCTGCCACGTTTCCACGTACAGCGGCGTTGAAATTATCCGCAGCGCGAAAGCGCGCGGCGTTAAGGTAACAGCCGAAACCTGTCCGCACTACTTCATCCTGACGGATGATATTATCACGAATTTTGACACGAACACCAAAGTCAATCCCCCCGTGCGCGAAGATAAAGACAGACAGGCGATAATCGCCGGAATAAAGGACGGCGCGATTGACTGCATAGTCACCGACCACGCGCCGCACTCACTCAAAGACAAGCAGGTTGAGTACAATCTTGCCGCATTCGGAATAAGCGGAATAGAGACCAGCTTTGCGTTGAGTTATACCTATCTCGTCAAAACGGGGGTATTGAGCCTTTGCGAGCTTGCGCGAAAGATGAGTAAAGCCCCCGCGGAAATTCTTAACCTTGAGGGCGGCGAACTCAAAGTGGGCGCGGCTGCGGATATTACCGTGGTAGACTTAAATAAAAAATATAAAATTGACAGCGCAAAATTCCTGTCCAAAGGCAAAAACACCCCGTTCAACGGCTATGAAGTCTGGGGCAAAATTGTCTGCACGATAGTTGACGGCGAAATCAAATACGAGGTTTAAAAAATGGTTGACAAGCTGATAGAAAAAATTATTGCACTGCAAAACCCGACCTGCGTCGGAATGGATACAGATTTTAATTATCTGCCCGACGAAATGAAAAAGGGCGTAACCGATTTTAACGGCGTCGAAAAAAAAATAACCGAATTCAATAAAAATATTATTGATGCCGTTTGCGATATAGTGCCGTCCGTAAAGGTACAGATTGCTTATTACGAAATGTACGGCGAAAGCGGAATTAAGGCTTTTAACTACACTGTAAATTACGCGAAAGATAAGGGACTTATTGTAATTGCCGACTGCAAGCGCAACGACATAGGATCGACTGCAAGCTGCTACGCAAAAGCTTACCTCGGCGAAACCGAAGTCGGAGGCGGAGGCGGCAAATTAAACGCCTTTAAAGCGGATATGCTGACCGTAAACGGCTACCTCGGCAGCGACGGCATAGAACCCTTTATTAAAGAGATTAAACAACACGATAAATCAATTTTCGTACTGGTTAAAACGTCAAACCCTTCAAGCGGCGAGTTGCAGAATTTGAAGCTTGAAAGCGGCGAATACGTTTACGAGCATATGGGTAAGCTGGTTGAAAAATGGGGCGCGGACACGGTCGGCAAGTACGGCTATTCCGAAGTCGGTGCGGTAGTGGGCGCAACCCACCCCGAAGAGGCGGCAAATTTAAGAAAGCTGTTAAAAAACACTTTCTTCCTTATTCCCGGCTACGGGGCACAGGGCGGAAGCGCGCATATGCTTAAAGTCTGCTTTGATAAAAACGGTCTGGGCGGAGTTGTCAACAGCTCGCGCGGAATAATCTGCGCTTATAAAAACGCGGCTTACGCCGGTATGAATTACGCCGCAGCGGCGCGCGCGGCTTGTATCGATATGCAAAAGGATTTAAGCGGCGTAATCGGCAAAATGGGTAAATAATGAAAGATTTAACTGCAATTATTAAAGAGAATAAACTCATTGCGGAAAATATTTACGGAATGACTTTGACCCTGCCCGAAAAGTTGGAAATAAAGGGCGGACAGTTCGTCAATATTTCCACCGGCGACAACTCGCAGCTTCTGCGCCGTCCTTTCGGCGTTATGAAAGCGGAAGGCATGGATATAACTCTTTGCTATCAGGTTAAGGGCGCGGGTACGCAAAATCTTGCAAATATGCAAGCCGGTCAGACCCTCAAAATTTTATTGCCGCTCGGCAACGGGTTTGACTTAAAGGGCTATAAAAAAGTCGCGGTAATCGGCGGCGGCGTGGGAATTTTTCCGCTTATCGCAACAATACGCGCAAATACGGGCGTTGATTTTTACACGTATGCGGGCTTCCGCAATAAAGCCGCGGTGTGCCTTTTGAACGAGCTTGAAAAAAGTAAGTCGCTTACGGTAACCACCGATGACGGCAGCTACGGCGAAAAGGGTAACGCGGTTTCGGCTTATCTTGCGGACGCGGATAAATTAAACGCGGACTGCATAATAGCGTGCGGCCCTCCCGTAATGCTTAAAATTTTAAAACAGCGGCTTGAAGAGCGCGGCAATAAAATTCCCTGCCTCGTATCGTTGGAAGAGAGAATGGGCTGCGGCATAGGCGCGTGCCTGGTCTGCGTCTGCAAAAAGAGCGGAGGCGGCAATACAAGAGTTTGTAAGGACGGACCGGTATTCGACATAAACGCGGTAGAGTTATGAGCGCGATATTGAGATCTTTGTATAAAATAAGCGAAAACGAGTACGTAGTCGCGGAAAGAAAGCGCGGTTTAGGCGTATTGTTTTTGTTTCTGATAATCTTCGGTTTCTTTTATTTATTTGTCGGGATACTCTGTTTATTTTTTTCTCTTTTAGATTATGAAGTTATAGCGATGGGTATTTCCGGTTTAATATGTTTTATAGTCGGAATTTGCGAATCGGTCAGATATTTCAAAGTACGTAAAATTGCTATCACTTTCAAAAAGGGTAATTTTTATATAGGCAAAAAGATAAAATGCAGCCCTATAAAATTAGGCGATATCAGCGTAAAATTAGCAGGGCAGCATACAAATAGAACATATAAATACGGAACCTTGTATTTTTCGGCAAACGGCGAAAAACATAGTTTATCATATATAGCCGACGTTGAAATAGCGCAAGAGATAATAGTCAAAATCAAGAGCGAGTATACGCAGTATATTTACCAAAAGAAAAAGCGCGAAATTTTGGAAAAAACGCAGCTTGCCGAGGCAAGGCAACAGGAGCCGGTAACTCAAACCGAACAGCAAACGGCAGAACCTGCGCCGCCCGAACAAATCATTCAGATTGAAGAACCGGAGCGGACGGAACAGTTTGAAGAGTTTGAAGAAACCGAACAGGCGGAGCAGGAGCAAACTTTTGAACAGCCGCAATTTGCGGAAATTGCAGATAAAATCGAGCTGCCCGACCTGCCCGACTAATTAAAAATTCAAGGAAAAACTTATGGCAAACTTAAACGTAGAAATCTGCGGAGTAAAACTTAAAAATCCCGTAATTGCCGCAAGCGGAACTTTCGGCTTCGGCAGAGAGTACGACGAAATTTACGATATTTCTGAAATAGGCGGCGTAAGCACCAAGGGTATGACCCTGCAGCCGCGCGACGGCAATCCCGTGCCGAGAATTGCGGAGGGCAAAAGCGTTATTTTAAACGCCGTCGGTCTGCAAAATCCGGGGGTGGAACACTTTATAAAATACGACCTCGGCTTTTTAAAGGGCAAGGGCGTTGCAATAATCGCAAATGTCGCCGGTAAAACGCTTGACGAATACGGCGAAATCTGCGCAAAATTAAACGGCTTGGTAGATATGGTGGAGCTGAATATTTCCTGCCCCAATGTAAAGGCGGGTGGTATGGCTTTCGGAATTAAACCCGAAAGCATAAAGGAAGTAACCCGCGTTTCAAAAAGCGGTTTAACAAAAACTCCGCTCATGGTCAAACTTTCGCCCAACGTTGAAAGTATCCCCGTAAACGCGCAGGCGGCGCAAAAGGGCGGAGCGGACTGTATTTCGCTTATAAACACGCTGACAGGCATGGCGATAGATATTGAAAAACGTAAACCGGTTATCGCCAACAATACGGGCGGCGTTTCGGGCGCAGGGATAAAGCCCGTCGCGCTCCGTATGGTCTACGAGGCGGCGCACAGCGTCGAAATTCCCGTTATAGGTATGGGCGGAATTACGAGCGGTGTCGACGCGCTTGAATTTATGATGGCGGGCGCTTGCGCAGTGCAGGTGGGAACGGCAAACTTTACTGACGCAAACGCAATGCCGCGCATAATAGACGAAATGAACGACTGGCTGGACAGACACGGAATTTTAAGCGTAAAGGAAATAGTCGACACGTTAAAACTCAACGGCTGAATATGAAAAAGTTTTTAATATGTCTACTGCTTTCGCTTTTGGTAATTGCAGGTATTTCCGCACCGTTGACCGCGACCGCCGAAACGGAAAATTCAACTTATCCGGGAGTCTACGCGCAAATCGACGACTACTTAAATAAAGCGTTCAAGGCGGCGAGAATTCCCTCGGCTTCGGTCGTTATAGTAGATAAGGACAGCGCGCAGTTTGAAAAAGCGTACGGAAATTGTCCGGATACGCAAACGCCTTTTTTGCTCGGCTCGGTCAGTAAATCTTTTACCGCGCTTTGCATTATGAAACTCTGCGAAGAGGGCAAAATTAATTTAAACTCAAAAATTTCCGCCTATCTTTCCGACGCGAGATACGGCGAAGAAATAACTGTCTTACAGCTTTTAAATCACAGCGCAGGTATCGAAACCTACCAGACGTTAAAAAATTATAAACCGGGCAAAAACCGCGGCAAACACGTCTATTCAAACGTAAACTATACGTTGCTCGGAAAAATTATCGAAAGTGTCAGCGGCGAAAGCTACGAAGAGTACGTCGGGAAAAATATTTTCGAACCGCTTGAAATGAATAAATCCGCCGCGTCTTTGAAAAAGGCGGAGGCGAACGGGCTAATCTGCGGCCACGAAAATTATTTCGGTTTCAACGCTCAAAAAAAGCCGCAATATCCGTCCGGTTATAACGACTGGATAACAGTTCCTGCAGGCTACTTGTCGTCGTCAGCAGCGGACCTCGGCAAATACCTTCAATCGTATATAAAAACGCTCAACGGCGAAAAAGTTATCGTATCAAAAGAGGGCGTAACGCAAATGTTCACAAACGGCGTTGACGTCGGCGGCGAAATTCCGTACCGCTACTGCATGGGGTGGAACCGTATAGAGGAGCCGCTTGACGAGGCGGTGTACAGACACAGCGGTCTTGTGGAAACGGGCATGTCCTGTATATACGTTCTGCCCGAAAGAAATTTAGGCGTAGCGGTGCTTATTAATACCAACGATTTTCTGGTCACGCAGAGTATGATGGACTCGATTGACTGGAGCGTAACTTTGATGCTACTGGGAATGCAGCCTAATGAAATAGAAAACTGGCAATATCCCGTATATCATTTACTTTACGATTTGCTGTACCTTGTAATTATCGCCATAGCCGTACTGCCTCTTGCGCTTATAAAGCTGCATATTAAGGGGCTTTCACGCGGAAAGCTTTGGCAAAAAATTTCATTGCTCGTTGCCGTTCACGCGGTTTTGCCCACGTTAATACTGCTGTTTACTGTAATCTTTCTGGCAACGCCGCTATGGGTGGTTTGCGCGTTCGTACCCGATTTGTTTGCAGTACTTGTAATATCGTCGGTTCTGCTTTACGCGGGCGGCGCGGTTAAAAGCGCTTTATGGATATATCTCAATAAAAAAGGAGTTAAAATATGACTTACAAACAACAATTCATTAAATTTATGGTCGACAACGGAGTTCTCAAATTCGGAGAATTTACTTTAAAGAGCGGAAGAAAAGCGCCCTATTTTATCAATACGGGCAATTATAAATCGGGCGCGCAGCTCGCAAAACTGGGCGAGTACTACGCGCGTTGCATCGAGGACAACGAAATTAAAGCGGACACCCTTATAGGTCCGGCTTACAAGGGCATACCCCTTGCGGTAACCACCGCAATTTCGCTGCATAACCACTTCGGCAGGGACCTCAATTACTGCTTTGACAGAAAGGAAGTAAAGGACCACGGCGAGGGCGGACTTTTCGTCGGTAAGCAACTTTGCGACGGCGAAAGGGTCATTCTGATAGAGGACGTAATGACCTCCGGCAAAGCCTTGCGCGAAATGCTTCCCAAAATCAAGCAGGCGGCGGACGTAAAAATCGCCGGCATGGTAATTTCGGTAGACAGAATGGAAAAGGGGCTTGAAAGCAATCTTTCGGCGGTGCAGGAAGCGTATAAAGAATTCGGCGTAAAAGTTTATTCGATAGTAAGTATGGCGGACATCATATCCGCGATTGAAGAGGGAATTATCCCCGGTAAAGAATATCTTTCAAAAATGAAAGAGTACCGCAGCAAATACGGAGTTGAATAAGAAAAAAGCCGCAGTTTTCTGCGGCTTTTAAAATGCGCTGAATAAGTATCCCTCGTCTTTGAAGTGGCGGATAATTTTCCGCAGTGCCTGCGCCGTCGCCGATTTTGTGGTAGAGTCGTGCGCAAGCAATACAATACTTTCTGTATTTGCGGCCGTAGTTAACGCGGCGGCGTAAAGCTGCTGCGGCGTCGCGTCGTAAATTTCCGCGTCGCGAGTGGAGGCGTTCCAGTCAACGTATCTCATTCCGTGCGAAGTCACCGCCGAAATCAGGGCGGTAGAAAGCCCGAAGCTTCCGCCGGGGAAACGGTATATATCCGAATAGTTCCCCGTAACCGATTTTATAACCTCGTTGCACTCGTCAATATCGTCTAAAAGACTTTGGGCAGATTTATAAATTTTATTGTACTCGTGCGAATAGGAGTGTACGCCCAGCGTGTGTCCCTCGTCAAAGGCGCGTTTTAAAATATTCATTCTGGTCCGCGCCTGTCTGCCTATTATAAAAAAAGTAGCTTTAACGTTTTCCTCTTTCAGTACGTCCAGAATTTTAGGTGTTACCTTGTCGCTCGGTCCGTCGTCAAAAGTTAGGTAGACCGACTTAACCGCAGGACTGGGTGTGTCGGCAAGAGCGAAGGTAGACTCTTTCAACCAGAAGCCGCCGCAAAAGGCGATAATCAGCGCGCTTGCAAACATAGCCGCGCAAAAAGCGGTAAAATTTCTGTTCATATCCGTATTTTGCGCAGTTTTCCAAATTTTACAAAAGTTTTTTAAATCAGTTCGGCATTTATTATTTTGTCGGTTATCGCAATCTGAAGATAGCGCATATCTTTTGAAAGCAGATACCCGTTTTCCAGATTTTCGCATTCGTCAATCAGGTCGCTCAAAGCTTTTGTAAAGCAGTTATTTTTGTTCGTGTTTTTAAGTCCGTTCAAGCCGTTTTTAATTGCCGCCAATACGTCTTTTGCCTTACTCTGATTATATTCGCCGGTGTCCAGACCGTTTGCGCATTCGTAAGCAAGCAGCGAGAGCGAATTTAGGGTATTGAAATTGCCCTGATAAAGCTTGGCGTTTCGTTTTGCCGAATAGCTTTTTATGGGGTAAGAGTTTGTTTTTACCGATAAAACGTTGCATTCCAGATCGCGCCGTTTAAGACTTTCGCATACTGTCTTCGCGTCGTTTTCTCGGTAGTAGCAGGATACGGTCACGTAATAATTTCCGTCGTAGTCCAAAATGTAACCGGCGCCGCCGTAGCTTGAAACGGCGCTTGACAAAGAACCTGCCGAAACGGCGTTATCGGACGAGCGGTAGCAGACGAAGTAGTAAGAGGTTTCAAACTTAACGTTTCCGCCGCTGAATGAAAATGCGCATACGCATATTATCACGGTGACGGCAATCACAGCCGAAACGGCGGTTATAAACACTAAATTTCGCTTATCCTTTAACATATTATAAGATATTTTAATAGACTCAATTTTATGTTTTGCGCTGGAGGTAAGCCCGTCCTTTGAAATTTTTCGTTGCTGACCTTTAAAATTGCTTGCAAAATATTATTTATCTGTTATAATTGAATAGTCAAAACGATGCTGAATTATCAGGTTGTTGGTTCGCGCGAGCGAAGCGAAGTTTTGCCGCCCGAGCGTAGCGACGGCTTGCGCACCTTAATATAAAGAATTCAGATATAATGCGCAAAGGGTTCTCTTTGGGAAACGGCAAAACACGGCTATTAGCTAATTGGCGAAAAAGCCGTAAGAACAATTTAATATAAAAAGTGATGCTAATATGGCTCAGCTGGTAGAGCAGCTGATTCGTAATCAGCAGGTCGCCGGTTCGAATCCGGCTATTAGCTCCAAAAAATGCAGCCGTTGCTTCTGCAACGGTTGCATTTTTTGTTAACGGGAAACGGCAAAATCCGGCTATATTTGATTATTGCTATTTATTTTTGTTTACAATTCAATTATATCAATGTATAATAAATTTGTATAATTATAAGTTGAATTGAAATGGCGCAGAAGAAAAAACTTTCAAAAAACAGAATAAGGGCAATTATAATAGCGTGCGTTTCACTGGCGGTTGCGGTGGCGCTGATAATAACAAATTTATTCGTTCCGGTTAAATATCTTGCAAGCTACATGGTTGTAAGAAACAAAGGCGCAAAAACCGGCGTTATGCGCGTGCGTTTTGTCGACGTCGGCTACGGCGATTGTACTGTTATAGAGCTTCCCGACGGCAAAAATATGCTTATTGACTGCGGCAACGGCAGTATGGCTAACGAGGCGCGCATTTTAAAATTTTTAAACAAATGCGATATAGACGTTATAGACTATCTCGTATGCACGAACGTGAACGCCGAACACTGCGGAGGACTCACGGAAATAATCAGGTATAAAACGGTTAAGAAAATCTTTATGCCGGGGCTTGACTTTTTATATACCTCCGACGAGTACAAAAAATTTTGTATAGCGGCAAGCGGTTACAGTATGGCTATCAGTCAGTACGGCGAAATTGTAACCGGAAAAGATTGCGATTATTTCTTTTCATTTTTGTCCCCGTACGTAATGAGTAACGACGACGGCGAATACAAGGCGCTGTTAAACAATCCGCAATCGTCGGAGGCAAGGAACAATGCGTCCGCGGTAATCTGGATGGAATATGCGGGGACGAGCTTTCTTTTTACAAGCGACGTGTCGCAGACGGTTTTGAAAAAGCTCTGCGATAATTACAAAACCGCGGCGGACTATTTCGACTTTAACGGCCGCGCCGTTAGACTTGAAAACTGCGACGTTGTAAAGGTTTCCGACCACGGGAGCAAGAACGCCGTTTACGCGCCTTTATACGATTTGATAAAACCCGAAACCGCGGTTATATCAACCAACAGCGTAGACAGCGCAAACGGTTTGTTTTCGACGCTTGCCGGTTGCGGTTGCGAAAAAATTTACAGAACGGACGAATACGGAACGGTAACGATAGAAGTTACGGCAGACGACTACGCCGTCGTATAGGAGTATATATGAAACTTGTGACTGCGGGCGAATCGCACGGCAAAACGCTTATAGGAATAATCGAGGGTTTGCCGTCAAATCTTGAAATTGATATCGAAGAAATCAACCGCTGTTTAGCTTACCGCCAAAGCGGATACGGCAGGGGTGGCAGACAGAAGATAGAGAGCGACAAGGTTGAAATTTTGAGCGGAGTAAGAAACCGCCTTACTTTGGGCAGTCCGCTTGCTTTCGGCATTGCTAACGCGGATTACGAAAACTGGAAAGAGTTTATGGCGCCCGAGGGTTGCGACGTAAGTCAAAGGCAGGTCACCTGCGTACGCCCGGGACATGCCGACCTTACGGGCATGATTAAGTACGACCAGACCGACGCGCGCAATATTTTAGAGCGCGCAAGCGCAAGGGAAACCGCCGCGCGCGTTGCCGCAGGCAGCATTGCAAAGCAGTATTTGCAGCAGCTGGGCGTGAGCGTTTCGGGCTACGTTAAAAGTGTGTGCGGAGTAACGGACGAAAACGATTACGCATTCGAACAGCTTGAAAGCGCAAAGGACAAGCCTCTGTTTATGCTTGACGGCAAAAAAGAGCGCGAGGCAATAAAAAAGATAGATGCATTAAAAGAGAACGGCGATACCGCAGGCGGCGTAATCGAAATACGCGTAAAAGGCTTAAAAAGCGGCTTCGGCAGCTGTATGCAGTATAGCGGTAAACTGGACGCAATTCTCTGCGCTGCAGTTATGAGCGTGCAGGCTATCAAGGGCGTTGAAGTAGGACTCGGTTTTAAGGCCGCCGACCTTGTCGGAAGCCAGGTTCACGACGAAATTTATTACGATGGAAATTTCCGCCGCAAAACCAACAACGCCGGCGGAATTGAGGGCGGAATGTCAAACGGCGAAGAGATAGTATTGCGCGCCGCAATGAAACCCATTCCGACCCTTATGTGCGGACTTGAAACGGTTGATTACATCACCAAAAAATCTGCGGTTGCATCAAAAGAGCGCAGCGACGTTGCGGCGATATGCGCGGCGGAAATAGTTCTTGAAAGCGCGGTTGCTTTCGCTCTTGCAGACATTGTTTCAAAAAGGCTTGGCGGCGACAATATGCGCGAAGTGATTGCGCGTTACGAATTGTTGAAATAATATGAAAGAAATCGTTTTAAATACAAACACGCAAAAAAGCGTTATACACTGCGGCAGCGGCGCGTTTGAAAAGTACGCGCGCAGAGACGGCGGCGTTTTCGTTGTGACGGATACCAACGTTTATTCAATCTACAGAAGCCTGATTGGAAAAACTTTTGCAGGCGCAACGGTAAAGGTCATACGCGCAGGCGAAAAAAGCAAAAACAGCCGCGCGCTTTTATCCATTTTGCAGGCAATGGTAGACGCAGGCTTAAAGCGTAGCGGTACGGTAGTCGCTTTGGGCGGCGGAGTTGTCGGCGATATCGCGGGACTTGCCGCGTCGCTGTATATGCGCGGCGTTCATCTCGTACAAATTCCGACTACGCTTTTGGCGCAGGTGGACAGCTCGGTCGGGGGAAAGACAGCGATAGATTTCAACAAGGTTAAAAACCTGATAGGCGCTTTCTATCAGCCCGAAGAGGTGATAGTAGATCCTCTGTTTTTAAAGACGTTGCCCGACAGGGAAATTAACTGCGGACTGGGCGAAATTATAAAGTACGGCGCGCTGGATAAAGGCATTTATGAAAAACTGCAAAATGCGGACGATTTAAAAAATGCAGAATTTTTAGAGGATATCACCGCCGACTGCATACAACATAAGGCAAACGTTGTTACGGTTGACGAGCATGATTTGAACGGCGCGAGAAAGACGTTGAATTTGGGTCATACGACAGGTCACGCCTTTGAACTTTATTACGGCAAAAAATCGCACGGCGAATTCGTGCTTATAGGAATGTTCTACGAGCTTTATATAGCAAAGAAACTGGGACAATGCGAAGAAAATTACGCCGAAACTATCGTTAATCTGATAACTTCGGTAATAGGCAAAATTCCCGTTTACGGCGACGTCAGCAAAGCCGCGCGGTTTGCCGTGTACGACAAGAAAAACGACGATGACAAAATTTCAATTATCGCGCCCAAATGCGTAGGCGAAAGCGTTGAAATTAAACTTTCCGTAAAAGACTACTTAAAGCTGATTGAGGAATGTAACGGCTATTTAAAGGAGAAATATGCAAACTCTTAAACTTGCGGTCATAGGTAAAGACGTTTCAAAATCTTTAAGTCCGCAAATTCATAATTTTATTGCTGAAAAACTGGGCAATAAAATTACATACGAAAGGGTTTCGATTCCCGAAAGCGAATTTGAGGATAAAATAGAAAAGTTTTTAACCGAATACGACGGGTTTAACGTAACTATACCGTATAAACTTTCGGTTATTCCGCACCTCAATACGGTTGAGGGCGACGCGCAGACTTTCGGCGCGGTAAATACAGTCTGTTCGAAAGAGCGCAAGGGCAGCAACACAGACGGTATGGGCTTTATGCTTATGCTTGAAGTGGAAGGGATTGCCGTTAAAGATAAAAGCGTTTTGCTTTTGGGCGCGGGCGGCGCAGGCAGAAGCGTTGCCAAAAAACTTTGCGACGGCGGCGCGCGCGTATTTATCTACGACAAAAATTACAAAAACGCAAAGGCGGTTGCAGACGAATTCGAAGGTATCTGCTCGCTTGAAAATCTTGAAAATAAACAATATTACGCAATAATAAACGCAACGGGCGTCGGTATGCACGCCACGGAAGGCGTATCGCCGGTCGATGAAAGCCTTTTGAGTTTATGCGAAGTTGCGGTTGATTTAATCTACGTTCCGCCCGTAAGCAGGTTTCTTGAAATTGCAAAGGGACTTGGCAAAAAGGCGGTTAACGGCGAACAAATGCTGTTTTATCAGGCGTACTATTCGCAGTGTATATACTTCGGCAAAAGCTCGAATGCAAAACAGGCGAAAATACTTTATACGCAGTATAAGGAGGAGATATGAAATTTCTGTTTTTGAACGGCGTCAATCTTAATATGACGGGCGTAAGGGAAAAGGGAATTTACGGCGTACAGACCCTTGAAGAGATAAACGCGGAGATAGCCGCGCACTTCAAAGGCGATAAATGCGAGTTTTATCAAAGCAATATAGAGGGCGAAATCTGTACCAAAATTCAGTCCGCGCAAAAGGAAGGTTTTGACGGCGTAATTCTGAACGCCGGCGCGTTCACCCATTACAGCATAGCTATACGCGACGCGATTTCAGCGATAACCGTTCCCGTTATAGAGGTGCATATTTCAAACGTCCATGCGAGGGAAGAGTTCAGACGCACGTCTGTGATTTCTCCCGTCTGTAAAGGCGTAATCTGCGGTTTCGGCAAAAACAGCTATATCCTCGCGGCGGAAAGCTTTAAATTATGAATATAGTTCTTGCCGGAATGCCCGGCAGCGGCAAAACAACGGTTGCAAAACTGCTTGAAAGTTCGGGCGCAAAAATTTACGACACGGACGCGGAAATCGTAAAGGAACACGGAAATATCACGGAGATTTTCGAGCGATACGGCGAGCAGTATTTCAGACGTCTTGAAACTGCAGCGGTAAAAAAGCTGTGTTCGATTGACGGGATAGTAATTGCAACCGGAGGCGGCTGCCTTTTAAAAGAGGAAAACGTTAAACTTTTAAAAAGGAGCGGAAAAATTATTTATCTGCGCGCCAAGCCCGAAACGCTTATCGCGAGGTTAAAGGGCGATACTACCAGACCGTTGCTTGCAGGCGGAGTGGAAGAGCGGATAAATAAGCTTTACGAGGACCGAGCGCTCGTTTACGAGGACGCGGCGGATATAATTATTGACACTGACGGGCTTACGCCCGAACAAACGGTACAAAGGATAATGAATTTATGAAAACTGCGTTGATAACCGGCGGAACAAAGGGAATAGGAAAGGCGATAGCCCTTGCTTTTATGCAGCAGGGGTACGAAGTCGTCATTAACTACGACAGCGACGAAGAGAGCGCGCTCGCCACGCAGGAAGAATTTAATATTTTAGGTTACTGCCCTATACTGCTCCGCGCGGACGTTTCTGACGAGATGCAGGTCAGGGCGATGTTCAGGGAGTTTTTCGGCATTTACGACAGACTTGACGTACTTGTGAACAACGCGGGAATTTCCTTGATACGCGTTATACAAGATACGACTGCCGCGGACTGGGATAAAGTTTTTGCGGTCAACGTAAAGGGAGTATATCACTGCTGCCGTCTTGTCGCTGATAAAATGATCGGTTGCGGCGGCGGTTGCATAATTAATATCGGCTCTATCTGGGGCGAGGTCGGCGCAAGCTGCGAGGTCGCGTATTCCGCGTCAAAGGGCGCGGTAATCGGCTTTACAAAAGCGCTGGCAAAAGAACTTGCTCCTTCAAAGGTGCGCGTAAACTGCGTGTCACCCGGCGTAATCGATACGGGAATGAATTCGCATCTTACGGGCGATGAGATGGAGCAGCTTATCGACGGTATTCCGCTTGGCAGAATAGGCTATCCCGAAGACGTAGCAAAGGCGTGCTTATATCTTGCCGACGCGGACTACGTTACGGGCGAAGTCCTTTCGGTCGGCGGCGGCTTCGCAAAATAAAAAAGTAAATTTTTGTTAAAAAAAAGGAAATTACAAATTTTTTTCGTAATATATAAACGGAATGGAATTTAAGTCGTTAAAAGAAAAGACGTATGCAATGGAGCAGGCTTTTTTCTCGCCTTATGCGGCGTATTCAAAAGATACGCGCGGCAGGGACAGGAAAGAGCCGCCTTGCGCAATGCGGACGGAATATCAGCGCGACAGGGACAGGCTTATCTACTGCAAATCGTTCAGGCGGCTTAAAAACAAAACGCAGGTGTTTTTCTCGCCAGAGGGCGACCACTACGTAACCCGTCTTACTCATACGCTTGACGTAGCGCAGATTGCAAGAAGTATTGCGCGCGCCCTGTCGTTAAACGAAGATCTGGCGGAAGCTATCGCACTCGGACACGATTTGGGTCACACGCCTTTCGGACATAGCGGCGAGAGAATTCTGAACAAACTCGCGCCAGACGGCTTTCAGCACAACGTGCAGTCGCTACGCGTAGTTGAAGTTCTGGAAAAGGACGGTAAGGGGCTAAATCTTACTTTTGAAGTGCGCGACGGAATTTTAAACCACAAAACCAGCGGAAATCCCGTAACGCTCGAAGGCAAATGCGTTTCGCTTGCTGACAGAATAGCTTATATAAATCACGACCTTGACGACGCGGTCCGCGCAGGAATTCTGAAATATAAAGATATTCCCAAGGAAATTTCAAACGTTTTGGGCGTAGGTTCGCGCGAAAGAATTAATACGGCGATAACTTCTATATACAACCGCTCAAAGGGTAAGAATATAGTTGAAATGGATCCCGAAGTTGAGCTTGCCAGTGAAAAACTGCGCGAGTTTATGTTCGAAAGAGTTTATTTCACAGACTCCGCGCGCGGCGAGGAAGAGAAAGCGGAAAGAATGCTGTCCGCAATGTATTCGCACTTCGTTTCAAATGTTTCCGACTTGCCTAAAACTTATGTGGCGCTTTTGGACAATTACCCGAAAGAGCAGGTGGTGTGTGATTACCTTTCGTCAATGACGGACAGATACGCATTATATATGTTCAATAATATTTTCGTTCCTAAAGGCTGGGCTTTTATAAACGAAATCAAGTAAAAGATGGCAACTGCTTTACAGGAGTTTTTAATAACTCTTAAAGAAAAAGTAAATATCGTAGAAGTCGCAGGCGGCTACCTCAATTTAGAGCGGCGCGGCAGCAGTTATTGGGCGTGCTGCCCCTTTCACCATGAAAAAACGCCGTCGTTTATTATAAACGAAGCTGACCAGTATTATCACTGCTTCGGCTGCGGCGAATCGGGCGACGTAATAAAGTTCGTCTGCGAATTGGAAAATATCGACTTTATGGACGCGGTGAAGCTGCTTGCCGAAAAAGCCGGACTTCAGATGCCGCAGACAGGCTTCGACAATCAGAAGACGGTAGAGCTTAAAAGAAAACGCGACACCGTTTTAAAGATAATGAACGATTGCGCGCATTTTTATCTGGACAACCTCAATTCCGGTAAAGCCGAAGCGCACGTAGAGTACATATTAAAGCGCGAAATTCCGGCCAACATTGTAAGGACTTTCGGACTGGGCGCAAGTTTAAACTATACCGATTTACCAAAATTTCTTCTTGCGAAGGGTTATTCTAAACAGGACATTATTGACAGCGGCGCGGTCAACGAAGTGGACGGCAGACTCACCGACGCGCAGGGCGGCAGACTTATTTATCCCGTAATTAACGCGATGGACGAGGTGGTGGCATTCGGCGGCAGAGTGCTGAAAAAGACCGAATTTGCCAAATACAAAAACACAAAAGAAACTATTCTGTTTAATAAGAGCAAAACTCTTTATAATATCAACCTTTTAAAAAGACTGCGAAAAACCCAAACTATAAAAGAAGTGATTATGGTTGAAGGTTATATGGATACCATATCGCTATATCAGGCAGGTTTTAAAAACGTAGTCGCCAGTATGGGAACCTCGCTCACGCAGGAGCAGGCGAGGCTTGTAAAGCGTTACGCCGATACCGTGCTTATAAGCTACGACGGCGACGGCGCGGGGCAGAAAGCGAATATGCGCGGACTTGAAATTTTAAAGAGCGAGGGCTTGAACGTAAAGGTCGTTCCGCTGCCCGAAGGGCTTGACCCCGACGACGTTATAAAGCAGCGCGGCGCGGAGGGCTACCAAAAGTGCCTTGACGCGGCAATGCCGCTTATCGACTACAAACTTAAAACGGTCGGACGCGGTCTGGACGTTTCAAAGACAGAGGATAAGCGCAAATACGTCTCCGAAGCAATTAAGGTAATAAAAACTGCGGACAGCGCGGCGGAGCAGGAAGAGCTTTTAAAGCAGCTGCGCGACAGTACGGGGATAACCTACGAATCTTTAAAGAGAGATTTAAGCGCCTTGCCCGAACAGGGCAAGACGGAAGCGGTTAAAGAAACGGTTAGAAAGGACGTCTCTTCAGTAACGGTGAAAGCCTCGCGCTTCGTAATAGCGGCGTATCTTTTCGGCGCGAAGTACACGCAGGACAAAGACATTTCGGAAATACCTTTTGATAACGACGTTCATCTGATTATCGCAAAATATCTCAACTCGAAAAAACTTATGGACGAAAAAGTGCAGACTTCCGAGCTTTTTGAGTTTTTCGAAGAGAAGACGCCCGAGTACGACGAGTTAAGCAAAATACTTGACTTGAACGACGGAAATACGTTATCAAGCCAAACGTCGGAAAGATATTTTGACGACTGTATATTAAAACTCAAACTCAATTTTATAGACGGACAAATAGCCGCGCTTAAAGCAATTTGCGAGAGCGAAAGCGACGTTGCAAAAAGAAAGGAAAACGCCCTGCGTTTGCAGGAACTTATAAAACAAAAGGAAAAATTAAAAAGCGGAGATAAGTAATGAGTTTATCCGAACAGAAACTTAACGAAATATTAAAGCAGATTATCGATAATTACGGCTTAAAGGGCAGTATAACGACCAACAGTCTTTGCGACATTATGGAAAAGTACGAAACCACTCCCAATCAGATGGATTTCGTTTACAAGTCCATAGCCGAGGCGGGTATTCAGATTATCGACGAAGCCGAGCGCGACAGGGAACTGTACGAGCAGGCCCTTTCGGACATAGGTCTTGACGACCCCGTTAAAATGTATTTAAAGGACATAGGCAGGGTACCGTTGCTTTCCGCGGACGATGAAATTGAGCTTGCGCGCAGAATGCAGGAAGGCGATACGGAAGCGAAGAAAAAGCTCTCCGAAGCCAATTTGAGACTGGTCGTATCCATTGCAAAGAGGTACGTCGGACGCGGTATGCTTTTCCTCGATTTAATTCAAGAAGGCAACCTCGGTCTTATGAAGGCGGTTGAAAAATTCGACTACCAGAAGGGCTTTAAATTTTCGACCTACGCAACCTGGTGGATTCGTCAGGCGATTACTCGCGCCATTGCAGACCAGGCAAGAACCATTAGAATTCCCGTTCATATGGTTGAAACCATTAACAAACTTACCCGCGTTTCGCGTCTTCTTTTGCAGAAATTCGGCAGAGAGCCGACACCTGCGGAAGTCGCGGAAGAAATGCATATTACAGAAGAGCGCGTGCGCGAAATTCAGAAAATAGCGCAGGACCCCGTGTCTTTGGAAACGCCTATCGGCGAAGAGGACGACAGCCACCTCGGAGACTTTATCGAGGACGAGTCAACCGAAACACCTTCGGACAGCGTTTCTACTACGATGCTGAAAGAGACTCTCTTGTCCGTTTTGAACAGCCTTACGCCGCGCGAAGAGAAAGTTTTGCGTTTAAGATACGGCGTAGACGACGGCAGACCTCGCACCCTTGAAGAGGTGGGCAAAGAATTCAATGTTACCCGTGAGCGTATCCGTCAGATTGAAGCAAAGGCTTTGAGAAAACTCCGTCATCCTTCACGTTCAAAGCATCTGAAAGATTTCCTCGATACCTAAATGGACAGGATAACAAAGCTTTGTTCGTACCTTGAAAAATGCGCCGTTTTTGCAGACGTTGCGTGCGACCACGGCTATTGCACGAAATTTATGCTCGATAACGGGCTGTGCGAAAGGGCAATCGTTTCGGACATAAGCGAAAAAAGCCTGTCAAAAGCGCAGACCTTACTGGCGGATTATATTCAAAAGGGCGTTTGCGCCTCCGTATGCTGCGACGGTCTGGAAAAGGTCAAAGGCGCGGACAGCGTACTGATTGCAGGCATAGGCGGCGAAGAGATAATAAAAATTCTGCAAAATAGCGAAATACCGCAAAGCTTTATTTTTCAGCCTATGAAAAATGCAAAGGAGCTGCGTAGCTTTCTTTTGAACAGCGGCTGTTTTATAACCTCCGACGATATTTTTACGGACGGCAAAAACTATTACTACATAATAAAAGGTAAAAACCGCGGCGAAAAGCAAAGCTATTCAAAGGCTCAACTCGAATACGGCGCGGACAGCCTTAAAAATCCGGTATTTTCCGATTTTTTAAATACGGAAATTGAAAAGAAAAAAAGCTATCTTTCGCGTGGAATGTCCGAAAACTCGCGCGAGAGCGTTCAAAAATCGATAGACTTTATGCAAGGAGTGTTAAAGGGTGAAATTAAATGAAGTACTGACCGTCCTTGAAAAAGTTGCGCCCGTAGCTCTTTCCGACGAGTTTTGCAAAAAATTCGGCATGTACGACAACAGCGGAATTATTATAAACTGCGGCAAGGATATAAACGGCGCTTTGTTTTCGCTCGATTTATCTGAAAACAGCGTACAAAAAGCAAAAGAAGGGGGCTATAATTTAATAGTGACCCATCATCCTGCAATTTACGGCGGAATTTCCAAGCTCGATTTAACGCGCGATCCGCAGGCGAAAGCGCTTGCCGAATGTTTAAAATGCGGAATTTCCGTAATTTCAATGCACCTGAATTTTGACGCTGCGCCGCAGGGGATAGACTACCACCTGATGAAAGGACTGGGCGGCGACAACCCCGAAATTCTTGCAAAGCTTGATAACGGCGGCTACGGCAGGGTTTACGGCGTAAAGAGCGAAAATTTCAAAGAATTCGTTGAAAGAGTAAAAAAGACCTTCGGGTCCGATCGCGCGCTTTCCTACGGCAAAAATAGACAGGTCAAAAAAGTAGCGTCATTTTGCGGCGCGGGCTGCGACGACAAGGCGATTGCCTTCGCCGCGGAAAACGGCGCGGACGTTTTCGTTTCGTCGGATATTAAGCACCACGAAATAACCGCTATATTAGGCCGCGGAATAAACGTAATTCAGCTCACGCACTATTGCGCGGAAAACTACGGCTTTGAAAAAATATATTCGCGCATTTCAAAAGAGTTATCCGTTCCGACGGCGTATTTTTGCGACGCGGAACTTATGTAAAAAATAAGGAGAAAATTTATGGAACAGGTAAAACAGCTTTTATTGTATCAGGAAGAGGATTCAAAACTTCTGAAAATAGAGCATGACGCGCAAGGCTCGGAAGAGTGGAAAAACTTTTCGCAGGCGAAAAGCTTTTTAATGAAAGCGCCCGAAAAGCTTGATAACCTCGATGCCAAGGCGCGCGAGCTTAACGCGGCTTTGAAACTGCTTGACGAGAAGTACGCCGAAATCGAGGAAACTTTAAAAGATTTTGAAAACCTTGACGAGTTAGTGGAAGAGGGCGCGGACATTTCTTTCTACAAAAAGAACGCTACCCAGATTTCGGAAAAGTTAAAGGCAATAAAAGCCGAGGTCGCAACTCTTGCAAAGACGGTTAAAGACGCCGACGAAGAGTACAAGGCTATGAAGAAAAAGACTATTGCCGTTCAGAAGCAGTATCAGGAGTTTTCCGCGGTCTATCAGGAATACAAAAAAGCAAAGATAGCGGAAATGAACGCGGTCAAAGCCGAGCTTGAAAAACTTGCCGCAAAAATTGACCCCGAAGTTCTCAAAAAATATCAGATGAAACGCAGCGAGCGCATATTCCCCATAATCTGCGCGATAACGAAAGACCAGCGTTGCCCTAAATGCGGTATGGAGCTTTCACTTGTCGGAAAAGAGAAAGTTTCCGGCGGCGGTGTGACAGAATGCGACAACTGCCACAGATTCCTTTATAAAGAATAATTAAAAACACGGTTCGGCAATATACCGAACCGTGTTTTGTTTTTAAAGCGGTACGGCATATTGCCGTACCGCTTTTATAATGCCTTTTTTACCGTCGGACAGGAAAAAATTCCGAAAAATAGGGTAAAAAATAAAAAAAATTCCAAAAATGTATACCTTTTTGGAAATTGCAAAAACCCTTAAAAAAGGGGGCTTTGGGGCATTTTTGAGTGTGTTTATTATATTATATGCCTTGAATTCTGTCAATATATTTTTTACAAAAAAGTATACCTTAATGGAAAAACGGGAGTTTTTGGAAAAACAGTACCACGTCATCTGATTTTATCCGCAGGGTAAAAGAAGAGGAAAACTTGGGAATTTTAAGCGGCGGCGCAAATCTAAAAAGGATGTGTGCGAATGTGGCAAACCGCGCCGCCGCTTACCCCAAGGTAACAGGAGGAAAGTATATGAAACTTAAGAGAGGGAATTTATTAACGGTAATTCTTGCAATGCTTTGCGCCGCGCTGATAGCGCTCGGCGTAGGTTTTGCATTGCCGAAAAACAAAACAAAAACTGCGCGCGCGGATAGCAGCTTGCCGATTGCAGAATCGGATCTCAGTGCGTTAGCCTCTGCCGCCGGTTACAGTAGCATATTGGATTTGCAAAAAGATTTAATTGACAATTCCAGTACTCTTAATGCTAACAATTTCGGTAGCAGTGAAATAACTTTTGGCGGTAAAGTTTGGTGGCCAGTATATGCTACCGCAAAAGAAGGCAACGCAGTGCTTACCCTTTGGCTTAAATACTCTATAGACAATTATTATTGGTCTGACGGTACGATATCAAAAGCAACAGCAGATCCTAGAAACAACAATTACGCAACAAGCTGGATACATGCGGCTATAAATGCAGGTAAAACCAGTCTTGGCTATTATTATGGTGATTATTCCGTCAACGGCACTGGCTGCACCAAATATCAGAATAATGTAAAATCACCCTCGGCGACGAAGGCGCCTCTCGCCGTTGACGATCTCAAAGATTTTGCAAAAGATGGACAGTACTCTAAATATATCCTTCCTGCCGGCACAGTTGCATTCGGCAGCGGCAGAAATGAGACCGGATCTTACAGCGAAACAGGATATTCAACCGAGTGGACGGAGGATAACCTTTTTTTACCATCGCTGGCGGAAGCTAAATCGGGAGGAGAATGGAAGTGTTCAAGTCAGCATTGGAGCAATATCGGTAGTTCTGGAGACCAGTGGCTTCGAACAGGGTATTCATCAAGTTACTATGATGCTCATGCTATCAATACTTCCGGAAGCGTAAGTACTAGGGGCGCTAATAATACATTCGGGGTTCGTCCCGCTGTTCACTTAAATTTAAGTAAATTTGTAGTAGGGCCGAAAGACGTAGAAGTGACTTACAACGGTAATCTGCGAGACATCGACGATAGCGAAATAGATGCTGACGATAAAGCCTGGTATGATAGCGGTTTAATGGATTTGACTTATCCTACCGCTAACCCTACCACCGATATGATAGACGTGGATGAATACGATGTTAAGGTTGAGTTGAATTCTGATGCGGTTGATGCCGGTTACAAGTTTTTAGGTAACCCCGATCCCAGTAAAGGAGCCGGCGACGAGAGTGACACGGTAAGATACTTCAAATTTAAAATCAACCAAAAAGAAGTTACCTTGCCCACATTGAGCGGAACGCCTACGTATAACGGCACTGCGCAGGATTTCAGTTTTGCTAACTACGATAAGGATATAAACAATAATTATATAGTAAAAGTCACGGGTGTAGAAGTTAAGCCCAATAACGGCAGCACGATAACCTTGACCTCAACGGGAACAAACAGCTGGGCGGACGGTAGCGGTAATTATTCTGTGACCCTGAACGACAGCGGCTCAATCGTAAAAGTTGCGGCAACGGATGCAGGCGAATATAAAGTAACAATCGGCTTGGTGGATACTAAAAACTATAAATGGGCTTCGGGCGTGGCGTCAGACAAGAAAGTTGCGTTTACTATGGCCAGAGCTGCCGTAAGCGTTACGTTTGGTTCACCGGTTGCTACGGGCGGTTTCTCCTGGAAACTAGGTGAATTCACACCAAATACTTCATATTTAACTGTTCAGAGTATAAACGGCGTTATAGGCGGTGATTCTGTTACGGTAGATTTGTACTGGTACAGCGACACTAACAAGTCTGTACAAAATTCCTTGTACACAACGGGTGTACCCGATACTACCAAGTTGGACGCGACCGCGTTTGACAGCTACGGCGTTGACAATTATTATCTGTGCGCAAAACTTTCAAATGATGCAAGCGGCGCAAACGTAAACAGGAATTATAAAATATCTACAAACGATACAAACGTTTCACCCGTTAAAAACGAAGTGGCGGCGCAGAAGCTTGTAATTTCTGCAGGCGTAGCGTCAGTAGATGGCGTAAAGTGGCAGTATCAGACTGCTTCAATGGCAAACCCTGCAAATTATACCGGTGCAACGCTGTCCTACGATAAAGTCTCCGGCAGCGCGGTTTTATACACAATGTCAATCACAGGTATTCCCAATACCTGGACTACAACTTACGGACAGGACTATTCCAAGTCTGACGCAAACACTTACACTGCAAAGGTAACCATAGAAATACCAGCGTCTGAACAGTCGAGCAGTAAGTTCCCCGACCCGTCGGGCGGCACTTACACTTACGCCGGCGAGGGTACTTATACGTATATCAGCGACAGTAAGTGCGAAGTTACATTCCAGTGGACAATAGACAAGAAAGAAGTAGACCTTTCCAACGTCAAGTTCGAGTACACAACGGACGGCGGAATAAATTGGACGGAGTATAATTCGACCAACCCTCCCGAATCGGACGGCGCGACCACGTATTTCGAAGTGCGCGTGCCTTTGACTGCAACGACAAGCCTCGGGGTTACGGGCGCGCCTGCGGTCTCCAACTACGGCAACCAGTTCGGACCGGGCGACGTGACCTTTGATTTGGACTTCACGTTCGACAGCAACCACAAGGCGAAGTCGGGACAGAACGAGCACCAGATGTCCTACACCATGAAGACCACGGGCAAGAAACTTGCGGTCAAGTGGAACAGAGTACAGCTCACGGATAGTAACGGCGACCCCGTAAAGGACGCCCACGGCATGCCTTACTACGTTTACGAGCTTGATACGAGCAATTTCCCTGCGGATGCATTGCAGTATATTAAATACGAGTACTACACGGACAACAGCGGCGTAATAGGCAGCCAGATTACCGGCGGCTATGATATTAAAAATCATAAGAATATAGGTTATATCATAGACCCTACGGGAATGAACGCGAATTCGCAGAACCCTAAACAGGTATTCGTGAAAGCGGTGCTTGAGAATGTTCCGATGATGGGTTCTTCCGGCGATGTTCCGCAGTACGTCTTTGATACTACTGGCGACCCTGTGGATAAGCGTATAACCGTAGGCGATAACAGAAAGGCGGTAGACGTAACTGCAGGTACTGTTACCTCAATTACCTACGGCGGCAGTGTGAATATTGCAGACGCGTACGAGATTGCAATAAATACGCCTCACGTAATATTGCAGCCTAACCAGTACACGGTAGCGCTTTACCTCGGCGCAACCCTTGTAAATGCAGATGCAACGGCGCAGGATTACTCGCAGCTTGACGCAGGCAAGTATACGCTGAAATTTACACTTGCAAGCAGTATGGACGCGCAGTACGCGCTTACGAGCGACCGTCTTGATTTTGAAATCAAGCCGAAAGAGATAACGGTACCCGCTTTGAAAGCAGGCGTAACGTTCACCTTCAACGGACTTGACCAACAGCTTGAAAATCAGTTGGACGGTTGGGATGCAACATATATGGAGTGGGATCTGTCTTCGGTACACGAAGCGTACCACGCGAACACTTACACGGCAGTAATAAAGATTAAAGACGCGTACGCGGGCAACTACGTATTCAAGCTTCCCGCTTCGACCCAGGCAACGACTAAAAAGCCCGTAAAGGCTCTGGTAGACGGCGAAATAGCCTTGCCTGTTCTGTCCGGTGATAAGACCACGGCATCCATACCCTGGACTATTGAAAAGTACGTATATGATACTACAACCAAAAATGCGTGGAACTTTGCGAAAGACGGCGCAAGCTTGAGCTTTAACGGCGTACCTGCAACTATAAAAGCGCTGACGTTGGGCGACAACCCCAGACTCGCATTTGAAACCGCATACTTCGATTTGGACGGCAATCCTCTTACCGGCGAGTTTACAATCAAGGGCGGAGACAAATACAAAGTAGCGGCTTACCTTGACCCCAACAGCGCGGACGCAAAGGATATAGAATTCAAGGGCGCAAATTACGACCCTATGCTTCAGCTCACTACGTCACCGCAGGCGGCGTACACCGTGCCCAAGAGCGGCGCGGCGGCGTTTATGAGTACCATTAAAGACGCGTTGTCCAAGACCTGGCTTGGCTTGCCTATTTGGGCTTGGCTGTTAATAGCTTTGGCGTTGATTATATTGCTTATAATCATAATAGTTGTAGCAAAGAAACGCCATAAGACCAAAGAACAGCGCGAGGAAATTAAAGCGCGCAAAGAGGAAGAAAAGGCTCGCAAGGAAGAGGAGAGGCAACGCCGCGAGGAGGAACGCCGTTTGCAGCAGGAGCGTTTGGAAGAAGAACGCAAATTGCAGCAGGAAAAGCTCGAAGCGGAACGCGAACTCGCGAGAGCGAAGCAGGAAGCAGAGCTTGAAAAGA